>JAMJFO010000009.1:14881-80552 GCA_023544645.1 Desulfobulbaceae bacterium | reverse complement strand
AAATTTACAGAACGTACGGTATGCCTTGGAATCTTCCAGATGAAAGGCAAGTTCCTCGTAACTGTACCCCTCCATTTGTTTGATAATAGCTGCGCAGATCACTTGTTCCGCGCTCATACCAACGGCACCGGTGTCATTATCAGCACGTCCGAGATCTTGTGCCACAAGTTCATATATGGTAGGATTTTCATCCAGAATGCGACTGATCGTTTCCAGTTCTTTCACTTTGGGGTGGATGGTGGTTGCTTCAGGAAGCGGGAGCTGCTTTTTGCATGTTTTGCGCATTTGAAAAGGCCTCTTCGTCTATATTGTTAAATAAAATCGCGTGGTTGCCATTTTATTTAAACCATAAAACACGAAAAAAATCCACCCCAATTTTCTATTTTTTTGTTATAAAATCAACGCGTTATAGCCAGCTGTACGGACACTAATTAATAATTATAATGTTTTCTTTTTATGTTTTTTCCAGAGAGTGTGTAAAATGCAACATTATCAGCCTGTTAATTCTTTTATTTGTCTTCCCTTTATGACTCGGGACATTCGACATATATCGTAATTCAAAATACGAAGATGTAACCACTGGAAGGGTAAAGTATGCTTCTCACCCGTCATTTCCATTTTCCGTTTACCTGGTACAAGCAGTTCAGCGCAATTTTGTCCCCTCTTTTTCCTCCATTTACTTTTGTCCGGACATTCCATCTTCGATATATACTCTACTGCGATGAAATGTCCGTTGGCGATGCTGCCGGATTTGTTAACCTAAGCCATGAACCGGCAAGGCATCTTAAATAATTAAATCAATAACAGGATACAAAAAGAACTGACTCAAAGAAACTCCACAGAGAAATCAACAAAAGGACCCGGAAGATGAGAACACATAATCCGCACCTCGTTCCTTTGGCGGCCCTGTCCGCCCTGCTGTTTTTTGCAGTGAACGGACACGCGCAAGGTGTGCTGGAAGCGCCGCACAACAATGCCACTTCGCCTTCAATTATTGGCTGCCTGGACTGTCATGATCTGACAGCTACAGGCTGGCCCAAATTCATCCCGGAACCCTATCCAGGCTGGCCTGCCCGTGATCCCGACGTATTGGAGAACGAGAACACCCCCTTCAACCTCAAGTGCTGGGAGTGTCATAGCGGCAATACAGTAATCACCACCAGCGGTCCCGTAACGTTGGAAAACAAGGAAACTCACTCAAGCCTGTCAATGGCAAGCACCAAGTATGGAGAATGGGCTGCCGGCTGCACAGTCTGCCACAACCCACATTCGCAGGGTGGGCAGCCGGGCAGCAAATTTATCTGGAATTTTGCCCGACTCGACCAGATTGAAGTCTATGGCGCCAAACCTGCCAAGAGCGGCAAAAAGACGATGGTTTTCAATGGCCCGACAGGTCCGAATTCATTTGCCGACGGCGATGCGACCTATGACGGCATCTGTGAAGTCTGTCACACCGAAACAGCATATCACCGGAACAATGCAGGTGGAGACCATGCCCATTATGCCGGCCAGCACTGCACAAACTGTCACTCTCATGCCAGTGGATTCAAACCCGGCGTCGTCTGCCTTGACTGCCACAGCAACGCAGTTAACGCAAGGGCTGCCGTCGGAACTCAGTTTTCCGGCAACTCCCACCATATTCAGGGAGTGGCGCTATCCAGCGAACAGTGCTATCAATGCCACTGGGAAGCCGACATAAATGGCGAACCTACCCCATATCACACACCGGAAATTTCCGGTTCAGCCGTGGACCTGGTCATCAGGGACAATAATAACGACGGCATTGCCGATCCACGTCCGGGCATATACACCCCCGGCACCACCGCAATACAGTATACGGCTGGCGCATCAACGGCGCTGGAGTTGAATCCCCATTGCCTTGGGTGTCATAATGATGACTACAACAATTATACAACAGGCGGCGGCATCTTCGGCGATGGGAAGGCTCCCAATCAGTATGCCTGGGACGGCACCAGTGTTGATGCCAGATACTCTCAGCCCAATGCAACAACATGGGGAAAATATACCACCACCGCCAACGCTGCCCAAAAGAACATAAATAAAGCATACTCGGCACACGGCAATGCCGCGGGCAACGGCAGGGGCTGGGATGCTGAAGCTGAAACGGCGGGAGGCACCGGAGTAGACGGTATAATACCCGATACGAGCGGCTCTGTATCCGTAGCCTGCTTTGACTGCCATAATGCCCATGGTTCGAGTGCTTCTGGAATCACTACATCCTACGACAATCTTTTTGCCGGCCTTGACGACAATGGGGGGATCCTGAAAGATACCAATGCAGATATCGGGGGGTATTCAGTGGACTACCAGCCCCAATCCGGAGGCTCGGATGCATTCAAAAATAAACACAACACCGGAGCAGCCCTTTGTTTTGATTGCCATTTGACACCGGATGGAAGCGCTGCAGGCAAACCATGGGGCTACCAGGCCACTTACGAGGCAAGCCAGGCGATTATCGGCTATTATGATTCCGAATTTCTGTTACCCGGCGGCGCCGGCACCCAGAAACGCTACCCATACAAGGATTTTTCCCAGAATGCCGGCGGGCATTTTGGCGCTTCAAGTTCTCTCTATTCAACACCCATGCACAATATCAACGGCCTCTGCACTCCGTGCCATGACCCGCATGGAGTCAGCCCTGAAGCCGTTGGAACCTGTTCCAATGCAACGTATAATAGAAAATCAACCTGCGAAGACAATGCAGGAACATGGTCATCAACTCAACAATACGGGGTGCCCTTACTGAAAGGCACCTGGCTCACTTCTCCTTACAAGGAAGATGCCGCGCCCCTGCAAACAAATTTAGCCATTGGACGTCCCGGATATGGGCCCAGCAGCCAGAGAAGCGATCCGGGCTATCATATCGACCAGAACACCTTTGCCAACTGGAATTTTGCCTACAACGCAGGAATTACTGAAAATGTCAACGTTTTTGCCGGTCTTTGCCTGAAGTGCCATACCAACGACGGCTCCAATGCTGATATCGATCCTGACGGTGGAGTACAGAATAACCAATGGGGCACCATGGATCGGGTGCACGAGACGGTCAAGGGCTGGGGATCCGGCGCCAAACATAAATTCTCCTGCTCCAAATGCCACTCTCCGCACAACGGATCAGCATTACCCAGACTGATGGTCACCAACTGCCTGGATTTCGACCACCGTGGCCGGGTAGGATCATCGGGCTATCCGACTTCCATCCCCTTTCACAGTCGCAGCGGCAGCAGCGGCAGCGGCTCCGGCAGCGGGCAATTTCCGGGCGGCGGCTCAGGAAGCGGAGACGGGTATCTTGACGGCCCCTTCAGCTACTCCTACAATTTCGGCGGCGTTTCATGTCACGACAGCGTCAACGGCGCGGTGGCATGGCCCTATAATCAGCTTTGGAACGAGGTTACGCCATGGACGGACACCCCGCCCACTCCACCGACCCTCTCCTCTCCGACAGCTCCAACCATTGGCGCCACCTCGGCCACCCTTGGCGCCACCATAACCTATGAAGGAGGCAAGGCCATCACCGATCATGGCACGGTGTGGAGCGAGTCCTCAATCCCCACTGAAAATCCCTCGGCGGAAGGCGCCGCCCCCCGGGGCGCTTTCAGCTCGGTGAGATCCGCGCTGCCGGAAGGGACAAAAATATATTATCGCGGTTACGCCTCCCACAGCGCCGGCACCGGTTATTCTCCACAGGGCAGCTTCTATACCGAACCGTCGGTGCCGGTGGTGAATATAACTGATTTCACCGCAACGACCATGACCGTGAGCTGGTCGCCCGGCACAACCGACGGCGATGGAGTTATCGTCCTCATGCGGCAGGGATCAGCAGTGACCTTGAGCCCACCTGACGGCACGAATACAAGCGGATATACGGCAAACTCGTTATTCGGTTACGGATCCCAGATCGGCGCCGGCAATTATGTCGTGCACAAGGGAAGCAGCACCACGGACAGCGTGGTGGTGACCGGGCTCTCTCCCAGCACAAGATATTACGTGGCTGTCTATGCGTACAAGGGTAAGCTGAACACCGTTGCTCCCGACTCGGGAACCAACTACACATCAGCCGCGACAGCCAATGAGCTGACAACCGCGTCAGGATACTCGCAAACATTTATTTACACAGGTTCGGAGCAAACACACACTATTTCGTCCGGGGCGACGAATATCATGTTCATTGTCAAGGGTGCCGGCGGTGCTGGCGGAAGACCCGATGAATATGGCAGCGGTACCAGCGGTGAATATGGACATGAGATCATCATGCACTATGGCGATGCGACAGCCGACATATCGTTATCAATCAACGTGGGCGGCGCCGGCCAGATAAGTTCCGCAACGAGTGAAATTGGCGGCGCAGGAGGATGGGGCTATAACCCAGGTATATTCGGCGAAAATGGTGACGCCTGTGATATTGATTTTTCATGGGGAGGAGCCGGGGGAGGCGGTTCCAGCGCTATCTATGACAATACAGCAGCAATGCTTGCGGCAGAGGCTGCGGGCGGTGACGGCGGAGACAGTGCGGGTTTGTGGTCCGACTATTGCTGGGACACATATGGTGACGGCGATCTCTATGGCGGCGGCGGTGGCATCGGCTGCAGTGGATGCGCTGATTACTCGACCGATGCCGGGGCCACGTACAATCCCACCGGCGGCGGCGTGGGTGGCCTGCGAGGCACTTTTCCCCAGAATGGAGGCAATGGGCAGATAAAAATCATTTACGAATGCACTGTATGCCCATAAGATGTTGAATAAAGAACCGGCGCTCCGCCAGTTTGGCTGGCCGCGCCCGGGTGACCGAAAAAGGTAACCGGAATGCCGACAATTCGGCATTCCGGTTACCTTTTCCCGAGGTTATCAGATTCCGGATGTTTGTGATCAAAGAGGTGACAGACAGGCAGGCTATGCCGTAGTGATAATTCATCTTTCTCGACATAATACCGTTGCAGTATGCCCTGTTGACTGCAGCTTCTCCAGAGTGATAAAAAAACATGCCCCACGCATCCCCTTTACAGCTAACTCTCACGGATAAACCAAGATAGCATTCAATGAAACATCCCTCTCTAACAGATCATGCAGCAATGCAAGTGCAGCTCCATAACGCGGCGGAACTCGAAAAAGCGGGTCTCATCCCCGGAGGCAGCCTTTATTACCCCACCATCTTTTATCCGCCCATCCCGATGTACGGCCCCGGTGATGAAGCTCTTATACTTGATGGACTGGATTTTGACAGTGCAAGGCGCACCTCCGTCTACATTCATATCCCATTCTGCAGGTCCAAATGCCTCTACTGCCACTGGATGGTCAATGTCGACTGCTCTGAAGAGGTGATCAACGACTATCTGGACTGCCTGGAAAAGGAAATAACCCTCTGGAAGAAAAAATTCGGCGTTGAAAAGATCCAGCCCAGCTCCATGCTCATCGGCGGCGGCACTCCAACCGCACTGACGCCGAAACAGACTGCGAAACTGTGCCGGATCCTGCATGGTGGTTTTGACTTCAGCCAATGCGCCCAGATAATCTGCGAAACAGAGCCGGGCACTATCCTGGGGGACCAGGGGCTGGAAAAATTGCGTATCCTGAAAGATAACGGGGTGGACCGGGTCAGCCTCGGCGTACAGGCGCTGGACGACCAGTCCCTCAAGGACATGGGCCGGAGACATTCCGCCCGCGACGTAATGCAGGCCATGGGCCAGGCACGAAAGGTTGATTTCAAAAGCGTCTCCATTGACCTGATCTATGGTTATCCGGGCTGTACCCCGGAGAAATGGCAGACAACCCTGGAAACCGCCGTGGTGGCATTGGATGTTGATGCATTCCAGCTCTACAGACTGCGCATTGTTCCCCACGGCGATAAGGCAGGAAAGGTAAAGGATCGTTTCGAAAAAGAACCAGGGGCCTTTCCCACTGTTGATGAAATATACATCATGAAACAACTGGGCTTCCAGGTTGCGGAACAGGGCGGGCTCAGGGAAACCTCCAGAAGATTCTTTTCCAAAGGCCCGGTCCATGACTCCCAGTATCTCCAGGACCACACTGACCGACTGGCGGATGTCATCGGCTTTGGCGCCTCTTCCTGGTCCAATGTCCAGGGACGGTTCTATCTTAATACCGGGGAAAGTCTACAGGCCTACGCCGCGCTTATCCATCAGGGAATCCTGCCCATCAACAGGGGCAAGGTCAAGACCGAGGATGATCAACAGAGATGGGCGTTGACGCTTCCGCTGAAACACAACGGCGTATCGAAAAAACAGTTCAGAGAGACCACCAGGAAAACCGTAAACGAGACCTTTCCCCGCCAGATTGCAAACCTGAGCAAATATGGCCTTGTTGTCGAGGACGAATCATTCCTCAAATTGACGGACAGGGGAATTTTTTTCGCCGACGAGGTCATCACCCAGTTTTACCATCACGACTATCTCCCATTCCCACGATCATGCTATACTGAAGGAGAACTGAATCCTTTCTCATATCATTCCAAGTAAAGCACAGACCATTCATTCATGATCGTAATGAAAAACCGGGCCGCCTACCATGGAAGATAGACTCTTTTACAGCGCCATAGCCCTGCTCTCGGCGTGCTCGTGGGCGCTCGGCGCCATTCTCTGGAAAAAACTCGGTGAACACCTTTCCGCCTACAGCATGAATCTCGCCAAAACCGTTCTCGGAAGCTTTTTTCTGGCCATGTCCCTGATGTTTACCGGGTGGGCTTCCATGGACAATTCCTCCCTTGTCTTTCTCATGTTAAGCGGAATTATCGGCATAGCTGTCGGGGATACATTCTTTTTCCTTTCTTTGCTCCATCTCGGTCCGAGACGGGCCTCCCTGATGGGATCCCTCAACCCGGTGGCCATTGCCCTGGCAGCAGCTATATTGCTGGGAGAAAAACCTTCAATAACCGTATGGATCGGTATTATCGCCACGACAGTGGGAGTCGGCTGGGTCCTGCGGGAACGCACCTCCGGCACCAACGGCGAGGAAGCCCGATACCCCCTGGGAGTCATTTACGGCATCCTGTCCGTTCTCTGTACAGCCGGCGCAGTGCTGCTGGCAAAAGTGGGGGTCAGTTCGGTGCCCACTGTCCAGGCCACGTGGATACGTCTGCTGGCCGGAGCTGTCGGCCTGGTAGTATGGGGAATATTGCATTCCGAGCTTGGTGCCGGGATGGCGCCATTTCGGAGGGGCGGCCTCCTGATCAAGGTTGTTGCCGTGGTCCTTGTTGTTGTTGTCGGTGGTTTCTGGCTTTCGCTGGTAGCGCTCAAGCATGTCGACGCCTCCATTGTCGGTCCGCTGAACTCGACGGGCCCTATCTTTATATTACCCATGGCAGTACTGTTGTTGAACGAAAAACTATCGCTTCGCGCCATAGCAGGTGCTATTGTTGCAGTAGCAGGCGTTGCCTTGATCCTGACCGGTTAGCAGGATTATACGATTATATGCAGATGAGCAAAACATGGATTTTGAACAGGCAGTAAAAGCACGACGAACGATTCGCACCTTTTCAACCAGAGAAGTCCCTGATGAACTGGTTCGCGCGTTGATAGATTGCGCCGTCAGAGCTCCATCATCCATGGATGGCCAGCCCTGGCGGTTTATCATAATAAGGAGCAGCGAGACCAAAAAATCATTGGCAGAGATAAAGGACAAATACTGTCCTCCTGAAAAACGTGAATTTCCTGCCGGTTTTCTTTGCAACGCACCCGTTGTTGTTCTCACCTGTGTCGAACGGGCCGGATCCTACGACCGAGGCATCGAAAACGGCGTTCTTGCCACGGCACACCTGCTTCTGGCTGCCGCAAATTACGGACTGACCTCCGTTTACATGTCCGCTTACAAAACAGGCACACCGGAGGTAGCAGACGAGATTCGCGCTATTCTCAACATACCCGCCGATTTTGAACCGATAACGCTTGTGCCCATCGGCTTCCCCGGCGCAGAACCCGGTCCGAAAAACATCAAGACTCCGGATGAAGTCATTTTCCATGAAACTTTTGGCCACAGATAGCTCATCCCTTGAGGGGTGCATAGATAAGGACATAACTGCGGAAACAAGCATTGTCTGCCGGTATCGCAATGCTGTCAGATTCGACAATTTCTCCGAGCGTGACCACGCCCTGAAAAAATATCTCCGGAAAACCAGTATCAGGGAGGGAGCACGTATTGTGCCGTTCCTGCAATACAGGGGGGTGGAAATTCATCTTCTGGACGAAACCTCCAGGATGGCAACCGGAACCCTGAAGTCAATTGACGGCTGCCTGACAGCGGCATTCTGTCTTGATGAGGGCATTAAAAAAAGTGTTTTCGAATCAGGCGGCAATACGGGAAGCGCCCTGACCAGGTATGGGAGGCAGGCAGGCCTGGAAACTTTTTTTTTCTGTCCGCAGGCGAATATTGATCTGCTGGACAGCAGAATTTTCTCATCGGGCCAAGCACACCTGGTGGGGGTTGAAGATCGCGGGAGGGTAAAGGAGCTGGCCGAACTCTTTGCCGCCAAGACCGGAATACGTCATGTTCCCGAAAAACCATGGCGGAACTGCGCCGCCATGTTCCGGGGCCTGTTTATCCTGGAGCAGTTGCTCTCCACCGGAACGTACGACTGGCTGTCCCAGAGTGTCAGTGCCGGTTTCGGCCCCATCGGCATTTATTCCGTCCTGCAGCAATACCTCCCGGAACTGGGCAGTGTGCCGAGATTTCTGGGAATACAGCAGGAAACGAACTGTCCCGTCTTTTCCATGTGGAAACCCCAGGCAGCGCCGCGGTTTACAGCAGCCCAAGCAACGGCGGACAAACTTCTGACCAGGGTCATGTACGACGAAACCCCTCAAACCTACAGAACCTATGAAGATCTACGGCAGCTCCTGCTGATAACCAGAGGAGACCTGCTGACTCTCAATGCAGAGGAATTCGATGCCTTTCTTCGACCATCGGATGAATACGGCCGGATCCTGGACCAGCTTGACACGCTGGGCATACCTGTCACGCTGAGGGCGGAAGATATTGTGGAAAAAACAGGAATGATAGCCCTGGCCGGAACACTCAAGGCAATTGCGACAGGGACAATCAAGGCGGGCAGTAGAGTCCTGTGCTGCCTGACCAGCGGTGTCAGCAACGCAGACGGTTCTGCCCGGCCGGAAATAACCGTCCGCAACCGGCAGGATGTCCTGCAGTATATCGGCAGGATCACCGGAGAAAAGTAACATGAACCACCCTCGAATTATCCTCAAAGACAGCACAATGCGTGAAGGCCTTGATGTGCCGGGCGTGTCGCTTGATTTGCGCCAGAAACGATCATTACTGGAAATGCTTGCTCAAACAGGGATTCAGGAAGTGGAAATTATAGCGCCCGGACATTTTGCACGGGACCATGAGGCAATAAAAAACATTGTCGCGCCGAAATTGCCGCTGCAATATGCAGGGCTTATTTACGGAAACGGACCTGCCTGGAAAGAACAGCTCACCATGGCTGAAGAATTTCTGGACAGGGTTGACATCCTGATTCCCCTCTCTGAACTGCGTCCCCCTGCGGACAGAAGTGAAAAAAAAGTACTGACCGGGGAAGTCCTGGACTTTGCGTTGAAGAGCTTCGACAATGTGGGCATCGGCTTTCCCCATGCCACCCAGGCAGATCCGGAGTTTGTCCTGGCCATGTGCAGGGAATCCGCAAACAGGGGCGCCAAAAGGATCACAATCTACGACACCAACGGCAGCGCCCTTCCCTGGGATGTGTCGGATCTGATCCGACAGGTGCGTCAAGAAACAGAAATCGAGATATGCTTTCATGCCCACAACGATCTTGGGATGGCAACCGCCAATGCGGTGTCTTCCATACGGGCAGGGGCCCATTGTCTTGATGTAACGGTGAACGGCCTGGGAGACAGGGCCGGCAACGCCAGCCTGGAACAGGTCGCAGTGGTATTGTACAGGCTGGGCTACAACCACGGCATCCGTCTTGATCTGCTTCGCGATCTCAGCCAAATGGTGGCGGCCATGACCCTGGTTCCCGTTTCAAAACTGGCTCCCGTGGTCGGCGACTTTGTCTTTCAGCACAAATCACCGAGTCACCTGCAGACACCGGAGCTCTTTGAGCCGTTTGATCCGGCCCTGATCAGGGCCACCAGGAGCATGGACAACAAATAACCAAACCTGCTTTTCCCTGGGCTTTGTATCTTCCGGCTATAACAAATATGCATCGGTAAGCTTGTGCAGACATATCCGGTGGAGTAAATACTCGCGGGGCAAGGCAACACGCATTGCGCATTTACCTCCATTTTACATTTGCAACCGCTGGATGAGCAGGATCAGACAGCTACTCCTGCAAACGAAACACCAGGTAAAATCGTGATTCGAGAAAGCCGTAGGAATTGCTGAGGATAAAACCCGCTCTCTGCATTTCATCAACAACCTCGCGCACCACTCTTCCCCGGGTCCCCAATAACAATTTTCGTTTTGACTGCGTCTTTTGTGCATCAAGTTCAATGATGCCCACCAGTCCCCCGGGGCGGAGCGCTGTCCGCACATTTTCCATAAAAGCGACGGGATTTTCAAAATATATGTAGGTATTTGCTATAAGTATTTTATCACAGCAGGATTGCGGCAGGCGCGGGGAGCCTTCAGAAGATTTTACCGGCACAATATTCGTTACACCGCGGGCTTCCATTTTCTCGCGGATAAAGTCAACCAGTTCGTCCTCGATCTCCACGGCATACACCCTGCCCTCATCCCCGACTCGTTGGGCCAGATAAAATGAAAAAAAACCGGTGCCGGCGCCTATGTCGGCCGCTATTTCGCCTTGCCGCACACCAAGCGCATCCAGAACCCTCTCCGGCTGCATGGTCTGCACCCTTTTCGGAGCTTCGAGAAAAACCTTCAGTTTATCAAGGGGAATAAGCTGCCGGCGCTTTTCCCGGATGGAAAGTTGTTCTTGGGCCGGAACAGGGCCGCATTGGAGCAGCAACAGCAGAAAAATGAGGCCGGCAACCAGTGATTGCGGATGTAAATATCTTTTCAATTATTTTATCTAATTTCGTGAAGTTGAAATACTTTTTTATTTTTTGCTCTCTTTTTCTATCTTCATCCAGCCAACAAGACCAAAAGATGTTTTGATCAGATAAAAATCATTATCCGCCAGCAATACGGAAACCTTTGCGCCGGCCGGCAGGTATCCCACTTCATCCTGTAATGCCTGTGAGGAATAAATAATTATATTCTCGCTTAATTCACTTTCTTTGCCGACATACATGAATGGCTGCTGAACTTCCCGGATCTTCCCGTTGAGCAATACATATTTTCTTCTTTGATCATACATGGAATGGAGGACGCCCGATGTATAAAAATTCCTTGCCCTCGGCCAATATAAATTAATCCCATTAATGCTTCCAACAGATTGCATATCCGGCCCATCCAACTTGTAGAAGGTAAAATTCGGGCCTGCCGGAAGTCCTTCATCATATGTTATGAGATAGGTTTCCTCTGCGTCAACTTTTACGGTTATCCTGGCTACATCAGTTACGGCAAATCCATATTCTCCCGAAAGATCCCGGTTAAGCTCATTCAATATAACCGTTGATCCGGGATTATAATGAAAATATGCAAGATATGACTGAGCATTCTTGATTCTCACACTTTCCAGGTTGGAGAAATATCCCGCCGGTAGATCCCCATAGGCAGTAAAAGGGAAAAAAAGAGAAAAAAACACGATGAAAAGCTTGATCATCACCCACCTCTTAGCACTACTTAACATGCTGAAACAAGACATGAAAACCTAACCAACAAACCTTATTCCACCCGGTACAGCGCCGATTTGCTCTAAACTTATATTGATGTAAATAAATACTATCATATAATTACCCATGGGTAAAATGTACAACTCTCCCCACGGGAGAAATCATCTCCTGCATCAATCTTTTCAGGAGACGCAATTATTGCCTGACTGCCGGCAATAACCACGGCCACAGGATGTTTTTCATTTTCACCATGTTTAGTTGTATTTCCACCGGGCCCGCTCCGTGGCAGCGATTTTGCCGGATACAAGACGGCAAGGGAAGATAGTTATGCGAAGACCGAAGGTTGCTGCGATACTCCTTATTCTGTTTTTCCTTACCTGGACAGCAGTTATTGACCGCGGACATGTCTCTTACGCGTCGGAGGCAACCATGGAAACCTCATCTGCACCCCCCCTGTTTGAACCGCTGGCGGATATGGAGTTTGTCCACGTGGCCGGCGGTTGTTTCATGATGGGTGACTCATTTGGCGATGGCGAAAAAAATGAAAACCCAGTCCATGAAGTCTGCGTGGATTCCTTCAAAATGGGGAAATTCAGCGTTACAACAGGTCAATTCCGAAAATTTGTTATTGCCACCGGTTACCGAACAACCGCGGAAGATGGCGGCGGCTGTTTTGCCACGGGTGCTGATGGACAGTGGTCCTGGCTTTTCCGGAACAATTGGCGAAACCCTGGTTTCACCCAATCAGACGACCACCCGGTCGTATGCGTATCATGGAACGATGTTGTTGCATTCACCAAGTGGCTGACAGAGCAGAGCGGCAGGACTTACCGGCTCCCCACCGAAGCTGAATGGGAGTATGCCGCCCGCGCCGGCACTATTCATAGAAATTATTGGGGCAACGAGGTGGATGCTGCCTGCCGATACGCCAATGTAAGTGATCTGACAGCCAGACAGGCTTTTGCGAAAAAAACGGTTCATAACTGTAACGACGGGCACCTCTACACTGCGCCGGTGGGAAGCTTCGAACCAAATGACTTCGGCCTGTACGACATGATGGGAAATGTCTGGCAATGGACCGGTGACTGGTACGGCAAAAATTACTATGCCAACAGTCCCAAGAATAATCCCCGTGGCCCGGAAGCGGGCCGGCGACATGTCCCTCGCGGGGGAAGTTGGCGCTCCAAGCCCGATTATGTCCGGGCATCCATGCGCGTACACCCCCCGGCAAGCCAGACCGCCGGCGTCGGGTTCCGCGTCGTTTCTCCTGTTCCATGAATGGCAGATAATATGAAAATGAAATGGTGGGCAAATCTATCTTTGCTCGGGTTGTGCACGACGTTGTCACCCATCATGAGCATATTCCCCCTCCCGGCAATTGGCCACATTACCGCAGTTCCCACCCACGCTGCCCCGATACCCGTGCAAATTGCTCAAACCGGACAGGCTTTCTGCTACAAAGCAACCGGTCCCTCCGCTGTCATCAACTGCGAAGGAACCGGCCAGGATGGTGAGCTGCGCGTCGGCCTCGCCTGGCCCAGCCCGCGTTTTACAACCAACAACGACCAGACCATCACCGATAGACTGACCGGACTGATATGGACAGCCAACGCTGATCCTGTCGATGGCCTTACAACCTGGCCGCAGGCATTGGATTTCATCAACAATCTCAACCAAAAAAAACACCTGGGCCATGACGACTGGCGCCTGCCCAATATCAATGAACTGGAAAGCCTGACCACCAAGCAAGGCAACCAGGTGGACTGGCTGCAGTCGCATGGTTTTTTCAATACCCGGCCGGACTACTACTGGACTTCAACCACCTACGCTCCATACCCTCCCTATGCATGGAGTGTCTCCATGTACGGAGGCATCGTGGCCGGCCGCGGCAAACCGAATGTCGGTTATCTCTGGCCCGTACGAACCGGCGAACCGGGGACTTTGCCTGTGGCAAAAACCGGTCAAACCCATTGTTACAACAGTGCGGGCGCGGCCATTTCCTGTGCCGGCACCGGCCAGGACGGAGAAATTCAGTCTGGTGCGGCCTGGCCCCGGCCCAGGTTCACCGACACCGACCAGACAATCACCGACAACCTGACCGGCCTGATATGGAGTAAAAACAGCCGGACTCCCGGCCCATCGGCATGCGCCCCTGGGACGCACAAAACACAGCAGGAAGCCCTGGACTATATCCAATGCCTGAATACCAATCAATTTCTGGGAAGAAACGCCTGGCGGCTGCCAAACCGTAACGAACTCACAAGCCTGATACACCGTGGACAGGAGAACAGCGCCGCCTGGCTGGAAAGTTCGGGATTCCGTAATATTGATGCATACAGGTACTGGACATCCACCTCATATGCATACGCAACCTGGAACGCCTGGAACATAAGCATGCAGGATGGCGCCGTGGCCCCTGTTGCCAAAAAAATAAAGTCAAGCGTCTGGCCGGTATGCGATAATTCTCAATAACCGTACCGCTGCCATAAATCCTGTTGCCAAAAGAGGAGTAAAACATGTTTAAAGGTCTTGGGACCACCACCTTCCCTGTGCTGTTTCTGGCTGTCAGCGCCATTGCAGCACCCATTCAAATTCCGCAGACCGGACAGAATACCTGCTACAGTGCCAACGGAATTATTATCGACTGTGCCAATACCGGGCAGGACGGGGAGATACAGGCAGGCGCAGCGTTACCTTCCCCCCGCTTTACCGACAATAAAAATGGGACTATAACCGACAACCTGACCGGATTGATTTGGCTCAGAGATGCAAACTGCACTGATACTGCGGGGGGAATCCCAAGAAAAAACGGAACGCTGGACTGGCAATCAGCCCTGACCTGGAGCAACAATCTTGCCAACGGCAGATGCGGCCTTACCGATAAATCCACTGCCGGTGACTGGCGCCTGCCCAATATCAATGAACTGCGGAGCCTGATCGATTATTCACGCCACGACCCCGGCCTGGCCTGGGGCCACCCTTTTTCCAATGTCCAGTCCACCTGGTATTGGTCCTCCACAACCAATCCCGTATATACCTTTGGCGCGTTTAACGTCGGTCTCAGCAGGGGCAGCATCCATGTCAGCAAGAAGCTGTACGGGGCATCAGGCTCCAGCCGCATGGGCAATAAAGTGACAGATGCCTTGGGTGTCTGGCCGGTGCGCAATGTTTTGGAGATAGACGCTGCTCCGTCTCCGGACGGGTTCAGGGAGTGACCGGCACCATGATAATTCCGTCAAAATAGGCTGACAGCCGCACCTCTTTGACAAATTTATACCCAGCTGCATTGAGTTCACGCAACATCTCATATTTGCTTGTATGGCGGTTGGCGTCACCGGCTGGGACATAGGCCCCCATCGCATTATTTGCGAGATAATCGCCGAAACGGCTTTGAAAAAACAGCCGATTGAACTTGATGACCCTGCGCATCGTCTTTGCATCAAGCTGGTCAACAGGCGCTTCCAGCGCTCCATCCTCCTTGAGTACCATCAACAACCAATTTGCCAGTTCCCGTTCAGCAGCATCAAACATATCTTTTCTAAAATATGAACCGTCATAAAAGTCTCTGAAAAAATGCGGGTTCAGGAGCATTTGATTAAAATCTTCAACAAGCCTTTTTTCAAGCTTCCGGGTTGCGGTCTTTTCTGCGACAAGCAGTTTGGTTTCATCGGATAAATACCGGACAAAGGGATCATCGTCTCCGGCCTGAGAAAGAAAACCTATAATGCCCTCTGTTTCATAAAAGTCATCCACAGTAAACAGGGGGACCTGGTTGTAAAGAATGAAAACCACCTGCGCGCCGGGGTTCAGGGATTTACGTAATTCTCTGAAATATTCCACTCGATTATCAATTGCGTGATAGACGTTTGAAACAAAAACGATATCAAAATGATGTCTGCCGTAAAAATCATCCAGCTCCGTATCGTTCACGACAACGGGAAAAAGGTTGGTCAGGCCTCTCCTTTCTGCCTCTTCATCTATATACCCGACAAAGTCCTCGCGAATATCTGTTGGATATACCGCCCCGGTTCCCTCCAGTTTCTCGGCAAATAAAAAGGAAGCATAGCCCGGTCCCGAACCGATATCCACAATGGTCATACCTCTGGTTATATCCAACTCATCAATAATGGTCTCGAATCGCACATAGTCGTTGCGGATCTGCTGGCGTTTGACAGCAATTTCCAGGCGCGGCTTTGCCTGGACGGGTGAGAGCGTCCCGCTGATAAACACAGAAAAAACAACAACCACGAAGAGAAAACATGTCCGGCTTGACATTAAAAGTTCCATCGCATTGAATTTAATATATACTTAATGGTAATATACATTCTATTCCGGGTCCATCAGTTGTCAAATCAAAACAAAAAATCATGTTGTTGAAGCTTTGCAGATCAGCGCCGGTCTTCCTTGCGTTGGTGATATTGATGATCCCCGCCTATTCTCCTGCCGGGGACATAAAGATTGAAGGTCGTGTGTTTGCCGAGTTCGGGCCATTGGCAGGGGCCGAGGTGCAGGTATTCAAAACGTATGAACAATTACGCGCCAATAGTCCCTATCTGACTTCCAGCCCCGCAAATGAAAAGGGATCATATTCTCTGCAGCTGGAACCGGGGACGTATTATTTTATTGCCACTGGAAAAGATGGTGAAAAAAACTTTTCCGCCTACCACGGAGCGAATCCACTTCGGGTGGGTTCCAGAAATTTATGGATTTCCTTAATGGCCCACCAGGTAAAACAACCTGTGTATACCGATGGAGAAACCTCTGCGCAAGGAGTGGTGCTTTACAAAGGCAAACCGGTTCAAGGCGCACATGTCGCTTTTTACACCATGGATGCCAGAAAATTCAAAGGACTTGGCTTCCTGGCTGACAAAGGACTCGGCTTCATGCAGGCTGTGGATGAGGACGGGACTTTCAACGTACGTCTGGTGCCGGACAAATATGTGGTAATTGCCCGGAGCATCGCTGGAGGAAACGAAATCCGACCATTGCGGAAAGGCGATCTCTTCTGCTACATCCCGTCCAATCCCATCGAGGTGAAGCCCGGCAAAAAAGTACGGATAGAAATCCCATGCTATCCAAAGGCCGACCGTTTAGCATTTGTCGAATCACCGGAAATCAAAAACAACAATTATGTGACCCTTGAAGATTCGGCAAATAGCGGCGCCTATGGGATAAAAGGAAAAGTAACAGACAGCAGGGGACTGCCTGTCGCAGAAGCATACGTGATCGCCTATCGAACCGGAGATGCTGCCACGCCTACCCGGGAGGCTGAAAATATTACCCGGACGGATGCGGATGGCAATTATTTCATCCCGCTGGATGTTGACGGCAGTTACGGTCTGGTTGTTCGCGATACACTGGGCGCTGCTCCGAGATCAAACGATATGGCAGGTCTCTATGGTGAAGACCCGTGGCAGGGAATTTCTTTCAAAGCCGGCCAAATGATTGACAACATAAATATTTCCATCCCTGATGCTGACCGCAAACTGTTCGAGTAATTGACAAGTCTCCCTCCCAGGGGATCACACCGGCAACAACTGTAAACAAATACATGACTTACCTTTAGCAAGAGAGGCGAAAATCATGGAGATGAGCAATCCACAAAAGGGATCCTTTTTCTTTTTTCTCCTTGTCTTTTTTTTCTCCGGCATGATCGCCACCATTGTTTCTGCTGCAACGACAACTCCCGGCGCCCCCGTTGATGTACAGGAGCAAACCGGCACCGTTACCGGGCGGTTTATTGTAAAAGACGGCGAGTCCATGGGAGGAGGACAGGTTCTATTTTACATTGCCGGAGATGCGCCTCCTCCGAAAATGACTCAATATATGCGTGTACCTGCAATAAATCTGAGCACGGACATCCTTCCGGACGGCAGATTTCTGGCAGTGCTTCCTGCAGGGAAATACTACTTTTCGGCCATCAAGAGAAACTCCGGGGAACAGATTGGTCAACCCCGAAAAGGAGATTTATATTATCGCTATTACAAGCCGAACACTCGTGAAATGAAGGAGTTTTCCATAACCAAGGGAGGATATATTGATTTTGGCACGCTGGAAGCCCGCCCTTGGCGGGGCAAAGTAAAAGCATTATCCGGCAGTACTTTCATCAAGGGCACCGTAAGCGACATGGATGGAAACCCTGTGGAGAACTGTTTCGTTTTTGCATTTCCGACTCCCCGGATGCTGGGCCAGATACCACTCTTTGTTTCAACAGCGACAGGGAAGGACGGGAGTTATTTCCTGAAGGTCGCCGGTGATAACACATATTTCCTGATGGCCAGAGACGTTATGGGCGGAGGGCAACTGCAGGAAGGGGGACTTATAGGACGTTATGGAGCTCCCGAACCAATTGGTGTCAACATCAAAACCGGTGAAAAAGCGGCAGGAATCGATATCAAGGTATCCAGAATGGGACACCGCGGTCCCGATATCAAACCGGGCGAGGACAAGGAAGTAGATTTCAGCAATATAGGATCAAAAAAACCGGCCGGGCTGCCATCCGGGGATCCTCCGCCCTCTCCCGATGAAAGCAAATAAACCGGAACCTGGTTGCAACTGCAGATATTCACCGGTCTAAAATGGTGGCTTTTTCTTAACCGCTGATTTCCCACCGCCGGTCAGCGACATCCATCTTCCCAGGGCAAGGAAAAGCCCGAGGCAGAGAACGGCAAAGCCGACGTAGACATAAGGAACCCCGGGATCTCTGCTGATCTGCATTCCGGCATAGGGCCTGCCCATACTGTCAGTAGCGACCTGGGTGAGAAAAAACTTCATTCCCTGCCACCGGAGGGAATGGTTCACCTCTGAAGTGCCGGCCACCATCAGTTCATTGTCTTTCCACAGTTCCAGGTCCACCCACATTCGTCTGACTTTGGGGTCCTGAAAAGCCACCAGCTTGAAATCCAACGGAAAATCCGGCGGCAGTTCATTGGGGCCGCCTGTGGACATGGTGATTACCGACTCACCGCCGGGGGAGGCAACAGCAAGATATACCACCTTTGCCAGCGGGTCCAGTCGCAGGACCTGGACACGGTATTCTGCAAATAGAAAAAAATCATCGGTGCGGGTCTCAATAAGAGCCGCTTTCCGACCATTTCTGAGAACACCGATTCTGACCGGAACAGGATAGAAATCCAGGTTAATCGCGGCTATCCGCAGGTCATAACCAAGGGGAACGTCCTGTCCCACTTCCCAGTTAAAGACCGTATCTATGGTATCTCCTTCATAGACATTGACGGTGGCGACAAAACCGGACATGCTGACCAGGCCTCCGGCAAGAATAATAATAAATCCAAGATGGATGACCAGGGTTGAATACCGCAGGCTTTTCAGCCTGCGCAGGGTGCATATCAGCAGGTTGAAACCGATAACAGCCAGAATGATCGTGACCGGCTTCATGAGAAGGGGCTTGACTTCTTTGAATATGGTCAAGGGGATGAGAAAACAGAGCAGCAGTGCGAACAAAAACAGCACAACACGCGTTGAAGTGAAGAGCTCCAGACCGGTTTTAAGGAAACGCATTTTCAGAGGATCCAAGGGCATGTAGTGGTTACAATTGCCAAGACCCTGAAAACAGGATAGAAACCTGATGGTCGATAATTGCGGTTTCCAGCATGACCAAATTTTTCCGGCACAACTTAAAAATCAATGACAAAACTGTAAACCCCTTCCTCTATGGAGCTTTTTACCTTGTAGCCGGAATGGTTGAAGATATTCTGCATCCGCCGGTTGTCACGGAGCACCTCGGCAGTGAAGCCGGCTATGCCGTTGCGCCGGGCAATGGCAATGAGATGGCTGAACAAAAACTTGCCGAGCCCCATGTTCTGCCAGTCGTCGCGGATGACAAAGGCGACCTCGGCCTTGTTATTATTTTCGTTGAGAAAATATCTGCCCACGGCGACGATCTCATCCCCACTGGCCTCGGGAACGGTCCCCACAATGGCCACGTCCTTGCGATGATCGATATAGACGAAATCATGGATCTGGCGGTGGGTGAACCGTTTCTGCCGGCTCATGAACCGGTAGTAGACCGTTTCCTGGGACAGGTCGTAGAGCAGATCACGCATATTCGGCTCATCAGTGGGCTGGATGGATCGAAAGCTCACCTGGATGCCGTTGTCCAGCAGATAGGTGGTGCGCATGTTTTCTTCGCCCGGCACAAGAAACCTGTCGCCCAGCCCTGCCATTTCCGAACGGATGTAACGCGATTCCACCGCCTCCCGGAACAGCTGTTCCCTGAAATTGGGATGGGCGATGGAGATGAGGGCCATGACCCTTTCCTGCACGGACTTGCCATGCAGGTAGGCCACGCCGTATTCGGTGACAATATAGTGAACCGTTCCCCGGGAAATGACCACCCCGGAACCCGGCTCCAGGGTATTGACGATCCGTGACTTTGCGCCGCTTTCGCTGGTTGCCGGCATGACGATAATGGCCCGCCCGCCGTCGGACCGGGCCGCGCCGCGATTGAAATCGACCTGGCCGCCGATCCCGGAAAAAAACTTGCCGCCCACCGAGTCTGAGCAGACCTGGCCGGTGAGGTCTACCTCCAGGGCGAGATTGATGGACACCATCCGCGACTGCTTGCCGATTATATTGGAATCATTCACGTATTCGGTGGGCCGGAAGCTGAACAAAGGGTTGTCGTCGATATAATCGTAGAGCTTGCGCGAACCCATACAGAAGCTGGCGGTTATCCGCCGGTTATCCATGGTCTTTTTCGCTCCGGTCACAGCCCCTGATGCAATGAGATCCAAAATGCCGTCGGTGAGCATCTCGGTGTGGATGCCCAGGTCGGTTTTCTCGTGGAGAAAATCCTGGATGGTCTGGGGCAGACGGCCGACCCCGCGGATACGGCCCAGTCCGAATTCAACGGTTGCCCCATTGGGAACCAGGGAGGCCACGTTTCTGCCTATCTTTTCGCTGATCTCATGCGCAGGGCCGGAATGACGTTCAACCAGTTTTGATTCAACCGGGACCAGGATGTCCAGATCATACACGTCCAGCAGGGAATCTCCATGCACCCAAGGCATATTCGGATTGACCTGGGCAATGACCAGGGAAGCATTCTCTGCCGCGCTCTTGACAATGTCAACGGATATGCCGAGGCTGACCTTGCCCCTGGTGTCCGGCGGCGTTACATGAATAAGGGCCACATCAATGGGCAGCCTGCCGCTGTGAAACTGGCGGGGAATATCCGACATCAGGATGGGGGTGTAGTCTCCCAGCCCCTCTTGGATCATTTTCCGCACATTGCTGCCGATGAAAAAACTGTTGACCGTAAAACAGTCGGCCAGATTCACTTCCGCATAGGGCGCCGCCCCCTTGGTAAAAAGCTGAACAATCTCCACATCGGCCAGTTCTCCGGCCCGGGCGGTAAGCGCGGCGACCAGCTCTTCCGGCTCGCCGCAGCCGGTGCCGACGAAAACCCGCTGGCCGGGGCGGACACTGGCCACCGCTTTTTTCGGGGTGGCTATCATATCGCTGTAACGGCTCTGCCAGTCTGTATCGTATTCCACCATGGCTTCTGATCCTTTCAGTGTTTTTCCGGTCGTTTCTGCAGGGTTGACAGGGTCATTCGGGCATCAGCCACCACCGGTTCGGTTCCGGCTTCACCAACGATCATCGGATTGATGTCCAGTTCGGTTATCTGCGGGAAATCCGTGGTCAGCTGGCTGATACGCTGCAGGGCTGCTGCTATGGCCGTAATATCGACCTCCTTCCGTCCGCGCTTGCCCTCAAGCATGGCATAGGACCTGGTTGACTTGAGCATCTGCACCGCTTCGCTCTCGGTGATGGGCGCCAGATGAAAGGTAACGTCCTTCAGCACTTCGACAAAAATACCGCCGAGGCCGAACATCAGCATAGGCCCGAACTGGGGATCGCGGGACATGCCGACAATAACCTCCATGCCGGGATCAGCCATTTTTTCCACATACACCCCCTCGATGATCGCATCCGGCGCCAGCTTGCCGATACGGAGCATCATTAGGTCGTAGGCATCCTCGACCTCCTGGCCGGTGGCGATTTCCAGGCGCACCCCGCCAAGATCGGTCTTGTGGATAATATTGGGGGACACAACCTTCATGGCCACCGGAAAACCGATGAACCGGGCAATTTCCACGGCCTCAACCGCCGAGGTTGCCAGCTGCCCTTCCAGGATATTAAACCCGTAGGCCCGGAGGATGTTCTTGGCCCTGACCTCTCCCAATTGCAGCCTGCCGGTCCGCTGCCGGCGGGATATAATGCGTTCCACCCTTCGCCGGTTCACCGGAAAACGGGTGACAATCCTTGGCGGCCGCTGCCGCCAGACCGCATACTGGTGCATGGCCTTTAAAACCGCGACAGCCCGTTCCGGTGATTCATAATCGGGAAGGCCGCCGGCGGCAAGTTCCCGACGGCCGGGCATCACATCCCTGCCGCCCATGAAGGAGGCAAGCACCGGTTTGGAGCCGTCCAGATTCTCGATAATCGCCTGGGCGGTTTCCCGGGGCCGGGTCATGGCCTGGGGGGTCAGCAGGACAATGACAGCGTCAACGGAATCGTCCTGCTGTGCCGCCATCAGCGCGGAAACATAGCGATCGGGCCCGGCATCGCCGAGGACATCGATGGGGTTGGCGATACTGGCCGCGACCGGCAGGTTGGCCCGGAGGGCGGTGGACACGTTCCGCTCAAGCACTGCCACTTCCATGCCGGCTTTTTCCACGGCATCGGCAGCCATGGTCCCGGGACCTCCGGCATTGGTAATGATCAGGATACGATTGCCTCTGGGCAGCGGCTGCAGATTAAAGGCGGTGGCGTAATCAAACATGGATTCAAAGGTATCGGCCCGGCAGACTCCGGAACGCTTGAACGCGGCGCCATAGGCGGTATCCACCCCGGACAGGACACCGGTGTGGCTGGCCGCGGCTTTTTGCCCGGCCGCGGTTGTCCCGGATTTGAGAATAATGACCGGTTTGGTATTCGAGGCATCTTCGGCAGCTTTAATGAATTCGTCGCCGGATGTTATATCCTCCAGGTAGCCCACGATCACCTTTGTCTCGCTGTCACGCCCCAGCGCGTTGAGCATGTCTATCTCGGAAATGTCGGCCTTGTTGCCGATGGAGATGAGCTTGGACAAGCCTATATGCCGGTTCCCGGCCAGATCAAGCATGGCCGTGCAGAGTGCTCCTGACTGGGAAAAAACCGCGATGGATCCTGCATGGGGCATGTGTCCGGCAAAAGAACTGTTCAGGTGTGCCGAAGTATTGATCAGACCCAGGCAATTGGGCCCCAGCAGCCTGGCGCCACCGCTCCGGCAGATACCGGCCAGCTCCTCCTGCATCCTGCTCCCTTCTTCTCCGGTCTCCCGGAATCCCGCAGAGATGACCACCACGGCCCCGGCCTTTTTGGCCACTGCCTGACGGGCGACCTCCAGGACACCCTGGCCGGGAACGGCGATAACCACCTGGTCCACCGTGCCCCGGTATTCCGCCAGGCTCGGATAGACCTTGAGGTCAAACATGGTGCCGCCGGCCGGATTGACCGGGATGATCGTACCCTGGTATCCCCCGTTGATGAGGTTGGCCAGGATATCATGGCCGACTTTTCCCGGTGTCCTTGATGCGCCGACCACCGCAACTGATCCGGGCGTAAAAAGTTTTTCCAGCATTATCATATCTCCTTCCGCCAACTACTCGCCCAACCGGTCTTCAGGCACATGCATCCTGAACCCTGCCTGCTCCACGGCTTTATGAACCGAAATGATATTATAGGTCCTGACCTGGAGATAGATCATGGGCGGCTCCTTGCCCGAACCATCGGTCCTGATGATTCTGTTAAAGGGGATTTTAAAATTTTCCAGCGTCTCTACCAGCGGAGTCAAGGATTGATCCGGCTGATCAACCTCCAGGGCGATGAGAAAGGATCCTTTTTCGCCGAGCCCGAAAAGATTCTTCCAGGCCTTCATCAGGTCCTTGAAGGATAAAATACCCACCACCTTTTCCTCTTCATCAAGGACCGGCAGGGCGCCAATGGCGCGCTTGTCAAAAAAAAGCATGGCGTCATCCAGGGTGGAGACTGTCCGCAGGACCATGGTTCTGGTTGACATGATATCGGCAACCGGGATCTTTTCCACCCGGTCCTGTTTCAGTTGCAGGTCATCGCCATCAACGATGGCCGAGGGAAAGGCGGTGCGAATATCCCGGTCAGTGACCATGCCGACCAGGACGCCCTTATGGTCGACAACCGGGAGATGCCGGATATCATACTCTTTGAGCAGGCGACTGGCATCCCCGACGGTTGAATCCGGGGTCACGGTCACCGGAGACGCTGTCATATAATAATGAACATACATACCTCACCTCCTCCTATTTCGTTCATTGTTCATGCCGCATCCCTGACCGGAGACCTTCAAGGTAGGCTTCGACGCTCGCTCCCAGTACAGGAAGATGATAACCGCCCTCAAGGATGGAAAGAAGACGTCCCTGGCAATATTCATGGGTCCAGGCGCCAACCCGTTCACCGAGATGTCGAAAAAATTCGGTGGAATAGTGAAGATCGGACATGTCATCCTCCCGGTGCCCGTCAAAACCCGCCGCCACAATCAATGCTTCCGGCCTGAACTCTGCAATTTTTGCGGCTGCCCGCCGGTCCAGCTGATTCAGCGCCTCTTTATCCCCTGCCCCGGGCTGCAGGGGAATATTCAGTATGGTTCCTGCGCCCGGCCCTATACCGTCATCCTCAGCAAAACCTGTACCCGGATAGCTGAAACTCGGATGTTCATGGATGGATATATACAGGGTATCGGGTTCGCTTTCAAAGGCAGCTTGGATGCCATTGCCGTGATGGGCATCAAAATCCAGGACGCATATTCGGGGGCGGCAATATTTCTTCTGCCAGTAACGGGCGGCGATCACGCAATTATTGAGAAAGCAGAAGCCGTACGGCATTCCCGCCTCCGCGTGATGTCCCGGCGGTCTGGTGAGGCAGAAAACCATACCGCGGTTTTCACCCTCGACAAGGTCAACGCCGGTGATGCCTGACCCGGCTGAAAGCAAGGCCGCTCGATAGGTATCATAACATACCTGGTTGTCCGGATGGCCGATGTAGGAGCGTCCAGACAGGACCTCCTCTTCAAACCGGAAAAGCCACGCTTCGGTATGAAACGTCAGGAGCCACTCCCTTGCCGCCGGTGTCGGCGGGACATGGTCCAGGATATCCGCCAGCCGCCCCCCATTCAGCGTTTCAGTGACAACCCGGATGCGGTCCGCGACTTCCGGATGATTGCCGCCGCCGGTATCATGGTCCAAAAGCTGCGGGTCGGTGATAATGGTTATAGTGTCTGTATTCATGGTCTTCCGGCAATGACAACCCCTTTATTTTTGGTGTATATACTTTCACCTGTCAAGTCAATGGCTAAACATGAGAACCGGAAATTACTTCCCCAGAGGGACATGAAAAAGAGTATACAATAATTATACTTCAAGTTACTGATCAGATAAAGATATGTTGCAGCAACCGACAAAAATAGAATTTTATAAATCGGCGTTCTGTCCCCGGTGCATGGTGGTTGACCGGGTATTGGCCAGGCTGGAGGAGGAATTTCCCGATCTGGAACTGATTAAGATCGACGTGGTCACCCACCCATTGACCGCATGGCGAAACAACATCCGGATTATACCGGCACTGAAGGCCGGCAGCAGGACTATTTCAGGGATATTTCTGAGCGGAGAGGAGGTTCGCCGGTTTGTTGGCGAAACAATGCATCCTCCGAAATAGATATGAAAAACCGGGCCGGCCATTCAATAAAAATGGACCGGCCCGGCCGGTTTATCACTCATGCGAAGGGAGGATTATTTTTTTTTGGCTTTTTTCTCTTTTTTTGCCTTCTTTTCTTTCTTTTCTTTTTTTGCTTTTTTGTCAGCGTTTTTCTTGCATTCTTTCTTCTGACACCCTTTTTTCTCTTTCTTTTTTTTGGCTGCTTTTTTCTTGTCTTTTTTCTTATCGTCTTTCTTGGCCATACATCCCTCCCTGCAGGTTACCTGGTTATCCGCCATGACGGGCCGGAACAATCGTTTCTTTTGCCATTATATGCTAAAATCATATTTGATTCAAACAGCCATTGGAAATTACTCAATTTTTACAGCTGCATCCACCCCTGCCCGCCATTTTTCCTTAAAAAAAATCCTCGCCCCGGGCAGGTCGCCAATCACCTTTCACCAGTTTCCATTCCTTGTCCTCCCGTACCAGTTCCAGGTCAAAACGGTATAAATCGGCCTGTATGTTAAGCAGTGAGTCCAGATCTGAGACGTTCTGCCCGGTCATGGCCACGTAGAGCTGCAGCAAAGCCCTGTCTTCGGCGGGAAAAGAGAGTTCGCCGGTTCGGGTGAGAAGATGGATGTTCTTGTTGGACAATATATATCGCGCCGACAGAGCAACAAGATCGCGCCTGGTGCGGCCATAATCATCACTGTATTTTTCCGATATCAGTTCCTTGACATCGCCGATATCGCGGGCCTCGACAGCTTCCTCTCCTGCGGCGACGAACTTTCTCACCTGCTCCTCCGGGGTGTCCCCGCCGCCGCAGGCGGCAAGGATCAGGACCAGCAGTAACATGGCGGCCGCATGGCAGCATCTGATGGTTTTCATATTTTCCGCTCTTTTCCAGGCATGTCTGTTAATCTATTCCGCTTTGCTTGCTCAGTCGCTCAAGCGCTCTGTCCCTGGTGTTTTCCTTCTGATTCAAAAGGATAACAAATGGGCTGTCGTCATTGAGGTATCCGGCATAGTTATACACTCCTTCCAGGGTGCCTGATTTTAGTCCGTCATTTTTTTTCCGCGGCAGCAAACCGGCATGGGGTTTGAATTTTACCAGGGTTTCCAGCACGGCGCTGGCGGTAATCCTGTTTTCACGGGACAGCCCTGCCCCTTCCTCCATATGGATCCGGGCAGCCGTTTGCGGTCCCAGCAGGCGTCCCAGTGAAGTGTTCACCGCCCTGCCGGCCTTTTCCCAGGTCGCCGGAACTCCATGGACCTCCGCGCCGCAGCGCAGATAAACCTGGTTGGCGATGAAATTGTTCGAATACTTGAGAAAAGCTTGCACAACCTGGGCCAGGGTCCTGGAATTCCGGTGCGTATGCACCAGGTTTGCCCGGGCAGGTACTTTCCCGATTTCCCACGAGCCGTCGCCGCTGATCTTCTTCCTGCGCTGCAGGGCACGGAAAAGCTCCGCCGTATACCTGGCGCTCTGCTGCTCCGCTGAACACTTGCCCCCACAGATATTTATCCGGTACTCCCCGGGGGGAAGACCTTTGCCGAGTTCATGCATTATCGGCAGGGTCGGAGTCTGCGATTCCGCTGATTCAATCCTGCCACTGTCATGCACCCGGAAATTGACGGTATTGAAATTGACGGCAACAGCGGTGACGGGCACGTCGTAGGGATTATTGCTGGTCCCCGCTCCGGGCGCCTGCCGGTCAAGATTGACCGCGCTGTTATCGATGAATATGGAGTTGATGACCTGTATCCCCTTCTCCACCAGCCGATCCAGGATCAGCTCAACCTCCTCGGAGACCAGAAAGGGATCGCCATCCCCTTTAATATACAGGTTATTCTGCCGGTCAACATACAACTCGGTGGAAAAACGAAAATCCGGACCCAGGATGTCAAATGCCGCCAGGGCCAGGGGAATCTTGATAATACTGGCTGGAATAAAAGGTTTGTTTTCGTTGCAGGAGGTTACAATCCGCCCCTGGGGGTCGCCGACAGCGTAGCCGCCGTTGACGATAAGATCTGCAAAAGACCGGCAGTCCGCCAAAGCAGGCTGCCGGTCTAACAAAGCAACAACGAACAGAAGAGATAAGGCAACCGGAAAAAAGGGTTTTCCCACGTCTTCGCCCGTTCCGACAATTATCCAACCTTGGGCAGGTTGGCCAGTGATGCCGCGATCTCCTCCCTGGGCAGAGAATAGTTGTGCAGCTCGCCGGCAAAATAACTGTCATAGGCCGCCATATCGATAAGGCCGTGCCCGGAGAAGTTGAACAGGATGGTCTTGGGTTCGTTCAGATCCCGGGTTGCCTCGATGATGGCGCCGCGTACGGCGTGACAGGTTTCAGGCGCCGGGATGATGCCTTCGGTCTTGGCGAACAGGATACCGGCCTCGAAACATTCCATCTGGTGCACATTCATCGGGGTGACGATGTTTTCCCGGATAAGGGCTGAGACAATGGGCGCCATGCCGTGATAGCGGAGTCCGCCGGCATGAATGCCGGGAGGCATGAAATCATGCCCCAGGGTATGCATATGCAGCAGCGGCGTCATCCCCGCGGTATCACCGGAGTCATACGCAAGCCTGCCCGCGGTCATGGTCGGACATGATGCCGGTTCAACGCCGACAAATTTGATTTTCCGGCCTTCCAGAAAATCCGGAACAAAAGGAACCGCCAGACCGGCAAAATTTGAACCGCCGCCACAGCAGCCAACGACCACATCCGGGTATTCGCCGGCAATCTCCATCTGCTTCCTGGCCTCCAGGCCGATGATCGACTGATGGAGGACAACATGGTTGAGCACCGAACCCAGGGCGTAATTGGTATCTTCGGTGGTCACCGCGTCCTCAAGGGCTTCACTGATGGCAATGCCCAGGGAGCCGTTGCTGTCCGGATCCTTTTCCAGGACTGACCGGCCGTAATTGGTAAAATTGCTTGGGCTGGGAACAATCTCCGCCCCGAACGTCTGCATGATCGATTTACGGTACGGCTTCTGATTATACGAGACGCGCACCATATAGACTTTGCATTTCAAACCGAACATGCTGGTGGCCATGGACAGGGCGCTTCCCCATTGTCCTGCCCCGGTCTCGGTGGCCAGGCGCTTCACCCCTTCCTTCATATTATAATAGGCCTGGGGCACGGCGCTGTTGGGCTTATGGCTGCCCACCGGGGAAACCCCTTCGTTCTTGAAAAATATCTTGGCCTTGGTGCCGAGAGCCTTTTCCAGGTTCCTGGCCCGCACCAGGGGAGCAGGCCGCCAGATGCGGTAGATCTCCATAACCTCATCGGGGATCGGAATATGGCGCTCCCCGCTCATTTCCTGCTCCAGAAGTCCCATGGGAAAGATCGCCGACAGTTTCTCCGGCCCCATGGGCTGCATGGTTTCAGGATCAAGGGGCGGCTGCAGGCCGTTGGGAATATCCGGACACACATTATACCAGCTGGTGGGCATTTCATCGTCACGCAACAGAATTTTCTTGCTCATGTTCACTCCTTCATGGAAATACAATTTAACTATCCAGCAGCACCCCATCTTGCGGCGATCGGGCCGGCTCACGTACCCGATGTACGCTTCGCCGTCCCGCTTACCGCAACCTGGTGCACTGTTGAACAGTTACGGCTTGGTGGTTTGTGTCATTTCCGGCATTAAGCTGAATAGTTACATACAATTAAAGGACAGCCGGTCCTGAAAAAATCATCGGCCATCCGGACTTACGCACAAACATCCCAGAAACTCATACCATAATTTCCGCAGACAACTCAAGCATTAGCAGGAAAAATAGCGACCCTGTTTTTTTTAATGCGGGCCAGCAGCACCTCCTCCTCGGACAGGCCGACAACCTCTCTGAGAATATCCTTGGGATTTATCCCTGCTTTCCCCTGCACGCTGATAAGGGTCATGGTCAGGGCGCGGTCTTCTGTTTCGAGCGAATGGACCAGCGGCCGTATATCAAGTTGTTTTTTCCTGTTCTTGCGCACCCGCTCCACAAGATGATGTTCACCCGCCAGGAACCGGGCAATGCTTTCCCGCTGTTTGCTTGAAAGCGCGTTGACCGGGGTGACGCTATAGTCAACGAGCAGCGCCTCCGGCTCCCTTTCCGGCTTTATGCCTATTCCGGTCACCCGCATTCCTGGCGGCAGCTCCATGTTCAGGCGGGCGGCAACCTCTGCCTGGTTGGTCATGGGCCGTGGCAGATCCAGGTCAAAATATTCGCATTCACTCTCCACTCCCACCGACAGGGCAGGGCTGAAGGACACCCGGGGCGAAGGATTAAAGCCCTGGGAGTAGAGAACGTGGACTCCGGCCCGGGTCAGGGCCCGGAAAACAAGCTGGAGAATTTCGAGATGACCGAAGAAGCGGCTGTCTCCCAACCTGGTATAATGAACCCGGCAGGAAAAAACCCTGTCCTGATTCCCTGCTCTGGTTTTTTCAATGGACGGATACCCATCTTTTACAGCCGGGGGCCTGTCCGCGCTGTGCACCACGGGATAAATGGTTTTGAAATCACACAGGCCGCATTTCTGGCAGCCCCGGGTGCGGCAGTCAGGTGTATAGACCCTGTTCAGCCCATTATGATATTCCCGCACCAGGAAATCCCTGTCCACCCCGCAGTCCAGGTGGTCCCAGGGCAGCGGTTTTTCCGGGTTTCTTGCCTGCAGGTACATATCAAGGTCCATGCCGCATGTCTCGGCGGCCCGCTGCCAGTTTTCCAGTCGATAATGCTCGGACCAGCCGTCCAGACGGACGCCTGACTTCCAGGCCTGTTCAATGAGGGTTGACAACCGCCGGTCGCCGCGGGAAAAAACTCCCTCCATGAAACTCTGGTCCGGATCATGCCATTTGAGCTTGAATCCTTTGCGGGGCAGTATGCTTTTAAGACGATGGATCCTTTCCCGGGACTCGGCCAGGGTGAGTTGACGCTCCCACTGAAAAGGCGTGTGCGGCTTGGGAACAAAAGTGCCGACGCTGACGTTGATCTGCACCCGCCCGGCCAGAGAGCCTGCTTCATTCCTGGCTTTGCTGGCAAGATCGACAATGGCCTCGACATCCTCCCCTGTTTCCGTGGGCAGACCGATCATAAAATAAAGTTTGATCAGCTTCCAGCCCATGGCAAAAGCGTTGCGGCAGGTGTCCAACAGATCGGCCTCGCTGATGCCCTTGTTGATCACCTCCCGGAGCCGGTCGGTTCCCGCTTCCGGCGCTACAGTGAAGCCGGTCTTGCGTACCCTCTTGATCTGGTCCATGATCTCCGGGGTCAGGGTGCCCACCCGCATCGAGGGCATGGATACCGAGACATACTGATCGGCGAAGCGGTTCATCAGCCTGACCATCAGTTCCGGCAGGCAGGAGTAATCTCCCGATGAGAGCGACAACAGGGCCAGCTCCTCAAAACCGCTGCTGCCGATATCCTGTTCGGCAATGGTCATGATGTCATCAATGGACCGTTCGCGAACCGGGCGGTAAATGATCCCGGCCTGGCAGAAACGGCATCCCCTGGTGCAGCCGCGGGCGATCTCGATGCCCAGCCGATCATGGATCGGCCTGACAATGGGAACCAGCGGCTTCCCCCTTTCCTCCGGACCTGGAAGCCCTGGCAGGATCCGGCGGCGGACCGGTTTGCCGCCGGGCCGGAGCGGCTCCATGGCCACCAGTTCCGCCCCCGCGTAGTGAGGCGCGAAAAAGGAAGGCACATAAACCCCCTCGATTTCGGCCAGTTCGCCGAGGAGTTCCTTTCTTTCCAGACCTGTTTTTTTGGCCCGCCGAATTGTGTGGGCAATGTCCACAATAACCTCTTCGCCGTCGCCCAGGACAATGGCATCAAAAAAATCGGCCACAGGCTCGGGATTCATGCCGCAGGAACCGCCGCCGATGATCAGCGGAGATTCCTGCCCACGCTCCTGTGAACGGAACGGCAGACCCGCAAGATCGAGAATGGTCAGGATGTTCGTGTAGCAGAGTTCATAGGGAAGAGTTATGCCGATGACGTCAAAATCACCCAGCGGCCTGCGCGATTCAAGAGAGAAGAGCTGCATGGCGTGGCGCCGCAGCTCCCGCTCCATATCGATATCAGGACAGTAGCACCGTTCAGCCAGGGTTTGATCATCGGCATTGAGAATATGGTAAAGAATCTGCAGGCCGTAATGGGACATCCCGATCTCGTACAGATCGGGAAAAACAAGGGCAAAACGGACATCCGTCTCCTGCCAGTCCTTTGCTGACGCGTGCAGCTCCCCACCGGTATATCTTCCCGGTTTCCTGACCAGCGGCAGGATTTGCTCAAGGGTTTCAGATAAATACATAAGATAACCACCAGGGTTCAAAGTCAGGCATTCTATTGAAATATCTTGACATTTCAAGGTCAAGCAATGTATGCAAAATAAGAGAAGACAGTTTTGTAATCAACAAGGACCTTAGTCAATATAACGAATTACGTCAGCAAGCTTATGAGACACCAGATGAAAAAAGAAAGTTTGGCAGCCATCCTTACCGTGGCCGTACTGTTTTTCTGTACAAGCCTCACAGAAGCATCAGCAGCCCCGATGATCAACGATATCCGGTTCGAATCACCCTCTCCCACCGCTGATCAGGTTATTTTTCAACTGAATGGCCCGTACCTGCCGACCGGCAAGGCCCTGCCGGGAGACAACCCCAGGGTTTATTTTGACTTTGCCGATACAGCCCCGGCCAATAGAGTAAAAAATCGCATTCCTGCCAATGGAAATTTTATCAAACAGATCAGATATGCATATCATAAAGGGCCGGAATCCAAAACCCGGGTTGTTTTTGACCTGATTGCCAACCGGAAAATGGACTTCAGGCAGGATTTTGATCAAGATACCAATACGCTTGTCATCACCCTGTATCCTGCCGGAGCCGAACCGGATTTCGTTGCCGCCAAGTCGGCGCCGGAGCCGAAATCCCCTCCTGTGCAGCCCCCGGATCCTGTTGTGGCGGAGAAGCCCGCCCAGCCTGCAAAACCGAAACCAACTATGGAGCCCCGGGAAAAGGAAGAAATTCCCGCGCAACCTGAAACGATAATTACCGAACAACCGGCTGAAGCTGCCGGGCCGGAGCCGGAGCCGGTGCAGGCGACAGTACCGGAGATCACTGAAACACCGGCCCCGCAGGAGGAATCTCCCCGGGTTTCCACCATTCCTCCATCAACCAGCCCATCGGAAAGCCTTGCAACTCCCGTAGACGAGGCCACTGTTATCCAGCCCATGTCGGAAGTCGGGGTGCGCGAACCAGAAGAGGCTGATACCGAGGCGCCTGTACTCCACTCCATTGAATTCGACCCCAAATCCAATCGCGGAGAAATGATCAGCTTCAAACTCAACGGTTTTCATCCGCCGGTGGTTTTCGGTATTGAAGAGGACATCCCCCGCATTGTCTGTTTTTTCAAAAACGCCAGCGCCGACAGCGAAGTGCAGGACATGGTTGATGTAGACGGCCGATATGTCAAGAATATCAAGATCGGCAGGTATGAGAACCCCAATAACATCCGGGTGGTTCTGGAACTGGTTCCGGGAAACAATTACGACCTGCAGCAGATCTTCTTCAAGGATGACAAGATATTCATGATGATCATCAACAAAGCGGGCAACAAAATCTCAACCCAGAGCAATTGAGTAATACGCGGTCACCGGCCGCCCCATTTTTTCTGTCATCCACCGACCTGCCCGCTTACCTGATGTATAGCGGGCAGGCATCTTTCGCTGACCAGCGCCGCCCTGTAACAGCTATATAAGTTTGCAAAAGGGCCATCCGTGGCTGCCTGCCCCGCGAGTATCCACATTGAAGCAGGCAAACACTTGTCCAATGGTGGTCACAGCAGCCCCGCAGATGTGCAGAGGGAAAGCGCAGGCTCCAAGCGCGGCTGAACGCTTGTCCCGGTTATAAGGATACACAAACCTTGGGGGTCATTACAGCAAAAAGCGGGCAGCAGTAGGGAAATCCCGACTGCTGCCCGCTTTATTGTTACCGCTTCGATACGCTGCCGGAGCTGTTTTGTCCTAAGCGACTTTCCAATCCACCCGCGCCACACGTTGCGGCTTGACGTCCTCCATCCTTCTCGGCACAAGACCATTCGACATGAACGCCGTACATTCCTTGCGCTTCTCAAAGGGGCAGTCAGAGATATTCCAACAGGGCGTATACTGGAGAAGTTTTTTAATGGCGGCGATGGAAATCCCGTGTTCATGGATCATTTCCCTTAAGCATTCGATCCACTTCACATCATTCATCGTGTAGTAGCGCCATTTCCCCTTACGCATCGGCTTGATCAACTGTTCCTGCTCGTAAATTCGGAGGGTTCTCGGATGTACTTCAAGCATCTGCGCAGCCACGCCTATGGTGAAGATTGCTTTTTTTTCGTTTACCATCTTGAACCTCTTTTATCCTGTGTTTGCGAGAGGGCTTATGCAGCCCTCCCGCGTCAATTACCTGGAATTCAACGTCTGATCAATGATCGCCAAGCGCGTAAGCCCGACCGAAGAATCTTTCCCCCAGGAGAAATGCTGCGCCGACTACACCAACCCCGGCCATTACCAGCATGATCTCAGCAATGGAAGGTGAGTAGCTGAGCGCTGCGGGGTAGTTGGTGGTTCCTGTAACGGTGGGTACAATCTGTCCGGCAACAACCGTATTATAGGTTCTGGCAAACAGTCCAACCAGGGTCATCAGCGAGGCGGCAGACATCGCGGCAGCACTTTGCATGCGCGTGACTACCAGCAGCAGGAGGGGCAGCGCCAGGCCTACGGTGATTTCAAAGATCCAGAAATTTGTCGCCAGCGGGCCACGCAGAAGCGCTTCAGCAGCCATCCGTCCGCCTTCGGCTCCACCGACAAAGTAGGAGATGATCCGCCAGGAGCTGGCAACCGTAATCAGGACCAGCATCAGGGCCAGCACCTTGCCTGCGCACTGGACACCTTCAAAGGTGTTTGAATCCATTTTTCTACCGCGGATGACATAGGCGTAGTGGGTGAACATAATCGCTGCTGCGGCGCCGGCCATGAAGGCATTTCCCAGGAAAAAGATCGGGAGCTGCGAACCGTACCAGAAGGGGCGGCCGGACAGGGTTGAAAAAACCGCGCCAAGATTGGTGTTTGCCGCTATCTCTGCAAGGGCGCCGATGACACCAAGGGCAATTGCCAGTTTATATTGCCTGGTCAGGATAAGGAAAAACTCAACGATCATCATGGCAACGGCCATTCCGTACAGAGTGCCCATCCACCAGATATTTGACGTGGGATTGGGAGAGGTGATATTGTAAATGGCCATTCTCCAGGGGCTTTCCAGTTCCAGGCCGATCAGGGTAAAACCGCCGATGATCGTGATCAGGGAAAGCCAGACCATCCTGTTTGCCAGGGGCGCCATTTTATTGCCGCCGAAAATGTGACTGATCGCTGCCAGTACACAGAGCCCGGTAGAGGTGATCGCAAAAAAAGCGTAACTGGAGATCAGGATCCCCCAGGGCATTTCCCGTGTGTTGTTATATACGTTATGGTGACCCGCGTAAAACCCGTACAGGCCGGCACTGATGCCTGCCAATGCCATCAGTACAAAAAGCAGGGTCAGTGTTTTGGTTCCCGATGTCGATACTTCGGGTTCAGCCGTGGCAGTAATTGAAAATCCGTTTGTCATTTTTTCCTCCATTGTTTGTCTTGTTATCCCTGATACTGAAACCTAACAGCTTGAAGGCTCAACCATTCTTTCCTTATGTTCACCGGTGGCCAATGCCCAGAGTCCGTACACTACAGCTATTACTGAGAACGGCCCCATAACGATGAACAGCAGAAAGGTTATGCAGAGCCAGATTGTTTCGCTGAACTGTGCAATTCTGCTACTGATACTTTTGCATAATGAAACCTGCGCTTCGCTTCCGTGATGTCCTGCATGTGTATGGTCTAAAGCTCTCATCTGGGTCTCCTTTTGCGTCCTTGTCTCGACAGCTTTTATCTCATTCGCCCTTTCTATCGCAAGGCGCATGCCAATCTGGCGCATTAAACGCATAAAAAACAACCTCAGCAGCTAAACCCTCAACAAAACGTTATAAATATTATGTACAATAATTCATATCCAAGTCTTACAGGCAATAGCCATTGTCAAGTTAATTGCAAACTGGGCGCAAAATATGCTTTTTCAGCCACCGGCGAATGGCACATTTTGAGCCCACCCCCTGTTATCCCGACACTACCAGTGACTTCAAGGAAAAAACAACGTGAAACAGCGTGGTTACTGCTCACGGAAGAAGATGAATAAATGAAATGGAAAGGCAGGCATGCGAACTTCCCAGCATCACCGTGCAGATCTGCACGAGTTAACAACGTCAAAAAAAGGAAACAAAAACGAAAAGATAGGTAGCATCGGACGCAAAATTCTTCCCCTGACAGGCAGGTCTGAGGAAAAATCTTTGCCCCTACCCATGGAATATGGAGATCAGGGCGCAGGCATCGTGGCCTGTTGCCTGCCTTTCATCCGGTAATGTTCAAGGACAAATGGAGACGTGGATATCAGTGGTGGCGGAAAATCATGAAAACAAGAGGTGGAAGATTACTTGACCAGACATACCTGCAACATGGCAGGTAAAACCTGACAATGAGAATTGTAATTAAATAAGGAAACAACAGAGGGAAAGTAAGAGTCGAAAACTCCAATGGGACCATCACACAGATACCACGCGTATGGCTCCCATCCGGCCGAAACAATACCCGGCCGGATGGGATATATCAATGGGATAACATCAAGCTACAAGAATAAACCGACGAGAAATGGTGTCCTGCCGGCTATCCTGCCAGGGTCCATCATCAATGTCCGCCCTTTTTTTCACCATGCCCGAAAAGACGGTCAAAACCCATGACACCGATATGGCAGGTTGTGCAGCGGGTATCCGAAGCAAATGCCGAGTCACCATCATGGCAGGCCCCGCAATATTCTCCATTGTACAGCGCTTCCATGATAAATGCATCGGGATTCTCCTCTGCCGAGCCAATATGCATCTTAAACAAATCGCTATGGCAGTCGCCGCAGTTGAATCCCATATCTTCAACATGCATCTTGTGATCAAAGATAACCGCCTTGACCGGCTTGGTAAAGACGATGGTATTAGGCGCGGAATGGCATGCGGAACACATATCCGGACTGTCGGTACTGAAAGCCATATCACCGTCATGACAGGCGCCGCAGTAATTGCCGTCAGTGAATGACTGCATGGTAAAATCACCCTTGTCCACTACGGCGCCGGACTCCATTTCAAAGAGATCGTCATGACACGAATCACAGTCCAGCCCGGCATCCATGGTATGCACCTTGTGGCTGAACGTAACCCGGGGAACCGGGGTATTCCATACCATCAACTCACTCGGGCCGTAGGTGTCCTCATCGTACTCTTCCTCGGCCGGAGTAGAACCGGACACCCCGGCAACCGAGAATAAAAGTCCCACACTGACAAGGAACCCGATTGTATATAATACCTTCTTGCTCAAATTCATTGTTCCATACCTCTCGCAGGGATTAGTCATTCATGTAAAATACATTAGGGAGGGCGCCTGTTTCGGGACGAAGCACCCAGACAACCGTGTCCTGCTTATGGACCAGCCTGTAAACCCTGCTTTTCGGATCAGCCAGATCGCCGAAAACCCTCACGTCAGCAGGACAGGCTTCGACACAGGCCGTATCCTGGTACACTTTTTTCCCTTTAGCGGCCAGTTCGGGATTTATACGGGTATCCCAACAGAAATTGCACTTGTCAACAGCACGGTTTTCCTCTTTAAAATACCTGGCATTATACGGACAGGCGGCCATGCAGGTCTTGCAGCCGATACATTTTGGATAGTCCATCATAACGATCCCGGTCTTCTTGTCCTTATAGGTCGCCTTGGTCGGACAGACCCGGACACAGGGAGGCCGGTTGCAATGATTGCAGAGCACCGGCATAAAATCCCGGTCTATTTCGCCGGGCCCGGCCGGACGGTTGATCTCCAGAATTGTTGTCCGGAATCCGTACGAGGGAACACTGTTGGTTTTGACACAGGCTTCCTTGCAACGCTCGCAGTCGATACAGCGGTTCTGCCTCATCACCATCGAATAGTGAGGGCTGTAGGGAAACTTGTTGGCCTGCGGCATTCCGCCCAGGGCGCCATGGGCATTCCGTGTTGAAGTAAGTGACAGCACCGAACCGCCAAAAAAAACCCCGGTTATTGCCAACCCGGCCTTGAGAAAGGCCCGCCGCTCAATGGAGGGGATATTCTCCGCCCCCTCGTTGGGCAGCTTTTCCAAATCCTTAATATTCATTACACTCTCCTTGATGTAAGTAGTAAGGTGTTCTCCTGTAATCATATCGCATCAGCCGTACGCGAACACGACTGAATGGCCATTCATTAAAAAAGGCGCTGACAATATACAGTATCTTACCATGAAATGCAAGTTTTGCCGACAAACATTCAGGAGAGTTACAACCTCCACGTTTTTTCGAAGATTCAGCCAGTTTAATAAACCGTCTTGACCGGATCATCCCAAGTGAATACATTACCGTAACACTAAAAAGACGAGCATCCCATGAATCATGCTGACAAATTTGAACATACTTATGTCGCCGCCGCTGTCATCAGGATCAACAATGACGGACTGATCGACGCGGTTAACCGACAGGCCGAGGAAATAATCGGCACACCCGGACGGAACCTGATCGGCAAGCCGGCCAGGGAGGTATTCCGCGTTGGTAAAGATTTTTCCGACCTCCTCTCCCTGTGCGAACCGGTCCACCAAGGGAAGGTGATCAGCAATCTTCCGATCCGACTGCGCCACCAGCAAGACGGCGGCACGCGATCCGTCCTGGCTACGATTCTTCCCGTCCCCGCGGGACGGAACAAGACCGACGGCGTCATCATCTGCCTGAAAGATTCTTCCGAACCGGCGTACATTGAACAGGTCGTCATGAACTCTGTTGCCGACGGTGTTTTCACCGTAGACCAGCAGTGGAAAATCACCTTTTTCAACAGGGCCGCCGAAACCATCACCGGCTGGAGCGCTGACGAAGCCATCGGCAGGTCGTGCAGTGAGGTCTTTCACTCCAGCATCTGCGGCAAAAACTGCGCCATTGCGGAAAGCCTGTACAGCGGCAAACCTGTCTCCAACAAATCGATAACCTTCCGGAACCGTGAAGGTAAAAAAATCCCCATCAGCATCAGCGCCTCCCCGCTTACCGACCATGAAGGCAGGATCATCGGCGGAGTCGAGACATTCCGTGATCTCAGCGCCCTGACCTCACTGCGGAAACAGCTGACCCGCAAATACCATTTTGACGAGATGGTGTCCAAAAGCATGGCCATGCAGCGCCTTTTTGCCATTATGCCCGAGGTTGCCAACAGCACAAGCACGGTGATGATTTACGGCGAAAGCGGTACCGGCAAGGAATTAATAGCCCGGGCTATATACCATAACAGCGACCGCAGTGACAAACCCTTTGTCGCCCTTAACTGCGGGGCCCTGCCCGAATCCCTGCTCGAATCGGAGCTGTTCGGCTACAAGGCCGGAGCTTTCACCGATGCCCGCAAGGATAAGCAAGGCCGATTCGCCGCGGCCGAAGGCGGAACCCTGTTCCTCGACGAGATCGGCGACATCCCCTGAGCATCCAGGTAAAACTCCTGCGGGTTCTCCAGGAAAAGACCTACGAACCCCTGGGATCGAATACTTCCATAGATACAGATGTGCGGATCATTACCGCAACCAACAAAGATCTTACGGCCATGGTCGTTGACGGCACCTTCCGTGAGGATCTTTATTACCGGTTGAACGTGGTCAGATTTCACCTGCCGCCTCTTCGTGAACGAAAAGAAGATATCCCCCTGCTTATCGACCAGTTTATCAAGGATTTCAGCGCGCAGACCGGGAAAGACATAGTGGGCATTGCAAACACCGCTGCCAGCATCCTCATGCGCCATGATTTCCCCGGCAATATCAGAGAGCTGAAAAATATCATCGAATACGCTTTCATTCTCTGTGACGGTGGGTACATCCTGCCGGAACACCTGCCGGAACCGTTTGACCGGGACGCCGGGGCAGAGAAGCTGACATCCCCTGACCATGGGTTCAACAGACCTCAGACCCTTGAGGAAATTGAAAGACAGGCGATCTTTTTTGCCCTGGAAAACAATAAATGGAACAAGGGGACCGCCTGCGAGGAGCTTGGAATCTCCAAGAATACCCTCAGGCGCAAGATGATCAGATACAACCTTGAACAGCCGGGTAAAGCCTGACCGGGACCGCTTAACATTTCTTTTTTACCAAAAAAACGGGATCCATATACGTGATATGGTCCCGTTTTTTTTGTTCTGAACAGAGGGCCGAGGCAAACAGTCACATCGCTCCGGTCCCGGTTTTTTTCCAATCACTTATCCAAATGACTGCTGCTCCAGAAGCAGCGCCGCATTGACGGCCTTTTGCCTCCTTTGCGCATCTATGAAGATGATTGTTGCTTTTTTTTTTGAACTGCTGTTTTTCTTTTTTGCTCGTCAGCTTCTTTTGCTTCCCGTGCGGCAGCGGCATCTCCTACCCTGTGCAACGTTTTGGGCGCTGCCCGGTCAACCCTTGCCTCGCAGCATTCATGCACATCCGACGGACAGCCTGCAACTTCCCAGCAGGGGACGAGATTCAACAACTTCTTCAGCCCGGGGATGCTGATACCTTCATCGTGAATGAAGGAACGCAGACATTTTATCCACTGGACATCATTATCGGAAAACAATCTTCTGGAGCCGACATGCGCCGGATGGATCAACCCTTCCGCCTCGTAAATCCTCAAGGTACGGGGATGAATACCCAGCAGTCTGGCGGCAACACCGATAGGATATACCGGCATATCCGGCTTCATCGGTCTGACTTCAGGTTTTCTTCTGGCCATACTGTTCTCCTGTGCAATCTATTGTTCCAGGAAAACGGACAATCCGTTTTCCCGGAACTGTCGGTTCTTAGTGATCCTCGGACAGATGACCGCGGAACATGCGCTCACCAACCATGAAGAGTGCCGCACAGAAGGTAAATCCGGCAATGGTTACCATATATTCGTGCAGTGTCGGAGAATATGGCAGCAGATGCGGCATATCCACAATATTGTACTCATGGAATCCGGGAACAACCTGACCGATGACGATCAGATCATAGCGCATGAAGAAAATTCCGATGATGCTGGAAGCTGATCCCAAAGCCATGGCCGGAATATTCTTCGCCTTAACTGCCAGGATGATGATAAAAGGAATAACAAGCCCCATGGCAATCTCGGCCACCCAGAAATTAACCGCATAAGGACCCGTCAGAAAAGACATGATGGCCTCATACTTGCCGGCAGGCTGACCGGAAACACCTGAGATGATCTTCCAGGTGGTGAAGAACATGATAACCACATACAGCAGAGCGCCGAGCTTGGCAACCGAGGTGAGGGAATCTCGCAGTTCATCACTCATTTTCCAGCCGTTGATTTTGTAGGCAGTCCAGTGAAAGAAAATGACCGCGGCACAACCGGACATCATGGCTGAAGTAATAAAGTAAATCGGCATGTACGGTCCATGCCAGAATTCACGGCCATTGAGCAGTCCGAAAACAGCGCCGAGATTCGAATGAGCGGCGACACCGGCAATGACGCCGGCCAGGCCCAGTAATCCAGCCTTCTTATGCTCACCCATCTGCAGCAGGGCAAACTCGATAAGCATAAAGAAGAGATAAGCGCCGTAGAGGGTTCCCATCCACCAGATGTTGGAGGTGGGATTGGGCGATATCACATTATAAATTGCCATTCTCCAGGGATTCTCAATCTCAAAGGCGATAACGAGAAAACCGGCAATAATTGTGGCGATCGCCAGAAAAACCGACCGCTTGGCAATGGGCTGAAATGCTTTGACGCCAAAAACATGGCCGATGGAAGAGACCAGACACAGGCCTGTTGACGTTACGACAAAAAAGACATAGGCGGCGAGCATAAGCCCCCACGGAACTTCACGAGTGACTCCGTAGGCATGTTCATGCCCAACGAACATGGCATGGACACCAAATGCCACACCTACCACTGTTACCAAACCGAGCAAAGCAATTGTTGCATTATATGCGCCGGCAGTTGTACCTTGCAGCCCCCCTTCCTGGGGCAGGACTTTTGCTAATACATTATTCATGTGCACGTACCTCCATTACCTCTTTAATGAGTAAAATATCTGGATTTTCATCCGTAATTACTTTTGATCTAAGGGCTAGGAAAAATCGCTTTCTTCCTTCAGGGCCTGAACGACCGGTTTGACCTTGATATCAAACAGGGTATGGAGCGTAGCACCACCTAGCCAAAAAACGATAAACAAAATACCTTCCATTACTTGTCCTCCAGTGTGTTGGATGTGTTTCCAATCCCTGGACCGGGTTCATTGGCGGATGCACTCCGGTCCGTTTTTCCTGTTTTACCTCCTATGTTCCATGTGGTTGTCTGTTCCTACTTATAAAGTGTCGTTTACCTTTATTAATTCAAACTTACTTCCCTTTAATGAAAAAATATTTTTCCTGTCAAGAAAAACTGATACCTTTTTTTCAGAAAAAATTTAAATACCACTGTCGCTTTTTTGAAAAATTGCCGGTGATCAAAAAACGGAAATTACAATATCCCAAAAAATGCTTTTTAATTTTAACAGGTTATAATTATGCGGACCGAGCGCCTCTGTTATTTCAGTCACCTTAAATGCGAAATAAATGAATTGCGATTCATTTTTCCATATGGAGCAAAAAAAGCCAAGAGAAAAGATTATGGGCAAATTATGCGCCTACAGATCATGTTGCGCAACAGGCGGGCGCAAATGCCGCCCTCCATCTGGAGGTAAAATTAAACTAAACAAAACCAAAGAGTTACAATCATCAACCACCTGTTTCGCTTGAAGCAGGATATTTCTGGCATGATAGATGCTTCAGATAGATCAGCTGCTCAACACAAATGCCAAAAAACGAGATAGCTTGCCTAAACCCCGGAGTGGCGGCTCCGGGGTATTTCCTTTCAACAGCTCCCGCAACAATCCCCCTCCCCACCAGGCACAGAACCCTTTACCTTTCCCTAAATATATGGTACCTCAACGCAATCCCGACAAGGGAATATTCCGCCAACAACCGGCAAACGGCACCGAGTTGAAATTACTGCATAATCTTTGCTGATTACATAACCGAGGACCGACAGTGAACCACTTTTACAAGAATCTTTCCATTTGGCTGGTCATCTGCCTTGTAGGGCTTTTCCTGTTCAACATGCTTAAACAGCCCCCGGAAGAAATAACCATGGTCCGGTTCAATGACTTCCTGGAGCGTGTGGACAAAGGACAGCTCTCAACGGTAACGATCAAAAACAACACCATTACCTGGACCACGGCGGACAACCACAAATACCAGACCATTGTGCCGCCGAACAATGAAGCGCTGCCCCATCTGCTTACCCAGGGAGTCAACCTTGAGGTCCAGGAAGAAAAGAAGCCCCACTGGTTCCTGCAGACATTCCTTTCATGGATACCGTTTATCCTGCTGATCATTGTCTGGTTCTTTTTCATGCACCGGAAAAGCGACCAGGGCGGAGGAGGCCGGGCCATGGCCTTTGGCAAAAGCAGCGCCCAGTTGATCGACACGGAACACCCCCAGGTCACCTTTGATGACGTTGCCGGAGTTGAAGAGGCAAAGGATGAGGTTGCCGAAATAGTCGATTTTCTGAAAAACCCTGACAAGTTCACCGATGCCGGAGCGAGAATTCCCAGCGGCGTCCTGCTGTACGGCGAACCGGGAACCGGTAAAACCCTCCTTGCCAAGGCCATTGCCGGGGAAGCCGGAGTTCCGTTTTATTCCATCAGCGGCTCCAACTTTGTTGAGATGTATGTCGGTATAGGGGCTTCACGGGTGCGTGATCTTTTCCGTGAAGGAAAGAAAAAAGCCCCGTGCATCATCTTCATCGACGAAATCGATGCCGTGGGTAGACACCGCAGCGCCAGTGGCGGCGGCGGCAATGATGAACGAGAGCAGACCTTGAACCAGCTGCTGGTCGAAATGGATGGATTTGAACCCAACGACCATGTGATTGTCATTGCCGCAACCAACCGACAGGATATTCTCGACCCGGCCCTGTTGCGGCCCGGCCGTTTTGACCGGCAAGTTCTTGTTCCCCTGCCCGATGTCGGCGGCAGGGAGAAAATCCTCAAGGTCCATGCCCGAAAAATCAAAGCTGGTGCCGAGGTTGACTGGACCACCATTGCCAAGGGCACTCCCGGCTTTTCCGGTGCGCAGCTGGCCAACATGGTCAACGAGGCAGCGCTGCTTGCCACCCGTTCCGGCAACCCCACCGTCAGCATGCAAATCCTGGAGGCAGCCAAGGACAAGGTCATGATGGGGGCCGAGCGCCGTTCCATGATCATCACCGAAAAGGAAAAGAAAATTACCGCTTTTCACGAGGCCGGGCATGCCCTGGTCGCCTGCATGCTGCCGGGAGCAGATCCGGTTCACAAGGTCACCATTATTCCCCGGGGAAGAGCTCTCGGCCTGACCATGCAGCTGCCCCTGGAGGAAAAATATTCCCAGGACAGGACCTACCTGTTCAACAATCTCTGCACACTGCTCGGCGGCAGGCTGGCCGAGGAAATTGTCTTCAACGAAATTACCACCGGAGCCGGCAATGATATTGAGAGGGTTTCCAACATCGCCCGTAAAATGGTCTGTGAATGGGGCATGAGCGAAGAGATCGGCCCCATGACTTTCACTCCGGCCGATCCGCTCAACGGGCAGCCCGGACAGATCATGAGCGAAGAAACCGCCATCGCCATCGATCACGAGGTGAAAAAACTGGTGCGCTCAGCCTATGACAAAGCCAAAGGCATCCTTGTTGATCACCGGCCGATACTGGATGCCATGGCCAATGCCCTCCTGGAGAAAGAAACCATTTCCAGGGAGGACATCGCCCTCCTTCTGCAACAGGACGGAAAAAAATAATGAACAAAGGAACCCGGACATCCTGCATTGCTCTCGCCCTTCTCCTGGGATCCGGCGCCTTAAGCAGCCAGGCGGCGGCCCTGGAGGTCCACCGGCAGATCACGGGACCCTTTACGGCCATCAGCGATGTAACAAAATCCTGTCTCCAATGTCACCTGCCGGAGGCTGTCGCGGTTCTGCAGTCCACCCACTGGACCTGGGTCCGGCAACACAATGTCAATGGCGGAAACACTCTGTCCGGCAAAAAGGATTCCCTGACCGGTTTTGCCATTGACGTCGCATCAAACCCCTCCCGGTGCATGGGATGCCATGTCGGCAGCGCCAGACCTGCGGTGGATATTGACGCACCGGCCCCGGAGATGGTCGACTGCCTTGTCTGCCACGATACAACCGGGGTCTACCGTCAAACCGGCCAGGGTGTGCCCGGCGACCATACCCGGGGCGAACTTGAGCAAATGGCCCGTAATGTCGGCTCGCCATCTCCTGCCAACTGCAAAAAATGCCACTTTGCCGACTGCGGCCTCCCGGCTGTCGATCCTCAATCCGGGGCAGCGCGGCCGGGCAATGTCACTGAAATGCCTGATATTCACATGGACAGGACTGCAGCACCATTCAGCTGTCAGGACTGCCATCCGCAGCGCAGCGGTCATGGTTTACCCGGAAAAATCCAGCTTAGGGACAACCATTCCTCAGCAGAACAGGGCTGTGCCGCCTGTCATGGCGATGCCCCGCACGCCATTGATCAACTCAATCAACACGTGGCGACGATATCCTGCCGGACCTGCCATATCCCTCAATACGCGCAAAAAAGTCCGAGGGTGCTCAGCTGGAACTGGCTGATGACCGGCAGAACCAACAGGCTCTACCAGAACCGTCCACACGGTCGGAACCTTGTCCGCGATGAAAACGGTTTTACTTCGGCAGCCCGACTTGAGCCCGTGTACCTGTGGGATGACGGAGGAGACATGGCCTATACCCGCGGCCAGAGAATCAGGCCCCAGGAACTCACCTACCTGCTGAGGCCCTCGGAAAGAAGCCCTGCATCAAAGATAGCGCCGTTCCGGGTTATTTACGGCACCCAGCTGTACGACACCAAATACCGCTACCTTATCTCCCCCCTGCTGCAGCCCACCGGCTCCTCCCTGTTTCCTGGATCGAACTGGGACACTGTTGCCCGTCAGGGAATGCAGGCCCTGGTGCTGCCGTACAGCGGTCAATATGCTTTTGCCACGACCGCTGCTTTGCGGCGCATAAATCACGGGGTCGTTGCCGGCGACAAAGCCCTGGGCTGCCTTGACTGCCACGGCTCGACAAGCCGGATGGACTGGAAAGAACTGGGCTACGACCAGGACCCATGGTCGGGCATTGCGCCGGTCAACAAGGAAAATGAGGGTCTGGAACCAGACAGTGATCAGGTTCCGGCAACACCCTTACAGCCGGTCAAGGAGTCGGTAATACCACCCGGTTTTTCCTTTTGAGCCGCTGCTCTTCTGTTGCCGTTTCCATTGCCAGGGAGGAATTGGATTGCTGTCCCGCCAGAATCCGCGACGTTGTTTTTTCGCCTTTTCTTCCTGTTGCCGCAGTTCTCCGCATAAAGGCTGCGCGCGGCAGTATTTCGGATAGTACCAGGCCAACCCTTCCCGGACCAGTTCCCGGTTGACCATTTTTCCCCGGATCGTCACCAGGGCAACAATGCGTCCATAGTGGTCGATGTCTTTTTCTTCCACCCGGGCCATCTCGCCCAAGGCAAGTCTTCTGGTGAACTGCTTGGCCTTGTTGCTGTACGGCTGCCGGTATTCCGGCGTGTCAATGCCATACAGGCGGATCTCGTACAGCTTGCCCCGGCGCTGAACCTTGAGGCTGTCCCCATCGATCACTTTGACGACTTTTCCCTCCCAGGCGGCAGCGTGACCAGCGCCTGAAGCGATACAAAACGACAGCGCCACGCAGAAAAGTGTATAAAAAAATCTTGTCATTTGCATCAATCCGATCAACTATGTTTGAGCAATCATTCCTGGATAAACCGGGAACCTTATGCAGCAATATACCAAGGAAGCCTAACCCCTTCAGGCAATGAAACAGGCCCAACAAAGCTCATCTCCCCGCATGGGGATATTCTATACGGAACCCGGGCAAAAAAAAAGAGCGGAACTGCTGGCCCGGACACTTGAAGTACCGATCATCACCGACAGCGCCGGCCTGGACATTGTTCTCACTATTACCCGCGACAGACTGAGCCTTTCCATTCCCGGCAGTTCTGCACCGCACGCCCTGGTATACGCGGAATTTGTCAAGGGCCCGGCCGGGTACAGAAGAAAGCGCAGCAGCAGGGAAATGCTCCTCAGGGCCATAGGCCTGCGCAGGGACCAGCAGCTGAGTGTTCTCGACGCGACCGGGGGATTGGGCAAAGACAGTTTCCTGATGGCCGGCTCCGGGTGCACAATGCATGTGCTGGAACGCAATCCGGTGGTGGCGGCGCTGCTGCAGGACGGACTCCGCAGGGCTTCCGAACATACAGACACCCGGGAAATTGCCGCCAGAATTACATTTTCCGCCATGGACGCCATCCAATACCTGCGTGGGATTGCCGGCACGGAAAACAGGTTTGACGTTGTCTATCTTGATCCAATGTACCCGGCACGAAACAAAAGCAGGCTGGTCAAAAAAGAGATGCAGATGCTGCAGGAACTCATAGGCCATGAACCCGATACCGAACAGCTGCTGAACACCGCTCTGGCGGCAGCCGGCAAACGGGTGGTTGTCAAACGGCCGCGAACAGCTCCCTCCCTGGGAGACATTGCCCCCTCGCACAGCATTAAGGGCAAAACCACCCGGTTTGATGTCTATATGATTTAATCCGCACCGTGGGGCAACACCATGGACAGACTCTACTTTTTTCACTGCGCGTCATCGATCATTGATTCATCGGCATCAGCGGGCAGGATTTCCATCTTTTCCATTTTATCAAGAGTGTATTCCCTTGTTGTTGACAGATCAACATGGTGAATTTCAACCCTGATTATCGTGTCCCGGATGCCTGCGAGAGAGTTTATCTCCCTGTTGTCAATGGTTCGATGCCCCTGGGAAACTATGGCAAAATCGTTTCCGTATGCCCTGAAAACAAGAGAATCGGCAAATGAGGACTGCAGTTCGGCGGCAAATTCCTTGATCAGCTGATTCCCTCCGGCCCAGCCATGGCGTTTATTATACTCCGGCACATTCTGCAGATGCAGCAGATACATGCATGTATAGCGATTCAGATCAAGGTTGTTCAGGATGATCTTCAGGTAATCCTCGTTGTGCAGGCCGGTCAGTTTGTCGTTAAAAAAGTAGGAAAACCTCTTCTTCTCAAGATTGGTTGCCGGAAGCTGGTTGATGGCAGCGGGGACTTTAACGTCGGCGAACGCCTTGACCGCTGCCTGGACAATCTCGGGGTGGAACTGTTTACCGCTCATGATCTGAAGCTCGGCCAGACTTTCAGACATCTTTTTTCTCGCCTTATAGATACGATTGGTGGTCATGGCATCAAAGGCATCGCCAACTGCCATGATTCTGGAAAGAAACGGTATTTCATCTCCCTGCAGTCCATCGGGATAGCCGTTGCCGTCGTGACGTTCGTGATGATGCAGGATGATCACGGCCAGGTCCTTGTACATATCGATATTCGACAGCATCTCATACCCTGCAACCGGATGGAGCTTTATCAGGTCATAATCAAGGCTGGTGAGTCTGCCGGGTTTAAGCAGGACGGAATCCGGCGTTGCAATCTTGCCGATGTCGTGAAGGATGGCGGCTTTATAGACTTTCTTTCTTTGTTCAAGCTCAATGCCCATTTCCCTGGCAATCAGCTCACAATAATGCGCAACGCGCTGGGTATGGCCGGCCGTGTAGGTATCCCTCAGCTCGATCATGCTGACAAAAGAGAAAATCGTCTCTTCGTAATTGGCCGTACGTTCCGCGGTAAGCTTTGTCACCACCTCCCGCTGCCGCAACGAATCAATGGCAAAACCAATATCGCCCGCCAGTTCATCCAACATCTCTTTTTCTTCAGGCTCAAAGCCTTCCGGGCGCCAGGTATAGATGGACAGGACCCCCAGTGCCCCAGCAGCCTGCCGGGAGCGCAGGGGAAGACTGACAACCGAATGAAACCCCTCCACCGCCTCCGGGTTACGCCACAGGGCCGCATCCGTTTCTTCCCGACCGCCGGCGCGAATCACTGTTTGATTGTTCCTGATGCATTGGGCCGCGGAAGTCCGGTAAAATAAACCGTCGGCATCATAAACGGCATAGGGTGGTTCAACAAGAGGGTTGCCGGACGGGTGTGAGGTGCGCACTGTCACAATCTCTTCATTTTCCACCAGGCCAATCCAGCAGAATCCGTAATAGCCATGCAGAACAAATCGGGAGCAGCAGTTCTCAAGCAGACTGGCAATATCAGGAGCAGTGATCAGCAGCTTGTTGATATGGGCGACCGTGCCCAGAATTTCCCTGAGATACCGCTCCTGGTCCAGGAGGGATTCAACCTTTGCCGTGCGTTTTGCCACCCGGAGCTCAAGGGTTCGATTGAAATGCTCCACTTTTTCCTTTTCACGCTTGACCTTCTCTGTCAGCAACCCCACCGGAACACTTATGAAAAAAAGGAAACCGATCCTCATTGCCAGATCTGTCCAATGAATGGCTGCCTGCATGGGCAGAATACTGATGACGTAGCAAACCGCAGAAAAAACCGCGACCAACAGGCCGAAACCAAGACCGAAATAAATGGTGTGCAGGCAGACGAGAACGTAATAGCCGAGGAAAAAGCTGCTTGCAAAGCTTGTTTCCGCATAAACCAGGATTGACAAAAACATCATGTCGAGAAAAAGAGAGGCCAGGTAGACTTTTTTCAACAGGTCCGGCCGGTAAAAAATAAAGAGGTAGCAGAGAGTGCTGTAAATGGAAAAATAAACGAGGGCCTGGACCAGGATGGCCTCTTCTTTCGGGGACAGGGGGACAACCAGAAACCAGGCAATGCCGCCGGCAAGGCTGAAAACCCGTAACAGCAGAAAGGTAAGGTCAACCTCGGTGGTTGCGTCCACAACCTTTTTCCACTGCTTAGGCAAAGAAAACATGACAGATATAATATGTAATAATCGGATTTCCGCCCCGCCGGCTAAGAAACGGGTGAGAAGCAGGAACGATAGAGACGTTGACGGAATTCGGCGTATGCACTATTATCTGTTTCCGGGAGCAGGGCGATTAGCTCAGCGGGAGAGCACTGCCTTCACACGGCAGGGGTCACTGGTTCAATCCCAGTATCGCCCACCACCATTGTTTCCTGAAAGCACAATTGCCGGTTTGACAAAACGTCGCCAAGCCAACAGACCATCGCGACACCTCGTTTACCCCTCATTGTACCCGGCCCGACTGCCGTCGCCTCTTCGCCCAGCCCCAGCGGCAAAACCATCCTTCCGGTTTGAAATATCCGTCCCCACGTCAGAGGGGGTAAACTTACAAGGCAGCCGCCTGGCGCAGGGCGGCAAGCATTTTATCCTTCTGTTCCTCAGCCAGCTTGATGGGCACCTGGTACACCAGGGTTCTGGTCATGATCCCTGCCGACTGCGGCAATGCTTCCGGGTCATACACCACCCGCCGCTTGCCGTGGGCCGTAAAGGGCCAGCCGTTTTCAGCCGGGGTTTTTGCCTGTAACAGGTGCTCCCACCGGGGATAAAAATGCCAGGTGTTCTCACCGAAATTGATGGCTCCAGCGCCATTGTCGCGCAGAACCTGATTCACCTGCGCGGCACGCTCACGGTCCGGCAGCATGAAGGCAAGAAATGTTGCGGAATCGCCTTCTTCATCCAGTATGGTGCGGAAGGTCACGCCCGGGATCTTGCCGGCAGCTTCTTTGAGCAGGGCCTTGTTTTTTTTCTGCGCCGCGATCATGGAGTCAAGCTTGGCCAGCTGGGCAAGGCCGATGGCCCCCTGGATCTCCATCATCCGGTAGTTGAAGCCGATGAACCGTCTTCCTTCACCGCCCCGTCCCCCGGGATTCACAGCATGATCATGCCCGTGGTCGTGATACTCGGACATGGCGCGCCAGAGCTGCTCATCATCGGTTATGACCATGCCGCCCTCGCCGGTGGTCATGGTCTTGACCGAGTCAAAGGAAAACGTCCCGCAGGCGCCGAAGGTCCCGAGGTGCCGGCCATGCAGACGAGCGCCCGCAGCCTGCGCTGTATCTTCAATGACCGGGAGATTATGGCGGTCGGCAATGGCCTTGATCTCCTCGATCCTTGCCGGGGCGCCGAGCATGTGCACGGGAATAACAGCCGCGGTCCGGTCGGTGATCTTTTTCTCCAGATCGGCTGGATCCATGTTCAGGGTCTCATCCACCTCGGCAAAGACCGGGATGGCGCCGACATCAAAAATCGCCTCCCAGGTGGCAACGAAAGTAAAGCCCTGGGTGATGACTTCATCGCCGGCCCCCACGCCCAGGGCGGTCAGGGCCACCTTCAACGCCGCCGTTCCGGAAGTGACGGCCTGGCCATGACCGGCGCCGGTATAACGGGCAAAGGCCTCTTCGAACTGCCTTACCTTATAAACATCTCCGCGCTGGGGACCGAACTCGTACCGGAACAGGACGCCGGTATCAAAGACCTCGAGAACCTCGCGCTTTTCCTCTTCACCGAAAACTTCAAAACCAGGCATAACAGAACCTCATTTATCCAGTTGTTGTTTTACGTTGTTCTGTGCGTCCAGAAGCAGAATGGTCGGCACGTAGCCGTCCAGCTCGTCTTCGGCAACACCGGTATAAGTGGCGATAATAATAAGGTCGCCGACCATCCCCTTGCGGGCGGCCGCGCCGTTGAGACCGATCACTCCGGTTCCGCGCGCCCCCTCTATCACATAGGTTTCAAACCGCGCGCCGTTGTTGATATTGTATACACCCACCTTTTCAAACGGCACGATGCCTGCCGCGTCCATCAGGTCGCGGTCAATGGTCAGGCTGCCCTCATAGTGGATATCCGACTCGGTGACGGTGGCCCTGTGAATCTTAGCCTTGAGCATAAAACGTAACATAGCGTATCTACTGTTGATTGAATGAATAATGTTGTAAACAACCCCTGGTCATGCAGCCCCCTCTTCCGTCAGCAGCAGGCTGTTGTCAATGAGGCGCACCTTGCTATTGATCTTTACCGCCAGGGCGAGCAGCGTATTCGCATCTATCCTGTCCACCGGCTCAAGCGTCCGGTAATCGACAAAACTGACATAATCGATCTCGGTGCCTGAACGGGAGAGAATATGTTCCCGGACCCGGGAGGCCAGTTCGCCCGCTTCCAGCACCCCGGAGGCGGCGGCGCGACGAGCCAGCGCCAGTGATTCATACAGGCACAATGCCGTCTGCCGTTCATCTCTGTCCAGATAACTGTTGCGGGAACTCATGGCCAGCCCGTCCGCTTCCCGGACAATGGGATGACCGTGTACAGCAACATCCATATCCAGATCAACGACCAGGCGGCGGATAACCGCAAGCTGCTGGTAGTCTTTTTCGCCGAAAACAGCCGCATTGGCCCTGGTGATATGAAAGAGCTTGGTCACTACTGTCGCCACCCCGTCAAAATGCCCCGGCCTGCTCCTGCCGCAAAGATGTCTGGTTATGCGGCCCACCGAAACCGTGGTCTGAAAACCATCCGGATACATTTCGGATGAGTGGGGGGCGAAAACCACATTCACGCCTTCCTGCTCGGCCAGCCGGCAATCACGATCCATATAGCGCGGATAGGATTCAAGATCCTCCCCCGGCCCGAACTGGATAGGGTTGACAAACAGGCTGACCACAACCTTGTCGGCCATCCCCGCCGCTGCCCGCATCAGGCTCAAATGGCCATCGTGAAAATACCCCATGGTGGGCACCAGCGCGACTTTCAGACCGGATGCCTGCTGCTCCCTCGACCAGGCGGTCATCTCAGCCGGCGAATGGATAACTCTCATCAATCCTGCAGGCTGTTAATCCTGGCCTGGATCGTTTCCCGGTTGGGGTTGGCGGACTGCAGAGGATCATCTCCTGGTCCGGCGGCCAGTGATTTCCGGTACATCTCCACCGCCTCTGCTTTCCGGCCCTGCTGTTCATACAGCCGGCCCATGGCCTCGTATGAACCTGCCTCAAAGCCCGGATAGGCGCTTAATTCACTGAACGCGGCAACAGCCTTGTCCAGCTCATTATTTTTTTCGTACAGAGCGCCAAGAGCGTTGAGCAACAACGGTGTAACGGGATTTTTGGCCGACACCTCGTTTTTTATATCATTGAACTCCCGGATCGCCTGGGCCAGGTCACCATCGGCAACAGCAAGATGGGCAAGCTCAATCCTGGCCCATACACCGGAGGACGTTGAACCGAACTCATCAACCACCCGGACAAGCTGTTCCTTTTTTGCCGCGCCCTCTGCCTGCATTGCCACGACAAGGGCATTGGCTGCTTTTTCTTCCAGGTGACTCCTGTACTGCCCATAGAGCGCCCCGCTGATCACGGCAAAGGCGATACAACCGGTAACGATCCAAATCGTCCGCTGGTTTTTTCGCAGGAAGGTAATGAGGGCCGGCGGCAGATTCAACTGTTCCAGCAGACCGGGAGGTGGAACAACTGCGGATTCTTCTATATTCCGGCGATCAAATGCACTCTGTTGGCTCATAGGACTCTCTTTGTTGACGAACAATCATATTGCGTTACCAGTAAAGAACCGTTTATTATACATCTTTGGGCGAAAAAAGCATTAATGATTTCACCGCCACCGAAAGGACCAGCCGTCATCCATGAGCAACTCCAGGATATTCACTGTTTCCGAAATCAATGCCTCCATCCGGGGGCTGATCGAAGTGCAATTCCCTTTTGTCAGCATTGCCGGTGAAATATCAAACCTCCGCCAGCCGCTTTCCGGACACTGTTATTTTACCCTGAAGGATGAGCATTCACAGATCCGGGCAGTGCTTTTCAAAATGCAGCAGCGTTACCTGGTCACCGATCCGGCTGACGGACAGATGGTGATCTGCCGGGGGCGGATCTCCGTCTACGAACCGCGCGGCGAATACCAGCTGATTGTCGATACAGTTGATTTTCATGGGACCGGGATCATGCAGCTGGAATTTGAAAAACTCAAGCGCCAACTGGCGGCCCAGGGATTGTTTGACAAGGAAAGGAAAAAACCTCTCCCCTTTTTTCCCGGCCACATCACGGTGGTCACCTCGCCCAAGGGTGCGGCAGTGCATGATTTTATCAAGGTGGCCCGCGCACGGTGCCCGCAAACAAAAATCGCCGTCTACCCCGTTTCCGTGCAGGGGAAAGCAGCCGGGGGCGAACTGGTTGAGGCGCTGGCAACCATCAACAGTCTCCTGGATACAGACATCATCGTCCTCTGCCGCGGCGGAGGTTCTCTTGAAGACCTCTGGGCCTTTAACGAGGAGAAAGTTGTCCGGGCCATTGCCGGATCCGCGGTTCCGGTGGTCAGCGCCGTGGGCCACGAAATTGATTTCACCATTGCAGACTTTGCCGCTGATCTGCGGGCGCCTACGCCAAGCGCTGCCGCGGAGATGATCCTTCCCGAAACCGCGGCGTTGCGGGCGCGAATCCTGCAGCTGCAGGCCCGCCAGGCCAAATCAGTAACCTCCCTGCTCGGGTGGTTCCACGACAGGGTGGCCATGCACAAACAGCGGCTGACCACTCTGCGCTACCCCCTTGATCACCTGTCTTTGCGGCTTGACCACGCGGCGGCCCGCTTCCACCGGTCACTGGGAACCCTGCTGCAGGGTAAACAGCATGAGCTTGATCAGGCAGCCCAACGCATCCGCCGGTTTGACCCGGCATCCCGCCTGCAGCTCCAACACCAGAAACTGGTCGATCTGCGCCGCCGCCTGCTTCGTTCCGCCAGAGCAACCGTAGAAAACCGGCAGGATTCTCTGGCCCGGGCGGCAGGCCTGCTGGACGCGGTAAGCCCGCTGTCCACGCTGGCCCGTGGATACGCCATAGCCAGGACTTCTCAGCCGGACGAAAAGGTCATAACAGATGTGACTCAGATTGAAGTGGGCGACAGAATCGAAGTTATCCTGCACCGAGGAACGCTGGGATGTCGAATAGAAAAAACCAGTGAAAACCGGTTGGGGGAAGAATTTCAGCTGCAGGGTGGGGGAAAAAAGTCAATCGAGTAATTCACGGACCTCCCGGTCTATGCGCAAAATGACTTCATCAAGCCGATGAGGCGCATCATCAGCGGCTTCCCTGAGCTCGCTTCCCCATTTTCGCAGCATGGAGGTGTGGATCTTCCTGGCGTCATTTCCCTTGCACCATTCACGTCCTATCCTGTAGCCGAGCTCATCAAGTCTGCTCCGCTGCTGATCCCGCTCATGGGCCTGGGTGTTAATGAGAATTTCGGCGGAGATATCCTTCCAGCCATCGGCAAAAAAATTGCCGTTCAGAAAGGTGAGGAACCATTCCCGCTCGTCTGCTGTCATGCCTGAAAGATCATACTTGCCGACAGAAAGTCGTTCATGGCCGGTGGATGCCTCGGCCACGCTTGCCGCATGAACCTGCGGCACAGACAAAAATATCAGCAAAAACAGAATAAAAAATATATTGGACGGCTTTGTCATGATGGATTCTGGAATTAGTGTTCTCTTAGGTAAAATTATCACTCACCCGGCAAACTGTCAAGAAGGTATTAAATAGCAGGAATCCAGTGAAAGGGAAAGTTAAAAGTCCATTGCCATGAAACAACGGGTGATTACCGGAAAGATGCATTTAAGAAAAAAAATGCGGCAGCAGGAGCAATACCGCCACTGTTTCGGCCACTTCACAGGAGGCCCCCAGGGTATCGCCGGTTGCCCCGCCAATTTTCCTGTGGCACAGGCGCGAAAAGAGAAAAACCGCAACCAGGACTGCCGCGCCGGCATAAACCCCCTTCAGGCCCGAGACAACAAGAGCGGCGCCAAAAAAAAGAACCATGGTGATGACCAGGGGCCAACCCGAACGACCGGCATAAAACGGCGTGGCAAGCCCTCCCTCTTTACGGACATAGGGCAGCAGCAGGATCATCATCACCAGGGCCGCGCGGCCGGCGATGGGCATCAGCACGGCGGCCCGCACAGCATCGGCGCTGTCCAGCGCCGAAAGGAGCGAAACCTTGAGCAGGAGGATCATGACCACGGCAATGACCCCCATTACGCCGATCCTGCTGTCCCGCATTATTTCGAGCATCCTGCCACGCTCCCGGGAACTGAAAAAGCCATCGGCACAATCGGCCAGGCCGTCGAGATGCAGAGCTCCGGAAAAGGACAGCAGCACAAATGTCACCACAACGGATGCCGCCAGAGGGGGAAAGATCTGCCAGGCCAGCCAGGCGGCCGCTCCGGACAAACTGCCGAGAACAATGCCGACCACCGGGAAAAATGGCAGCGCTCCCTGCAGGTCCTCAACATCGGTGCCGAATGTTCCGAGCAATGGAATAATGGTGAGGAAGCGAAATGCCGCGCAGCATTGTCTGAGCAGGTTCATTGTCTGCTGTTATCCCGTAACCCCTGCTTCCTCAAAGGTGGCTACTTCCGTCAGGATGCGCGCCGCAGCCTCCACGAGATTCATGGCTAGGGCCGCACCGGTCCCCTCCCCCAGGCGCATGTTCAGGTCCAGCATGGGCTGGCGCTGGAGTTTCTCGTGCATGAACCGGTGCCCCTGTTCAACGCTGCGGTGGGCACAGATGATATAATCGCGGACAAAGGGCTCCAGGCTGTAGGCAATCAACGCTCCGGCGGTGGAAATAAAACCGTCCACCACCACCGGCTTACGCTGGGCCGCCGCCCCGATGATCAACCCGGCAATGCCGGCAATCTCAAAACCACCGACCTTGGCAAGCACATCCAGGCCATCCTTTGGATCCGGCTGGTTGACCTTGATCGCCTGTTCAATGATTTTGATCTTATGCTCCAGCCCGGCATCGTCCAGCCCGGTGCCCCGACCGGTAACATCCGCCACCTTTTTTCCGGTCAGCACCGCACCAATGGCTGCGCTGGGAGTGGTGTTGCCGATTCCCATGTCGCCGGTGCCGAAAACGTCGACATCCGGGGCAAGCTTCCCGGCCAGCTCGATCCCGGCTTCAACGGCAAGCACCGCATTGGTTCTGGACATGGCCGGCCCCCGGGCCATATTATCCGTCCCTCTGCCGATCTTCCTGGAAATAATCCTGCCGTCTTTGACCAGGTCCTCCAGGTCGGCGGCAGCGCCCATATCCACCACCACCACCTCGGCGCCTGCCTGGCGGGCAAGGGCATTGATCCCTGCCCCGCCGTTGACAAAATTATAGATCATCTGGGCTGTGACCTCGGACGGATATTTTGAAATACCTTCTGCCGTCACCCCGTGGTCGCCGGCCATGACCACCACTTTCCTGCGCTTGACCGGCGGGGTCAGCGAGCGGGTCATACCCGCCAGATCAACCGCCAGGTCCATCAGGTCGCCCAGGGCCCAGTGCGGCATGGTCAACTGTTCCAGCCGGGCCGTGGCCTGGTCCCGAAAGGAAGTATCCTGGGGATAAATTTCGCGGAATGTCGCCTCAAGATACCCCACCGCGTCTTTACGTTCTTTATAATGCATCATCATTTCCTTTTATCTGCAGGGGAATGCCGCAGCTGACCAGGTACACACTGTCAGATGCCGCCGCCACGTGCTGGTTACATCGGCCGAGCAGGTCACGGTACAGCCGGGCATGGCTGTTGTCCGGGACAATGCCCATCCCGACCTCGTTGGTGACAAAAATCACATCGCCGGGATGGTTGCGGGCCGTTGCAACCAGATCAACGGTTTTTTCAGAAATCCTGTCCTCATCCATGGCTTCTGCCCGGAGATGCGCCTCGTACATGCAGTTATTGACCCACAGGCTCAGGCAGTCCACCAGAACCACCCGGTACCCACCGGCAGCAGACAGCCGGTCCGCGATCTCGATCTGTTCTTCGACGGTTTCCCATCCCCCGGCCTGCCGGTCAATGATGTGCCGCCGGATCCGTTCAGCCATTTCTTCGTCCGTTACCGGACAGGTTGCCAGGAACAGACGCGAACCACCGATTTCTTCAGCCAGTCGCTGCGCAAAAAAAGACTTGCCGCTGCGGCTGCCGCCGGTGATGAGGGTAATTGAAGCCATTTTATACATTCAGCGCCGAGAGCACGCCGCCCTCCGGATACAGGTCAATAACCGTCAATGAAGACGGCAGAACCGAAAACAGCAGATAATTCCTGGGGCTCAGTCCGAGGGCGAGACAAATCATGGTACGGATCACACCGCCATGGGTAACAATACCGATCTCCCTGCTGCCGTCGGCCCGCAATTCATCCAGCACTTCCGCCACCCGCCCGGTAAAGCCGGCCACGGCCTCGCCGCCGGGAAAAACAAAATCATCATATCGTGACCAGGCCGGTATCAGATCCGGATCGTTTTTTTCAATCTCGGCAAAACTCTTCTGTTCCCACTGGCCGAAATCTATCTCCCTGAGCCGCGCGTCCACCTGAAATACCTGTTTAATCCCGCAGAGGGTCCGCAGTTGCTCCGCGGTCTGCAACGCCCTGAGCATGGGACTGCAGAACCACAATGAAGGGGAATATTCCTCCAGGATCCCGGGCAGCCGATTCAACTGCGCCATCCCGGAACTGTGAGCTTCAGCATCGGTGGAGCCCAGCAGCAGGTTGTCTGTCGATGCATCGGTTGCGGCATGGCGTATCAGGAGAAAACGTATCATCATATAAATTACCTCGGAAAGCCGAGGCATCTAAGCACATTCCACATATTTTTTGAAGAACAGAGTGCGGGAAAAAAAGTTTTTTTGGCCATGCCCCTTGCCGAGATCACAATCTCCACAAGAATCATTGACCAGTTACCATACTTCTGCAACGAATTGAAGCATTCAAACGCAAATAACTTCCTGTGCACTCCACCGGCCTGCTCCTTTTAACAGAGGATTGGATAAATACCCAGGCAAACGCGACAACAGTAAATCCTTTCTCAAAATCGTTCTCTGTTGACATTTTTCAACAAATTCTGGTAAGCCGATTATATCATCACCAAAATAACGGCCCCTAAAACCACCTTGAAAACTATGCGGTTCTGCTCATACCCCACTGCGGACCATTCCGGCTACAACCTCATAAGCCGTCAGTCTTTCTCTGTAGCCGGGCACAATCGGAATGAAGCCGCATTCAAATAATCAAAGGAGAAATTTTATGAAAAAATATATAGCTGCAATCTGCTTCTGTACTCTTTTCCTCTTGCCTCTACAATCCATTGGAGATTCAGGAAAATGCATTGAGGGCGATTGCAAAAACGGCACAGGAACATTTGTTTGGCCGGACGGCAAAAAATATGAAGGAGAGTGGAAGGAAGGAGAGAGAATAGGCCAGGGAACCACCACATGGCCGGACGGCGCACAATTCACGGGAACATACAAAGAGGCGAAAAAGCAGGGCCAAGGTACTTTCATATGGCCCAACGGCGCAAAATATTCAGGGAATTTCAAGGACGACAAAATGCATGGCAAAGGCACCTTTACCTGGCCGGACGGCAAACAATATACGGGTCAATGGGAAAACGGTGCAAAAAATGGTCTTGGCGTCTGCACCTGGCCGGATGGCGGGAAATATGAAGGACAATGGGCAGACGATTTTCCCAATGGAAAAGGGACGTTCACTTCCCCTCACGGCGTATATGTTGGTGATTTTATAAACGGAAATCCGGATGGCAAAGGTACCCTGACCACTCCTGACGGCAAAAAACATACCGGTGAATTCAAGGAAGGGACAATCCATGGATATGGCGTGGAAGAATCCCCCGACGGCAAGATTAGAATAGGGTACTGGGAAAATGATGAATACGTGGGAACAGTGAAACCCAAAAAGTAAATATCAATATTCTGATTTCGGATTACCACCGAAACGCAGCAAGGATATTATTGTACCGGGGACCAATATTTTGGGGATTCCCGCGCAAAAGCATGATCAATAGAGGGATTTCCCGCCTTGCGCGAAGCATTCTACCCCTTTCTGCTTTCCCTATTTTTCCTCCATGACATGCGGCGGGAAAAAACCGTAATGAACCAGGCCGTCAATGATTCCTGCCGCATACGGGTGCTCACTGAAAAATATTCGCGGCTTGCCCTGCAGGACTTTCAACTCTTCACTGTGATTGCCGACCACCAGACCGTTGTTCTTACCCCTGAGCATATCCTCGTCATTGCCTGAATCGCCGGCAACCATGATCTTGCTGTACGGGAACTCGTACTTGTATTTGATATAGTTGATCGCCTTGCCCTTGGAAGCGCGATGCGGAAGGATGTCGAGAAACTGGCCGTGGGAATAGATGACCTGGCACAGGAGTTTTTGATCCTGCAGGCGCCGGTGGACTTCGGCAAGATAATCGGGGTTGTCCTCCATGTAATAACTGATCTTAAAGCTGCGCTGCGCCTCGGCTTCCTGGAAAGGCAGAAAATCCAGGTCAGCCAGGGCATGTTTGATTTCATCGGGCTTCCAGCGGTGGGAGATGTGCTTCTGCCACCCCTTGTCCTTGCGCAGGTCAGGTCCGTAATATATCTCCGTGCCCACGGAGCAGATGAGTATATCGGGCATGGGGATATCGTATTCGGTCATCACTTCCAGGGTCAGGTCCAGGTTGCGGCCGGTGGCAACCCCCCAGGCAATGCTATGGCTGTACTTTTCAAGCAATGCCAAGAGCTTGCGCATGCTGATATTGTCCCCCACAAGGGTGTTGTCGATGTCGGTAATCAGTATCTGGTTCAGCCCGGCCAATCGTGCGCCAAAGGATGGTCTCCTGTCTTCCTCCATGATCATTTCCTGCTCGGTCGGCCCCCACAGCTCAGGGAAAACCTGATGCAGCTCCTTGATCAGCTTATAGCAGTGTGACGGCCAGGAATAATGGTTGCGAACACCGGTGATCCCGTTATTGGAGAAAAGGTCCCACTGCAGCCCGTCAACCAGGATTGACTTGACGGCCTCGCCGATTTCTTCGGGATTTCGGACATCCACCAATATGCCGTTGCTGCAGTTTTTGACGATATCCACCGGGCCGCCGTCATTGGTGGCAACGATGGGGAGGCCGCATGCAGAGGCTTCGATCAGTGTCAGCCCGAACGGCTCAAGCAGGGCCGGATTAACGAAAACCCCCCTGCTCTCGGCACAGAGCCGGTACAAAGCAGGCACCTCGGTGGCAAAATCATGTTTCTTGGGTATGGCCAGTTTACCGTAGAGATCAAACCGGTCCATCTGCAGGAGCATGTCGGTCAACACATCCCGTTCATTCTCCTCCATCCGGGAAATGTCCTGCCTGATCCCGGCAAAAACGGCCAGGTTGGCTATGGCCTGCAATTCGGGATTGGTTCCATAGGCCTCAATAAGTCCAGTAATGTTCTTCCGCTGGTCGGGACGGCAGAGCGCAAGGATAAAGGGTTTTTCCGGATGGGTCCAGAAACGATGAAGCTCCTTTAACAGGGCAAACCTGGCCTGCTTGACTTCTTCGTGAATATGTTCCGCATCAAGCTGATAATTATAGTAGGGATAAAACGTTTCCAGGTCTATGCCCGGAGGTATGACCGCATAACGGCCTCTGGCGAAATTATCATACAGGCCGTACTGGCTGTCGATTTCCTGTTGGGTGGAAGTTATTATCAGACCGGCTTTTTCGATGATATCCTCTTCGATATGAATGCGGGTATCAATATGATAATGCCTGTTTATTTTCTCCTGCGTCATCCCCTCGACAAGCAGCTTCTCCAGCTTGTTCCGCCCCAGGGAATGGCCGGTAAAGACAAAAGGCCGGTCAAAGGCGCCGGCCAGCTCCATGGCCACATACCCGGCATCCGCGTAATGGCCGTGAAAGACATCGGGGATACGCTGCTGCTTTTTGATAAACTTTATTGACTTGTCAATGAATTCTTCAAGTTCCGGCCAGAGAAGTTCCTTGCGTATATATTTGCGCCCCCCGCACTGCATGCGGACGATCCGCAACTTATCGCCCAGCGGTTCCATCTCGCGGCTGTAATCAGGGGATACGGTTTTATCCTCGATATAGCGGGTAACCAGGTCAACCTGGTCAACATCATCCCTCTGGGCAAGGGTCCGGGCAAGTTCCAGGACATATTTCACCTGCCCACCGGTATCGGCGTCCCGTCCCAGTTCCGGCGACTCACCCCGGATGAGCCCATGGATACTGAAAAGCTGAATATACATGGTCGACCTTCCTTCTTTCTTTTTCGCGTCTGTCATTTTTGCCGGAAAATGTTACACATGAACATTTTCAACTACTTAGTGTCCGTCCAGAAATGAGGATTTTTGTTCGAGATCAAGGCATGCGAAAAAAATTGCCGCAGGCATATGTGTGATATTCCGAGGATAATTTTTTGAGCATAACGCAGAGATCGGGCAAAAAGACCATTTCTGGACGGGCACTACTTATCATATCTGCGCTCCAGGTTAATGTCAAACAGTGTGTTGCATTCCTGTTTCCGGGTTTGCATTGCCTGTCCGTTAATTTCGATTCTTTTGCATGATTTGTATTTCATATGTTGTTCCATGAGTTTGCTTCTGGTAACCTGATAAAAATCATGCTGCAATTTTATACCCATGGAGGATCGTTTTGAGTCAGGGAGGGCCACTGATCTTCGGCGAAGTTTTATTTGACTGTTTCCCGGATGGTCGTGAAGTGCTTGGCGGCGCGCCATTCAATGTCGCCTGGAACCTCCAGGCTTTCGGCCAGAACCCCCTGTTCATCAGCAGAGTGGGAGATGACCCCCAGGGGCTGCAGATCAGGAAAACCATGAAATCCTGGTCCATGAACACTGATTTTGTGCAATATGATCCGTCGCGGCCCACCGGCCGGGTGGAAATCACCCTGACCAACGGAGAACCGCGTTTCGCCATCCTGCCCGACCAGGCATATGACCACATCTCCCCGGTCTTTCCCCAACTGAAGGAAAAACCAGTCTTTCTCTATCACGGCTCCCTTGCCCTCCGCGATGACGGCAGTCGAGCGGCCCTCGCAACCCTGAAACGCACCTGTCCATGTCCGATCTTTCTCGATGTCAATCTCCGGCAGCCATGGTGGAACAGGGAACACGTCCTTGCCATGATCGAAGATGCGGCTTGGGTGAAAATGAATGAAGATGAATGTTATGCCCTGTTTCCGGAACAGGATGATTCCCATTCCTGCGGCGCCATGATCCTGGATCGATTTGGTCCGGAGGGAGTATTCATCACCATGGGCAGCAGGGGAGCAGCCGCGTTTACCCCCGACAGCCCGCCGCTCTCTGTCGCACCGGATACCGCGACCAAGGTCGTGGATACGGTTGGCGCCGGCGATGCATTTTCTTCGGTTCTGCTCCTGGGAATCATGCTTGAATGGCCCCTCCAGCTGACCCTTGACCGGGCCCAGCAGTTTGCCTCAGGGGTTGTCGGGCAGCGGGGAGCCACCTCGCTGGACAGGGAATTTTACCAGAAATTTCTCCACAGATGGAACCTGTAATGAGCTTTATCAAATCCAACGGACCAATAGAAAGACTCCGCGCCTATATCGAGAAAAATCACGTGGATACCCAGTTGTTCCTGAATGAGTTGTGCTGCAGCGAACAACCGCTTCTTCTGCGCACCGAAATAGGTGATAAATTCGACAAAGTGATCCAGGAAAATGATGTCCCGGAGCTTGCCGCAAGTCCGTTTAAAACAATAGTCCAGTGGTGCCAGGAAGCCGCCATTCAACAGCCATGGGCCTATTTTGCCATCCGCAAAAGAGTAGCCCGCTGGGTCTATATCCGCATTCACCTTGAAACCCTTGCCATGGAAATAATCCCGCCGGACAGTTTCCTTTACTTTAAAGAGAAGCTGGTCACCGGCGGGACAAACGACAGGTGGCCGCTGGAAATCGACCTGGAGCCCTTTTCCCGTGAGTTTTTCAAGCTGCAGGAAGAGCGCTCAATCGGCCGGGGGCTTGAATTTCTCAACCGGCGTTTGTCCAGCGGGCTTTTCCAGGAACTGAACCGCGGCGACAACCGACTGCTCAAGTTTCTCCAGGTCCATAGTTACCGGGACCAGCAACTCATGCTCACCAAGGAGATCGAAAACACAAAACAACTCCGTAATGGTCTCAGGGATGCCCTGCGCTATCTGCGGGACAAGGATGATACCGTTGAATGGTCCGCAATGCGCGACGATCTCCAGGAGCTCGGATTTGAACAGGGATGGGGAAGGTATGCCGGCAGGATCAGCGATACCATGGGGCTTCTGCTTGATATCCTTGAAGCGCCTTCTCCCGGCACCCTGGAAATTTTTCTCAGCCGCATACCAATGATATTTTCCATTGCCGTCCTGTCGCCGCACGGCTATTTCGCCCAGGAAAACGTCCTGGGCAGGCCGGACACCGGAGGTCAGGTTGTTTATATCCTTGACCAGGTCAAGGCCCTGGAACGGGAGATGCACGAACGTCTGTTTGAGCAGGGAATCGACATAGAGCCTGTGATTGTTGTTCTGACCCGGCTCATTCCCGAGGCCCAGGGAACAACCTGTGACCAGCGGATCGAAAAAATCCACGGAACGAAGAACAGCTTCATTCTCCGCGTTCCTTTCCGCTCCGCCGACGGCCAGGTTGTACCCCACTGGATATCCCGTTTTGAAATATGGCCCTACCTCGAACGCTACGCTGTTGAGGCCGGCAAAGAGCTCATCACCGAGCTCGACGGCCGGCCGGACCTGATCATCGGCAACTACTCGGACGGCAATATTGTTGCCAGCCTCATGTCCCACAAGCTCGGCGTCACCCAGTGCAACATCGCCCATGCCCTGGAAAAGGCCAAATATCTCTACTCTGATCTTTACTGGGAGGAGAACGACCCCCATTATCATTTTTCCTGCCAGTTCACCGCCGACCTTATTGCCATGAATTCCGCTGATTTCATTATCACCAGCACCTACCAGGAGATTGCCGGCACTGATGAGAACCCCGGCCAGTACGAAAGCTACATGACTTTCACCATGCCGAAACTCTACCGGGTCATCCAGGGCATTGACGCCTACGACCCGAAATTCAACATTGTCTCGCCGGGCGCCGATCCGGACATCTACTTCCCGGCCGGAGAAACTTCGCGCCGGTTCACCGACCTGCATCCGGAGATCGAAGACCTTATTTACGGCGATCAGCGACCGGAGCAGACCCGCGGCGTCCTGGAAGACCGGTCCAGGCCCCTCATCCTGACCATGGCCCGGCTGGACCGGATCAAAAACCTGACCAGCCTGGCCCGCCTGTACGGCCAGTGTCCGGAACTGCGCAAACTGGCGAACCTGGTAATCATCGGGGGGTATATCAATCCGGATCATTCTGCTGATGGCGAAGAAATAGAGCAGATCCACATGATGCACAACCTGTTCAATGAGCACGGACTGGACAGACAGGCCCGCTGGATAGGCATGCACCTGGACAAAAAGGTCTCAGGCGAGCTGTATCGTTATGTGGCCGACAGCCGGGGGGCATTTGTGCAGCCGGCCCTGTTCGAGGCATTCGGCCTTACGGTGATAGAAGCCATGGTATCGGGGCTGCCGACCTTTGCCACCTGTTTCGGCGGGCCCATGGAAATTATCCAGAACGGTGTCTCGGGCTTCCACATCAACCCGAACAATGAAGACGCCGTTGCCCGGCAGCTGGTGGATTTTTTCACCCGCTGCGCCGAGGAGCCTGAGTATTGGGACAAGATAGCCCGGGGAGGCTTGAACAGGGTCGAAGCAAAATACACCTGGAAACTCTATGCCGAACGGATGATGACCTTTGCCCGTATATACGGTTTCTGGCGTTACGTTTCCAACCTGGAGCGCATGGAAACGAGAAGGTATCTCGAAATGTTCTACAGCCTGCAATACCGTCCCCTGGCCAAAAAGCTGGAAAGCTAGCCTGCGTATTACGCACAACCATGCAACAGGCACAAAAAAGGAACAGCAGCCAGATGTCCCGGAAAAATCAGAAAAAGCGGTCTGATGATTTTATCAGGCAGGCCTTCATCATGTGCCGGAATCTCCAAATACACTCCATAGTGGTCCAGACCGACACCAGTGAGGATTTCCCACTCATCAACTCTTTTCGCGGCCGGGAAAAAATAGTCTGGCTGACAACCCAGTTCCAGGGGCAGAAGATTCACCCGGAACC
>JAMJFO010000009.1:0-14781 GCA_023544645.1 Desulfobulbaceae bacterium | reverse complement strand
CTTCTGGCCTGCCTGCGCGGCATCATCAAACCGGACGAAAAAATCCTCTGCCTGTACAGTTCCATTGCCGGCAAGGGGCTTGACTCCGTCACCACTACCCGTTCACGGGACCGTTTGCGGATAATCCGGAAAATGGAGATGGAAACCATTGGCCGGTTATTCGCGCCCGAGGTATTTATCCGCCTGGTCAACATCCTTACCCGCTTTGCCACCGAAGGCCGGGAAGGCAGGCCCATAGGCACAATTTTTGTGCTCGGCGATCCGGACACCCTGCAGCCCTATCTCAAGGAAATGATCCTCAATCCCTGCAAGGGCCATCCGCCGGAACTGCGCAATGTGTTCAACAATTCCTTCTTTGAAACTCTGCGGGAATTCAGCGCCCTGGACGGAGCCTTTGTCATCAATCGCCAGGGCATTGTGGAATCGGCCGGCATCTACCTGTCGGCGCCGGAAAAACCGACCATCCTCTCCCAGGGCCTGGGCGCCCGGCATGCCGCGGCCGCGGCCATTACCAAGCACGCCGACTGCGTAACCATGGTGCTGTCGGAATCATCCGGCAAAATCAGTATTTTCCATGACAGCGAAGCGCTTTTCGAAATAGAGCTGCACCAGGACCGCGAGTGGAGATTCACCTGAACCTATCCACCCTTTTCAATAAAAGAAATCCACCGGAGATCAATACTCTTCTATCCGTTTCCTGCACCACTTGATCTGGCGATCCCTGATATTCTCCATATCCAGGTGATAAATATCGTGTGGAAAGAGAAATTCAGCCACCCCGGTATCGAAAATTCGCTTGATTTCGTACTCATCATGGGAAACGTCACGCTGATAAATATAGTTGAGATAGGAGCGGTTGGTATGGATGATGAATTCAACCCGCATGCCGCCGAGCCGGGCGAAAAATTTGAGCATCGGTGTTTTCTTTGAACTGCCGGTGGCGGTGCCGCCATATCTTCCGCCGGTAAGAGTGTCGGAAATATCCTCCAGGGTCATGAATGAACTGGCTTTGACCGCGCTCTGGGTCAGGTGCTTCATGAAGCGCTTGACATCACCCACCGTATTGAGAACCGCCATCAACCCCAGTTCGTCGTCAACCGCCGTGGCCGGATTCTTCTGGTTCTTGCGCAGGAGCTTCAACACCTTGGCAGCCGGGGGCTTCTTGCGGATACTGACATAGATGGGTGTTTCCGCCTCTTTATCGCGAAAGCGCCGCCGCTTGATCAGGGTCAGTTTTTCGCCGGGGCCGGGGGTGAGCTCGTCCGCCTCCTGTTCAGAAATAATCCTGACATCCGTGCACCTGAACTCCTCATCATCATGGCGGCTGTGCAGGTAATTGATTTCCAGATCGCCGATCTTGAGGCTTGGACTCCACACATACTCATTGAGGAAATCGAGAAATCGGGCGAATTTTCCTTCAATGGCCGTTTCCCTTTCCCGTTGATCTATGGAGCCGGCAAGATTTATGAGCTGCAGCTTCCGCTTGGCCTCAAATCGGGCCTTTTTATGAAAACGGTCGTTAAAAATGATCAGGAGCAGGTCCACGGGGTCGGTGGTTGTCTCGATCTCATTGGTCATTTCAATATGCGAAGCATACGGCGCCAGGACCTTTGATCGCAGAGAGTTGACCACATCGTCCGCTGTGCGGGAATATTCTTTCAGATACCGACAGATCTCCTGTTCACTGCCGTGTATGCCGAACATGTTGCCGAGCAGATAGTGGGCCCGCTCGGCACAGTCAAATCGGCGTTGCGGCATATGAATAAGATCAAAAACCTCGTCAAAGCTGCTGATGCCGAGGAAATCGAAAATCTGGTTTCTGACAGCCCGATATTTGGTCTTGACCAGCGGGTTGCCGGCAATCTGCCTGACCCATACCTTGGTCTCCCGCGAAAAAGGATGATGGACTGGAGGTTGCTCACTGATGGCAAAGGGGCCATCCTGCAGCATGGATGTGAAAATGGATTCCTGATCGAGAACACTCATTATATTATCCTGAACAGAGGTAATTGTATCACGAAGCATTACAGTTACAATTCATACGTTGTATTTCAGCGTTTTTCAATTATTCAATCATGTAAAACGATATCGTGCCGCGCGCTGCGAGCCTTTTTTTCATCAACCAGGCTGAGGAGCAGGATGCCCAGGATGAAAAAAACAATGACCGAAAGTAGAGCATTACGCGAAGAACCGGTCCAGTGGCGGATAAGGGCAAAAATAAAGGGCCCCCAGACCGCCGAGAACTTGTTGACCACCGAATAAAAGGCGAAGAATTCGGCCGGGGAATCTTCCGGAATCATCGAGGCGTAGAGGGAGCGGCTGATTGCCTGGGATCCGCCCAGCACCAGGCCCACCACTCCGCCGAGAATGAAATACTCCGAGGCAGTGTGAATAAAATAGGCATAAATAACCACCCCGCTCCAGATACCGAGCGTCAGCATCACCGCTTTTTTAGTCCCGGTCCTGCCGGCTATCCACGAAAAGATCAGGGCCCCGAATATGCCGACAATCTGGACCAGCAGGAGGGTGATCATCAGGGCCGTGGACGGGAGCTTAAGCTCCTGCTTGCCGTACATGGTCGCCATCTGGATAACCGTCTGGATTCCTTCGTTGTACACAAGAAAGGCCGCCAGAAAAAGGACCAGGTGTTTGAGTTTTCCAACCTGCAGCATGGTTTTCCAGACCCGTGAAAACCCCAGGACGATACATCCGGGTCGCGGCCGTCCGGGTGCTGCCGGAGACTGCCGCGCGATCTGCGGCTCGCGCAGGAACCGGACCGTAACCAGGGCAAACCCGCCCCACCAGAGCGCGGCGGTCAGCATGCCGATCCTGGCGGCTCCGGACTCGGTCAAGCCGAAATGATCATGAAAAGCGATCAGCAGCAGGGCACAGGCAAACTGCAGACCGCCGCCGGCGTACCCATAGGAAAATCCCTTGCTGGATACCCGGTCTTCCTGTCCGGGTTTGGCAATCTGCGGCAGAAAGGCATCATAAAACACGTTGGCGCCGACAAAACCGACCTGGGAAATGACAAAGAGAAAAATAACGGGCCAGACATCCCCGGCGCCGCAAAGCGGGATCAAGGCGGCGGCGGCCACTCCCAGGTAACAGAGACTGAACAGAAAGCGTTTCTTGACGCTGTAGAAATCGGCGATTGCCCCAAGAACAGGGGCCATGACAAAAACAATGAACGCGGCGGCGGAAACCATGAATCCCCAGAGGGTCTCGGCGGCAAAAACCGTGCTGCCGATGCGAAAACCCTCGGCCGGCACGATCACGCCGGCAAAGTACATCGGCAGGATGGCCACCGCAATGGTGGTGATATAGGCGGAATTTGCCCAGTCATAGACTGCCCAGCCGAAAATGACCTTTTTATCCCCCCGGACAGGAGTAAGCAGCAGTTGTTTTTCCTGCGTCACGGCTTTTCCCTGTCATTCTTTAAGGTTTCCTGGCCGGTATCTTTCACCTCGGCAAACGGCGTGAATGAGCCGGCAAGATCCGGCTCACCGAGATGTTGCAGTATCTCCCGGCGGACTTGTTCTCTCAGCTTGATCGCCGCTTGCCAGCCATCGCCTTCCGGCTGCACAGGAGGACTCACGGTCATGCTCACCGGGCCGCGGCGTGGGAACCAGGAGCCGGCCCTCATCTTGCTCCTGGTGCCGCGAATGGTCACCGGCACAACCGGAATGCCCGCCTGGACGGATGTCAGGAAGGCGCCCATGCGAAACGGCAGCAGCCCGGGCATCCGTTGAAAGGTGCCTTCCGGAAAAAAGAGAAATACCCGTCCCTCCGCGGCCAGTCGGGCTATGTGCGCGGCATTGCCGGCGCTGCTCTCCCTGTCTGACCGCTCCACCAGGACAGCGCCCAGCTTTTCCAGGGGAACCCGGAGGAGAAACCTGTCGCCAAGTTCCGCCTTGGCAATGAAACTGCACGGCACCGGCAGAACCGCCTGCAGAAGATATGCGTCAAGGTAGCTCATATGGTTGGACACGATGACAACCGACCGATCAACCGGTATATGTTCCACCCCCTGGACCATGAGTCTGGTGCCGGTCAACAGGGCGAGCAGTTTTGCCCCGTACCTTGTCACCAGCCAGGGGATCTTCCTCCCCGGCAGCAGGACTGCCAGCAGCCAGACCGGCACACTGAGCAGCCCATACACAACCCAGCAATATCCGGCATACAAAAGATCCCCGCACAGCCTGAGAGTCCTGCGCGCCTGGGGCAGGAAACCGGAGAGAACCAGACGGGCAACCTGCAGCCAGACAGCCCGCGAAGGCCGGCCGATGGCCTGCTGTTCATAGAGCTCCCTGCTGGCCGCCCTCCTGATCTTGCCGCTGGAGGTCTTGAGGACTGTTCCGGGAGGGGCAATGACAACCTCATCCGGGGGCATGCCGAGAAGATCGATGGACACGCTGCTGATCTCCCTGCGCAGTTTTTCCCTGCCGGCCGGATCTTTTTTTCGTGATTCCGCCAGCACTATCAACCGTTCCGTACCCGAATCAGGATCCCGGCTGCCGAATACCGCAACGCTTCCCTTGCGGATACCCTGGATGTTGCCGACAGCTTCCTCCAGCTCGTGGGGATAGACATTTCTTCCGCCCTTGATGATCATATCCTTGACCCGGCTGGTCACGAACACATCACCATCAGCCATATAACCAAGATCCCCGGAATCCAGCCAGCCGTCCTGGAAAAGAAGGCGGGTCTTCTCCGGATTGCGGTAGTAACCGCTGGTGGCTGAAGGGCCCTTGAACTGCAGCACCCCCTCCTGCCTGTCCGGAAGCTCCCTGCCTCCCCGGTCGACAACCCTGATCTGGTGTCCGGGCAGGGGCTGTCCGCAGGCCACGAATTCCAGGGCCGGTCGGTCAGTATCCAGTGGGGCGACGGCCCTCCCCGACCGGACAAAGGTATCCCTGTCGATCCGATCTATTATCGGCCTTCGGCCCGGCGGGGGGAACGCGAGCCCCACCGAAGACTCAGCAAGACCATACACCGGGGCCATGGCCTCCGGGCGGAAACCGTAAGATTCGAACCGCTGGCAGAAATTGTTTATAGCCTCGGGGGTTACCGGCTCGGCCCCGTTAAAAGCAAGACGCCATGAACCCAGATCCACTCCCTCAATGTCCCGGTCACGTATCCGCCGGAAACAGAGTTCGTATCCGAAATTGGGAGATGCGGACATGGTCCCGCGGTGCTTGTGGATCGTCCGCAGCCAGCGCTCGGGACGGGCAAGAAAGGAAAGCGGCGGCATGATCACCAGCCGGCACCCGAAATAGAGGCTCCCCAGCCAGGCGCCGATCAGGCCCATGTCATGATACAGCGGCAGCCAGCTGACAAACACATCCTTTGAGGTTACTTTTGTCACCCTGCCCATGGCCCGGATGTTGGCCAGCAGGTTGCCATGCGTGAGAACCACACCCTTGGGATCACCGGTGCTTCCGGAGGTGTACTGGAGAAATGCAATATCGCCCGGCTGCACCGGGACCGGAATAAAAAGATTCTCCGGGCGGGAAATTTCGGCCACAGCAGCGATTGTCTCCAGGGTGTCGACCTGGAGCTTGAGCAGCCTGGCAACCGGTTTCACTTCAGGCATGGTCAGCAGTATTTTCACCCCGGCGTTTTGCAGGATACCCCGGTGCCGCCGCAGATGCTCCTCGATCTGGGTGGGACGGACCGGGGGATATAAAGGCACCGGAACTCCTCCCGCCAGAAGCACTCCGAAAAAACTGAAGAAATACTCCGTTCCGGTGGGCAGGATCAGGGCAACTGTATCCCCCGGCTCCAGGCCGGCCTGCTGCAAACCGGCGCCGATCTTCCGCGCACCCCTGAGCAATTCATCGTACGAAACCTGCACAGGATCGTCCCGGTAGCCGTCCAGAAGGATATGGACACGTTCCGGATGGGATGCGGCATGCAGCAGAAGAGCCTCCACCAGGGTCGATGCATTCTCAGGCAGACGTTCATCACCCAGCGCCTGAACCAGGGGCGCAGTCTCCTGCGGGAGCACCTCCGGAGTCGGTGTCTTTTCTTTATCAAGGTGCCGCAGGAGGTCCCTTGGCGTTTCAGCCATTGCCAGCACCTGCTCGGGCATGCGGACACCGAAGCTGTTTTCAAGCCGGGTCAGCAGTTCCATGCGGGCAAGACTGTCCAGACCAAGATCCCGCTCCAGGGAACTGTCCAGGTCAACAACGGCGGATGAGAGTTCGGGGTGCAGTTCAACCGCAAGCTGCCGTATTACATCAAGGACGTCCTGAATCTTGCACGTCATATTCTTTGCTCTGAATCATAAAATCATCCCTTGCCGGAAAATGGGCCGGCCTCTTTCGCGGACCCGCGCTGTAAACGCTATATATGCCGGTAAAAGCGCAATGATGGCCGCCCTGCCCCGCGCAGTATTTACCTATGCACGAAAGCGTGCAGTAATAAAGAACACAAAATTGCCCCAAAAATCCCACTGCGCACCACGAAGCTCTCTAACCATAAAATAATTTCATTTTCTTGTCTTATTTTGTTGTGCAATGTGATTACGTTGTGTATTATAGATTAACAATTAAGTAAGAAGTAGCAATATTTTTACCTGTCACGCCTACCTTCCGCCAAAGATATCGGCATGATTCGGTCCTGAAAGACTTGCCAATTACTTAGTAAAAAAATGTAAACTGGTGACTTTGTACAATCGACACAATCGGGACTGAACCAAAAATAATTCACTCATTTCCATCGATTTAATCTTATAGAGCGGAAACAGATATTTCAGATCATTTACCAATCAGTCACAACATGACAACAGTGTGTTTTCCTGATATTTCATCAGGATTTTATAATTCAGTCCGGACAACCGGGCTGTACGTCAGGCAGAATGTTTCTGGCTGGCACATTTTTAACAATGGTTCTCTACGAACCAGCAGTACTTAGGAGTATGCAGTAATGGTAGAAGGAACAGTAAAATGGTTTAACGAGTCTAAAGGGTTTGGTTTTATTCAGCAGGACAACGGTGGCGATGTATTCGTACATCATACCGCTATCCAGGGCCAGGGCTTCAAGACACTCGCTGAAGGCGAACGTGTAAAATTTGAAGTAATCGAGGGCAAGAAAGGACCGGCAGCAGAGAATGTTGTAAGCCTGTAAGCTCGACCTCTGTTTGATTTCAAAAGACCCCGCACTTGTGCGGGGTCTTTTTTTTTGCTTAGTGCCCGTCCAGAAAGGTTCTTATTACCAGAACTCTGCGTTATGCACAAAAAATTATCCTTGGAGGCAAGGAGACTCCGATATCAAATATATGCCTGCGGCAATTTTTTTCGCATGCCTCGGAGTCTGATGAACTCGTTTAGCTGATCTCGAACAAAAGCCCTCGTTTCTACCTAAAAAGTTGCCACTGGTCTCAGGCATTTCTCAATCAGGGGCTGGATTCGTTCCAGGAGATCTTCCCGTTCCAGATATGGGCAGGGATTGCCATAGGGAAAGCGGCGGCACTGATCAGGCCGGGCTTCGTGGACTGTGCATCGTCTGACCACCCTGTCCGTAGCCTGAAAAATACAGGAACCGTCTTCACGCACCTTAAAGGTATACTTGTTTTCCAGGTACCTTTTTCGCACCTCCCCATCGGAAATCCGAAAATGACGAGCCAGCCTGTTAATGTCAGTGGCCGTCAGGAGCAGCACGGAGCCTTCCAGCCGGTAGCAGCAATACCCGGGACAATAATTGCAATAGACCATAAAATGACTCCTGGGAAAAAGTATTGCTCTGTAAACGGTCACCGGCCGGAAATTCACCATTGAGAATGACTCGTATATAGTTTTTCAAAGCGCAACTGTCAAAAGAATGTTCTCTCCCGCACTGGCCAACCTGTCGGTTTTCTGCCGTCAGCAGGGTATGTTGAACAGAGTATACAATAGAGGCAAAAGCCTCTTATTAGTTGATTTTCCAGGATGAGCTCCCCCCGGCAGATACCCCGGGAGGACATCCGCAAAGGAACAGCAGTTTCTTTACGTGCGCGCGACCCGAAAAAATGATACTAATCAGGGAACAGTTTGCCGGTAATAAGTTATCGCGGATTGAGAATATTTACCCGGGGATGACCGATGGAAAAAAAGCGAAAGGACATCATTGTCACGGTGATCGGCAGGGACGAAGTCGGCATTGTGGCAAAAATTGCCGCCGCCCTTGCACAAGCGAACATCAATATCATCGACATCAACCAGACGATCCTTGGCAAAGAGATCTTTGCCATGACGCTTCTCGCCGACCGGACGGCGTCCGGCCTCACAATGCCCGCAATTACGTCACGGCTGGAAGAGTCGGTGCAAAACCTGTCACTGAAAGTAACAGTGCAGGATTCCGAGGTGTTTCAATATATGCACAGGGTATAGGAAAATGAAATTTTCCAGTGAAGAAATCCTTGAAACAGTCGGGATGATCGCCGAAGACAAACTGGACATCAGGACCGTCACCCTGGGCATTTCCCTGCTTGACTGCTCCGATCCCGACCCGTCCGCCTGCGCGCGCAAGATCCGCGACAAAATCCTGGCCAAGGGCGGGAAACTGAGCGAAAAGACGGATTTTGTCGCCAACGAGTACGGCCTGCCGATCGTCAACCGCCGCATCAGCCTCACCCCCCTGTCCCTGGTGGTGCCGACGGCTGATCCGGCGGCCTTCCTCGAAGTTGCCGCTGCCGTCGATTGGGCCGCGACGGAGATCGGGGTCAATTTCATCGGCGGATACACGGCCATGATCCAGAAAGGAGAAACAGCAATTGACCGGGCCCTTATTGCCGCCATGCCCGAGGTCCTGGCCTCCACCCGCAGCTTCTGCGCCTCGGTGGTCCTTGCCTCGACCAGGGCCGGAATAAACATAGACGGCTGCTACACCATGAGCCGGGTCATGAAGGAAACCGCCCAACGCACCGCCGATGAAGACGGAATCGGCTGCGCCAAACTGGTGCTGTTCGCGAATCCGGTGGAGGACAACCCCTTCATGGCCGGCGCATTCTATGGGACCGGGGAGAGTGAAAGTTCGATCCTGGTCGGGGTCAGCGGACCTGGAGCGGTCCGCCATGCTCTGGAAAATCTCGGCCCTGATGCCGATCTCGGCCAGGTTGCCGAGACGATAAAGAAAAGCGCCTTTAAAATTACCCGGGCCGGCGAACTGGTGGGCAGGGAAATGGCCAGGCAGCTTGGCGTCTCCTTCGGCAACCTGGACCTGTCCCTGGCCCCCACTCCGGCTGAGGGCGATTCGGTGGGACAGATACTTGAAACAATGGGCCTGTCCATGCCCGGGGCTCCCGGTTCCACCGCCGCCCTGATGATGCTCAACGATGCCGTCAAAAAAGGAGGACTTTTTGCCTCGTCCTCAGTGGGCGGCTTATCAGGCGCTTTTATCCCGGTGAGCGAAGATGCGTCAATGATTGAAGCTGCCCGGGCCGGAGCCATTACCATTGAAAAGCTCGAAGCCATGACCAGCGTCTGTTCCGTGGGGCTTGACATGATCGCCATTCCGGGCGCCACCAGCGTCGAGACCCTGGCTGCCATCATCGCCGACGAGATGGCCATTGGCTGTGCAAACAACAAGACCACCGCCGTCCGGATAATCCCGGCGCCAAACAAGGAAGTCGGCGATTCCGTTCATTTCGGCGGTCTGCTGGGCGAAGCACCGGTGATGGCGGTGAGCCGTATTTCCGCCGATGGCTTTGTCAGACGGGGCGGCCGCATCCCGGCCCCGCTGCAATCGCTGACCAACTAGTGTTGCGTCAAGGATTAAATGGTGCAATATTGCGCCGCAATTTGTTGTGCCTGCAAGGCGCAACTTTATGAGCATAGTGATGCTATGTGAAAAAAGTTGCAACGAAGCAGGCGCAGCAAAGGGCAAGCAAGAAGCGTCAGTTGAGAGTTGACGCGACACTAGCCCGCATTTCTCACAAAAAACATCTGTATATGGATAAACAAGCCATGGCCCGATTAAGCCGCGGAAAGAAAAAATCACCATTGGCTGGAAGTGGTATTACAGCGCTGATGGCTTTTTCCTTTCTGACCCTTGCCGGCTGCGCGGCTGTCGGCCCTGACTACGCGCCGCCGGAAGGAAACAGCCCGGCTGCCTGGCACGCCGAACTTGCGCAGGGATTGACTGCGGGGACCATTGACCCACGGGAGCTGGCCCAATGGTGGTCAACCCTTAATGACCCGCTCCTGACAAGTCTCATCCAACAGGCAGTGAGCAATAATCTCGACCTGAAGCAGGCCACGGCCAGGGTGCGCGAGGCCCGCGCCCGCCGGGGCATCAGTGAAGCAGGCTTGTTCCCTTCCCTCGACGCATCCGGATCGGCAAGCAGGAGCAAAAGCAGTGAAAATACCGGCAGCGGAGCAACAAGGAGCTTCTATTCCGTCGGCTTTGACGCCGGCTGGGAAGTGGATATCTTCGGCGGGGTGCGGCGCTCAGTGGAAGCTGCCGAAGCGGACTTTGCCGCCGGACAGGAAAATCTGCGGGATGTGCTGGTATCGCTCACTGCCGAAGTTGCCCTCAATTACCTCGATGTGCGCACCACCCAGAAACGTCTGGCCGCAGCGGAAAAAAACCTTGCCATCCAGCAGGAAGCCTATGATTTCATCGGCTGGCGCCATCAGGCCGGCTTGAGCAACGTCCTGGAACTGCAGCAGGCGCGATATAATCTGGAAAACACCCGGGCGCAGATCCCGAACCTGCGCATCACGCTGGATGCCGCAAAAAACCGCCTGGCCGTTCTGGTGGGAGGATTTCCGGGCAGCGTCCATGATACGCTGGAAGCCATGCAGCCCATCCCTGCCCTTCCGCCGGCAGTTGCCGTGGGAGTGCCTGCCGAAACCCTCCGCCAGCGGCCGGATATCCGCAGGGCGGAGCGCAGCCTTGCCGCCCAGACCGCCCGCATCGGTGCGGCCACCGCGGATCTGTATCCCCGGTTCCGGCTGTCCGGCTCCATTGGGCTGGAATCACTCAAAACAGCGGATCTGTTTACATCCGGCAGCGACACCTGGAGTATTCTCCCCGGTGTTTCCTGGAACATTTTCGATGCCGGCGCCATCCGCCGGAACATTGAAGTGCAGTCTGCCGTCCAGGAGCAGTTTCTCTATGCTTATGAGGCAGCGATCCTGGGCGCCCTGGAAGAAGTGGAGAATGCCATCACCGCGTATGCCCAGGAACAGCTTCGCCGCGAACGCCTGGCCGCTGCTGTGGATGCCGCGGACCAGGCTGAAAAACTTGCCGGGCACCAGTACCTTGCCGGCTTGACTGATTTTAACACCGTTCTGGACGCCCAGCGCTCATTGCTTTCCTTTGAGGACCAGCTGGCCCGGAGCGACGGCGCCGTCACCGCCAACCTGGTCCGTTTGTACAAGGCCCTGGGCGGAGGATGGAGTTCACCGGCAGCGCCGTAATTTTCCGAAAAAGGATGAACGTATATGAGCCGTCCCGATACAAATACCGGCAACTCGGACCTGAAACAATCACTGTCACTTGAGCAGCCCCGGAAAAAAAGCAGGTACCTGAAACATCTGCTCATTTGGCCCCTGGCGCTCCTGGCGGTCATTTTTCTGTTTTTCCAATGGTCCGGCGGCAAAAAAGACGCGCCGATACAATACAGGACAGTGGAGACCGAACGCGGCGATCTCACCGTTATCGTCACTGCCACCGGCAACCTGGAGCCGACCAACCAGGTGGATGTGGGCACCGAGGTTTCCGGCACCATCGAATCAGTCGAGGTCGACTACAATGATGTGGTCAAGGCCGGCCAGGTGCTGACGCGCCTCGACACCACCATGCTGGAAGCCCAGGTGAACCAGTCCCGGGCCGCCGTGGAATCGGCCCGGGCCAACCTGCTCCAGGCCCAGGCCAGCGTGCTGGAAGCCGAGAACGAACTTGCAAGATTTGCCCGGGTCCGAGAACTCAGCGGCGGCAAAATCCCTTCCCAGCAGGATTTCGACGCGGCGGATGCAGTGCTCAAACGCGCCCGGGCCAACGAGACCATGATCAAGGCCAACATCGCCCAGGCAGAGGCCAAACTGCAGATTGACATGACCAACCTGGAAAAGGCCACCATCCTCTCGCCCATCAACGGCGTGGTCCTCACCCGCAGCGTTGAGCCCGGCCAGACCGTGGCCGCTTCGCTGCAGGCGCCGGTCCTTTTCACCCTGGCCGAGGATCTGACCCAGATGGAGCTTCATGTTGACGTGGACGAGGCAGATGTCGGCCAGGTCAGGGAAGGCCAGGAGGCAACTTTTTCCGTGGATGCCTATCCGGACCGCACCTTTCCCGCCCATATCACCCAGGTACGCTTTGGCTCCCGGACCACCGAGGGCGTGGTGACCTACCCCACGGTCCTCGACGTGGACAACGATGACCTTTCCCTGCGACCCGGCATGACCGCCACTGCCGACATCATTGTCAAACAGGTCAGGGATGCCCTGCTGGTGCCCAATGCCGCCCTGCGCTATGCTCCTCCGCCGCGGGGCGAAGAGGATCTAGGCACTGCCGGCGGCAGTCTGTTGAGCAAGCTTTTCCCCCGGCCCAGCCGCAGCAGGAAGCAGCGAAGCAGTGAGATCAGGTCCGGCCAGGAGCAGCAGGTCTGGACCCTGCGCAACAATGAGCCGGTTGCCGTTTCAATCACCCCCGGCGCCACCAGCGGCATAATGACCGAGATCGTAAGCGGCGAGGTCACCGCCGGCATGCCGCTGATCATTGAATCGGTGAGCAGGAAAAAATAACCATGCCGGACGAGATACGGACAGATCGCCCTCCCGTGGTTGAACTGCAGGCAGTCACCAAAGTCTACGGGTGGGGAACTGCAGCCATGCAGGCCCTGCGCGGCATTGATCTGACCATTACCGAAGGCGAATTCGTGGCGGTCATGGGACCGAGCGGCTCCGGCAAATCCACCTGCATGAACATCCTCGGCTGCCTGGATACCCCGACCCGGGGCCGATATCTGTTCAAGGGAGTCGAGGTCGGCGCGCTGACCAGAAACCAGCGAGCCCTGCTCCGCCGCCATCACCTGGGCTTCATCTTCCAGGGGTATAACCTGCTGAACCGGACCACGGCCCTGGAAAATGTCGAACTGCCCCTGATCTACCGGCATGTTAAAAAAGAAGAACGCCGCAGGCGGGCAGCCCGCGCCCTGGATGTTGTGGGCCTGTCCGGCTGGGAGCACCGGACTCCGGGCGAACTGTCCGGCGGGCAGCAGCAGCGGGTGGCCATCGCCCGGGCCATTGTCACCGAACCGGCCATACTGCTGGCCGATGAACCGACAGGCAACCTGGATACGGCCCGCAGCCTGGAAATCATGGAGCTTCTTACCTCATTTAACCGTGACCGGGGAATCACCGTCATCATGGTCACCCATGAGCAGGATATGGCAGAGTATGCCCGGCGGGTGGTGCAGTTCCGCGACGGCCTGGTGGAAATGGACAGCGCGCACGGAGAGATAAGATGATGCTGGCAAATACCCTTCTTCTCGCCCTGCGGGAAATCCGGCGCAACGTTCTGCGCTCCTTCCTGACCATTCTCGGCATCGTCATCGGCGTGGCCGCGGTCATCGTCATGGTCACCATCGGCGGCGGCGCCACGGCCCAGGTGACGGAACAGATAGCCAGCCTGGGCAGCAACCTGCTGATGGTCCGGGTAGGACAGCGCATGGGGCCCAGTCAGGGATCGGCCGCGCCGCCCTTTGCCATGGAGGATGTCGATGCCATCTACCGGGAGATCCCGGCCATTGTCGGGGTCGCTCCTTCGGCGTCCCAAAGGGTCACCGCAGTGTACGGCAACGCCAACTGGGCTACCTCGGTCACCGGTGTCGACAACCAGTTCTTCACGGTGCGCAACTGGACCATCCAGTCCGGCCGCCGATTTCTTGACACGGAACTGCGCTCCGGCAAAGCGGTCTGTGTGATCGGCGCAACAATCGCCAAGGAACTTTTCGGCGCGCAGCCCCCCCTGGGCCACAAGATCCGCCTGGGCAACTTCTCCTGCGAGGTTACAGGGCTGCTGGAAGCCAAGGGCCAATCTACCTTCGGCTCCGACCAGGATGACCTTATCCTTATACCGCTGCGCACCTTTCAGCGGCGTATTGCCGGCAACCAGGATATCAGCCTGATCCAGGTCTCGGTGGCAGAGGGCAGGTCAACGGACAAGGCCAAAAGCGATATCGAAGATCTGCTGCGGGAACGGCGTCACATCTCGGGTTCGAAAAGCGACAATTTTCAGGTCATGGATATGAAGGAAATCACCAGGATGCTTACCGGCACCACCCAGATCCTTACCACCCTGCTGGGAGCGGTGGCGGCCGTCAGTCTGCTGGTGGGGGGCATCGGCATCATGAACATCATGCTGGTTTCGGTGACCGAACGCACCAGGGAAATCGGCATCCGTCTGGCCATCGGCGCCCTGGAACGGGAGGTCCTGCTGCAATTCCTGGTGGAGGCGATGGTGCTCTCCTCCTTTGGCGGGACGATCGGCATCCTGTTCGCCCTTTCAGCATCTTACGGACTTGCCGGGCTGCTCAGCATCCCTTTTATTTTCAACCCCGGCATCGTTATCATCGCCTTTCTCTTTTCCGCGGCCGTGGGCATAATTTTCGGTTTTTTCCCGGCCAGAAAGGCTGCCCGTCTTGATCCCATCGACGCCCTGCGGCATGAGTAGAACCCGGATATCCCCGGCGCCGCACTGCAACCGTATTGTGCAAGCCCAAAGGGCCCGGTTTTGGCTGCCCCTATAAGGGGCAAGTTTATTGTATTTCCCATTGGCATTTGTTGAGCACCG
>JAMJFO010000099.1 GCA_023544645.1 Desulfobulbaceae bacterium | reverse complement strand
GTACATAGGTACGCCGCAGTGACGAGACAATTTGCAGCAACACAGCAGTTGGCGATTTTTTGCGACGCCACCAAAAAAAACACTAGTGACAAAGGAATGAAATGATATGCGCTATGTAACGAATATTTTTCTTAAAGGTCTTGGGGCAGTTCTGCCTGTCATTCTCACGCTGTATCTGGTTTACTGGATCGGCAGCACCCTGGAGCAGGTGCTCCGCCCGGTCATTATCTTTGCATCCCCCCGGGGGTATTACTGGCCCGGCATGGGACTTGGTGTCGGGGTGGTGCTGCTTTTCTTCATCGGCTTCATTGTTGACGCCTGGATAGTGCGCCGGTTGTTCCGGCTGGGTGAATCATTCCTGGAAAAGATTCCCCTGGTCAAGAGCGTTTATGGGGGATTACGGGATTTTATGACCTACTTTGCCCGGATGCAGAATAAGCAGGATTTGAAAACCGTGGTTGCGGTAAGATTAGGCGAAGCCCGCCTCATTGGATTTATCACCGGTGAAGAAGGGCAGAATGGGCTGCCCGGTAATGCAGGTCTGAGCGAACTGGTGTCGGTCTATCTGCCTATGAGTTATCAAATCGGAGGATATACTGTCCATGTGCGGCGCGAAAACATTGAGCCGATTGATATGCCCGTGGAGGATGCCATGCGGGTGATTCTCACCGCCGGTTTATCGCAGGGCGAAAAAAAACCTCTTACCTCTCATCGGGGACAACCTGCGGATTCGTGAAAGAATTGCGCGGGAGTGGCTCTTGTCAATACCTGAGGGGTATTCATGATCTGTATCAACAGAACAGCCGGGTTGTTTACTGCTCCTTTTTGTTTTTTTCCCCGGCGCCGAATTTTTTCAGTCCCTTGGCCAGTTCAAGAAGCTTTTCATCCACCAGGGCGTTAATTGTGCCCTCCGGATAACGATTGCTCTCGTCTTTTTCGCCGGCTTTTTCTCCGGTGAGGATCTCGAGTCCTTCATTGATTGTTTTCACCGCCCACACATTAAACCTGCCGTCTGCAACGGCCTCGACCACCTCTTTACGGAGCATCATATCCTGAATGTTGCTGTGCGGGATAAGGACACCCTGCTCCCCGGACAGGCCTTTCTTTTTGCAGACATCGAAAAAACCCTCGATCTTCTCATTGACGCCGCCGATTGCCTGTACTTCGCCCCGCTGGTTAACCGAGCCGGTCACCGCAATGCCCTGTTTGACCGGCACCCCGGCGAGGCTGGAAAGCAGGGCATACAGCTCTGTGCTGGAGGCGCTGTCACCGTCGACCCCGCTATAGGATTGTTCGAAAGCTATGCTGGCGCTGACCGACAACGGTTTGTCCTGGGCATACATCCGCCGTAGATACCCGCTGAGGATCAGCACACCCTTGTTATGGATGCTGCCTCCCAGATCGGCTTCGCGTTCAATATTGATTACTCCTCCCCGCCCCATGGAGGTCGTCGCTGTTATGCGGCTCGGCCGCCCGAAACGGTGATCGGCGAGGTCAAGCACGGCCAGGCCGTTTACCTGGCCGATCACTGCCCCCTCCGTGTCAATGAGCAGACTGCCGCGGTCGATCATTTCCTGCAGTTTCTCTTCAATCAGGTTGGAACGGTAGATGCGGTCCTCAACCGCCTGTTCAATGTGCTTTTCGCCGATGAACCGGGCATCCTCACGATGGGCAAGGGTTTCAGCTTCACAGAGCAGATCAGTGAGCAGGGGGGTGCTGATGGATATTTTTTCCTGCCTGCCGGAAACACGCACCAGGTGTTCAAAAAGGGACGCCACCGCGCCTGGATCCAGTGCCGTGATTTTCTGCTCAGCAGTTGTTGTCCGGATAACCCGGGTCAACTGTTCCAGGCTTTCGTCGGTTTTGTCCATGGAACTGTCGAAATCGGCCCGCACCTTGAATATTCTCGGCACATCCTCGTCATAATGATGCAGGAGGAAATAGAGATAGGGGTCGCAGAGAATGACAATCTTGATTTCCATTTCAATAGGTTCCGGTTTCAGGCCGGTGGAGGTGAACCAGTAAAAGGGATCAAAGGTCTGGATCTCCATTTTTTCTGTTTTCAGAGCCCGTTTCAGCGCTGGCCAGACTCCCGGTTCGGTGAGAATATCGCGCAGGTTCAGAACCAGATAGCCGCCGTTGGCCTTGAGGAAGGAACCTGCCTTGATCTTGCTGAAGTCAGTGCGCCAGACGCCGCTGCGGTCGACAATACGTTCGATGGTCCCGAAGAGATTGCGGTAGGTGGGATAGGATTCGATGATCACCGGAGGTTTTTTCTGTTCGGAATTGTCGACCAGTTGATTCACTTCATAGGGCTGAAATCCGGGTCCGGCGGGCATGACCATGCCGGGAGGCAGCTCCTGGCTTTTCTGGTCGACCAGAAAAATCTCGATGTTTTCGCCCAGATCAGTGAGCGCTGCCTTTAGGTAGGACTGGATTTTTTCCTGTTGGTATTTATCCAAAAGCGGCTGGAACTGTTCGGCGGCCAGGTTGTGGAACATCATTTTGTCGAATTTACGTCCTTTTTCCTGCAATTCCTTGTGCAGTTCGCGGATTTCCAGGAAAATCTTGTCAATTTCTTCCTTCAGTTGATCATATTTCTTCCTGATCTCGTCGAATTCATCCTTGGGGAACCGCCCGTTCTCCATTTTCTGCTCCAGGGCCGCCATGGGGATCGGCTCGCCATCCACCACCGGCATCAACTGCGGCCGCTGCTGGCCCCCCGGAACCTGGACCAGGCTGAATCCCATGCTTTTGACCTTTTTGTCAAGTCCCTTGAAGAATTCGGTGGTCTTTTTTTCATAGGCTTCCATGATCTCTTTGCGGCGGCTGATGTATTCTTCGCTTTCAAAGAGCTGGGGCACGGAATCCTTCAAACCGGTGATCAGGTTCTCCATGTCATTTTTGAACTCCTGGCCGCCGCCGGCTTTAAAACGCAGCAGAACAGGTGATTCATCGTTTTTGAAATTATTGACATAGCAGAGATCGTCCGGCGCTTTTTCCTTGCCGGCAATGTCATGGAGCATTTTTTTGACCGCCTCCAGACGGCCGGTGCCGGGGTGGCCGGTGACAAGGACATTGTAGCCCGGTTTATTCATTTCCATGGCGAATCGAAAGGCCTGGACTCCCCGTGGCTGGCCAATGATCTCCTCCTGCGGTGGCAGTTCATCGGTGGACGCGAAAGTGAGCGCGTTCCTGTCAAGACGCCAGCGCAGTTTATCTACCGGGACTTTCAACTCTTCGTACAGGTTATGCATGACATCTCCTCTCCAACTATTTTTCCGCCTGGCGGATGGTAATTTTTTTGAATACAGCGGACCTGCTCTTGGGCAGAGTTATATCCAGTCTGTTGTTTGCACAGACCGCCTCGACCTTATCCGGATCGATTCTGCAGGGCAGTTTGATCCGGTTTGAAAAGCGGCGGCTCCGTTGGATCCTTTGCCCGCCGCTTTCCTGCGATTCTTCCCATTGACCGGAGAGGATCAGGGCTTCGGGGGAGACCGCGACCTCAAGACTCCCGGGATCTCCTCCGGGAAGTTCCGCGGAAATGATTACTTTTTCTTCGTCTTCGGTGATGTCCACCACCACCATTTCTCCGTGTACCTCATCGAATACGGAGGTGCCGAAATCACGAAAAAAATCTCTGATCATTCCGTCCATGTCGGCCTTCAGCTGTCGAAGCTGTTCGTTTTTCCAAAGGGTTAGCTCGGGCATGAATTCCACCTTTTTGTTCTTTTGCTGATCAGGGACATGATGCATCTTCCATCGCAGCTGCACATAAATCGTCATAATGCGAAGTGTTGCTGCGTCCAGGAAATGGTTGCCTACTGTATAGCAATTATTGTTCCACAAAAAAAAATCTCATTGTTCTTCCCCTTTGCCGCCATACAACATATCAATTCTCTGACAATTCTCAAGCAGCACCAATGGTTGGCGACATATTTCATGAAAACGGGAGGCCGGTGAATATGGTTTCGGCAAGTGCATCTGCCGGACAGTCACACGGAAGTGTGCCGGATCATCAGCTGTCCCGGCGTTCCCGGCCAAATAAAACCCGCAGTATGGCAAACCGCCGCTGCAGCCTCCAGAGCAGCAGATAGCCTGCCAGCAGAACGAGGACCACCAGCAGCAGGACCAGCAGATTTTTCTCTACCATTGATTTGCCGAGCACGATGAACGGAATGCTGAAGCCGAACTGGGCAAGCCAGGCAATCAGCAGGTACTGAAGGAATGGCAGTTCGGTCAGGGCCAGGAGATAATTTTTCACCGAATAGGGGAGGCCCGGCGCAATCATGAAGAGGAAGGCAAGCCCTTTTTTGTCTTTTCCCGGCAGTTGGGGGATTTCCACGTCAAATTTTTGCATCATTCTGTTAATCAGCGGCCGGAACAGGGAGTGCACCAGGTAGTAGGTCATAATCATGTGAAAAAGCATTACCACGCCGGTTAAGAGGATGCCGCCGGTGATGCCGTAAACCATGCCCACAAGGACGAGAAAGATGCTGATAGGAAAGCCGGCCAGCGGCAGTACCGCCATTAAGCCGGCAAAGACAAAGGAATTGGTGTCGCTGCTCAGGTATTTTGCAGCAAGCCCTGCCGGGTTAGCGGAAAAAAATATGGAGGCCAGGAAGACCGCGCAAACGATGATTAAAAACCAGACGATGGTCATTTTGGTGATGACGGGGGTGGCGTCTGATTTGTTTTTTTTCCTCATCAGGGCAGATACCATTTTTATGCCAGGGTTTGCATGACGGCGGAGGCTTTCTCCTGTAATAATTCCCATTCAACCTGTAATTTCTTCCGGATGTTGTCGAGTGTGTCAGAATAGAGGCCGGGGCCGGGGGTTTTGCTGCGGTTTTTTTCATATAGCTCCCGGAGCATTGATGCACAACGTTCTCTGGAGAAACGGGCGGCGGTATGTAAAGCCGCGAACCGCCACCTGGCAATATCTTCAGCCTCGAAAGCGTCGGCAATGGCCCTGGCAAACGTTTTTTCCGAACAGTTTGCCCGCAGGATCCGCCCGTTTTTACGGTCCTCCACCACATCACTGACTCCGGAGGCGCGCACAGCTATCACCGGCACCCCCGCCGCCATCGCCTCCATGAGCACCAGACCCTGAGTCTCCGATTTTGAGGCAAAGACAAAAACATCCATGGCCTTATAGCAGTCGGCAAGTTCTGTTCCCCGCAGTATCCCCGGCATGATGAGACGATGGGCGAGGGAATGGCGGGCAAAAATCTTTTTTATTTCTTTTTCCGCATCGCCGGATCCAGCAACGACGAAGCTGTATTCCCGGTGGTTTTTGAGAAAACCGCTCACTGCGGCGGCCAGGAACGGCAGATTCTTTTCCCGGGCCAGGCGCCCGATATGCCCGATGATTTTATGATCTCCGGGGATGTTATGTGTATGCCGGAAGGAATCGGCTTTTCCATTTTTGAAGAAATTCAGGTCTACGCCGGTGGGAAGAACCACCACCGGCGTCCTGACCCCGCGTTTTTCCAGGAGAGTTTTGATGCTGCTGCTCGGGGCAATGACGCTGTTGCAGAGATTGGCATATTCGGTTGAAAGATGGATGACGAAACGTTTCATGGCAGTGGAGTCAAAGGGGACATAGTGGGTGTATTGCTCGTAAAGGGTATGGTGGGTAAAGACTATGGGCAGGTCGAGCAGCCGGGCCATGCGCAATGCCGTGTCTCCCAGGAGGAAAGGATGATGGCTGTGGATAATGTCCGGCCGGAAATCGGTTATTTTTTCCTCCAGCATTCCGGGCAGGGGAATGCGCACGGAGAAATCACTGCCGTTGAAATTCTGGATCGCCGCCACCCGCAGTACGCGTCGTTCATCCTCATTTTTCGGCTGATGGTCAAACGTGGGGGCCACCACCAGGACATTATGACCCATTGCCCGCAGATCCTCGGCAAAGATCGAAACCGACCGGGCAACACCGCCGACATGCGGCAGATAGGTATTAGTAAACATGCAGATATTCATTGTTCGCTACAATTTCTTTTATGCAGGCTGAAGCCGGCAGCAATATTCCGGAGCAGAGATTCTGTCCGGCCTGTATCCCGGGATTTCGACCACGATCTCTGGTCGTTTGACGGCATACCAGTCCGCCTTGATGCTGACTTCTATGCCGTCGTTGGTCTGGATGGTCACCGTGATCTTCCCGAAAGGGGTCAATGTGGGGCCGAATGATATTTTTTCTCCGGTTTGCAGCCATTCCTGTCTGATTCCACGGCCAATGAGCAGTTGTTCCTTTTCTTCAAAAACAAATATATTCCTGATCATCATCACCCACTCGGCGGCAGCCCAGCCGTGCTGGCCGTCACCCATACAGCCGCCCCCGGTGCGGGGGTGGATCGCTTCCGGCCATTGTCCGGTGGACGATGCTGATTCAGCTGCGCCGGCAAAGAGCGAAAAATACCGGGAATCGCCGGCCCGGAGGTAAACCTGGGCAAGCATGAGGGTCATGTAGATATTAATGCCCGAATGGATCATGTCCTGAAAAAAACAACATTTATACAGGCAGTTCTCCATCAGGTAGTCGGCCGTTGCCATGATCCGGTCATCGCCGGCGGCAAAGAGCTGCAGAGGGTAGTCCGCGGCCAGTGATCCGATGGCGCCGGAATCCATTCTCCTGTTGGGGGACACCGGAATGGATTGCAGTTGTTTTTCCTGTAATACCTCGCTGATGCTGGTTAACAGACTCCGGCGCATATCTTGGGCGGTCTTGCGCGCCGCAGCGGCATCTTTCCGGCTTCCGCATTGATGCAGCATGTCGGCCGCACCGTTCAGGCCGGCGACAGCCCAGAAATCATCCCAATAATAATAATCGTTGGGTCCGAAATGTTCCGCGCTGAATCCGGGGGGCAGCAGGCCGTGATACTTCTTCTCCGTGGTTGATAACACCCGCTTGCGGGCAATCCATTTGGTGCCGCGTTTAATGGCCTTCAGCCAGGCTGGATTATAATCCCCGCCGCTCAACAAACGGTATCGGTTGTATATCCAGAGGACCTGGCCATTGGCATCCCATTCCCCGGCCTGGGAGTGAAAGAATCCATCGGTGCTCTGCAGTCCCTGGAAACGGTCGAGCTGGCGGCGGCAGATATCCTGCAGCCCGATGGCCATCATGGGGTGGAGCATCAGACAGGCGTCCCGGAACCAGAAGCGCTTGTAGGTATAGGGGCCCGGGACAATATCATCGGCGGAAAGATGGATCAGGGTACGGACCGCGGTATTGTAAAGAAATGCGATCCGTTCATCCGGTATCTCCAGTGTTGCAGCCGGTTTTACTGCCTCAGCCCAGCTTCCTGGAGGTTGTTCAGTTTGATCGGGTGGTTTTTCCAGAGGCACCTTGATTGTTATCTCCCTGGTTTTTTCCTTGCCCGTCACGGGAAAAAATGCTGCCGAAGTGACCATGCCTATCCGGCATTCTCCTGCATCATCTGTCTGTTCTTCGTCCAGACGGCTGCTGATATCGCCATGGCGGTAACAGGAATAGAGAATTTTGTCAGCAGAAGCGCTGAACAGAACTCTGGTTTCATCATTCACCAGCCATCCTGTCGCATTCTCCAGCGTTTCGGCTGTTTCAATAAATTGAATGCCCTCCGGGTTAAATGGCCGCAGGGCAACGATCAGCCAGCCGTCGACAGTTGTGTCTATCCCGGCCTCTATTCTCACGGTCGGCCCGGTCTCGTCTTCTTCCATGGAGGTGATGGTGCGTAATCGATAATCAGGGGGGCCGCATTCACTGATCACGCGGCGGTTCTCGTCATCAACAAGATGTTGGTTGACGTGGTCGACAATGGAGGGAAACAGGGTCTCGCCGTTGCGGCCGTAAAACCAGCAGTCTATGGACCAGCCGTCATACAGCGGGGTGACAAGACCGTGGGGATCGACTATGGGATAGAGCGCCAGTCCGGGACGCCCGACAGCGGTCCAGTTGCGGTGCGTCAGGTTGATATGGGAAAAGGAGAATGCCCGGGGAATGAACGACGCGTCGTCGGGGTTGAACTGGCGGACGATCCAGTAGGGCCAGGCCCAGTCGAGATTGTGCTGGATGGCTTTGGTGTTCAGCAGGCCGCGGGCATGGAAAATCATGCCGGCGCGCAACAGTTCCACCGGCTCCTGTACTTCGGACGGCTGGGCAAAACTCCGGAGCCGGGCCAGAAAACTGATGGGGTCCATGAAATCGTAACGCCGAGCCGCCAGGCGCAGGAAAAATTTCCACGGAAAAATTCGTTTTATCATTAACTTAAGAAACCATTAAGGTTTTTTGCCGCAGATATTCCTTGCAGACTCTCGGCCCTCCACAGGCCTGTAAAGATAAATATGTCCTGATATTCAGATCACCAGGAATACATCTGATCCTGGCGCACAGGTTTGTCCGTCATTGAAGATCTTCCGGCATCTAGTTTCAAAAGAGGCAAATTGCATGCCAATAGTTCAGGGAGCTGTTAACCCGCATTTCTCACCAGTTTCCTACTGCAAACCTGTATCTCGGCTCCCCACAAGCATTTCTTCGGTCAAGGGTGCTCGACATACCGTCAGGGAAGCGAAGACTCCGATCTCCAGGCTTTCGTAACGAAAACTGGTGAGAAATGCGGGCGAAAGGAATTTTTTTAAACGTATTGCGATTGCTCAGGGAAAGCTTCCTCCATCCTTACAGACCGGGGTGGCCGATTTGATTCGATGAAAATGAAAAATAGCGGTTTCGCAGAAGATTAAAAGTGATCGTCTGATATTACTGCAAAAGACCCAACTGCTTTTACATCATTGTTAAATTTTATTGAAAAAATGTCCTGCGCTGCCGGATTTGTCCTGCCTGAGTGGACAAGTATTGGCTTATTTTGCCGTCATATTAACAAATTTGGATATTTGATTGTAAGGTAAATTGCTGGGATTGCGTCCTTGCGTCACCTACCCGCAACAATTCTGATAACTCATTGCATCCCTAGAATAAGATTGTTTTCCGCAATGCGAATTTATGAATGGTGTGAAATTTGCATTTAAAAAATTTAATTAAAGTTCTCACCTCCCTTGAGGAGGAACTATCAAAGGCCAGTAACTCTATAAAAAGGAGGTAAGAGTTCAGCAGTACCCCATCTGCACACGCTCAGAACGTGCGGCATAGGGGGGCTATAGCCTACCCGTCCTGATCGTGCACATCTGGGGCACTGTTAAACTCTTACAAGTTTAAGGTAGAGACTACATTTTGCATCACTGGTGAACTGTTACAAAAGGAGAACATCATGAGCATAGGTAAAAAAATCACCGCATTACTGTGCAGTCTGGGGCTTGTTGCAGTTCTTTCCGCCTGTCAGGAGCAGGGCCCGGCGGAAAAAACCGGAGAACGAATCGATGAGGCGATAGAGGATACCCGGCAGGAAGTGGAAGAGGCCGGGGAAGAAATGAAAGATGCGGCGGAAAAAACCGGTGAAAAGATGGAAGAAGCCGTCGAGAAGACTGGCGAGAAGGTCGAGGAAGCCGGTGAAAGAATGCAGGACCAATAAAGATGGACTCGTAAAAAGGCCATCACACACTCAAAGATGGCTAAGTAAAAATTTCGATATACAAGGAATAGTGG
>JAMJFO010000098.1 GCA_023544645.1 Desulfobulbaceae bacterium | reverse complement strand
AATAGCCTATTCCAACATAATTAATATATAAATACTTCATGAATTCAAACAAATAGATCAACTCTGAAAGTTGAGTCATAAACAGGAACAGGATTAACGGTGATGCATGGCCGGAAAACGAAAGGGCAAAGTATGGGCCACAGAACATATTCGTTATTCCTCTGGCCGGCCTTTTTTTATCTCATATTCATGAACAGTGGGCAGACAATGGCTTTTGCCGGAAATATTTTCAAGATCAATTCACCATCGTTTCAGGAAGAGCAGCATCAAGGTTTAAGGTACCGGCTGTCCAAACCTGAGCATTTTGCCGCTACTATACAGACTGATGAAAAATATCCATTGGTAGTATATTTGCACGGCGCCGGAGAAAGAGGTTCGGACAACAGGAAACCGATCCTCGGCTTGTCGTTTCTTGGCAATGGTTTCGACGCCCGGGCCAGAGAATTTCAAAAGAAATTTCCATCTTTTGTCTTTGTCCCGCAGTGCCCTTCCGGTGACTCATGGCAGGGGGAAATACTGGACAATGTCATAAAAACAATTGCGTTTCTACAATCCGAATATCCCATTGATGCAAACCGCCTCTATGTCATCGGGTACTCCATGGGAGGATCAGGCGCTTATGCGCTGGCCACCAAATACTATGAGCGTAAGGGGCAGCTCTTTGCCGGAATCATCCGCCTTGCCGGTCAGAGTTCTTTTGATGATCGTGTTCACGAAATTATCGCAAAAAGCGCGGTATGGCTGCACATAGGGCTTCAGGATACCGAATTGAGAGTGGAAAAAGCCAGGGAAGCATACAGCAGGCTGAAAAAAATACATGGCAACGGAGTCGAGAATTCAACAACACTGCGAATTAAGGGCAGGACCGGGATCACCTCCACATTGACTATCAATGGCCGCGAAAAGATAAAAATAACGGAATATCCCGATCTGGGACACGGCATCAATCTTTTGCCTTTTGATCATCCGGCCGTCCTGGAATGGCTTTTTGCCCAAAAAATGACATAACTCCATCACCCGGCTATTCTTTTGCCATTCCTTGACGGAGAAAAGTTCCAATCCGCTCGGCAACTTTTTCAACCTGTGTTTGCCTGGGTACCGGTTGGAACGTTTTCAACAAATCCGCTTTTACCGGCAGATCGCTGATCTCGTAGACCGCCAGCACATGTCCCAGTTGTTCAAAACGCTTTGCCGTGGCCAGTTGGTGATCGTTGACGAGTTCGCCAAATTTTTTCAGCCGGGGCATAACCAGGATGGGCTTGTTCTGCTCCAGGGCCATGGTGATTGTGCCCATTCCGGCATGGGCGATCACTGCGTCGGCCTGGTGAAAATAGTTATCGAATTCGCTCTTTTCCAGCGTTTCCACAGAGTCAAAATTCCGGGGCCGATACCCTCCCCTTCCTACCTGGGCGAAAATTGAGCTGGTAATTTTTTTGGCGGAGACAGCTTCGTCGATAGCTTCCACCAGTCGATCAAATGGAAACGAGGTGCCAACTGTTAAAAAAATCATAATATCGCCCCGGCATATTCCGCTTTGGCATCATTTTCCGCCAGGTCGGGCCATTGGGTGAGGAACAGGTCGGCAAAATTCCGAACCAGTCTGCCGCTCATGGAAAATTGGTCAATATTAGCGACACTGTCAATCCAGACGATTTGTGCGCCGGCAATTTTTGCAACAAGACAGAACAGGGCCATGGGCATGGAACCTGTGGTAACCACGACATCCGGACGTTCCTTCAATGCTATACGCCAGCAGCGGAAAAATGTCATCACAGCCCGCAACGGATGGTGCCGATTGCACTCCCCGATAACATACACCGGACCTTTTTCCGCAAGCCTGGAAGCCAGTTCCCGGAGAGTTGTTATGTAGAAGGCCGGTTGCTGGGGCCATGAATCAGCATGATCCAAAAGCCTGAGTAATTGATTCATATGCCCGCCGGCTGATGCTCCCGCACAAATTTTCATATTTTTTCTCAAAGGACGCAAAATGAATAAACGTGATACTGTACTGAAATATCACATAAAAAATAAAATCAAAATACGTAGATCCGGCAGAGAAAACCTCCTTTGTACTTCAATAAAGCAAAGATGCAAAGACACTTCACTTTCCCTGGACACAGTTCAGAAAACATCTACATAGCGCAACAGGATTTCCTCGAGGCGGTCTCCTTCCGTGGCTGTTCGATGTTTCAGGTATGTAAGGTCACGACCCTGGGCCGCCATTTCCGCAAGACGCTCTGGTGGCGCTTCCAGCGCATCAACCATTGCCGCAACCAAATGCTCCACATTGCCGGCCGGAACAAGCCACCCGTTTTCCCCGGGTCGGACAAGTTCGGGAATCCCGGCCACATAGGTACTGATAACTGGCCGGCCGACAGCATACGCCTCCATGATCACCATGGGCAGTCCTTCTGCAAAACTCGGCAGCACAAGCGCCCTGCTGGAGGCAATATATTGTCTAACCTCCTTTTCAGTGACATATCCGGTAATTGTTACGTTCTTCTCCAATCCTTTTGCGGCAATTTTCTCTTCAATCACCGGGCGCAGTTCTCCATCGCCAACCAGGACTAGCCGGGCAGCGTGGTCTTTTTCCAGGAGCTGGGCAAAGGCCTCCAGCAGGACAAGTTGTCCTTTTTGGGGGGTGAGGCGGCCGACACACGAAAATGTTCGGGCGCCGGGGGTGATCGGCTCTGCAGCATTAAAAAAATCATCACCAACAGTACAGTGAACGATATGGATTTTTGACCATTCTTCGGGATCGCACCAGCGGCGAAGTTGGGCTGAACAGAAATCGGTAATGGCAACCACAAATGCTGCGTCAGTGATTTTTCCACGCAAATCGAAGGCGATGGCAGAATCAAATTCGGTGGGCCCGTGGACCGTGAAGCTGTAGCCGGGGCCGCCACAGCGCCGGATAAGCCGAGCCACTGTTGCGGAATTGGTGCCAAAGTGGACATGGATGTGCTCAATGCCATGTTGACGCAGGATGTGCAAGAGAGTACAGGCTTCGACAAGATAGGCAAAATGCCTCAACACGCCCCGGTCGCTGCGAAGCCCCATGGTGATGGTTAAAGTAAAAGCATCCCAAAAACGTAGTGGCCGTAAAAAGATCATACGAAGCAGAGACACGACATGAAGCCGGAAAGGCTGCATTAAACAATGAATTGTCCTGGCAGATTCCTCTTTGTCAAGCGGGTCAACAGGGACATCATCAGGCCGGCGGATTGCAAGCCGCAAGACAGTGTGACCCCTTTGCTCAATCTCGCGCAACTCCCGTCGTATGAACGTATGGCTGACAGAGGGGTAGGTGGTAGTGAGATATGCAAGTTTCAGGATCACACCCTTGGGATTTTTTTCCCGCATTGACACAATACGTTCTCCGGTTATTTATTACTCATGGTGCCGTCTGCTTTTGAACAGCAGAAACGGCCTCAGCTTGATTATTTTCTTCTAATAAACAACCTTGTAACATTACTCCAATCTCCAGGAATCGGCGTAAGGTTTAAACAGCCTGCTCATCTGCTCCTTCCTCAGGTAATCAATCGCAGCTTTCGGAAGCTGCCTTTCCAGCCCTGTAAAATAGCCGGTCAAATAACCAAACAATCGAGCTAAACCGGACAGGAAATAAGGTTTTTCCCATAACATCCTTTTGATCGACTTGAAAATAATAAAAAACGGGTGCGTTCCAAGGCAATAATCTGTTTTGCCTAAACGAAATCTTGCCTGCAGCAGTGAACGACCATCACCGGTACCTACCGGTCGGTGATGCTTGACGATGATGGCTGGAAAGGACCATGTTCGCCAACCATTCATTCTTGCCATTATTTCCATTCCGGAATCCTCTCCACCATATTTGAACGGAATATATCCACTGGAAGATTCATAACATTCTCTTCTAAAAACCTGGATTGCCTTTGGCGTGGACCTCCTGTCTATTCTTGCTTCAACCCAACGTGTCCCCTCCTTCTCAACATATGTGCCTGTTGCTATGCCCAAATCTTTGTATTTAGCAAATTTTTCAAAAATATTTTCATAATAATCACTACACAGCTCAATATCAGCATCAAGTATTGCCAGATATGAATAGGGAATATCTTTGACTAATTTTATTCCCTCAAGAATTGCATAAACATTACTACTGTAATACGTTTGATCAGGAATTTTCTCGTGATAATGGTATTGTATCCAATCGAATCGATTTGCTATAATTTTTATTTTTTCTGCAGTATTGTCACATGAACCATCGTCTACAATAATCCATTTCAATGGTTTGACTGTTTGCTTTATCATCGACTCCAGAGGATAATGAATAAACTCTCCCTCATTAAAGGCGGGGGTGACAACCACATATGCAGTAAAAATCCCATTACTCATGAAAATCTGTCCGGCGTTTGAATCCCATCTCTTATCCGTCTCACTTGACGCATGATTTATGCCACAAAGCAAGACCCAGCAAGGTCCAGATCTGGAGGCTGTAGTCTTTACGGCCTGAACAATGGACATCCAGAATTGCCCGGGCTGAAGCAAGTGAAATTAACTGCCCCGGCATACTTTCGTCAGAACATATTGTATCATAACAATAGTCCCTCATTTTTCCCCTAAACCATTGAGACAGAGGAACGACAAAACCAGCCTTGGGCCTGTTGATGATTTGTCCGGGTAGATACTTCGAAGCAATCTGCTTGATGATCCATTTTCGGTGCCGCCCTCTGATTTTCACTCTATCAGGCATGTTGAATGCCAGCTCCACCAGATCATGATCAAGAAATGGAACACGTCCCTCAATTGATGCCCCCATGGTCATCCTGTCCCCTCTATCAAGTAAATTATCAGGCAGCCAGACTTTGCAGTCACAGAAAAGAAAAGATTGGAGAGAATTGTCCAGTTTATATTCCTTTACATAATAGTCCAGCGGATGGAAAAACTCTCTGGAAGAAGGCAAAAAAAGTGTTTCTTTTTCGCGAAGAGTGAAAGGTGAAAACCATTGAGACCATCTGACCGAAGACTGCTGTTCTCGCAAACTTTTCACTGCTATTTCAATCTTTCTATATTTCGATGGAAACTTATCTATTATGAAATCAATCAAACCATCCGGACAAAGCTTCATATACCTGTGTATATGATCAAACTGATATTTCGGATAACCGGCAAAAAGTTCGTCGCTCCCCTCACCTGAAAGGAGAATCTTGACTTTTTCATTGGCTATTTTTGAGAGGAGGTATAGTGGGATATCAGCAGGCTCGCTCAATGGCGCATCTCTCAACACCGTCAATTGTTCCAAATAGTCAGAAAATACGGCCTCTTTCAGTATCAACTCATGGTGATCTGTTTTGTAAAGGTCTGCTACAATTTTGGCATAAGGCGTCTCGGATGAGGCAAAATTATCAAACCCAACCGTGTATGTCTTTACCGGATCGCCCGTCAGTTTGCTCATCAACGCCACGATCAGGCTCGAATCTATCCCACCACTTAAAAAGGCCCCAAAGGGCACGTCACTGATAAGTCTTCGTGCAATAGATTTTTGCAGGACAGCTTCAGTTTCGGCAATTAAATCTTTATCGCTCCAATCAGAAAATTTTCTTTGCCTTAAACAAATGTCCCAATATTTTTGAATTTTGATTCCATTTTTATCACATATCAGATAATGGCCGGGTAATAATTTTTGAACTCCATGATATAGAGTTTGCGGCGCCGGAACTGATCGGAAGGTAAGATAATGCCAAACACCTTCCCGGTTTACCTCTCTATCTATTTCCGGATCCTGAAAAATCCCTTTTTGTTCTGAAGAAAACACCAGGCCATTGCTTTTCTCGGCATAAAATAACGGTTTTATCCCCAGTCTATCCCGCGCAATAAAGAGTCTTTTTTGAGTTATATCCCAAATTGCAAAGGCAAACATGCCATAGAGATACTGCAGCATCTCGGTCCCGTATTCTTCATACAGGTGAACCAGGACTTCCGAGTCACCCTCTGTTGTAAAGCGGTGTCCTCGATCAACCAGCTTTTCTCTCAGTTCCTTATAATTATAAATTTCGCCATTATACGTTAACCATAGCTTGCCATCTTCATTGCATAATGGCTGCGCACTGCCTTCAACATCAATGATACTGAGCCTGACATGACCAAAAGCGCAACAGCGATCTTCACTGCTGAATCTTCCTTTTCCGTCAGGCCCTCGATGGCGCAGACACGCGTTCATGTTGTCAATGATCGCGGAATCAACAGGATTCCGATAGTCAACCACACCATTAATACCGCACATAAAATATGCCCGCAGTTAAACTTTATATTGCATTCCCCTGACCGTTGCCGACAGGGGTGGCTTTTGCGCAACAATCTGCTTCAAGGCAATATCCTTCAAAAACATAAATAGTTCAAACAAATATGACGCGGAAAGCCGGTGAGATAAATGAATGATAATTTTTCGTAAGAAATGATAAAATTACGGCATGAAGATTTTTGTTGGCCAGATCCATTTGAGTTGAGAATCTATATCCTCAATCCGTGGCGGCTTTTTACTGGTACGCATGTAACGGAGCGCAAGTTATGTTATAAATATAACAGATGCAACGAAAATCATCCCCTTCGCGTAACGGAACCTCGCTCGAACGTTCATTAATCGGAATCAGATTGCTCCTCAACCAACTCAAAATTGCATAACTGTTTGAAAACCAGCAGGGGGTGTCAAAGGCGTCGAAGGCGGAGGACTTTGCACCAGACCCGCTTCTATTGCACCCACATCAGGTTTATCATCTCTTGGATTTCCATAAATATCCCCAGGCACTTTAGCAAATGGAAGGCGGTCAACAATCACTGACCCTTCTATCGGCACTCCAAAGCTGCTTGAGGCGGGATCACTCATATCGACGACCCCGTCGCCAGAAGTTGCAGTCCCCCCGGAACTGCTGTCAGGAATTTTGGAATACCAGTGAGGACAAGGCCAGTTATTTGCCGTTTCAAACGACGTAGGCGTACACGCTTCGGTGACACCGTAAACATGCATAATATGATTGTATAAGTATTCATTATTGCTCGCATTACCAGGAGCAGCATGTGTAACAGTAGTGTCCCCAACCGAGGTTGAGTAATCAAGAAATTGCCTGAATAGATTACCAACGAATGACGAATTAGTAGCTCCACTGGCACTACCGGAAACGGAAGCAGGGATGGAACAATGCCATACCAGTAAATGATCCCACGAATGATAGATTGTCCATGGACCAAAAGTTGGAGTGCCACTCTCATTTACACTAGGAGGTTCGCGCATTTCAATAAACACATTTACAAATGCGTTATTAGTAGCTGTTCCTGCGTCTGAACGAGCAAAAAGACCCGATACATGCAAATCGGTAGCACGGAAATTATATATGATTCGATTGCTGGCTGGCGGCACCCCAGTTGTATGCACTTGATACGCATCCGAATGCCATCCAGTCGTTCCATTATCAATGTCATCCAATGTACAGTTGACAACAAAGGGAGTATTCTCAAACGCATCGTTCCCGATTTGCTGCATATCAACCCCACGAACCAGAGCTGCTTTTCTGTACCCATAGTCAACATCATATATATAATTATTTGTGCTGAAATGCCCTGTATCAGAACTGAAGTGTACTGGATTTGAGTTTGCAACCCATCTACCGGAACCTATGAGACGGCTATCGTTAACCCATAGATTTAACGGAGCATCCTTAATAAAAACATACAAGCTGTTTCCCTGGCTTTTGAGAGTAACACCTTCAACCTTAAGCAGCTTTGTGCTCCTGATGCTGCCGGATGCATTTATAATTGTATTTTCCTTGGTTGCACTTGGATCTCTGGTGATGGTAAGCCATTCATTGGTGGTGCTCACCGAACCATCCCCTAAATTGTAGGTGCCGGCAAAAAGATAGATGATGGCGCCGTCGGATTTACCGCCGTTGGTGTTTTGTATGGCGCTGACCGCAGCTTTAAGCGTGAGGAATGGTCTGGAGCTATTGTTGATGACACCGGTTGCGTCACTTCCTGTTTTACTGACCCAGGCTTTTGGTTGGGACAAAGTCCCGGTGGCATTCACCATGAGCGGGAGTGTCTCCAGTGTGCGACGGCCGCCGTCAGTGCCATACACAGTTGCCTGCATGGTAAAGGCTCCATTTGTGGAAAAATCACTCCCTTTCAGCGGCACCCAGTACTCGTACACATCGCTGCGTTCATTATAGGTCATGGAGCTGGAGACAAGTGGATTCGGGCCAGAATATCCCTGCCCGGAAACAGTAAATTCAACCCTGTTAATGCCGGCTTTGGAAAAAGCAATAACACCGGCATTAAAGGTTTCACCGCTTTTAATTCTCTGGTATGGCACAATATCCCAACGAGCTATGGGAGTGAGCGCAAAGGCAACTGTCGGCAGTGCAAAAACAACAAGGATGACGCTCGTGATGCATGCCCCGAAAAAAGTAACTCTTGCTGGATTGTGATGGTCTAGCATTTTTTCCCTCATATGTGTGAAAGAGGCATTAATATAATTCCCGAGGTACGAATTACCTCCCAAATCTACTTGATTTCCTCTATCAAAATTAATTGCGGCGCCGGAGGAATTAACCTGTACCGCACCACCAGCTTCGGCCGGATTGTTTCATCCAGATTCTCCGTAGCCGCAAATATCCTCCCCGTCCCAATGGGAGTTTCCTCGCCCTGGATTAAGAGGCCGTAGTTGTCGGAAGGATTGGCTACCCACTCCTGGACCATTTTAGTAATCAGCCATGACCGATACCCTTCCTGGATAAAAAGCGGGATGGAATCTTCCGGCGGAGCAATATCGGCCAATCCTAAAGGAATGTTGTTATGCGTAGTGCCTTCAGGCACTGGAGTCCATGCTTCGCCATTAAAAGCGTTATAGCCTGTAACCTGGTTTATAATCGGATTTTTGCCGGTTATTTTATGAATAAAGTTGGTATACTGCTCGACGCCTTGAACACCGGTTTGATAAAGGAAAAGCTTTGCCTCCATCACAGTGGCATAGGTCGGAATACTGGTTAGATCAGCCTTCAGGATAATGGTGTTTGCCACCTTGTGCGGCGCGGGGGATGACCACGACCAGGTACTCAGTGTTTCTGATGCTGCATTGATATCGGTATTTATATTGGTATACGTATCGGCAAGGGTCCCTGGATAATCAGCGCCTGGGGTATCGCCGAATTCTTTTTTAATTGTTTCTTCGTCAAAAACAACAACTGTAACTGCGCCTGCGATAGAATCCACCGTGCCGTCATTGACCTTGAAGGTAAATGAGTCACTGCCGGTGGCGTCGGTGTTCGGCGTATAGGTAAAGACGCCGGCGGCAGGATCGGTGACAACCGCGCTGCCCATGGCGCCGTTTGTGACGATAGCATAGGTGAGGGTATCGCCGTCCGGATCATAAGCAGACAACTGGTCTTGTACCGCTGTATTAAGGTCGGTGGAAACAAACATGTCGACAACCACCGGTTCTTCATTAACAGCATTTATTGTAATATCAACCGTTGCAGCTGCCGAATCCACAGCGCCGTCATTGACCTTGAAGGTGAAAGAATCACTGCCGGTAACGTCGGTATTCGGGGTATAGGTAAAGGCCCCGCTGGTGGAATCGGTGATGACCGCACTGCCCTTGGCGCCGTTGCTGACTATGGTGTAGGTCAGGGGATCGTTGTCCGGGTCACTGCCGGACAGCTGCCC
>JAMJFO010000097.1 GCA_023544645.1 Desulfobulbaceae bacterium | reverse complement strand
CATTGGCCGTACCCGCTATGACGCAGTAGATCGGACTTTTTACGACGCCATCAATCTTTGACGCAACACTAGAGGTAGAGTACTCGTGAGCGGCTACCGGATCAGATGGCCCCGTCCTTTCCTTTTCTGGGTAATTCTCGCTGCTGTTGTCTGGGTGGCATATGAGACGTTTAAGCCTTCCCTTCTCGATCCCGATGCCAGGCCCAGGATTGTCACCGCCCGTGGGGATCTGGCCCTGGATGAACAGGCGACCATAGAGTTGTTCCGCAGCGCCTCTCCTTCCGTGGTCTATATAACCAGCATGGCCCTCAGGCGTAACCTGTTCAGCCTGAATGTTTACGAGATCCCCCAGGGAACTGGCTCCGGTTTTATCTGGGATGTCCAGGGGCGTATAGTCACCAATTACCATGTCATCAGCGATGCCAACCGCATTGAAGTTACCCTGGCCGATCAATCCACCTGGAAAGGGGTCCTGGTGGGGGCCGCCCCGGACCGGGATATCGCGGTGCTGCAGATTTCGGCCCTGTCCTCCAAACTGCGGCCCATTACCATCGGCGATTCCACTGATCTGCAGGTGGGGCAGAAGGTCTTTGCCATCGGCAATCCCTTCGGGCTGGATCAGACCCTGACCACCGGAATTGTTTCCGCTCTCGGCCGGGAGATAAGTTCGCGAACCGGCCGGACCATCCACGATGTCATCCAGACGGACGCCGCCATCAATCCGGGCAATTCGGGCGGACCTCTCCTGGACAGCGCCGGCAGGCTCATCGGCGTTAATACCGCTATTTACAGCCCCTCAGGCGCCAGCGCCGGAGTAGGTTTTGCCGTGCCCATCAGCGAGGTGAACAAGGTTGTGCCTGAGATTATCCGCAAGGGCAGGGTTGTCCGTCCTGGCCTGGGGGTCAGTCTGGCCGGGAAAAATGTGACCCGCGATCTGGAAATCGAAGGGGTTCTGGTAATCAATGTTGAACCAGGTTCGGCGGCTGACAAAGCGGGGTTAAGGGGAACCCGGCAGGTGCCGGAAGGGGTGGTCCTCGGCGATATCATTCAGGCGGTAAATGGCGTGAAGATAAGCGATTATAATAGCCTGCGAGACGAGCTGGAACGGTATGAGGTGGGCGAGAGTGTTGCTTTGGAAATTGTGCGGGACGATAGGATCCTTACCGTTGATGTCCTGCTGGAAGCCATCGACTAGAGGATGCGCTTTTTGCAATATCCCGGCACCGGTCAGGGATTGCTGTCTTTTTGCGAGCTTGTCATAATTCTCTTCTTCACCCGGGCCAGCTCCCGCATATTTTTTGTTTTGTCCGATTCATCCATGATCTCCCTGCCGACGATCTCCTCGATAATGTCCTCCATGCTGATAACCCCGGTGACGCTGCCATACTCGTCTACAACAACGAAAAGATGCTGGTGCCGCTCAAAGAATTCCATCAGTATGGTGTTCAACGGCGCGGTTTCGGGGACAAAGTTAACGGGGTGCATAAGCTGATGCAATTTGAGCTGACCCTTGTTTTCGACCATGGCGATAAAAATATCCCGGCTGAGCACGATGCCCACAACATTGTCCGGATCCTTACTGTAAACCGGCGCGCGGCTGTGGATTTTCCATTGATCCTTTTTTTCTGCGGCTTCCCGGACCGTCATGTCCTTGTCCAGGGAGAAGGTGACGGTCCGCGGGGTCATGACCTGCCGGACAGAGCGATCGCCAAGGTTGAGGATGTTGGTAATAACCTGCTCCTGCTCCGCCTGGATGGAACCGGACTTGCGGCTGATCAGGGCAATGGCCTGAATTTCCTCGGCAGTTATATGGTGCACATCGCCCCGGCCGGGAATCAGCTTGGTAACTGCCTGGCACAGCCAGATGAAGGGACGGAGAGTGATGATGAGGAATTTCAGGGGAGACGCTATGTAGGGAGCAAGGAACTTGCTGTAGACCACGCCGACGGTTTTGGGCAGGATTTCCGAGAACAGGAGAATGGCCAGGGTGAAAACAAGAGAGAACCAGATCAATTTGTTTTCACCATAAACGGCTGTGACAGCCGCGCCCGCGACAGCAGCCCCGAAAGTATTGGCAATGGTGTTCAGGGTGAGGATGGCGGTGATGGGCTCATCGATATCCTTTTTCAGTTTTTTTAATATTTTTGCCGTCTGTGGTTTTTCCCTGGCGAGGATTTCTATATGGCTGACGCTCAAAGAATAAAGTGCGGCTTCGAGCAGGCTGCACAGGGCGGATACGATAATGGCAAAGCTGACCGAGGCTATGAGTAATGTGAACACGATGGTTCTCCTATGGTTGGCTGCTGATGTGTTAGTATCTCAACTTTCTGAGTTGATCTATTTGTCTGAATTCATGAAGTATTTATATGTTTATTTTGTTGGAATAGCTATTAGCTGTTAAGGCTATAGGCTTTTAGGGGCGGTTTTCGCAAGTAGCCTAATAGCCTAATAGCCTACAGCCTGATCAATAAGCGAGTTGAAAACTCATACATTCTTTTTTTTTTACAGTAAGTTAACATAAGTCAGAAAGTTGAGTTAGTATATGATACCGGAACAAAAACGTTTTGCCAAATGAGATAATCCCGTCAAAATACAATAGGAGTGCGGGAGCGCAATGATATTTGTGATGACCACCGAAATTCCAAAGGATGCTGATTGTCTGAAGGGCTGTCAGTCGGTTGCTTTTACGTTGAACCGCAAAACCAATAATTGAGAGAACGTTCATAATGGTGTAATGAACGATTAAGAATGTCTTACAGGAAAAACGGAGTACAGCGCGATGATCAAACTGACTGAAAAAAACCCTGATCAGGCGGGGGCCGACCTGCTGGTCTACTTTGTCCCGGAAGACGATGGCAGGAAGAAGCCTGCCTGCCGGAGCGCCCATGTTGTAAAAGCTTTGCAGCATCCCTGGAAGGAAGGAGACTTTTCCGGGAAAGAGGGACAGGTTTATCAATTTTATCCGGCAGACTGCCCCAAAGGAAAAGATGGGATCAGGGCGACCAGGGCGCTGGTGGTCGGTCTTGGTACGCTGGCGGAGCAGGGCGGCAAAATACGCGAGCAGTTGCGCATTGCCGGGGGAACAGCCACAGCGCAAGCCCGAAAATGCAAGGCCGCGAAAGTGGTTGCTGTTTTGCCCGATACGCCTGGCCTGGCGCCCGAAGATGCGGCTGAATGCCTTGCCGAGGGACTGATCCTGGCCAATTATCTGTTTGCCAAATATAAGAAAAAACTCGCCAGGGATGAAGAGCCTTTTCTGGTGAAGAATTTTCTCATCAGCGGTTCGGAGATGCCTGCCAAAGCATTGCGCAAGGGTATGAAGAAAGGAGCTGATGCAGCGCTTGCCGCCTGTGTGGCCAGAGATATGGCCTCGGAGCCGGGCAGCAGCTGGACACCGCTGCAGTTCGCCGAGTATGCCCGGAAGCTGGCACGGCGGACCGATCTGCAATGCACGGTTCTGGACAAGGCGGACATGAAAAAGCTGGGCATGGGTGGAATACTGGCGGTCAATCAGGGATCGGCAATTCCGCCAAAGCTTGTTATTCTCCAGTACCGGACCTCGAAAAAGAATCCGACCCTGATGCTGGTGGGCAAGGGATTGACCTTTGATTCGGGCGGCATCAGCCTTAAGCCTGCTGCCGGCATGGAAGATATGAAATACGATATGTGCGGCGGCGCAGCAGTGCTTGCCGCCATGGAAGCCGTTGCCCGGGAAAAACCGGCCAATTTGAATATCGTGGCCCTGGTTCCGGCAACGGACAACATGTCCGGACCTGCCGCTCTGAAGCCGGGCGATATCATCACCCATTATAACGGCGCCACCTGCGAGGTCGTGAATACCGATGCCGAGGGACGCCTGCTGCTCGCCGATGCCCTGGCCTACGGCATAAAAAAATATAATCCTGACGCGGTAGTCGACCTGGCGACCCTGACCGGCGCGGTTATCGTCGGGCTCGGGCATCATATGACCGGCCTGCTGTCAAATAATGATAATCTTGTTGAGCAGATTCTGGCCGCCGGGGAGTTGTGCGGAGAGCCGCTCTGGCGCCTGCCGCTGGGAACCGAATATACCAAACAGCTGAAATCGGAAGTGGCGGACATGAAAAATATCGGCGGCAAGGGCGCCGGCACCATAACCGCCGCGGCCTTTCTGCAGGAGTTTGTCGGGGATACGCCATGGGCGCATCTGGATATCGCGGGCACGGCCTGGAATTTCACTGAAAAGTCGTATGTGCCGCCTAAAGGCCCTTCCGGAATCGGTGTGCGGACTCTGCTGGCGCTTATCCGCAACTGGCAGCCGATATAGCTGTCTTACTAATTTTATTTACTCAACTTTCTGACTTATGTTAACTTACTGTAAAGAAAAAGAATGTATGAAGATTCAACTCGCTTATTGATCAGGCTGTAGGCTGGAGACTATTAGGCTATTTACGAAAACCGCCCCTAAAAGCCTATAGCCTTAACAGCTAACAGCTATGACGCAGTAGATCGGACTTTTTACGACGCCATCAATTTTGAAAAGACAGCCTCAACTTGACATCAGGCTTTGTGCTGCTATATGCTATTAATATATCTCAATATTTTCGTCCAGAGGTAAGACAATGTCCAAACGATTAGGTGTAACGGTCAGCAGGCAGATCATGGACAGCCAGAAGCTGCATCCCGAAGCAACCGGTGAGCTCTCCGGCCTGCTCAACGAGCTTATTGTTGCCGGCAAGATCATCAGCGCCGAGGTGAACATGGCCGGGCTTGCCGATATTCTCGGACAGTCCGGCAAAGTTAACATCCAGGGCGAAACGGTCCAGAAACTGGATGATTTTGCCAATGCCACCATCAAACGCCGCATGGAGCAGTGCGGATATATATGTGTGATGGCCTCCGAAGAGGAAGAAGAAATCATCCCGGTTCTTGACGGCTACGAGGGCAAATATACCCTGGCCTTTGATCCGCTGGACGGATCATCAAATATCGATGTCAACGTCAGCATCGGCACGATATTCTCGGTTCACCGTAAGCTCAGTGACGGAGTAAAGGGAACAGAAGCCGATCTGCTGCAGAAAGGCTCGCTTCAGGTTGCCGCCGGTTACATCATTTACGGCTCCAGCACCATGCTGGTCTATACCACCGGTGAAGGGGTGCATGGTTTTACCCTGGATCCCAGTGTGGGGGAGTTTTTTCTTTCCCATCCTGATATCCGCATTCCGGCCCATTCCAAATATTACAGCGTCAACGAAGCCTACACCAACTACTGGTTTGACAGCACCAGGAAGTATGTCGATTACCTCAAGGAAATCGACAGCGAAACAGGCCGCCCTTACAGCCTGCGCTATATCGGCTCATTGGTTGCGGATTTTCACCGCAACCTGATCACCGGCGGAATTTTTCTGTATCCGCGGGACAGGAAAAACACGACCAAGCCGGAGGGAAAGCTGCGCCTGCTGTATGAGGCGGCGCCCATGGCCTTGCTCGTGAAAGAGGCGGGCGGGGTGGCAATAACCGATGATGGCCGGGATATTCTGGAGATTGTGCCCGAAAGCCTGCACCAGCGCGTGCCGCTTATCATCGGCTCCCGCGAGGATGTGGAAACCGCGAAAAAATTTTACCTCTCCTGAGTCTTGACCGCAAGGAACTTGCCGGGTTTTCAGCGCTCGATATTCCCCCTCCCCGGAGAAGAAGGGGTTCTTGATTTATATTGTGGTGGGATTGGATGAAAAGGATATTATATGTGATTTCGGCGGGTATCATCGGCGCCGGGTATATTTTGTTCATGGTCGGCTCCCAGGATGCGGCAGCGGCATTCTGGGGCAGCAAAAACGGTCTGGGCCTGGGTGACTGCAAGAAATGCCATGGCAGTATTTTTGAGGAGCTGCAGGAAGCAAAGAGCAAACATACAACGAAAGTCTCGTGTCTCGACTGTCACCAGGGGAAGCATCCCCCGGAATCGCCAAAAGGCGCTTGTATCCCTGAATGCGCGCAATGCCATCAAGACTCCCCCCATTATGTACTTGCCAACTGTACCGGCTGCCATCGCAATCCGCACCAGCCCCTTGCCATAAATTTTGACGGGGGACAGGGACAGAAGCCTGCCTGCAACACCTGTCATCCCGACAAGGTCACGGAAATCAATTCGCACAAAACTTCACACACCGGTTTTGCCTGCTCCTTCTGCCATAAAGTGCACCGGGACAGGCCTGATTGCCTGAGCTGCCATAAAGTACATGACGAAGGCCAGGTATTTGAAGACTGCCTCAAGTGTCATCAGGCGCACCAGCCACTCACCTTAACGTATGGGACCGATATTCCCAACAGCGACTGCGGCGCCTGTCATTCGGATATTCAAGAGACCCTGGAGGCGGGCAATGCGAAGCATGCGCGGTTGCAGTGCGTTCTCTGTCATGCCGGCAGGCATGCGGTTGTCCCGTCCTGTGAGCAGTGCCATGTAAATGTCCACGATAAAAAAATGATCCAAAAATTTGCCTCATGCAATGACTGCCACCAGAGCGCGCATGACATTCTCTTTTAGTAACCGTTCACCGGGTGAGCGATAACCTGGCATTTCCCCTCGGCCAGTGACCGTTCAGCAGCACCACATCTTCGGGCGATCGGCCCGGCTCATTACCTGTCATAACCGAAATAGTCAACGTTCTGCGGATCACTGGCCAGGATCTGTGTATATATATCCTTAGCCTGCCGGATTCTTCCGGCTGAATGCAGTGCAAGGGCTTCTTTCAACAAGGTCTCGTTGGTGTCCATGGTTTTTCTCCAGATTTTATGCCACAGGTCGTTGTCCCAAAGGTAATAGTTTGCCTGCCATTGCTAGCCCGCATTTCTCATAAGAATCTGCTGCGAACCCGAAAAGCACCATGTCTACTGCGTTGCAGCACCGAAAACATTCTCGACATACGTACAGTATGCCTGCGAGTGTTTTCGGTACAGCGCCTTGTATCCACACCACTTTACGGCTTCTCGCGACAACCCTTGTGAGGAATGCGGGCTAAAGGATTTTCTGTCTGGGGATTGTAAAATGAAAAACAAAACGAAGTTTTGCAATTTCCGCATATTTCTGCTTTAATTTTCAATACTATAAGTTTCCTGTGGCGGTGTCGCCGCTTTTGACGGATGCAAGAGAACACAAGGAGGGATGAATGGATATTCAATGGGGCCAATGGTCCAGCGGTAGACTGTTTTTTGGAATTATTATTGTCGGCTTGTTTTTTATGTGCAGCGCAAGCCAGGCTTCTTCCTTTCCCTTTAGGACGGTTTCTCCCGGAGACCCCATCCCGTCGTTAACTTTTACGGCTGTTGCCGATGGCAAAACCGTAACGACGGACAGTCTCAAGGGGAATCCGGCTGCCTATATTTTCTGGGGAGCAGATATAGAGACCAAAAAGGACCGTTCGCTCAAGGCATTCAATGACACTGAAAAAATCCTGCCGTTTCTTGAAGAGCGCAAGGTGAAAGTCCTGCTGGTGAATGCCCAGGGTGATCCAAAAGACGTCATGGAGTCCGTTGTAAGTGGTTTAAGCGGCAAGATGCCCGTGTACACCGATGATTCGCAGAAGGCTTATGGTGACCTGGGGATATTCATCGTGCCTTCGGTCATGCTGGTGGATAAAGACGGCAAGATCGTTGCCGGGCTCGGGTACAGCCACGATTTTTCCGATCGTTTGAAAGGAGAAGTGCAGGTCATGCTCGGCGAAAAGTCAAGGGCCGACATGGAGAAAGATCTGCGGCCCGAGATGGTTGAGAAGTCAAAAGAGGAAAAACAGACCACCCGTCATCTCAATACGGCCATGGTCATGATGAAGCGAGGGCAGACCGATTCAGCCATCAGCGAATTGAAAAAAGCCCTGGAGATCGATCCTCAGATGGCCGAGGCCCAGGGACAGCTCGGGTGCCTCTATCTTGACAAGGGTCAGCTCGATGAAGCCAAAAAAGCCCTGGACGCTTCCTATGAGATCGATCCGGATTATCTGCCGGCCAATATCTGTGATGCCCGGGTCCGGGCTGAGGAAGGCTCTCCGGATGAAGCGGTGGAGGACCTTAAGGCGCTGCTGTTCCGCAATGCCCGGAATCCCGACCTGCATTACACCCTGGGGACCATATACGAGAAGCAGGAGAAATTTACCGAAGCGGCCGCTGAGTACCGCAAGGCCTTTGAGCTGATCAACAAGCAGGTTGAATTTGAATAAATTTTTACCAGTGCCTTGAGCCTGAAATTATCATATGGAGAAAAGGGGGAGAATAATGAAAAGACGTGAAAGAATAATGGCGCGCTTTCGTAAGGCTGCCATTGCGGTCCAGGTATTGTTGTTTGCAGTGGCATGCGGATCTGCTGCCGGCGCGTTTGCCGCGGAAGGAGACGGAAAGCCGCATATCAAGATTGTTTCTCCATTGGACAAGGCCTGGGTAACGGTAGACCAGATTAATCTGGCCGGGGCGGTTGTCGGCGAAGATGTGAAGTCTGTTGCCGTGAAGGGAGTGGCCGTTGCCGGCAACGGCATCAGCGTTGAGGGGGGCGGTTTCGGAACCCTGATCAAACTGAAGAAAGGAGAGAATGTCATCGAGGTGTCTGCCGGCAAGCTGAGTGCTTCGGTCAAGGTTTTTTACGATCCAAAGCAGCAGCCCAAAGGATATCAGCGTTATTATCTCCATGCCGGGGTCAAGGCCTTGGATTGCAAGGAATGCCATAGGTTCAGGCGCGGCAAGTATGATTTTACCCGCAACGTTCCCGCCCGTTCCGACTGTACGACGGCAAAATGCCATGGCAACAAGATGGCGACCCAGGAGTATGTCCATGGGCCTGTCGGAGCCGGGGTCTGTATTTCCTGCCATAACCCCCACGGCAGTTTCCGCGACAACCAGCTTGCCCGTGATGACCGCGGGATGTGCATGATCTGTCACGAGGCCAAGGAAGAGGAGTTCAACAAGAAGGTTGTCCATGCTCCCGTTGAGGATGGATGTTCCAGCTGCCACGACCCCCATCAGTCTCCTCTCAGATTTCAACTGAAAGGAAAAAAAGGCAAGGCGGTCAGCTCTCTTTGTTTTAATTGTCACGACCAGACCATTTTTGCCCGTAAATACCAGCATGGACCTGTAGGGGTGGGTGACTGCATCGCCTGTCACAACGCGCATGCGTCCAACAGCACCAAGCTTCTTATTGCCGAAACAGCCAAGGGGGAAGTCTGTTTTCAGTGCCATGCCGACCGCCGCGATTCCTTCAACCTGAAGCAGGTGCACGCGCCCGTCAAGGAAGATTGCGGCAAGTGTCACGACCCGCACAGCTCTGATCATAAAATGCAGCTGCATAAGGAACAGAACGTTTTATGCAAGGACTGTCATCAGAAATTAAGCCCCACGGTATTCAAGGATATCGCTGATGCCAAATTCAAACACGCGCCGGTTGATGAAGGCCGCTGTGCAAGCTGCCACCGCGCCCATTCATCCAATTATGAACCCCTGCTGGATAACACCATGGAGAAGCTCTGCTTCAAGTGCCATATTGAACTCGGCGACGAAGTGGCGGATTCCAAGTTCAGGCATGGGCCGGTTCAGACCGGTGACTGTTCGGCGTGCCACAGCATGATTCATGGATCCACCTTTCCCAAACTCCTTGGGCGGGCGTTCCCGATGAATTTTTATGATGCCTACAGCCCGACCAAGTATGACCTCTGTTTCGGCTGCCATAACAAGGATATTGCCCGGAAGCAGAAGACAGCGGAATTGACCAACTTCCGCGATGGCGAGTATAATCTCCACTTCCTCCATGTCAATCGGCAGAAGGGGAGAACCTGTACCGCCTGCCACGGCGCTCATGCCAGCACCCAGGCCAAGCATATCCGCGAGGAAGTGCCGTTCGGCGGCTGGTCATACCCCATTGACTTCACCAAGACCAAGAACGGCGGCACCTGCGTTGTCGGCTGTCATGCGCCCAAAACCTATGACCGGGTCAAGCCGCTGATGAAGCTGGATTCGTAAAAACAGGTTTCAAAAAAAGAACTGATTGATGGGGGGCAATGTTTATCATTGCTCCCCATTTTTTATAAATATAGCTTTGGTTGCCTCAGCTCATTTTCTATAGATTAAGTACCCTCTGTGTCAATGTGAGTGAGACACCTACTCCTTGAGAAATTAGTGTAGGGCG
>JAMJFO010000096.1 GCA_023544645.1 Desulfobulbaceae bacterium | reverse complement strand
CTGCCCCCCTACCGCCACCTGCCGGCCGATCTGCGGCAGCAGCTCCACGACCGGATCAGGATATTCATCGGCGAAAAATCCTTCGAGGGCTGCGGCGGCCTGGAGCTGACCGACGAGATCAGGGTGACCATCGCCGCCCAGGCCTGCCTGCTCCTCCTGCACCGCGGACCCGACTGCTACCCGAAACTCTACTCGATCCTGGTCTACCCCTCCACCTACGTGGCCGACGTCCAGCCGCACCTGGACCCGCAACCGGGTGAAGCCTCGATCCGGCTCGGCGAATCATGGCAGCACGGCGCCGTGGTCCTGGCCTGGGACAGCGTCAGGCAGGGGGCGGTAAATTTCGCCGACGGCCAGAACGTGACGATGCACGAGTTCGCCCACCAGCTCGACCAGCAGGACGCCCGGGCCGACGGAGTACCGAACCTGCCGACCCGCTCGGCCTACTCCTCCTGGTCGCGGGTCTTCTCCAGGGAGTACGAACTCCTCCAGCGCAAAGTCGGCAAGGGAAAAAAGAGCGCTATCGACAGCTACGGGGCCACCAACCCCGCCGAGTTCTTCGCCGTCGCCACTGAAACCTTTTTCGAAAAACCACGGACCTTAAAGAAAAAGCACCCCGAACTATACCGCGAGTTACAGGGGTTTTACCGAGTCGATCCCGGAGAGTGGCTTAACAATAATTGACCCGCCGGGCAGTTTAGAGTCATCAGTTAGCAGTTATCAGTTATCAGTCATCAGTCATCAGTAAAAGAAGGTAGCGATGCCCCACGTCAACTGTCATCTCGAATGTATGTGAGAGATCTTTCCCTATAGCGCCAAGATATCTCCCTCCGGTCGATATGACATGACGCCGAAGGTATAAAACAGAAATCATCTTGAAGCACAGGTGACCATGGCAACTGTCATCTCGAAACACAGGTGACAATGGAATATGTCATCTCGAACGAATGTGAGAGATCTTTCCCTATAGCACCAGGATATCTCCCTCCGGTCGATATGACAGAAGACCAAAGGCATAAAACAAACTTCATCTTCAACCCGTGCCGGACATTACATCCGACAGGCAATATGTTATTCAGCTTTTATCCCGGCACCATACCTCCTGAACCGCCAATAGAATTTGATGATGAGATATGGGCCTAACTATCCAAGGCAGATAAAAATCTGCACAATTCTGGGAGATGAAAAAAAACAGGTATGACTTCGCCATCCGATAAATCAACGAAGAAGCGGCTGAAACAACTCACCGCAATTGCTCATGGGCGTGAGCTGACCGCTGCCCTGAAAGAGCTGCGCCCCAGCTTCGGCGATTGGCAGGACGGCGAAATCGACAGCTTCGAGCTCAATGACCGGATTCACACCTTCCACCAGGAAACCAGCCGGGAAATCTGGAAAAGGTATATCCCAGGCACGCCCTCTGGCATGCAGGTTGCCCGGGCGCTGGCGCTCGGGTTTCTTACCGAAGAGGAGGTCGGTCAAGAGCTGGTCGAGAAATTGCGCCCCTTGGTTGACTGCTGGAAGAATGACAGCGAGGATTGTGCATGATTGAAAACTCCCTGAAGGTATTACGAATCTTCTCCCGCTCGGCACGCGTTTTGCAAAGATTTCCAGCAAAGATACTGCGAGCGCATTGGGCTGTTTTATCCCGATTCATCTCTCCACCAATAGCAGAAAAGGAATCACCATGGCAGATCAGAAAGCAGGAACCGTGGCAACTATTGCCATCATCGCCGCCATTGGCAGCATTGTCCTTGTCTTTACGGGCAACCCGATATGGGGACTCATCGCCGCTATTACAGCCGTTCTTATGGGCATCATCGGTGTGGTTCTCTCCTCTTCGCCCAAGATCGGCGGCGGGCTGATGAGCATCTTCGCGATTATCTTGGGCCTGGTGGATATCGGTCTCGCTGTTATGGGGATAATAGGGGTCATTATTTTCTGAAGCGGCCCCCTTTCTGTTCTTTATTTTCAATCATTCTTCCTGCCGCCCCTGCTTTTCTCTATCACGGGGTATGTGATATGATGAGGATATGGAATTCCAGAGGTGCCTCCTGTGACCGGGCCACGCGACAAGCAAACACATGCAGCTGCTGATTATTGCGGCCGGATTCTTGCCGGCGAGTACAGCGATGCGCTCAAGGATACGTTGCAGCGCCATATAGCCGCCTGTCAGGCGTTTGATGCGATCGGGCTGCCGGTCATGCCGTATATTGCTGCCTGGAAGATTGATACCTCCGCCATATGGTATGAATTTGTCAGCAGACGTTTTCTTTCGCTTTTTGCTTCAACCCCTGAAAACCTGGGTAAGGAGTTCAACAGGGCTATTCTTGACCGGAGAGTCTATAAACATGAAAACGTCTATCCTGATGTCAGGGAATTGGTCCAGGAGCGCCGGGAGATTGATGATCAACGGCATCGTATTCGCCAGGAGAGCATCCAAAAAGGGGCCACCGAAGCCGTATACAAGGTCCTGCTTCCCGACAACAGCGTGAGGTGGCTCAAGGACTGGGCATCAGTGGAAACCTTTGCCCGGGATGGAATTTGTCTCTCTCCCGGTTATCTTGCCGACGTCAGCATGGAGATGGACCAGAAGGACCAGGTGAATGAGCTGAACATCGTGGTGAACCGCGACAAGGACCTGCTGGTCGAGGCGGAGCGGCATGCGGCTCTGGGCCAGATTTCCGCACAGGTCTATCATGAAATACGCAACCCGATACTCTCAATCGGCGGGCTGGCCAAGAGATTGTCCGAACAGTTTCCCGCCGGCCGCCCCCAGTCGTATATGGCGGTTATTGTCAAGGAGGTTGAGCGGCTGGAGAAGATCCTCCATAATCTTTTCAAGTTCACGGCTGCGGTTGAGTTTGCTCGTACGCCGATAAAGCCGGAGGGATTGATGAAAAGTGTGATCAGTCTCTTTCGTTCCGATCTGGACAAGTACGGCATCAAGGTCACATTGACATTCGCCGAAGACCTTCCGGAGCTCATGATAGACCAGGAACAGATTCATGAGGCCCTGGTGCATATTCTCAAGAACAGCATCGATGCCATGCCCGAGGGAGGAAATCTGGAAATCGAGCTGGGTGTCGAAAACGGGAATGTCGCTTTCAGGATCAGGGATTCCGGTGCCGGAATCAGCATTGCGCATGCATCCCGGGTAACAGAGCCCTTCTTCACCACCAAGGTGTATGGCTCCGGCCTGGGGCTCAGCCTGGCCAGCAAAGCCATTCAGCTCCACGGCGAGGAACTGTATATCAACATGCTTGAGTCCGGAGGGACAGAAGCGGTCATTCTTCTGCCGGTCAACAGTGATAACCTCGCAAAAAGTCATTTTATGTAATGGCTAAGCACCCATGTTCATATGAACATGAGTATAAACAAAAATCGTCAAATGCAAGGCGCGCAAATTTCGAGGAACGAGGCGTACATAGGTACGCCGCAGTGACGAGACAATTTGCAGCAACACAGCAGTTGGCGACTTTTTGCGACGCCATCAACAGTCGGGTATAAAAGTAATTGGACAGAGTTTGATGTCCCGGAAATTTGCAAAGTGAGGTTTTATTGATGTTTGGTGTTATTCGAAAGATCATCGAGGGAAGTAAAAGCGGCAAGGACCGGGAAAGCCGGGAAGACCCGGAACAGAAAAAGCATATCGCTGCCGGAGTGCTGCTTCTGGAGGCCGCTCATGTGGATAATGAATGCAACGAAGAAGAGATGGAACATATTGTCGCCACCCTTCAGGACAAGTTTGACCTGCCTGCTGACTGTGTCGGAGATCTACTCGATCTGGCCCGTGCCGACCGAAAGCAATCCGTTGATCTCTGGCAGTTTACCAACTACATAAACCGCAATTTTTCACCTGCGGAAAAACGGGCGGTCATGGAAGATGTCTGGCGCATTATCCTGCTGGACGGCAAACTGGACAAGCACGAAGACCATTACGCCCACAAACTCGCCGACCTGCTCCATTTAACGCATGGGCAAATGATTGCCGCCAAACTCAAGGCCCGGGAGCAAGTGTCCAGGTTGAGTTGAATCTTGAAGAAGAAGGCAAAAATCAAGCAGTTGGAAGCGAGATTTAAAAGTCATCGGTTAGCAGTTATCAGTTATCAGTCATCAATAAAAGAAGATAGCGATGCCCACGGCACCTGTCATCTCGAATGTACGTGAGAGATCTTTCCCTATACGCTTCAAGATCCTTCCCGGCTTTACAATTATTCGCTTTGTTTTGCTTTAATGCAGTGCTACTGTTAATAAATTCCTTCATTTACAAAAAATCATAATTGTTTTTACAATTTGCGGAAAGTTGACTGAATAATGAAAAGGAAGAGACCTGTCCCGAAAACATTTGATATCGGTCAATATACAGAAGTCATAACCGGCCTGACCGAGCATATGAAGGAACAGGAATTTGAAAAAATCTGCACACCGATAGCTATCCATGTACTGCAGGCATATGAAAATTTTGAACATCTGCAAGAGGGGCCGAAGCTGGCAGGGAGGCCCTTTGATTTTTTCGGCTACAAGGATGGAAATCCTTATATCATTGAGTTGAAAGCTTCCCTGAAAAGTTTCAATGCCCCTGGTGAGACCCAGAAGAGAAGAATTCAAGAGGTTCTCCGAGCTATACCGGGACTTAATATTGCCCTCCTGCAACTTAAGCTGAATCTTGGTCAATACCGGGTTTTTTATAATTATGAATTCAACATATTTTTTGAAGGAAGACAGGTCCCCATAGAGCCGATAATCGAATGGGTCCGCCGGCAGATAGTATGAAACCACACCTGCTCCGAAAACGTATCCAGGAAATCCTGTGGCAAAGATTCTGCGAGGCGACAGACCATGATATTGATGAAAAAGGATATGTCAGCCAAGTGGATCAGAACCTGCTGACCGGAGTAACCCCGGATATGTTCCGGCAGGATCTTGAAAAAGGAAGCGGTAATGGGCTGCAGAAGAAATTCCGGGCGGTTCACTCCGCGTCCGCTCTGGTGGTTAATACTTTTGCTCCGTTCAAAAAAGGGCCGGGGAAACTTCATTTAGCCGGATGACAAGGATTCAAAAGGATTCAGTTTGAACGGCAGTGTCCGACCACCTTGGCGGAACACCGCCGAAATCTGCCGCAAGCTAAAGAATGCTGGCTTGATGCAATCAGCAAACTGACAGGCGGCGGCAAGCAGTATTTTGCCCCAAGGGCAGGCGTGACCCAATTTTTCCGGTGGCAATGGCTAACAGTAAGAAGATATTTCTTCCTATTTCTTCCAGTGGGGAAAATTGCTGTACTGCCTGCTTCTGTATTCTTGCATTTTCCCCCCGGATAATCTACTCTGCCGCCTATGACAATCGAGAAGAATTTTGACATTCCCTTCATTTCATCCCTTGCACTTCGTGAAAAACAGATTCAGCAAAATTACCGGCCCATAATCGCTGTCCATAAGTGGTTTGCCCGCCGACCCGGCACATTATTCCGAGGCTTGCTTCTCTCTGAATATTCCGATAATGCACTTCAAGAAACCTTCTATCAGTCGAACCAGCTGGAAAATCTACGTATCGCCGACCCGTTTATGGGAGGCGGTACACCTCTGATAGAAGCGAACCGGCTGGGATGCGATGTCATCGGTTATGACATTAATCCCATGGCTTGGTGGATTGTCAGCCGGGAACTGGAGCACCTGGATTTAAAAGCCTATTCCGGATCTGCAGATACTATAGCTTTCTTTTTATCCAAAAAGATCGGGGACCTGTACCATACATCCTGCGGGAAATGTGGTGTTGATTTTCAATTAATAAGGACAAAAATTTCCTGATTATTTGGGACATTTCGAGGGATTTTCACTTTGATTGAACGGTCAGTCAGTTGCTGGGGTCGACCCACATCGACCCCAGCTGTGCTCAAAACTGGTCGTTATTTTGTGAGACTGGCCATTTAGCTTCGGCAAGATCCCGGAAGATCTGATTCTCGCTAACCACCTTGCGCAAGCTGACCAGGAGGATGTCGAGCGCAAGGTGTCCGACCAGATCCGTGAGTTCTTCGAGCTTCTTTTCCAGAGCTTCATCTTCGTATATGTTCATGTCGTTCTCCTTATCAAAAGATTTCCGTGGCAGCCAGGCGTACATGCTCTGCCGTCACCATTGCTGAGTCGCTTTTGGCGGCAGCGATAATGGCGCCTCTGGCCAGGTGGTTGGCCTTACGATAGAGGCCGCCGGATCCTTGATGGATGGCGGTGACTGCGGTTTCGTCAAAGAGCATGCGATTCACCCCGGCAATGGCCAGGTGATGGCGCAGATAGTCCTCCATGGTGTTCTGGTCAATTCCCTTGAGATGGCATTTGGCGACCACGCGGGAGGCCAGGGGCTGGCTGTTGCGGTACCTGAGATTATCGACCAGGTTGGCCTGGCCGGCCAGGACGATGGGCAGATAGGGCTTGGAGTCCTGTTCGAACTGGGCAAGGGTGTGCAGTTCGGCAAAGACCTCCAGGCGCAGCAGGGAGGCCTCGTCGATTACCAGGGCCACCTTCATCTTTTTGCCCACGGCCAGCTCCAGCACCTCCTGCTTGATGCGACGGGTCATCTTCGCCCGGGATGCGCCGGCATTCTCAACCCCCAGCTCGGCCAGGATCTGGCGGTAGATCTCCAGAATCGAGCCCGCGGAGGCGGTAACGAAAAGTACCAGGTATTCGGACGGGTGAAGCCCGCCGACGCAATAGCGCAGCGTTGTTGATTTGCCACTGCCGATCTCACCGGTGATCAGAGTGACGGCCCCCAGGCGCAGCGCATAATGAAAGCGGTCCTGCACGGCGGAAAGGACCGGGGTTACCAAAATCTCCTTGCGCGGGATATCGGCGGCAAAGGGTTCTTTCTGTAAGGCGAAATACTGACGATAGGTGCTGTCCATGATTAAACCTCCCACAGCTGGCCGCTCTCACAAGCGCCTTGCCCGACGAGCTCGATCTGGCCGTTCTTGTCGCGTTTGACCCGGCTGTTAACGTGCAGATCGATCTGGCGCAAGAGACCATAGGATTGCCCGGCGCAGCGGATTTCCACCTGCTCGGGACTGTGCTCGTGAAAGAGGATCTCCACCCGCTTGCCGATCAACTCCACCGGTGCCTCAAACAGGCGCCTCTCCACCACCACGGAACGGTCCTTGTTGACCCGGCGCCGCACCGTCTTGCGGAAATAATCCTTCAGGTTCTCCGGGATTGGTCGCAGGCACTGCATCTTGGCGGTAAAGCGCTTTAAAGGGCTCTGCCCGGTTGCGGAGTGGGTGCGCTGGTGATACTCCTCTTCAAGCCAGCGCTCGAAGGCGGAGTTGATCTCCTCAAGCGTCTCGCCGGCAAAGCCGGACAGAAACTGGGTCCGGACGGTCTTGAAGAAACGCTCGATCTTCCCTTTGCCCTGCGGCTGGTAGGGTTTGGCATGGATCAAAGCAATACCCAAGGCAGCGGCGGTGTATTCGAGCTGGCGGGAGCGATAGGCCGAGCCGTTGTCGACGTTATGTGCCCTTTTCTATTATGTGGCAATACTGAAGAAGCATCAGCATTACAGCGGTTGTCTTCTAGAATTCGGGCACATAATTTTCACAGATTTTCCAGCCAGTTTAGCAGAGATTGATCATTGCGCCATACAGGTTTTCTGGGGTATGTCGCAGAAACTGAGACCGGTGGCTCACATGCCTGCAAAGCCTTTTCCTTCATTCGTATGGAGATTTCAGCGTAACGATTTGTCGTGCCCAGACTTGCATGCCCGAGCCACGATCTGATCACATTCATCTCTACTCCTGATTCTAAAAGATGCATTGCGGTTGTATGACGAAAGGTATGAGGCGATATCAGAATTGCCTCGCCATTGGTTTTTGTTTTTAAGAGTTGGCCTGTTAAGCGGCGAACGACCTTGTAGATTCCGAAACGAGTCATAGCCCTTCTTTTTTGAGAAACGAATACCAGGCTGTCAGGCGAAAGTTCTGATTGCCGTTCCGCTAAAAGTGATCGAAGTAAAGAAGCAGTCTCTTCCCAAAGAGGACAGAGTCTCCATTTGTCTCCTTTACCATGAAGACGGACGCGAGGCTGCTGACCTAAATCCAGGTTTTCAACATGGAGGTCGGCGACTTCCTGAACCCGCGCTCCTGTATTATAAAGGAACAATAACAAAACACGGTTGCGCAGGGCCTCATGACCTTTGACCGGCAGGTTTGCAAAAAGCGCTTTAATATCATCACGCTCAAGGAAATGTGTTTCCGGTGGTGCTGTCCGCTTCACAGGGATCGTTGCCACCCGTTCGGACTCTATAAGTATTTCCGGAACCCGGCTGGATGCATATTCGAAGAAAGTGCGAAGCGCTGCAAGTCGTTGATTCCTAGTGGAAACACCATTACCGCGACTATCTTCAAGGTGCTTCAGAAAACGAGTAACCCGGTCATGCGTCAGTTCGGCCAACAACAGACGGGAAATTCTGTGCTTGGTGTCTTCTGCAACGAAGTGCAGATATAGTAGCAAGGCATCGCGGTAGCTTTTTACGGTCGCCGGACTTAGCCCTTTCTGGACTTTCAGATAGTCCTCGAAGAAGGAGTAAATCAATGGTCCCAGCGTAGTCATAATTCCACCTCCTTGGTAAGTTGAGCTGAAAACTGTGCGAAACGCTTACTTGCTTCCGTGAGCATATCCCCGGTGATTGTCAGATATACCGAAGTGGAGTCCGGACTTACATGTCCCATGAAAGTCGAGAGATGAAGCAGGTACTGGGCCGGATCTTTCTGCTCTCGATACCACCTGAGTAGTGTTCCAACGGCAAAAGAATGTCTGAGGGAATGTGGACAAGGTGGTGCCACTCCTTCCTGCACTTCGACTCCAATAAGCCGGAGGATGCTATGAAGAGTCCGACTGATGGTATGTCGATTGATAGGACACTTCCTGAAAGAAAAAAACGGATCATTGGCTTCGAACCCTCCAATTTTTTTCTCTCTGCACTTAATATACTGGCGAAGACTCTCAGCCATGCACGGCCCAAAGGGAACGAGCCTCGACTTAGAGAACTTTGTCTGCCGGATGATCAAGAGATTACGCTGCAAATCGACATCCTTGCGGCATAAGCGCGATACTTCTCCGACTCTGAGGCCGAGTCCATAGAGCAGAGCAAATATCATATGATAGGTGGGACCTCGCAGTAACGCGTAAGGATTGTCTGGGAGAGTGCTGGCTACCTCCAGAAGTTTACGTGCCAGTTCTTTGTCAAAAAGAAACGGTACCCGTTGGCCCGTTTCCCGTCTTGGCCGATCGCATAAAGGAGACTGGTTGAGGTGCCCCTGATTGAGCAGCCAGTTAAATAGACGTCTCAGCACACCCAACAAATGATTGTAACTGCGGGGCGAAGCTCGCCGGCGTGATGCCAGGAATGCGTCGAGCAACTCCGGTGTAACACCATCAAGTTCGGTTATGGAATGTTCAGCCAGATAGCGATCAAACAGCCGTAAGGCATACTCTTCGGTTTCATAACTTCGTCCAAGCGCGCGCTTGTATGAGAGGAACCCGGTAATTGCTTCTGAAAGTTGGCTCTGAAAGTGCGTTTTCATAAGATTTCCTCCCCGTCACCCAAAGCAACTTCTCTCAAGGTCTCAACCGCAACTTTTGTGTACACCTCGGTAGAAGAAGGAGATCGATGGCCGACATAATCACCGATTGTCTTCAGGTCAAAGCCGACATCCACGAGACGCTGAACACAGGTATGGCGTAATGTGTGGGAACCCGGTCTGGAAACCTGGATGCCTGCTTTGCGAAGGTACCTTCCAGCTCGCATGGAGACGGATGACCAACTCATAGGTGTATGTGGTGCTGGAACTCGGAAAAAAATATGGCGATCATTTGTTTTTGGCCGCCCCTGCTGTAAGTAATCGAGGATAGCCTCTCCGACGACCAGGGAAAGTGGGTAGGCAGTTGAATGGCCTGCCTTACGTTCCGGCACGTAAATCCGTTCCCGTTTCCAATCGATGTCGTCCAAGGTGAGTGCGGCAACCTCGCGGGCGCGCAAGCCGTAAGCCACCAGCAATAGAAGGATTGCGTAATCCCTCTTCCCAATACAGCTACGCCGGTCAACTGTTTCCAGCATGCGGCGCACATCGTCCCAAGTAATAGAGCGGGGAATTTCCGAGAGGCGATACGTTTGGGGATACTCGATGGCTCGACTTAGGTCGGTGGTTGTCAGACGGTGGCAATGTAAATAGAGGAGAAAAACTCTTAGTACTGCACACAAGACGCCCAAACTTCTCTTTCCCACCAATTGAGCTCTGTTGGCTATAAAACCGCTTAAAATCACTGGTGAAAGATCGGAGAGACTGTTAACTCTTATCTTTTCGAGGTAGGAAGCAAAATGTTGCAAATTCAGACCTCCGGACCTCAAGGAAACTGTTATGATACCAGCTCGTAGACCAGGCG
>JAMJFO010000095.1 GCA_023544645.1 Desulfobulbaceae bacterium | reverse complement strand
ACACCGATACAGACACCGATACAGACACCGATACAGATACAGACACCGACACCGATACAGATACAGACACCGACACCGATACAGACACCGACACCGATACAGACACCGATACAGACACCGATACAGATACAGACACCGACACCGACACCGATACCGATACAGATGGGGACGATGACGGTGATCACGCAATATCCAATGTCGAGTTCTACGCGTTCAATGGGCAGGAATACATTTCCATCAAGCTTGATTACAGCGGCCAGGAAATAAACAACTATCAACAGCCTTGGGAACTGCAGGGAGACATTAACAACCTGCTTGCACAGAACGGTTACGATGGCTACACAATCGTAGGCTACACAATCAAAGCTGGTCAGGATCTGATCTATGAAGGTGATACGCCCGAGTCTGAAACACCCGGGGTCTGGAACGATTCAGACCTTGAAGGCACCTACAACGGGGAAACCGGAACCATCAACATCTTTTTCTCCCAAACGAACGATGCTCAGACGCTGGAAGAAGAAACCGAATACATTGATGATGGAAACGACAGTGAAACCGATATTGATCAAAATATTGCAGGAGATGATTGGGATCAGGTTGAAGACCCCTATGAGCATGACGATAGTGATTGAGCATAATCTGTAATTCGCTCAATCAGGCCCGGCAGGAACAAAATTTTCTGCCGGGCTTTTTTTTACAAAAAACAAAAGCTGGTTGAGTATTCACATAACCTGTCGTAATATATAAAAATGAAGAAGAATTTCTTCCTGATCATACTGCTGCACTTCGTTGTTTCCTGCGCACCGCTTGCACAGATCCAGGACAAAAACGAACAGCTGGCATACCTTCCCCAGGTCGAAGACCAGATTCTTCTGTATAAACACTTTCCTGTTTTCATCATTGAGAACAAAAGCACATCATATAACAGAATCGACACCGCAAAAGCTGAACTCACCGACGACGGTGGAGAAAAAGTTTATATGGACCCCCGGGAAGCAACTGTTTATACTGAAGAACGCAATTTCAAAACCGCAAATGATACATACACAAACCTGCTTTACCGAATCCATTTTTCCGAAACCTCTTCCGGCCTGTTTCCTTTTCAGATCGCAGCAGGCAAAAATGTGGGCCTCCTGCGGGAAAGACTATTGATCAGCTGGTGGGCTTTTGACTGGAACATTGGCGAGGGCAAAAAACTCAGCGCTGACAAAAAAGAGCCGCCTGTTTTTTTCACCAGTCTCAAACCTTGGGCCAGACAGAGAGGCATCCGCCATGCGGAATTTCCCTACCTTTCTTTCATCCTGGGACCGGCGCCTGTGACCGGCTGCGGCTGGAAAATTACCCAGGGAAGGCAAAATAACCGTAGACAAATAGGCAAACAATCATATTTTAACTTTGGAGAGCAGTATCATGAAACTTGATGAATATTTTCAGAATATTTCCGGAATCGGCATTCTGTCCACGGCCAACAAGGACGGCGAAGTCGATGCCGCGATTTTTGCTGCGCCGCATGTACAGGAGGAAAATCAAATGGCGTTTATCATGCGGGACAGGCTGACCCATAAGAATCTGCAATCCAATCCTTTTGCCATCTATCTTTTCATGGAAAATGGCGGCTATTATAAAGGAACAAGGTTCTTTCTGAAAAAAATCAGGGAGGACACCGACCCGAAACTGATCGAGTCCATGACTCGAAGGCACCTTCCTCCGGATGAAGACAAGGCCAGGGGCCCGAAATTCGCTGTTTTTTTTGAAATCACCAAAACCCTCCCCCTGGTCGGCACAGGCAAGGAGCATATCGCAACTTGAGCGGGGGTAAAAAAACCAGGATATACCAAGATCAGTGAGGAAAATATGAGCACCCTGTTTGAAAACACCACGATCAACGGCATGAACCTTTGCAACCGGATTGTCCGATCCGCGACCTGGGAGGGCATGTGTGAACCGGACGGCAGGCCGACTTCGAAGCTGACGGATCTGTATCGACAGCTTGCCCTTGGCGGCGTGGGGCTGATCATCACAGGATTTACCTTTGTCCGTCCGGAGGGAAAACAGCTGCCGGGCAAGATGGGCATCCATACCGATGATTTTGCCGACGAGTTCAAAACAATGACCAACGCAGTGCACGAGGCAAGGGGAACGATTGCAGTGCAGCTGGTTCATGCCGGCGGCCAGACCGATTCGGCCAATGCGGGACGTCGTCCCCTTGCGCCATCTGCCGTGGAGGTTGATCAATTTCCGGAAATCCCTGCCGAATTGACCACCCGGGAGATTCAGGAAATTATAAGCGCGTTCGGCGCAGGAGCTCGGAGGGCCAAGAAATGGGGATTTGATGCGGTGCAGCTGCACGGAGCCCACGGCTACCTGATCAACCAGTTTCTGTCCCCGCTGACCAATAGGCGCACCGACGAATACGGCGGAACTATTGAAAATCGCAGCCGTTTTCTGTTGGAGGTCTATACAGAGGTTCGTGAGGCTGTGGGCGGAAATTACCCGGTGCTGGTTAAACTCAATGCCTCCGACAACCTGGAAGGCGGCCTGGAAATCAACGACGCGGTCTATGCCGCCCGAAAACTGTCCGAGCTTGGCATTGATGCCATCGAAGTCTCGGCCGGCACCCCGGCATCGGGAAAGAAAGCGCCGGTCCGGCAGAAAATCGACACCCGGGCCAAAGAGGCATATCATCTCAGCCTGGCCGGAAAGATAAAGGAGGCCGTATCCTGTCCGGTCATGGTTGTCGGCGGCATGCGCTCCTATGAAATGGCGGAAAAGGCAGTGACCGAATCCGGCATGGACTATATATCCATGGCCAGGCCTCTGATCAGGGAGCCCGGCCTGCCCAACAGGTGGCGGGATGGAGATCGAAGCCCCGCAACCTGCATATCGTGCAACGGCTGCTTCGCTCCCGGAATCAAGGAGGGGGGAATCTACTGTGTTGTCGACAAGGAAGAAAAGGGACAATGAACCTTTCATCTTTGTTTTCACTGTTCCCTGATCCTGCAGGTCAGGTCGGATGACAACAGATCCGCCCGGTGAACAATTTTTTCAGCAGGATTTCACTCCTGAACAAATCCTGCTCACGGCAATCAGGGCTTGCCTCTGCGATGAACGGCAGACCCTGAACGTACCGGATGGATTGAAATTCCGGTATGACCCGGCTATTTCGCATGTCTACATTACTCTTTTCCAGGAGGGCGCGGGCCATATCCGCTGGGGCAGCAGGCGGAAATCACTTGAAGCGACCTTACAGCGCATCATCGGAAAACTGCACGACCACAGAAGATTTCCCGACTTTACACCCGGCGATTCCTCGGGCTGCCGCATCATGTTTGAAATCGTGACCGATCAATATCCCTGCGATCAGCGGCAACTGACCACCATCAAGCTGAATGCCAACCGCCTGGAACCGGGAATTCATGGATTAAAATTCTCTTATGAGGGCCAACTGTACTATTACATGCCCACCGACGCAGTAACCCATAACCTTATGACCGTAAAGCAGGTTTTCAATCATCTGGCCAAACGAACCGGTATTGCCAAAAAGACCAACCGGATATCGGCCCGCGCCAGGATGATGCGCTCTCTTGCCTCGGACGTCCACCTGATAAAAAGCTTTGCCTGTATCAGTTACGGTGATTCTGCATTGCCGCTTTATCGAGGATATCCGGCCCCGGTCCGGCTGAACCGGCGGACCATGAAAGAAAGCATTGTCAACAGCACTGACTGGATCCTCAATAACATAAAAAAGGATGGCCGGTTTCTCTACTACTATGATCCGGTCAAGGGTTCGGAGGTGGACTTCCAGCATCCCCGGATGAAGGATCCGACCTATTACAACATCCTCAGGCATTCGGGCGGGACTATAACCCTGCTGCGGGCATATGAATTGACAGAGGACCGGAAATATCTGGCGGGAGCCGGAAAATCGATAGATTTTTTCCTGACAGTGATCAGGGATCATGAATACCTGGGTCACTATGCCTGCTACCCCTTCTTTAATAGAAAATCCAAGCTTGGCGGCGCCGGCATCGGCCTGGCAGCCCTCATCCATTATTACCGCCTGACCGGGGACCATCGACACCGAAAATATATTGACGGCCTGGTGTACCATATCCTGTCCAGGGTTTCGGAAACAGGCGAGCTTATCGGCTACTTCATTCACCCCTCGTTCAATAACGGCCGGGAGATCTTCGACCCGGACGAAGAGACCAAGAAACTGCTCTTTTCCTTTTACTATCCCGGCGAAGCCCTGCTGGGACTGGCCCTGTACCTTCTGCATATCCCGGACATTGATCCCGAACTGCGTGCCTTGATCCTCGCGAAAAGCAAAAAAGCCCTGGATTTCCTCATCCATGAACGGCCGGTAAAATATCGCTCCATGTTCACTTCCCTTCCGGCAGACGGCTGGCTGATGCAGGCCATAGAAGAGTGGGTAAAAATCAAAGGATTTGGTGATCGGTCATATATCGATTTTGTCTACAACGATGCCCAGGCAATGATCGATCACATGTACCAGGAACATAACGCACCCTATTTTGATTACTCCGGATCATTCTACTATCAGTACGGAGAACACGCCTATCCGGACGGAGCCCGCTGCGAGGGGTTGATGGCCGCGTATTATCTTGCCCGGCACCTGGGCGAAGAAAAGCAGGCTGAACACTTCATGGCATATATACTCAAGGCAGCCAAAAACCTCCTCTATACCTACAATACGCCTGAATCCTGTTATGCACATAAATACCCGCAAAAAAGCATCAACAGCTTCCGCTTCAAGCTGACCAGGCAGTGGGTTCGGGTGGATTCGGTCCAGCACACCGCCTGTTTTTACGCCCGGCTGCATCCTCACTACCCGAAGGAAAAAATAAAAAACACTGTATCTGTTCCTTCTGCCCCAAGAACCATGTACGCGGATGCGTATACCATTGAAAGAATAACAGGAGGCAAATGGTTTCACCTTCCATCAAACCATAAATTTCACGGTATCCGGGTTAACATTGAGCGGATTGAACCCCGTGACATCTGCTTTACGACGACTCCGGCCCAATGGGGGAGAAATGTTCCTGAAACCCAGACCAAACTGGCTAAAATATTTGCAAAAGGCGCCGCCGCCGCAGTCATTACCGAAAAAAGGCATGTTCCCAACGCCCCGGGCCCGGTTCTCCTCGTCGAAAATTCCCGGCAGGCCCTGGAACAAATCGCTCTATTTAGTCGGGACAATCTGCCCAATGTGCAGAGAGTGGTAGTCACCGGGACCGAAGGAAAAACAGGCTTCAAGTTTCAATTGCATCATCTCCTCAGCAACCAGACCCAGGCCCATGCCACCCTGGACAGCTCTAACCTGACCGTGCCGATCCTGTGCAGTATGGCCAGCCTGAACGAAAACGACAGGGTTGAGATAATCGAGGCATCAGTCGCACAGCCTGATGTCGGCGTGACGCGAAGTAATATCGCAAAACCTCACCTGTGCGTGATTACCCAGATTGGCCTGGAACATACGAGCACCCATGGCTCGCATGCAAAACTGATTTATAATAAAGCATCGATAATCGAAGGCCTGATGAAAGGAGGAGCATGCATCATTAATGCCGACAGTGAAAACTACAATGCGCTTCGCGAGGCTATTTACCGGAGGAAATATGTTCCCCTCCTCACCTTCGGCACAAACGCAAGGTGTAATGGGGTGCTAAACAGTGCCGTTTTCAGTGAAAAATCATTATCCTGGGAGGTTGAAGCGGTCATTGAAGGAGAAAAAGTAAAATATACGCTGCCGGTGCTTGGCGGACATGCCCCGCTCAGCAGCGTCTCTGTTTTACTTGCACTACACCACCTGGGCTACGATATAAAAAAGGCTGCCGACGACTACATTCATTTCAGATCCTCCGAAACCATGGGCCTGCTTTCACGCATTGCATTCCAGGAGGGTTTTCTGACATTCTATGATCATAGTCACCGAGGCTCCTTTTTATCCTTTAAATCCGCCCTGCACGATCTGGCACAGCTCTCTCCGAAAAAAGGAGGAAGAAAAACAGCTGTTATCGGGCACATGCTGAATCTTGGTGAACAAACAAGACATTCCCATGAAAAACTTGCCGAACTGATCGAGCTGGCCGGTATCGATCGGCTGTACACCGTGGGAGAATTCATGAAGCACACCCATGACAAACTCCATGACAAATCTATTCTTGTCAAGCATGCTGACAGGTATCAGGAACTGGAAAATGAATTCTTCCAAGACCTTCAGCCCGGAGATCTTATCTTTTTGAAAGGAAACCACCGGGTGTGGTTGAAATATCTGGCGGAAAAACTGTATCAATTGGGTGAAGTCCATGAAATCAGATGACAATATTGATATTTTTTTTCTGGGCGACACCTATTTCGGCGAATGGCACATGCGCCTGCGCGCCAGGAAGGGGCAATACGATGTGCTGGCCCAAAAAGGATATCTTCATTTTGCCCGGGCTTTCAATCCCCTGCTCCGTGGGGGAGACCTGGTAATCGCCAACCTCGAGTGTGCCATAACAGATATTCCGGTATCGCCGTTTGAAAAAGAAAAAGGGCATACGTATGCAGCAAAAAGGGACAAAACAATAGAGGCCCTCAAGGCCTCAAATATTTCCGCGGTTACCCTGGCAAACAACCATGCCGTTGATTATGGCAAGGCCGGGCTGATCGATACCCTGGAAGCGCTTGAAGAAAGCAACATAGACTATATTGGCGGCGGGAGGACTATCAGCCAGGCCGCCGCTCCATTATTCTTTATTGGGGAAGCTGGTGGCCGGAAAACTGAAATCGCCGTAATCTCTTGTTATAATTATGGAAAAAAATCAAACAGCTATGGCTTTTACGCCTCGAAAAAAGTGCCTGGCGTGTATGCCATGGATGTTGCCAGGTTACAACAGCAGATCACCGACCTGCATAACAATAATCCCGCCCTGATGGTTATCGTGATGCCCCACTGGGGTCCCAATTATACGTGGAGAACTTTTACCCAGCAGAAAATGGCACAACAGATCGTCAGGGCCGGAGCCGATCTTATCGTCGGCCACAGCGCGCATATGATGCAGGAAGTTGAATACATTAACAACAGGGTTGTGCTCTACAGCATCGGCAACTTCATCATGAACGGCAATGGCGAGTTCAAACGCCGGAATCTACCGCCATACAGTTTTATCACAAGGCTGCGCATCACAGCTGATAAACAGCAGAATCTGCGCAAAACCATCCTCCTCTATCCATTTATATCCGATAATCTGGGAACTGATTTTACCCCCCGGTTCGTCAATGAACAGGAGTTCAGCCAGGTACAGGCCATACTCCGCAGCCACAATTTCAACCCGGAGATATTTGATTCAAATGCGCGCTCGGGAAAGGACGATTACGGACACTTTATTGAATATCTGATCCCAACGAATCCAGCGTGACAGTGCAGATAAAAATGACAAACTCCAGGTCCGGACACATCCATCCAACAGCCCTGCTGTTCGCAACAGTCATCATAGTATTTCTGGGTTTTGTTCCACTTTATGCCCAGGAGACCGAACTTGTCGCCATCATAACCTACAGCAACTCTTCACCGCATGAAATAAAAGGAATAAGACATCACCTCACCATTCCATCGGACACGGTTTACCAGCAAAGAACCGGGATAAAAATCCGTAACATCGACAAGTATGAACTTCACCAGCATAAAAACAACATAGACAGCTACCTGTCCTTTGAGCTCGATCTGCCGCCAGGGGCATCGGTAAAAAAAGAAATTATATTCACGGTCAAGAGGCTGCTTCCTTCGTTTTCCTACCAGCACCACATCACCACTGAAACAGAATCTTCCCTGCAGCAATATGTGCGCTCATCCACCAACATTGAATCTGACGCGAGGGAAATCAAGGCAATAGCAGGTCTCATTGCCGGGAAAAATACGAGCCTGGGCGAACAACTTGAACTGGCGTATGCATTCCCGGCGGCATACCTGGATTTTGAACCACAGAAATCCACCTCCGCCCTTCAGGCCATACACAGCGGAAAAGGAGATTGTACGGAATACGCCTATTTATTTGTTGCATTGTGCCGGAATCTTTCCATCCCGGCCAGAGTCATCTCCGGATTCTTTTTTGGCAAGAACCAAACTTTCACCAAACCGAATCATCATGCCACCGAAATATTTCTCACCGGCCCCGGATGGGTTCCGGTCTTTCCCAATCTGGGGAAGAGTAGGTATTCGGAGGAGTATGGACTTGGAAAAATTCCACGAACATTCATAACCCTGAAGAGAAGCGATGTGTGGACATGGGCCAATTCTTTCCCCAAACATCCGCAGGGCGTATCGAAATATGTCAAAGCAACCGTTTCCTGGGAGGTGGTAGACTGAAAAATCAGCCCAGGGTCTGTATACAATTCTTGTACAAATAAACCAGGGGATGAGTTGCCTGGAGCACGCTCACCCATTTATCAGCAATGCCAGTTTCAGACGGCTCTGCGCGCCTGTTTTGGCGAAAATAGAACTCAGATGGGCCTTGACCGTCCTTTCAGAAACATAGAGCTGCTCTCCGATAGCCTTGTTGGAAAGGCCCCGTGATACAAGGAGGGCAATCTCCCGTTCTCTTTCGGTCAGAATCTCCAGGATTTTCGTGGAATCTTCACTTGCGCCCCCTTTCGAATGGGCAGACACAGCCTGGATAAACTGAGACAACACGTCCTGGTTAAACCAGACCCTGCCGGACTGGATGGTCTTGACCGCTTCCAGGAGACGCCCCTCCGAGATATAGGTATTGGCGTAACCGACCACCCCCCTTTGCAGCAGGGCAATACCATCCTCCTTTCCCGGAGTATCAGAAAGAACAAAAATTTTATAGGCATCTTTCATCCTGCATAAGGTGGCGATGGTCTGCAGATCCATAAACGGCTGATGAACGAGAAACAGGTATTCCTCGTTTTTATGGACAACTGACTGCAGCATCTGCATTGACGATGCCTGGTAAATGGAAAACTGATGCCCCAGGAGGATGGTCCGCCATCTCTCCCTGATGGAATCTTTTGTCGAACAAAGGACAATCTTCACCTCACCGCTCCTTTAATGCGAGTTTTTGCGTGCGCAGCGCCGGTTTCAGCAGATAAGACAAAATGGTATTCTTGCCGGTCAGAATATCAACCGTTGCGACCATGCCGGGGATGATGGGCATGGGGTTCTCCTCTGTGCCGAGGTGATTTTTATTGGTTCTGACCCGCACCAGATAAAAATTCTCCCCCCGTTCATCGGTGATGCTGTCGGCGCTGATATGCTCGACCTTACCCTCCAGCCCTCCATAAACGGTAAAATCGTAGGCGGTAAACATGACCATTGCCTCCTGACCGGGATGAAGAAAGGCAATATCGGACGGTTTTATTTTGGTCTCAACCAGCAGGGTGTCTTCCAGGGGCACGATCTCGATGAGATCCATACCGGGCTGAATGACTCCGCCAACCGTGTTCACCAGGATCTGATTGACCGTTCCCCGAACCGGTGAACGAACATGGGTTCTTTTGAGCCGGTCTTCGAGAGCCACCGAGGCAACGCTTATCGCTTCCAGTTCGGAGAGGGTGTTGTTGAGCTCCTGTTTTGCTTCATTATGGTACCTGAGCTTTTTCTCTTCGATGGACTGTTTTGCCTCTTCGAGCCGGGACTTTACAATGGGGATCTGCAGTTTTGTTGACTCCAGATCTCCCTCAAGCCGGTTCGCCTCTCTCTCAAGCCGCAGCATCTCGACCCTGGAGACGGCTCCCTGGTCCACCAGAGGGCGGGTCATCTCAAGCTCGCTCATCAGGAAGGCGTAACTGCGTTGAAGCTGTCCCTGCCGCGACTGGAGTTCGGCAATTTCCTGCGTCCGCTGGTTTACCTGTTCATTCAGAATGGCAATCTCGGTTTCAAAGCCCTGCCTTCTTGAACGAAACAGATCCTTTTCTCTTGCAGCTATCTCCGGGTTTTCCTTTACAACCTCCTCGGGCAGTTCAAACTCAGTTCCCGTGGTCTCTGCTTTTAAACGCGCGACTTTTGCCCGTAAAGCAAGATACCTGAAACGACTCTCCCGATACGGAGCGGAAAAACGGGTGTCATCAATCCTGAGCAGCAGCTGCCCTTCCTCGACAATCTCACCGACATGCACCAGGATATCAGCGAGAATACCCCCTTCAAGATTCTGCACCACCTGAATCTGGCGGGATGGAATAACCTTACCGCTGCCCCTGGTGACCTGGTCGATCTCGGAGTTGTATGCCCAGATCACCGCCGCGATAAAAAGAAAAATCACCAGCCAGAGAATATAGCGGCCGCCCCTGGGAGACTGCACAAGTATGGCGGTGCGGATGTCGGTGGCAAGATCAACATCCGGCAGCGGTATTCGGCGAAAGATTCCTCTTTTGCTTTTGATTTTCGCCAAAACTTACTTCCTCCTGCAATACAGGGAATCACTCTTCATGCATCAACCCGACCTGGCCCGCATATTTCACAAGCGACCTACTGCGAAGCTGGAAAGCATTACGTCTACTGCGTTGCGCTTGAAAAACATCCTCGACATACTGCAAGTATGCCTGCGGGTGTTTTCCTGCACGCGCCTTGTATCCACAACACTTTCCAGCCTCTCGCGACGATCTTTGTGAAATATGCGACCTAGGAGTCTGTCGGATTATGGATCATACGTGATCAATAAATGACCGCATAAATA
>JAMJFO010000094.1 GCA_023544645.1 Desulfobulbaceae bacterium | reverse complement strand
ATGTTAATTGACTTCCGAGGCTAATTTTACTGTTGTTTCGTCACGGATTAAGGTTTCAGATTCGTTAGATCTCCAAGTCGAGCAGGTATACCTCCCGTAAGATTGTTATTGTACAAATGCAGATTAGTAAGATTTGTGAGGTCTGCAAGGTTTGGAGGTATGGTTCCTCCGAATAGATTGTCTGCGAGCGAAAGCCATGTGAGTTGGCTTAGAGTACCGAGCCAATCCGGTATGAGTCCTGAGAGTTGGTTGCCATTGAGGAATAAATCCGTTAAATTTGTTAGTTTTTGAAGTTCGGGCGGTATTGGACCTGTGAGTTTGTTAGTTTCAAGATACAACTCCTGCAGGTTTGCCATGTTGCCAATTTCAGGAGGTATAGAGCCTTCAAGCTGATTATTGTAAAGATACAATCTCGTCAATTTCGTTAACTGTTGCAATTCTTTGGGAATAGTGCCTCCAAGAGGGTTATAGACTAAAACCAATTCAATTAGATTTGTAAGCTGACCAAGCCCATTGGGTATGCCACCGGTCAATCCATTATAACTGAGGTCTAGTATTAATAAATTGGCGAGATTTCCTAACTCAGTTGGAATGGAGCCGGTCAAATTATTTCCACTGAGACTAAGTTCTGTTAAGCTGGATAGATTACCAAGTGTAGAGGGTATATTACCGGTTATTGAGTTCCACCCGAGGTCCAACGAGGTTAATTTAGAGAAGGCACCTATTGAAGAAGGGAGAGGCCCGTTCAAAGAATTATTGTATAGGTTCAACTCTGCTACATAACCACCATCAGGAGTTGAACCACAAGTTACCCCCTTCCAACCGCATGGATCATTATTCTGGTTCCAGCCAGTATAATCATTCCAGCCTTCCCCATTTGTACTGTTATACAGCTCAAGCAGTGCCTTACATTGAGCAATCGGAATAATGCGCTCACTGTTGACAAAGTCACAATCAGTCGGAGTGCTTACAGCCAGTACATTTGAACCAGTAGTAACAAGAAATAACATTAAAATTATGGTCAGGATGTGACGGGATTGGATCATGGCTTGCTCCGTTTGATAAATCTTTGAATATATAAAAAATATTGGAAGCAATAAGACATTCTTGCAACCGATTACTCGACATTGAATAGCAAATTTAAAAAAAGGGTTTATGGATAATCCTCAATAAACCCTTTTTTCATGCACCTGCTGGGCGCAGGTACTACCTGGCCTGACTGTTGTTGAGGATCGCAGGCAGAATCAGCAACCAGAAACTGCTGGCACCAGGATCATTATACCCTGCGTCGCCCGGGGCATTCGGCCCGTTCGGGTTATAGGGGTTGCCGTCGGGGTCCAGCCTGCCTTCCAAGTAATATGCGTGTTCAAGCATGTCCGAATAGCCGTCGCCATCCGTGTCCGCATCGTCACAGGCATCGCCGATGCCGTTATTGTTGCTATCATATTGATCAGGATTCGGTATGTCCGGACAGTTATCTGTCTCGTCCGGTACACCATCGCCGTCAGCGTCATTCTCAGGAATATCGGTACCGGGAAGATAGATGCGCTGCACGGTCCCTTTCAAGCCGATCTGGACGGTGGCGACCGGTTCCGCCTCCTCATCAAGAAACAGCTCGCCGGCATCGCCGGTGCGCATGCTGCCAGACACCGGGGGATCCATGGCGTCCATCGGCACCCGCAGAACGAAATATTCGCCGGCATTCGGGTTGTCGCCCATGGTATAGGAGGTGATTTCAGCCCCGTTTGCCTTGAGGGTTATTGTCGTGTTTGCGGCCGGCATGAGCCCGTACAGGATATTATCCGGTTCGGGAATCCGTGCCTGGCCGTTACCATTGAACACCGTCATCAGGAGGACAAGCATTGCCCCGAAAACAACTGATGCGTTCAACCCCTTCTCTCTACAATTACTGAATAATTTTTTCATCGCATTCACCAGAATCCGCTTTAATTGAGGCCCTGCAGGTTAATGACCCCTGCGCTGCCCTTTTCCGTTCTATTTTGTCCCTTGCTCTTTTTCATACCTGTGTAGCCGTTGAACTGTTCCAGCTGTTCAGCGAACGTCTCAACAGCAGAATCGGCTAACAGGGAATTGACCAGTTGATCCTGTTTCTCCTCGATTTCAGCCTGCCTTATCTCCTGCTCTATCTGCGGAGCAACACTTTCCATATCCCTCATCACTGCCTGCCGGATGCCGACCAGCATGATGACATGAAAACCTTCCGGTGTTTCGATAACCTGGTCGTACACCTCGCCGGTTCTCTCCAGCGCGAATGCCTTTTCAACCAGAGCGAAATCAAGCCCCAGCGGCTTCCCCTGTTCGTCAAAAAAACCGGTATCCCCCCTTTCATAGAGGGGATGCTTGTCGGATCGCTCCTGAATAAGCCGGGAAAAGCCGAACCGTTGTGAAGCGGACTTCCGGGCTTCTGCCAGAACGAGCCAGGCCTCCTGCCGATTCTTTTCCCGCAATTCCGGCTCTTCTTTATCAGGGGCGGCCAGAAAAATATCCGCGACCCGGACCTGCCGGGGCCGTACGTACCGCTCCTTGTGCCTTGCATAGTACTGCTCGATCTCATCCCTGCTTACTTCCCGGGCCATGACGGGTTTGACGATCTGTTCTTCAATGAGCTTCCGGCCCAGCATCTGCTCGATCGCATATTTGACCGCGGCATCCTGATCCAGGTTCCTGTTTCTGGCTTCCCGGGCCAGAACTTTTCCGACTACCAACTCATGGAGCCGGTCTTTTATCAGTTGGTCAGACGTGTCGGCTCCAGGGCCGGCCGATCTGCTGTCAAGATACCACTGCAGGTCACCGGCAGTAACGAACTCGCCATCCAGCCGGGCCACTGCCGGCGGCCTGCTCTCTGCAGGGGGGCTGTCCGCAGCGGATGTCTCTTTCTCCATCGCTTCCTGCCTGTTACACCCCGGCATGAACATTGCCACTGCAATTGCGGCGATGACCATTCTTCTGAAAATCATGGTTTCCATTATTTGCTCAATTGAAAATTGTTCATTTTAATTTCCTGAGTAGCCGTATGTTTCAAAGAAAATCTTGATATCGGAGACGCCGAACCCGGTCCGCTCGCCGGTGCCTCCGATCACTTCCGGGCCGTTGATGAAGGTGTCGATTCCTTCACCCGCATCATAAAGCAGATTCTGGCCCGGAATGATAAGCAGCCACCGTGAATTCCACACCGACCGGCCAATGAGGCTGCTGTCGTACTGCATCTCGCCGGAGTTCAGGTAGCCGGAATCATGGTAGGCCCTGAAATCGGAATGCTTGCGGATCTGGAACATGTCGTCAAAAATGGTATCGACCACCGGGATCCAGCCCGGATTGTTCTCAAGATCCGTATCCGCGATGGGGAAGGGGAGCGGCAACTTCTGGTCCACCACCTGCCAGGTTCGGATGTCCTGTACCCCGCTGTACGGGGTCCGCAGGATATCCTCGCCCACCGGCACCAGGTAGACCCTGGGTGTCTGGGCCAGGCCCACACTGTTGTAATTGCTGAACCAGACGCCGACCGAACGGATCTTGGTGGCGAAGTTGGAGGCAGAGTAATAGCTGTCTCCACCCCCCAGAGGCCATTTGAAGAAATTGAGGCCCGAGGTGACCGTGGTCGTGAAGGGAATGACAAGGCCGGGCTGCGGTATTCCCTCGGCGGCAAACGGACGGCAGAACCGTCTGAACTCCGGCACATCCCATAAATCGTCCACCCGGTAGGACTCCAGAGCATTCCGCCAGGTTTCGTTGGACCCGGTATCCATCCTGATCCTGGACATCTCCCGCCGCAGGGAGAACCTGTTGGTCTCGATCTGCGGATTGTTGATGCCGAGTTGCGGCTTGAGCACCTGGAAATTCTGCCACATCCGCCGCATCGGATCGGCAAGCCCGGAACCGGTCAGCGGCAGCCCGTCCTGCATCATGCCGATGGTTCTCTGCTTGACGATATCGGTGAAAAAGGACTGCCCGGCCAGTGAATCGTAGTCCAGCAGGGTTGTCTCGTAATCGTAGGCCTTGGCCGCAAGATAGACATACCTGGCGGCAAGATCGAACTGGGCGCGGTATTTCTGCAGGGCGTCATTCCGGAAAATGCGGAAGGACATGTCCCGATACCGGTAATCCTGCACCTGGGCCGCGGTCTGCCTGCGGAAGCGGAAGCGATCCTGGAGCAGTCTTTCGCCCCTGGCAAGTATAGCCAGATAGCGGTCAGCCGACTGCTGCATGGCCTCGGCCAGGACATAGAGCTCGTAGCGCAGGACAATCTCGCTGCGCACCATATTCTCCAGCACCAGCAGCTGCTGATCGATGGCAAATCCCCCCTGCAGGGCGCGCAGCTTGATGTTGGTTTCCGCGGCCACTGCCTCCTTGGTATGACTGAAATCCAGCTCCGCCATCTGCGCCTCCGCCGACATCTTTCCGAATTGATCCGTTATTGCGAATTGACCCATCTTAGCTCCCGCGCGGGCGCCTGCAAACAGGTCGGCAATAATGCCGCTGGCCACGCCGACAATGGTACCGGTGTTGGTCGGCATCGCCTCAGCAAGCGCGTCGGCAAACAGAGTGCCCATGCGCGCACCGTGCTCTAAACTCATCACCCTGGCCCTGGACTGGGAGATCGAATCATTTAATGCCTGCTGCTTTTCCGAAGCGGTATTGAGGATGTAGATCTCTTCCCGGTTCAGGTCATGCTGCGTTGTCAGCAGGTCCGCCTGGTTCTCTATCTGGGAGAGGAGATTTTCATAATCGAGAAGCCCTCGCTCCAGCCTGCCCCTTGTCTGCAGGAGTTCGGAGCGGGCAATCTGGATCTCGCCGGGCGCCTTGCGCTCCGCAACCCATTCGGCCGGCTTGATGATGCCGAACCTGCTGTCCGTCGAGACATGGAAGGTTACCAATTTGTCCGCTTCCTCCACGGCGCCGCTGGATGTAACCGTCAAATCTTTGAATGCAACGTTGAATTCATGCGTCTTCGGTGCTTCCGTTCCCATGAGTTCCGAGGCATCCACATACATATAATGATAGAGATCCGGACTGGTGCCGCATTCCGAAGTTGTGTAGGTCTTTCCCGGGCCGCAGTCGTCCGGATAGGGATAGCCGAAGACTTCGATGAGCCTGTTGTTGTAGTCCGCCTCCATATTTTCGATATTCCGCTGGAAATCCTCGAAGGAATCCTGCTGGTTCCTCAACAGGCGGGAAGACTGGTTGGCATGGTTGAAAACACTGATGGCGTTGTTCATGGCCTGCACAGCCCGGCCATAGATCTGTTCAAAATGGCTCTGCCCTTCGGACACCTGCTGCGGGTCTATATCAAAGGGTACTACATCTTTGGCCAGGCCGAGCGGGTTGAGGCCGGTGTCAGCCATATCGACTTCGGCCTGGATTGCGTCAAAGTTGCCGGCTATATTCCAGAGTTCCACCACAGTGCCACGGTCGACCTTCTCAATGCCGTAGGCTGATATAACCCTGAACCGCACCCGGTCATTGGCGCTGAGGCCGCTGTAAAAGGTGACGGAACCGGCAGCGGTTTCATCATAGGCAGCGGCGCCGACCAGCTGACCGTTGACCTTGACCTCCAGTTCCCCCTGTCCCGGGGTATAGGAAATTGTGCTGAAATTGAAGACCGTCTGGCCTTCTGCGGCAACCTGTTCCTCGACCCCGTATTCGGCCGGCAGGATGGCATTGCCCACGACCCAGTCGAAAAATGCTCCCTGTCCCGCTCGCCGCGACCAGCCGTCAACTCCCCAGGCCCGGGAGGGATCGCTGTCCTTGTATCCCTGCCACTGGCCTTCCGGGTCCTCCGTATAGGCGTTCCGGTACGTCAGGTTGACGATCTCGGCGCCGGCTTTTGCCTTGGCCGCCCCCGCCGCCGCGAATTTTCGTTCATCCCGGTAATCAACCTTGACAGGCACCCCGGCCACCAGGATGCTCTCTGCCGCGGGGATCCAGGTGAACAGATCGTGTTTCAGAAGTTCGTAATACTTCTTCATTCCCATGAGGTAGTAGCCCCAGGCATCACCGTGCCCCTGGGGATACTGCACCCTGGCATCGTCCTCATTAATCTCGCCGTCCCTGCCGTCCGGATACACGTTTCCGTCGGTGTCCACGGTCACCTGGTCGGTGATGTTGTAATTAGTCTGGTAGGCAACTTCGCCGTCCCCGATGGTGAAGTTCCACACCAGCCGGTTGTAAAACGGCCGGACCCCCGACCGGTCCCGGCCCCGCAACAGGGCCAGTTCTTCCTCAAGAAGTGAATCGACCTGGTTCTGGAAACTGAAAATGGATGAGGCCTGGATACCGTACTCGCCGCTTTCGGTGGTGAAGGCGATGGTGGGGTCGGCAGCGTCCGCATATGCTTCGTTGCCGAGCAGCATGTAGAGATCGGCCAGCTTGTTGGAGATCAGCAGCAGGGCCTGATTCAGGTCCTGGGAATCGGTGCTGACCAGGCTCAGACCTCTTTTGAGGAGGGTCTCGTACACTTCGATGATCCCCAGGTTCTGCAGATGTTCGGGATCATTGCTCAGGGCAACGTCACCCGCGTAGGCGGGCCCGGCCAGCTCGATCATGCTGATCAGGTCGTTCACCTCGGTGCTGTGATAATCCTTCACTTTCTGGTCAAACAGGTTGATTTTCTTCATCACCCGCTTGAGCCAGCCCTCGTAGAGCTGCGGTTCCGACCAGGCGCTGTAATTGCCGGGATCGGCCGGATCGCCCGCCGCGCCGCAGACGCCGTCCATATAATAGCGGACGGAGAACCACTTGTCCGGCAGCAGCTGCTCCCCGGTTCCCTGGATAACGGTATCGACGGCGCCGTCATAAAAGGTGCCGTCCGGAGAGCTCTGGGTTGCGGTAGGCACAGGTTCATACGCAAGCCAGGACGTGTCATCCGGCCCGGTCGGCAGATCCGGATCGCCCGGAAAATCCGCCCGCAGGTAACGCCACTGGAAGGCCCGGATATCGGCATTGCCCCCGAAATCGCCATTATGGCGCATGGTTACTTTTTCCTCAAAGGGATTATCGGACTCGATCACCTTTATGTCGCCCCTGTAGAGCCCGCATCCTACCTGGATGACGGAAAGCATGGTCGGGGCCGGACAGAAGGGGTCATTATTGAAGGCCAGTGTCACGTAGCCGGTTCCGGCAGCATCGCCGGCGGTCAGGGCCTTTTTCTCCGCTTCCTTGAGGCTCGGATACCCCTGGATCGAGCCGTCAACGGCCTTGCCCTTTTCGTTCAGCGTATCCAGGGCTGCTTCGAAAGGCGCGTCAATCGTCAGCCCCTTGATGAGCAGCAATTCCCGGTCCGAGAGGACATTGAGCAGCAGCAGGGGTTCGCCTATGCCGCTTGTGTAGGTGCCCTTTAATTTAAGCTCCTCCGCCACATCATCATAGGTCAGGCGGTTCTGGATATGGGGCGGCAGGCCTGTAAAGACCCAGCGGCCGGACCCTAGGTCCTTTTCAGGCAGGAGCTCTATCGGCAGTTCCGTCTCGGGATTGCCTAGCGGATAAGGTTCGCCGTATTCCTTCAGCGGATCAATCAGCTTGACCAGGCCGCCGTTGCCTAACTCATCAAAAAGGATATCGACCACACACTGGCTGCCGATCTCTGGCAGCCCGACCGTTTCCCCGGCCTGGGTCTTGGCGTCGATCAGGGTTTCGCCGACAAACAGGGTTGGGACGGGCGACGGCCAGGAAATGGCATAGGTCGATTCCACCGGCATGCTGTCAAAACTGCCGTCGCGGCCATCCAGCCAGGCGATGCAGGTGTTGACCGGCTCGTCCTGGAGACTGTCGCCGTCCAGGTCGAAATAGAAACCGGGCTGGAGCTTGTAGAAATAGCTCACCTTGGCATTGACGTCCCCCCGGTAGGAATACATCTTGTCGTCCTTGTCGTTGAGAACAAGTTCCGGAGTGGAGGTATACGACCTGGAACACGGCCCGTAGACAAACTGGTTCAGCGGATAGGGAGCATTGATCTCGTTGCCGGCGATTCCGGGATAGGTAAAGGGAGTGACTCCGTCCGTATCCAGTACCTCGAACGCCTTCATGTCCCATTTGCCGGTGTTCGGATTGATGAACTTCAACAGGACGTACGGTTCGGACGTTGGAGTTTCCTGGGCTGCCAGTGGACCGGTCCAGGTCGTATCCGGGAGTTGATAGGTATTGAGATCGCTGCGCAGCGGAAAGACACCGGGATTAATCGAACCCTGCGCTGTAAAAAAGGCGGCATGCTCCTCATTGGGGTTGAAGCCCGGCCGGCTCCTGTCCGGCTGGTTGTAGATCAACATATCCTCGAGCAGACCGTAAATTGTTGGATCAAGGGGGCCGGTCCCCTGGCCGCTGTCGATGTAGATCTTGTCTTCGGGTGGGAGAGCGGGCCATTGCGGAGTGTAGCGGGAAGACAGATAGGGCCAGCAGACACCGGTGGCGGTGCTCTGGTCATACCAGATAACAACCAGGTCATCCTTGGGGCTGTTTCCATCTACAATGGGCCCGGTAAAATCCTGATTGACCGGAAAGATATCTCCATCGCGGGAAACCCTGTCGTAGGATCTGTTCTCCCCATACGCATCGATCCAGGTCTCCTCGAAAAAGACATACCCGTTGGCGCAGGCCGAGTCATGCCCCGGGTCCGTGACCGCGCTGCCAATATCTGCTGCCTGCTCCACCGGATAGGACACATCGCCCGTGTAGGCGGAATCATTGTCATTCCATTGTCTGGTCCGGACAACCTCGAAAACCTCCATTGCATCGGCAGTTGCCCCCTCGTTATCCTGGAAGAGGAGGACGGCCCACCCTTCAGTGGAAGCGGTAAATCGGCCGGCAGAAATCAGGGCATCATTGTCGCTGAATTTTATTTCCACCGCATCAAAGGGACTGTCATCAACCAGCAGCGGGACCGGCATGGAGTCGGCCACATGAATCCTTGAGGCAGGCGGATAGGTAATATAGGCAACCATGGGGATCGGAATGGTGCGCTCCTCGTCTCCATACCAGGTTATAACGATTGTTTTCGGCCCGCCGATGGCATACAGCCGCTTGGTTTTATCCGACCAGAAGACCACGGTATCGTCTTCAAAATCCGGCTTCTGATCGGCAAGGGCGCCTTTCGGGGCCTGAATCCGCGTCCCGTAATAATAGGCGTTCAGCTCCTTGTACTGGATGGTAATGGGTTCAGAAAGAACGTACTGGTTCGGATCGGAGGCCATCTCGAGGCGGAGCCGCCACTGCCCTATATGGTCGACATTAAAGGTATAGGGAACCGTGTAGCCGAACTGGGAAACTTTCCTGGTAAATGTGCCGAGATCGACCCGCAGACCGGAGCTGTTGACCAGGGCCAGGTTGACCGTATACTCCCCGGCCTGCTGGATTCTCTGGTCGCCGTAGGGAAAGGGAGACCGGTCTTTCCATTCGATGCTGTAGCCGTAGCCGATGGCAACGCTGGTGCTGTTGATCGCGAGATCGGTAAAGGCCTTGGCCGGCAGGTCGCCCTCGATTCCCCCGTAATAGGCGCTGTGCTCCATGGCGCCGATGTCAAACAAAGCATTGGGCTCACCGGTACTGTTGATCGGCCGGAGGGAGCCGCGCTGATCAGAGAACAGCCAGTCGATCGTCGTCCCCGCGTCTTTCAGGGAGGAGTTTTTCTGCAGCCGGAAATCATCGGTTGCCGGATCAACAAACGGCTGTTCCGAAGAAATATCGATATTCCCATCACCTGCATAGGCTAAATCCGAACTTGCCGTGTATGATATTGTACCACCGTTATTATAGACCGCCGTGCCGATGTCCTGCCAGAAGATGGAATTGACGACTTCGCCCCCTGACAGATACAAGCTCTCGGAACCATTTATCGCGCTATTATTGTTGTAAAAAGAGCAGTTGACGAAAGAAGCTGCAGCCTGGGTATAGACGCCGCCGCCGTACCCATACGTGGCTGACGTCGTCAGGTTCTGGGTAAAGACTGTGTTCACCACCTGAACATTCTGGCCCCATATATATGCGCCGCCTCCTCGCCGGACCGAAGTGTTGTAGGAAAAAAAACTGTTAAGTATCTTATTGTTTATAGCAGTGTTGCCCAAATAGACTGCGCCACCTTCTATGCCGGAATTATTTCCATTGAAGGTAGAATTATTTATGACAAGTTCCGGAGATCTGGCATAAATCGCCCCACCGCTTCCCCCAAGTGTCTCGTTTGTCGAGAAACTGCTGGAATCGATGAGGTTATCACTCCCCTCCAGATATATTGCCCCCCCGTCACTGCTGGCCAGGTTATCCTCGAAGATACTGTTGCGAATGACAACACCGGAGCCCAGGGAATAAATCCCGCCGCCACTGCCGGTCCCAGCACCATTATTTATTAAACGGCAGGAAACGATGGTTGGTGAGGCACCTTGATTGATAAATATGCCCGCGCCATCTCCCGCGATATATCCTTTTTGGACGGTAAGCCCCTGGAAAATAGAGAAGTTGTCGCCGCTACCGAGGAATTGAACAACTCTTCCAGCACTCTGGCCGTCTATAATGGTATAATCCGGCCCGTTCACAGACTTGACGGTGATCGTCTTGCCCGAGAGAACCAGGTTTTCATAATAGGTTCCATCATCAACCAGGACGACATCTCCGTCCACGGCATCGGCAATTGCTTCCTGGATACTGTTGAAATCGGTGGTCGCCGAGGATGGGTGAACCGTTATGATCCGATTTTTCTGAACCACTACCGGAACGGAGG
>JAMJFO010000093.1 GCA_023544645.1 Desulfobulbaceae bacterium | reverse complement strand
ATGCACAACCCGATCAGGGCCAGGCCAGAGTGACTGGTGTAAAATTCATTGTCAGATTGCTCAAGAATAAAACGTTTCATTTGTTCACCTGCCAAGTGAGTTTTTATGACAGGTGCATATTGCAATATTTTATTAAAAAAATCAAGATGTTAATTGACTTCCGAGGCTAATTTTACTGTTGTTTCGTCACGGATTAAGGTTAAGGATTTTTTCGCCCTCACCCTAACCCTCTCCCCCGGGAGAGGGGATTGCAGGGTGGATTAGGTTAATGAGATTGATCAGTTCATGGCAAACACGGTCATGCCTTTCTGGATGGTGTCCTTGCCGGATTCGGCTTTACAGTAGGCGGTTTTCTCTTTAACCTCGTTGACAACAAGGGTGCCGACCTGGGTCATTTCCGAGTCAAGGACCTCGCCGGTGTCCGGATCAACCAGTTCCTCAACACTGCCGACTTTGAATTTTGTTCCTACCTGGACACCTTCCCTGGAACCGCGATTGACAACGAATCTGTCGTCTTTGGCCAGGATGATGGTGCCTTCCCAGGGAATTCCTTCCAGTTGCTGGATCAGAAACTGAACAGCCTGGCCCACGGCATCTTCCGCGGCTTTCCCCACGTTATCCTTTTTCTGGCCACCGACATTTCCGGTCAAGCCCCCCAGCCTGGAGCCATGATAGCCAAGGGTAAATCCTTTCCGGCCTGATTTGCCGATGACGTCGGTGGACGCTTTGACCTGGCCTGTCTCGGAATCAACCAGGTAGATGGTGACGTTCAACTCCGCCTCTCCCTTGGAGCCGCCGATGGAGATGCCCTTGAAATTAAATCCGCCGCCCCCGCTGCCGGTATCATCCTGGACATGGGTGATGGATCCGCGAACCAGCAGTTGCGCCGGGGTCATCCGGCCTATCTTCGCGGTTTTTTTCCCTTTGGCTGTGCGTCCGCTGGCGCCGAAATCCTGTTCCGCCATGGCCGCGCCACGCATTTCCGAGTCACCCAGCACTATGAACCAGCCGGATTCATGGAGAATGTTGGTCATGATGGTTTCAAATCCGTCGCCCAGATCCCACCGGCCATGCCAGCCGGCTTCGTTGTTAAACTTGGACACGGTGATGGAGTAGCGAAGATTGCCTTCCGGTGGCGCCGGAATGGATTCCTGAGCATGGGCCATAGAGAGCTGCAAAGCTATTATCAGGGTAAAACTCAACATTCCCAGCACAATATTTTTCATTTTTTTCCTCCTTTGTTTGCATTGTTACCCCATTCGGGGCGCAGCCATGGTTGATGGATGGTTTAATTTACTACATATCCTGGAATCCTGCGTTTTTGTTGCTTATTGATCTTCCAGGTTCATTTCGACGGTGACCGGATCGCCGATTTTGCATCCGGTTTTTTGTGCGGCATTGCCCCGGTTAACCGCTATTTCCAGGTGACCTGCGCTGTCCAGCAGGGCCAGGAGCTCCTCGGGCGCGGCGTCGGAATAGGTTGATGATATGGCATTGATCTTCTGATTGCCGATATAGATGCCGGCAAAGCTCGACGGCTGATATTGGGACAGGGTATGGGAGGTAATGGTGGTCCGGATATTGCCGAAACGGTCGATGTGGATGACCCGCCCGGTGATGCCGTTTTCATCAAACTGGGTTGGCGGAATATCCAGCTGGACGCATTTTTCCACGCTTATTTTCGGGCCCACTTCGCTCAGGGGCATGTCCCTGGCCAGGGCAGCCGCTACCGGAGCCATGATATCGCGGCCGTGAAAGGTGGCGCTGATCTCGTTGGGAAAGAGCGACCGGTTTTCCACCCGGTGCACGGCCTGAACTTTTCGGTCGCGCATCACAAAGGTCAGGACGCCGTTATCCGGCGCAATGAAAATGTGGTCATCGGCCTGAAGGGCGATGATCTTGCGCTGGCTGCCTACGCCGGGGTCAACCACGACCATGTGGATACTGCCCTTGGGAAAAGAATGATAGCTGGACCGTATGGTCACTGCGCCGGCAAGGATGTTGTGCGGTTCTATGGCATGGGTGAGGTCAACGATCCTGACGCGCATGTTTCTGCCCAGGATAGCGCCTTTCATCTGGCCGACATACGGATCCTGCAGGCCGAAATCGGTTGTCAGGGTGATCAGGTTAACAGTTCTCACAAGACTCTCTCTTTTTCCTGGTCAGCAGCACACAGAAACCTCCATCTTCATGGGCGCCGGGTTTCGGATGCTCGTGTTCAATGCGCTGCGACGGAGGCTGGAAAAGGGTTGACCAGGCATCCAGCAGCTCGAATCCCTGTCCGCAAACCATTGCTGTTGTTTGGGCAACGGTCCGGAAACAGGCAAAACGGTAAAAGGGGTGGTTCTCTCTGCCTTTTTGGCGGAGATGGTTTCCCCAGCTCGAATGCCCGGGAATGAATCCGATCACCAGCCGGCCTCCCGGTTTGAGCACCCGGTGAATCTCCCTGAAAACTGCTGCCGGATCATCAAGGAAGCACAGGGTGAAGAGGAGGTAAACAGTTCCCATGCACCGGCTCCGGACAGGCAGTTGCTCCGCAATTCCGTTAATGGGTATAATACTTCTGTGCCGGGCGAGTTGCAAGGGGGATAATGCCGCATCAAGACCGAATGCAATGTCCAGGGCCTGGGCAAAACGCCCGGGACCGACGCCGACTTCAAGGGTAGGCTGCATGGGACGAAAGGCGGCGGCGCGGACCGCCTCGACCTCAATGGCGAAAAGGGGAGAGGAGTCATACCAGCTGTCGTATTCACCGGCGTGGTCGTTAAACGGTCTGGCAGCTTCGGGCAGGGTCATTGCGGACGGTGGTTGAGATCCGGTCAGTTTTGGGCCAGGCCGGCCAGAGACGCTTCCTTGATGACCAGGAAATAGAGCGTTCCTTTTTCCTTCATCTGGCCGGCTTCGAAACCGGCCTCGGAACCGGCGCCCCAGAAAAGGTCCACCCGTCCCGGTCCGCGGATGGCGGAACCGGTGTCCTGGACAACGACAAACCGGTGCAGCGGTTTCCAGGCAACCCCCCGGTTCTCTACCCTGGTTGGTTTCCTGGTCTGGAGAAAGGCAAGGCCGCCGGCCGGAAAGCAGCTCTGGTCCACGGCAATGGATCGGCCGGCGGTCAGTTCCTCGCCGAGATTGCCTATGGCGCCGTGGGTGTCGGTCCAGTCAAAAAAGATAAATGAGGGGTTGTGGTGGAGGATCTCGTCACGCTCTTCCGGGTGGGCGGCAATATAGTCCTGTATGGTTTCCAGGCTTGCCGTTTCCAGGGGTATCCGGCCTGTTTCCACCATGTGCTTGCCTATACTGCGGTATGGATGCCCGTTTTTTGCGGCATAGTGCACCCCCCTGACGGTTCCGTCCCGGAGGCGGATAAGGCCGGATCCCTGGACATGCAGTACAAAGGCGTCAAAAGGATCCTTCAGCCAGACCAGTTCATGGCCGGCTGCCCGGTTGTCCCTTTCGATCTCCCTGCGGTTCCAGTATTGAATCGTCCGACCGTTTGCCAGCCGCTTGAAGGATTGGCCTTTGCCCTCCGGGCCGCGGCTGCGGACCAGATCGTCCGGCACGCTGTAGAGCGGATAGAGAAAGGGGGCTTTCCGCGACAGGCTTCCTGCGAAAACAGGTTGAAAGTAGCCGGTGACGAGCATCCTGCGGCCGGGATTGAACCCCCTGGAGCCCGTTGCCTGGAAGATGTCGTAGTGCTGCCGCACAAGTCGGTCAAGTTCAGCCGGCGAGGGGTTGGCGGCCAGGATATCCTGGAAAAGTTCCAGTGACCGGGTCAGGCGGTTGAGCGGGAAGGTTTGGTTGCCAAGAGAAATGGCCTTTTCCGGCGGCTGCCTCCGCAGATAGTCGAGGTTGGTCTGCACCGCTTTTTTGAGTGAATCCAGGTCAAGATCATCGGTGAACAGGGGCGCTGAATCCGGGCTGACGGCAGCCAGGGGCATGCGGGAACAGCCGGACAGCAGGGCCGTTGTCAGGACCAGGGCCAGAATGAGCAGTTTTCCGGGGAATGGAAATCGTGTCATGGGTTCTTGTTTATGCCGCCGCCCCGCCTATGGCATTGCCCGGCCCGGTTGCGGTTATGGTATTGATCAGGTTGTAGGCTGAAGACTATTAGGCTACTTGCGAAAACCGCCCCTAAAAGCCTATAGCCTTAACAGCTAATAGCCTATCCGACGTTTTTTTAGTGGTCCCGCCGGGGGATGTCAACATCTCCGGACACGGTGAACCGCTGCGGCCGCAATCACTGATCAGTGACCTTGCCAAAATGCTTCATAAAGGCATTGCAAAACATTTTTGCCTGTTCGGGCGGCAGATAGTTAATGCCGGCTGCCGCCGCTCTGCCCCCGCCGGTGGGGAAACGCCGGCAGAGGACATCCGCGCCGATCCGGTTGGACAGCGGCGCCCGGACGCTTATACGCAGCGTGCCGTCACCATTGGGAATGATCAGGCCATGTGCTTTGTCGGGCTGCTCCCGGGCCAGGGTATTGCTGAACACCCCGGCAACCCGGCGTGCCCAGGGTTCTCCGGCCAGCTGGTAGATCCTGCCGTGGTCGTCCTCCAGAACGGGTTTCGCTGCCAGGGCTCGAAACATGTCATCCTGGTAGCCGGTCCGCAGTATTTCCATGGCCTGGGATTCGGTATAGAATCGAAAAGGGTCTTCGTAAGCGCTGACCTGGCGGTAAAGCTCGTCCGGCGTAAAATAAAGGTCGCCCAGGGTGGCGCCGTATCCATTATAGTTGAGCAGGATGCCGGTTGCCTTGAGCTCTTCGGTCTGTTTCTCGTCAAGTCCCATTTTTCCGGCCAGCTCCAGGGCGGTCTCGTCCAGATTGTCGCCAAAGGCGCCGGCAATTGCCCATGGCCGGTACCGGCCATGCAGGATTGAGTCGACAATGACCGATGTGCAGATCATGGGCTGCGGATCAATGTGGATCGCCAGGCGGTCCGAGGTTGGGATGGGCCCGCTGAAATGGTGGTCAATGTAAAGGATGGTGTTTCCCTGTTCAAGAAGTTTTATCAGGTATTCCCGGTTGCGGTCCAGGGACACGTCCAGCACGGTGATGAAGCTGTCCTCGGTCCCGGCGATTCCGGCAAGCAGGGTGATATCCCTTTTGACCCCGGTGATCAGCACGGCATTGGGCCGGGGGTCGCTCAGGCGGAGCTGGTGGAGGGCGCAGATGCCATCCGCGTCGCCATTGAATACGTCATAATATCTCATAGCAGGGAGATCGAGACTCCAGGCTCCAGGCTCAATTAAAAACCCGGCAGATCGATGCCGAACGGATTGCCGATATTTGCCAGCCGGAAAATAAGCATGAATTTCTGTTCATCATGGGTTCGATGCGAGGACAACTCGACGGACCAGCAGGCGGGATTATAGACCAGGGCAATATTTTCCTGGATTGTTTGCGAGTCTTCCAGCGAGCGCTCGATCAGATAGGCAGCCCGGAAGTTGTATACAAGGTTGATTTTGGTGTTGAGCGAGACGGAATTGATATTTTCAAGTTTGTTGTAGCGATAGTTGGCGAATACGGTATCGCCGCGGTTGTTGGAATACGCGCCTTCAAAGCCATAGGAAATGGCGCCGTCACCGTACACGTCGATTTCGGTTTTGTATATCATGCTGAGCCTGGCAAGGGGGTTGTATCCTATTTTTACATTAATCGGGGTGTAGGGCTTGTCGGATGCTTCGCTGCGAAGATCATAGCCCTGGAAGATTTTGAAGTAGCCGTACTCACGTTCATAGGGCCTGGAATTGCGGTTGCCGAAGATCTTGAAGAAATTGTCGATCCCGTAGGTCACCATGTTGCTTTCCTCGATCAGGTCAACGGTGTCAAACTGAGGCAGATCAGACTGGTCTTCGTCCGGGATGAAATTGTAGGCAACATAGGGACGGAAAATATGGCGCCAGGCATTGACGTTTTTCAGGTTGAGATCGAAGTCGCCCATCAGGGTTGTGCCGATCTGGGCATCGAGTTCATAGAGCAACCGGTTCTCCGTGTCGCTTCCCGTCCAGGTGGAGTCGCCGTAATCCTCGATCATATAGAAGGTATCGCGCACGCCTATGCCGGCAGTCGCTTCCAGGTACTCGGTGAGAGGAATGGGCGCTGTCAGTTGGGGAAAAATGTCGACCCGGTGGGCTCCGACCCCGTCTTCCCGCCAGTAGTTGACATATTCGTTGAACCAGCTGAGGTCTATCAGTGTATCGCCGATGGGGATCAGGCCGGAATGGTTGATCGACGGCAGTTTCCACAGCGGCGTGGGGCTGGATTTGTCAAGCCGCACATCATTGATGCCGAGCAGCTCGGCATTCAGGGACATGTTTCTCCAGGACTTGAGAAGACGCAGGGTGTTCCTGCGTTCATCCACTGTCTCGGTTTCCAGGCCGCGACCGAACATATCGAAGAACTGGTCATGGGTGTGATCAAAGCCGGTGAGTCCGGAGGTGAATTCAACCAGGTAGTCACGGTCCGATACAACGTCGAGGTCGAGCCGGGCGATCCAGCCGGCAAAATCATGGTCTGCCTTGCCCCGCAGCCAGTAGCGGTCCTTGTTGGTGTGGGAATAGTTGCCATCGCGGTAATAATCGACTTCAGAAGGATCGCTGAGGTCATCATAAAGATAGTTGGCCATGAAGCTGCCCTTGGATTCCTGGTCCATGATGTAGCGGAACTCGACGCCGGCGTTCACTCCCCGGTTGCTGAGATATTCCGGATAGATCGTCAGGTCGCTACTCGGGGACAGGTTGAGAAACAGGGGCAGGTTGATTCCGAAACCGTCCCTGTCGGAGATGGAAGCCGCCGGAAACAGGAAGCCGGTCTGGCGGGTATTCTTGACCGGCAGGACCATCCACGGAGTGTACAGCACCGGCACATTTTTGATCCGGAAGGTGGTGTGCTTGAGGATGGCATACCCGCCTTCGCTTATATCGGCATCCTTTGCCGCGAAACTCCAGGGTGGCACTTCCCCCTCCTCGAGCTTGCAGGTAATGATCCAGCCGTCTTCAATCCGGTAGGTAATATCCCCGGTTTTTTCGATGACCCTTCCTTCCAGGTGAACTTTATTGTCATGCCGGACGATGACAGCGTCGGTAAAGGTGCCGGTTTCATCGTTCAGGTCAACCTCGCCCCGGCTGGCGGTGAGCTCGTCTCCCGCCACATTGATGAATACGTTGCCGCGGGCTTTGACGGCGCCGAGGTTGATGTCATAGGCTACCCAGTCCGCCTTGATGGTGGTCAGGGTTTCGGTTCTGATGACTGTGTCCCCTTCCTCCCCCTCATCAGGTTCGGCCGCTTCTTCCAGCAGTGAGTCCCAACGGCTCTGGGGCTGAACCTGCTGCTCGCTTTTCCTTGTTTTTTGGAGAATGACATTGCCTTCCGCGATAATGCTGGGCGGATTCTCGTAGCGGGTCATCTTGTCGGCGGAAATATCCCATTGCTCGGCGTTGACAACTTCGGCCAGGCTGTCTGCCGGCAGGAAAAAAAGACCCGCAAACAGGGCAGTGATCATGGCGGAAAGAGTCAGGACCGGGTTTACCCCTCTGTATTGCTTCACCGTTGGCTTCTCCTGTGGAATGCTGGCAGGAACCAGTTATCCAATGAATTTTTCGTATAAGTTCATGAAATTTACGAGTACAGCCGGTTTGTGTCAAGACAAAAGTCATAGTTTTAGGTTGCCAACCCGGTCGTTTTGATTTATGTAACATGCTAAGCAAACAGAATTGAATTTATTGAATTTTTTTATGATCGGGCTGAATGAGCAGTGCCTGTCGTGCCGGTAGTGCAGAGGCCGGTAAATAAACTGTATGAACCATATCTTCGGGCCTGTCAATTCCCGGCGCCTCGGGCGTTCCCTTGGCATTGACCTCCTTCCTAGAAAAATCTGTAATTTTGACTGCATTTATTGCGAGGTCGGTCCCACGACCAACCTGACCTGTGAGCGGAAGGAATACGTTCCCACGGCTGCCATTATCGCCGAAATAGATGAATACTGCTCCGATCCCCGACGGATGGATCTGGTCGATGTAGTCACGGTCACCGCCAGCGGAGAACCGACCCTTCACTCCGGTCTCGGCCGGATCCTGCAGCATCTCAAGGAAATGACCGGCAAACCGGTGGCGGTCCTGGTCAACGGCACCAATCTGGACAACCCGGAAGTGGTGGTTGATCTGTGCCGGGCCGATGTTGTAGTGCCGTCGCTTGACAGCGCCCTGGAGAAAAGTTTTCGCAGGCTCAATCGGGCGGCGCTGTGTATCGATCTGCAGGCCATGATCGACGGACTGGTCAATTTTTCCCGGGTCTTTAGCGGCGAACTGTGGTTGGAGGTCCTGATCGCCGAGGGCATCAACGACACTCCGGAAGATCTGGAGGCCATTGCCGCAGTTATCAGCAGAATGAAATTGACGCGGGTTCAGCTCAATACGGTTGTCCGTCCCCCGCTGGAAAAATTTGCCCGGCCGGTGAGCCCGGAGCGGCTGGCGGAGATCGCGCGATCCTTCTCCCTGCTGCCCGGAGTGCCCATGGTTGAAGTCATCGCCCATGGCGCCAGTATCTTTGAAAAAGGCGCCGATATCGGGGAGAACAAGGCCAAGTTCCGTTTTTTACGGGACGAAGAATTAATTGAGAACATATTGCAGATGTTGCAGCGACGGCCATGTACGGCGGTCGATATAAACCGGACCTTCATGCTGAATGGTCCGGGCAAGGTTGAGCAGCTTCTTGAACCGCTTGTGCAGGCAGGGACCATAGAGAAACGCCTATACAACGGCAAGGAATACTATCAATAACCACGGTGTGAAGAGAGCTGCTTATAAGAATTTTTTTGCCTAAGGAAGATGTATGACAGACAAAAACAAGGCCCCGGAAAAAGACGGGGCCCGGCAGGAAGCTGAAAGCAAAGTGACCACCGGCGCCTGGTGGAAAAGTGCTCTGAACCTGCTGCCGAGAAAAAAACAGGAAGAAGGGGCGGAGCCGGAGAAGAAAACAACAGCTGCGCCGCAAGCTGACGCAGCAAAGAAGGGCGAAAGCGAAGCCGTCGGCAACAGGTCCGAGGTGCGGCCGGCTGCGAAAAAACAAGATGCAGGAGACGGCGCTGCCGACAGCGAGGCCTCGCCCGGCAACGAACAGGAGCAGAAGCCGAGCCCGTCAGGTCGCCCGAAAAGGTGCAGGAGGGGGCCGAGGCAGAAGCCTGCCGCACAAAAAGAAAAAGCGGCGAAAGATGTGAAGAAGGAACCCGAGGCGGGCGAAAAAGTCGTCACCAAACTCCTGATCAACGCCGAAGAGCCTGAGGAGTGCCGCATCGCACTGGTGGAAAACGGCCGCCTGGAATCCTTTCACGTGACCAGCGTTGTCCGCGAACGCACCAAGAATAATATCTACAAGGGCAGGATTGTTTCGGTCGAGCCCAACCTGCAGGCCGCCTTTGTCGAGATCGGCGGCGGGCGTAACGGTTTCCTGCCGTTTGACGAGATCCATCCGGAATACTACCGGCAGGACGTTGACGAACGGACCCGCAAGCTTATAGACGAGCAGCAGTGGAAAAAGCTCAAAATTGAAAATGTGATGAAGAGAGGTCAGGAGGTTCTGGTCCAGGTCGTCAAGGAGGCCACCGGCAACAAGGGCGCCAACATGACAACCTATCTTTCCATTCCCGGCAGGTACCTGGTGCTGATGCCCGGCAGCGACAGCGCCGGCGTTTCTAAGAAAATTGTCGGTGAAGAGCGCCGCTTCCAGCTCCGGGAAATGATGAACGGCTTTGCCATTCCGGAGGGGATCGGCTACATAATCCGTACTGCCAGCATCGAGATTACCAAGACCTCCCTGCAGAAAGACCTGCGGTATCTGCTCCGCCTGTGGGACGAGATCAAGAAACGCGGGCAGAACCTGGAATCCGAAGGCCTCATTTACGAGGACCAGGATATTGTGGTCCGGTTCCTGCGCGATCATTTTGTCCCGGAGATCGAGGAAATCCTGGTCGACACCCAGGAGTCGTTCGATCAGGTCCAGAAGTTTGTCAATCTGCTGCCGACCAAACAGCGCCGGTTGCGGGTCAAGCTGCACCGGGGGCCCCGGCCGATCTTTAACCTGCATAATATCGAGGAGCAGATCGAATCAATCTATAAGCCCCAGGTGCAGCTGCCCTCGGGCGGTTCCATCGTCATCAGTCCCACTGAGGCCCTGGTGGCCATTGACGTCAACTCCGGCCGCACCTCCAAGGACAGCGACTTTGAGGAGACCATTTTTCTCGCCAACATGGAGGCGGCGGCAGAACTGGCCCGCCAGCTGCGATTGCGCGACCTTGGCGGACTTATCGTGGTCGATTTCATTGACATGCGGAGTAAAAAACATATCCGCGAAGTGGAGAGGCAGGTCAAGCAGAGCATGAAGCGGGACAAGGCCAAGGTGGACATCAGCACCATCTCCAGATTCGGCCTCATGCAGATCTCCCGCCAGAAAATGGGCGCTCCCATTGAAAAAGGCAGCTACATACTATGCGAGCACTGTCAGGGGCGCGGCACCGTCAAGTCAGTGGAAACCCAGGCGCTCTATTACCTGCGCAGGATACAGACCGGCATCAGCCGGAAAAATGTCAAGCGGGTAAAGTGTTCTCTGCCCGATGATGTCGCCCAGTATCTGTTGAACAACAAGCGCAACGAGCTTGTTGAACTGGAAGAGAAGCATCACGCCAATATTGATATTATTCTCCGGCCGGATATGAAGCCGGGAGACAACAAGATAGAATTCCTGGACCAGGAGCAGTGATCCGGGAGTACGAGGGGGCGAGAATTCCCTTGTGTTAAAGATCGAGGTAGGGTAATATCGCCTGCGTTTTGCGCCAGTAGCTCAGCTGGATAGAGTGCCGGACTACGAATCCGTAGGTCGGGGGTTCGAATCCCTCCTGGCGTACCAGAAAATCAAGCACTTAGCCTTCTTTGGTTAAGT
>JAMJFO010000092.1 GCA_023544645.1 Desulfobulbaceae bacterium | reverse complement strand
GAGATCAAAACCATACCCCACCCAGTTGCCGTCACCCGGCTCCCGTGTCTCGGCGTCGTCGTAAATCGATGCCGTGGGCTTGATCTGCAGCCCTCGGAAACGGGGACGCTCCCTGATCGCCTTGCGACGCGCCTCTTTTTCGGCCTGCTTCAGTTTTTCGGCAAGTTCGCGCTTTTCTCGCGCCTCCTGTGCATTGAGAAGATGGCTCATCTGTCCTCCTGTGGTCACCCAAAGGGTAGGCTCGGAATATGTTGATGGAAACTTCCACCCGACAGTAGCAGTGGGGCAGATCTTTACGGTCTGTTGCCCAAATGGGAAAACATGGCGAAATACCCGTTGTTGAATTCGTTGAATTCCTTGCCTTTTTTCAAGGACATTCCTGGCTGCCTGATGATTTTTCTCTTTCTGTACGCTGGGTCAATTTCCCGGCTGTAAAGGTCAATTCGACAACGAACCTTCTATTTTGCAGTCATAGCGCCATCGTTCAACCTTTTCGCATCCTTTTGCACTTATTTCTTCCTTAAAGGCCGGCGGCCCGCAGTTATTCATAACTGTAAACGTTGTGTCTCACCGACGTACTCCTTGCCCTGACACCGGAATACCTGTGCCCTGTTTACCTGGATACTGATGTCAGTGAAAATGAAAAATGATCACAACATATGCAAGTCTGTTCATTGAGTTCTCCTTGCGCATGAATGGAAGGGTAAAAAAGGACCGGAGTTCTGAATAATCTTGCCTGAAAAGATCAGAAAAAACGGCTATACATAATAGCCATTACAGTTATGTTCTCATATTGCAGCCATTTGGTCAAGGCATGCTCTGGTGTTTAGCATGTCGGAAAGTATTAAATTAGGGCCAGCAAATCAGGATCAGAGTTAAATTAAATATTATAAAGCTCGATGCCTAACTAATCTTACTCTCTCTGATCCCATTCACTTAAAATGTGCCGCTTATTTTAGGACGTGCTCCACTGCATAGACCAGCGCTAATCCCTGACCAGCCCTTCTTGCCACTCCCTCCACCTGCCTTCAGGGAAGCTGTCTCCCGGGAGAATATTCCGCTTTCTGTTGACATCATGTATAGAATTGTATAAGATTGTAGAAGGTTGTTTAATAATATCACGGACACGTCAGGGAGAGATGTGGAAAAACTATTAACGATCAAAGAGGCGGCTGCATTCCTGAACGTGTCGGAAATGTCGCTCCGACGCTGGACCAATGCCGATAAACTGCCCTGTTTCCGGATCGGCGGCAACAAGGAGAGGCGCTTCACGCAGCAGGATCTCATCCATTTTCTTCATCAGACTGCCCCGGAGATGAGGCCACTGGGGATTGGCGAACACCGGGTGGCAGCCTCGGCGCATATTGCCCATTTTTACCGAACCATGGATGAATGCCTGGCTGATGGTATCTCCTATCTGAGCAAGGGCCTGGCCCGTGGCGAAAAAATAGTTGTGGTTTCGACCGGCACCAGGTTGCCGCGCCTGCTTGGCGGTCTTGAAGATTTAGGCTTTCCGGTAACCCGGCTTATCAGCGACGGCGTAATTGCCACGGACACTGGTCGGGAAAGACCTGCCGAGCAGATCCGCTTTATGGCAGACGCCCTTCTCGACCATGATTGGACAAAGGGCTGCCGGCTTCTTGGTGATATGGCCTGGGCCTTGGAAAGGCAGTGGAGCCTGGCTGACCTGACCGCACTTGAAAACTACACAAATAGTTCTTTGGCCCACCGCAACAGGCTCTTTCTCTGCCAGTATGACCTGGAGCAGTTCAAGGCTTCGGCGGCTATGATGGCAATTGAGACCCACAGCCTGACTGCCTATCAGGGAAGGCTCAAGAGCAGTCCCTACTTTATGGAAGCCGTCTGACAGTTTTTTTTTGCGGCTTGCCAAGATACATAAACAACACACCAGGAGAAACAGAGATGAGTACTTTGATTGATGAACAAGAAGCCACCGGCAAGACAAAAGAGATCTATGCCGATATCCAGGAAAAATTCGGCATGGTGCCCAACTTCTTCAAAGCCCAGGCCGCTGTTGACCCGGACTGGCTGGCCCTGAACTGGCAACGGGAAAAAGAGATCATGATCGCCGACGGGGCGTTGGACCGGAAGACAAAAGAGATTATTGCCATGGTGGTCTCCATGGTAAATGGCTGCGAATATTGTTCGCTTGCCCATGAGAGCATGGCCAGAATGGTCGGCGCCACCAAGGATGAAATAAACGACGTGAAAAAAGTGGTGGAACTGTTTTGCAGTTTCAACGCCATTGCCGATTCGCTCAAGGTGCCGTGCGATATCATGCCGCCGACAGAATAAAAAGATGACAGCGACGAGCATGGGCCACAAAAAACCGACAACCCTGGTTGCCTGCGAAATCTTTGCCGATGAATTGCCGGCGGTTCCGGCGGCAAGGGATCCTGATCTTGAGGTAGCCTGGCTGCCGGCGGCCCTCCACACAGACATTGACCGGCTGAAAGCAGAGATCGATGTTGTTTTGTCTGATGTAAGGGGCCGGCAGCGAAGGCCATGCGTCCTTTATGGCAGCAGTTGTCTGCCTGACGCCACGGAGTTTTTTGGTCGGCACGGGGCCCAGGGTTTTGCCGCGTGCAACTGTATCGAGGCCTTTCTCGGCCAGGAAGAGCGCCGCCGCTATGAGGCAGAGGGCTGTTTCATTATGACGCCTGGCTGGGTGCGCTGCTGGCCGGCAATTACGGCTGCCCTGGGCTGGGATGCTGTTGACGTGAGGACCAATCTCGGCCGCTATGCAAAAATAGTTGTCCTGGACGCCGGCCTCCATCCCCTGACCGACGAAGAGGTAATTGATTTCTTCGACCTGACCGGCCTTTTTGTGGAAACAGTACAGCTCAGCCTTGACCATTTTAACACACTCATTGCTCGCCTCCTTGATCGGGACGGCAGCTGAAAATATGACAACTGCAAGAACACAAGGAACGCTCCTGAGATATTAAGTAATTCGTCATCTAGATCAACTTGTTAACCATCAATTGAATTTTTTAAAAGCACCTACTCCCCTTCTAATTTTTTCGCTGCGACAATAAGTCACTGCCCGCGTGCCGCCAAAACTGCTATTGTACTGTATGTCTGGTACGGCAGGTTCTCCATGGTGTTGATTAACCATAACTTTTATTGCAATAACAATTCGGAGCGAAAAATGTTTTTCTTTACATGCAGAAAAACATCAGCTTCTTTTTCAAGGTATATGCAGCTGGTCAATGAACTGGGACTGGGGAAGCTGAATATTTACATAGATGCCGGTAATTATGGCCATATGGGCGAGCTTGCCAACGCCCTCAATACAATGGTCCACAGGATGTGCGGGTTCCTGATGGATGTTTCGCAAAATTGCGCCCTGGTGGATTCGGGATCGGATTACCTCCTGTCGAGATCCAGCGAAAAAATATCGGACAACGTCCAGAATCTGACCACCGCCCTCCAGGAGGAAATCGTTACCACCATCCAGGAGGCCTCAAAAGGGCTGACTGACCTGTCATCGGGAATCCAACAGGTCAATACCAAGGTCAGGGAAGGGTCATCGGCCTCAGCCGGCAACTATGTTTTTGCCAGAGAAATTTCCCGCGTGGCCTCGGACATGCGTAACGAACTTAACAAATTTGACATAGGCAAAGAGAATTTCGCCATCGGGAAGGTCAAGGCGGCGCACCTGGCCTGGAAAACCAGACTTGAAGGCATGCTGTACCAGGGTCTGGACCTGAATCTCCGGAAAATACCCAACCATAAACAGTGTGATTTCGGCAAATGGATCGCCAGTTCCGAGGGACAGGCCCTGAAAAATGAAAAGGATTTTCAGGTCATGATGGAGCTGCATGAGCAGGTCCATGCCCTTGCCTACCGGATCGCGGAACTTTACCACAGCGGCAGGCAGGAGGAAGCGGAAAAGCTGATGGAGAGATTTGAACAGATCAGGAAAGACCTGTTTGCCTCACTGGACAGGATGTATCGGGTCGACTAGACGACAGACGCATGAAACAGTAAAGCCGGGATATTGAACCCGTCTCCTCCAGGAAAAGAATATCACCCCGCGCAGAAATGATGAAATGATGGTGGACAGACTGCGGGTCAACTCCCTGTAAAAAAAGATTCCCCGGGCAGAAACCCGGGGAATCAAACACTACTGTTCAGGGATATATTGAGTATTATGGAGGATCGCAGGCATAAACAGGTGCCAGGGGAAGTAGTAGAACATGGCCGTAACCTGGACATCCTTGTCCAGGGTAACAACACAGGTCAGATCGGTTCCCGTGCAATCGCTACTCCAACCTTTGAAAGTGGATCCCTCGGCGGGTGCCGCGGTCAATGTCACCTGGGTTCCTTCCGTATAGATATCGCTGCAGGTACCAGGGCAATCTATCCCGCCCAGGTCACTGGTGACGGTTCCTGTTTCTTTTCCGGTCAACGCAACTGTCAGCTGATACGATTTGTCGGTAACGTCTGGCGGGGTTCCACCGCCGGAGTCATCTTCCACCTGTTCGTAAATATTGAGGACAACCTCGATAGAGCTGAGGCTCCCCAGGGCGCCCCAGCTGGATACGGTGAGCGTTCCCCTGTACGTTCCAGCATCCAGTGAGGTATCCGGCAGCAGTGACACTTCCTCGGGGCCTGCCGTACTGTCCGGGATTGTCCCTGACAAATTCGTGGCAAACAACCAGGCAGGGGCTTCCGTAATCTTCCAGGACAAAGGCAGGGAACCGCTGTTGCTGATGGTGATCTTGCTGCCGGTCGGAGGCACGCCCTTTTCAGCATCAATCATCAGGGAGTAGGGCCGCACAGATAGTTTGGCCAAGGCTTTTATAATCAACCTGACAGCAACGATCTCTGTCAGCCCCGGCCCGCCGGAAATCGTAATATAGCCGTGATACTCGCCTGCTGCCAGCCCCTGTGTATTAAAGGTTATGCCCAGCGTATCCTTTTGGCCGGCAACCGGTTCTACCAGGCCACTGTTCCCGGACAGGCTCAGCCAGTCCACATCCTCTCTCGCTGTCCAGTTCAAATCGGTGTTACCGGTATTAAATATATTGATAGCCTGCGGGGCAGGATTTTTGCCCCTTTCCCAGGTCTCCAGGGATAAGCCCTGACGGCTCAGCCTCATGCCGCTATATCCGTAACTACCATCCTCATAGACGCCATACGCTTCGGCCTTGCCGGTTGTATGCGAGGCAATGTAGAGGATATTTGCCTCCCCGATCGCCAACCCCATGGGGATCATCAACGGGTTTGCAGCGTTTTCCTTGACAACATTGAGAAAGTTGCCGTTCGTATCGTATGCCAGCGCCACATTCAGCTGGGCATCGGTGACCAAAAGACGGCTCATGCTGTCAACGACTAACCTTTTCGGCCAGATCATCTCTCCCTCATAATAACCGAACTTGCTGAAGCTCCGCAGTTGATTCCAGGCCATATCAAAGATCTGGACCCTGGCGCCGGAAGCGTTATCCAGTACGATAATCTCCTGGGCACCCGAATCGACGGCAATTGAAAGAGGCTTGGTGAACTGCCCGGCATCGGTACCCAGTCCACCGACATCCGCCAGTTTTACGCCGGTTGCCACATCATAGACCTTCACGTAATGGTTCCACCGGTCGACCACGTACACCTTGCCTGCCGAATCCACGGCAATATCGTTGGGCTGGCTGAACTCACCGTCACCATCACCCAGAAAGCGCAGAAAATTGAAATCAGCATCAAAGACCTGCACATTGCCCAGGTCATTATTGCCGACAAATATCCTGCCACCATCATCCACTGCCACGGAGATCGGATTGGCAAGTCCGTCAATGGTGCCGATAATCGAACCGCTCTGGCTCAGGACAACGACCCGGTTGGTGTATGAATCGGCGATATACAGGCGGCCGTTACGGTCAAGCGCCACATCGGTAGGCGAGGTAAGCAGCTGGGAAATTGGGGTAAGCAGGTGGTACCGGGGCAGGCTGACCTCAGGCGGAGGCGGCACATCATTATCCGTAATGGTCAGGGTATGAACACTATCCGGCCCAATATCAGCGTTAACCGGATCTTCCATGGTCGAAAGCTGCACCGTAATTGTCGCGGTTCCGGCATCCTCGGCAACCACCTGTTCCACGGGGATAAAATTCACTTCCGGGGCCTCCCCTCCCATGCCCATGCCCATGCCAAAGGCCGATCCGGCCCAACAGAGAAACAGGAGCGTCAACAGGGCAGTCGGGAAAATTCTGCTCCTTTTTTGCTGTCCCGGTGCTGCCGCCTTATATATTTTCATTGCCAATCCTCTCTTGTTGCTGTGATGCCTGCTCGACAATTCACCTGTCATGGCTAATGATATTCATACGCACCCATATCAACCTTATCTCCTGCGACATCCCTGGGATAGCCTTCAATGTCGAAGTCAGGGACACCGAGTCCTGTTGACTTGGCAGTATCGATCCCCGGGGAATAGGCCTGCAGGTGGTAATCACCGCCGGTTTTTGGATGGGTGCTCGTAGCCGGATCCGGGGCCACAAACACCGGATCAGCCCCTATCAAGTTACCGGTGCCATCGGTATCACCATCAAATGATCCGCCGCTGCCCGTGTACAATGCTGTAAAATACGAATAGATCGCGGTAACCGTGCCCGATATTTCGGGTTCCAATACCCCTGCGTCATTGTAGCCAAAAATAGAGTTCTTGATGTCAACGGTTCCGGTGGTATATATCCCTCCTCCACGCCCTCCTGAGTAGTTACCGGCTATTGTGCTGTTATAGATATAGAGATCGCCGCCATTGTGAATTCCTCCACCATTCCATTGGAAAGCATTCGAAGATGCGGTATTCCCGGAAATAAGAACATTGGTCAGAATTGTGGTCGCATTCTGTAAGAGGGCCAACCCTCCGCCATCTCGTGTAGCATTGTTACCACTGATACGCAGATTCTCAAGATTCAGGTCGGAATGGTATGTAGGATTACTGTCTGAGTCCAATGTGTTTACAAATATTCCCCCGCCACTAAACCATCCGCCAATATTCCCGCTGATCTCCCCGCCTGTTATATCAAGGTCAGCGCCACTCCCAAGATAAATTCCGCCGGCATATATCCCCGCCCTGTTCCCGCTGATCGCGGAGTCTGTGATAATCGTATCTGCCCCGACAACCGGGTCACCAGATAGTAACAAGCCGCCGCCCCCGGTTGCTGAAGCCGAGTTGTCTTCTATACGGGAATTTGTAATGGTTAACCTTGATCCGCTGCTGTTAATTGCTCCGCCATCTCGTCCTGAATTATTACTTATGCTGGTATCCTCAATGGTCGTCATGCCGGTCATGTTATTCAAATCAATTACTCCGCCAAAGGTATTTGAGTTATACGAGATAAAACAACCGGTAAAGGTAATATCGAGTGCGGAGTTTGCAGCATAGAGGACAGCTCCATATGAACCCGTATTTCCATCCGAACCGCCTATAAGACAATTTTCAACTGTCATCCCCCCGCCATCATTATATATCGCTGCACCACTGCCATTAAGATGGTTTCCCTGGATGATTGAATTCCTGATTGTCGGTGAAACGCCGGATGAGACTAAGAAGCCTCGGCAGGAACCATAAAAACCCGCCCCTCCCGAATAATCACGTTGATTATTTATGGTGAAGCCGTCCAGGATACCGTCACTATTGAGCGAAACGACAGGCGCGTCCGTGTCGGGATCTTTTCCCTGGATAAGGGTCACACCAGGGCCGCCTTCCGAGCGCACGGTAATATTCTTGGTGCCAAAGGAGATGTTCTCGCTGTAGGTGTCGGGACAGACTAGGACCGTATAGCCGTCAATGACACCGGGATCATCAATCGCCGACTGGATCTCCGTGAAGTTCCCACCTGAACTGCATACCCGCACGACATTGGTTACCGGCAGGGCGGCCAGGGTGATCCCATATTTGTACTGCGGATTTATCCCGAGGACGCCGTCAGGATCATTGTAGGTCATCCGCACGTCATAGGTTGCTCCAGGCGTAAGACTATCGATGGTACCTGTATATGGGCTGTCATCAGGATCACCGGCAGTGCCTCCATCAGTCCAGCTCTCGCTGGAACTCAGCTTGTAGGCGATGGTGAATGAGTTGTTATTATTGTCATCACCAAGATAGGGCATGGAGACGTAGATACTGTCCTCACCGGCAGCAAAGGCCATGGCTGTCTCAGTCCTGGTCTTATCCAGGGGGAGCGTTATGGCAAGAAATTCCTGCACAGCAGGATCGGTTATTTCGTTCACTCCGTCAGGATCATTATAGATCAACCGAACATCATAGGTTCTGCCTTCACTAAGCCCGGTTATGGTATCTTCGAACGGGCTGGCGGTATGCAGAAACGTGCCCCAACTGATCCAGGTTCCGGTGCCGGTGATCCTGTATTGGACCGTATAGCTGTTGTCGCCGTTATTATCGTAGGTGTACGGCATACTGACAGCAATACTTGACGAACTTGTTGTGACAACAGCAGCCGTGCCTGCAAAAGTAGCATTTTCAGAAGGCAGGAAAATGGAAGGGAATATTTGCACGGCTTCGCCGCCAACGCCATCCGGATCATTGTAGGTCACCCTGACATCATAGGTTTCACCCATTGTCAGGCCGGTTATCGTCGTGTTGTAGGGGCTGATGTTCTGATGATTAGATCCATCCACCCAGGTTTCCCAGGTAGAACCACCATCATTGCTGTACTCAATAGTATAGGTATTGTTGTTATTGGTATCATATGTCCAGGGCATGGAGATGGCAATGGAAGCCCCACTGGCAATTTCAGCTGTAGCCGTGCCGGCCCAGGTTGCGGTTTTTAACGGGACAATATTAAAAACATACTGGGGATTGTCCCCAATGACGCCATCAGGATCATGGTAGGTCATCCGCACATCATAAATTTGAGCGGAATCAAGACCGGTGATGGTATCAGTATAGGGGCTGGCTGTGTTATTATTTACACTCGTTCCATCCACCCAGGTTGTCCAACTATCAGCATCATAATCACCGTACTCGACCGAATAAGTATTGTTGTTATTCGAATCATAGGTATACGGCATGCTTATCGCAATAGAACCTGCAGCAGGTATACTTGCAGCTACAGTTCCTGCAGTTGTTGCAAAATTAAAGGTCACGATCTGCGGATTGGGACCGTTAACACCGTCCAGGTCGTTATAGGTCATCCGTACATCATAGGTCTCGCCCATGGTCAGGCTGCCAATTGTTGCAGTAAACGGGCTGGCGGCATGACTGAAATCCAATGTCGTCCAGGTATCGGAGGAATTCAGCTTATACTCAACCGTATACGTATTATCACCGTTCGCATCACCGGTATAGGGCATGCTGATATCAACACTTGTCTGGCTCGCTACGGTCACAGTGGCTGTGCCCACGGTGGTTGCATCCCCCCCGGTGAAAACATACTCATCAGCGCCCATATCATCACCGCCCCAATTGGGCCGGACATCACCGTCAATATCATCGTCCGGGGCATCAGCCGCGCTTGCCTGGTCAATAACCGGTGACATGGCCTGGAGATGATAATCACCAGCCGTTGTCGGGGCACCGGCAACCGGTTCAGGTACCGCAAACAAGGGATCAACGGAAATATTGCCGACCTGATTGGTAAACAGACTGTTCTCCTGATCAACCCCGAGATCCGTGTACTGTACCTCAGCTGCAAAGATACCCTTATAATCTCCGTCAACAATCCCATCTATCTGGTTATTCCCGGAGCTCCTGGACTCATTACCCCACAGGATGCTGTTGTGGACCTTTACGTAAGCTGTTTTCGCAATGTTTGAATAAAGGCCGCCGCCATATTCCGCACTGTTACCGGCCAAGGTGCAGTTCAGCAGGGTAACGCTGTCGTTATCCGGATCTGTCGAATATACTCCTCCGCCGTTGCCACTGGCATAATTGCCGGAGAAGATGGAATTGGCAACCGTAAAGGTGCCGTTTCCGGTCCTGAGCCCTGCACCGTTAACAGCCTGGTTCCCGGCAAACAGAGTTCGTTCAATAACGATTAAACCGCTTGTGTTCCCGACAACATAGATCCCGCCACCGTCACCGGAAGCTGTATTGCCGGTGATCGAGCAGTCCCGCACGGTCAGATCAAACGGACCGCCGGTGTAGTTAATGGCGCCACCATTACCCGATGTTGCAGTATTGTTTGACAGTTCACAATTCTCAAAGGTGAAGTGGCCGCCACTGGTCGACAATCCTGCGCCGCCAAGAGCAGTATTACCGCTGATCGTTGTATTGGTGATTGTGGCAATCACAGAAGTGTTGTTTGTTTTCAACCCCGGTCCGCTGTTGTTGCGAATGACACAATTATCAATTGTAAGGGGATGGGAAGGAGCCAAGGCATCGGTTGAGTTATGTTCGATACCATAGGTGGTCTGATTCTCCACGATACAATCGACAATGGCACCCGTGCCCTTGAGGACATAAATGCCGAGATCGCCGTTGGTTACGGTAAATCCCTGCAGAGTCGAATTGGCAACACCGGTCCCGCCCCATTCGTTAAAATCAACGACTGTGCCGCTGCCCCCGCCATCAATGATCGTGACTGCCGGGCCATTGATTGACTTGACGGTGAGATCCTTGCCCTTAAACATGAAAGATGACCATGTCCCGCTGTCCACACACACGGTTTCTCCTTCAATGGCAGCATCCACAGCCAACTGGATCGTAGTATAACAATTGCCAGAGCATGCCCCTGTTGTCACTTTCCGATCGCAGGAACCCGAAGAAAGAGGCTCTGTCACTGTCAAGAATGATGGCGAGGTTGGTTCACCGGTGGCCTCATCTTCGCTGTCTTTGAAATAAAATTGATATTTCAATTTCCCGTCACCGGCGTATGCAACATTCAAACTCGAGCTGTATACAACACCTGCACTATACGTGCCGCTGCCCGCCATAACCTGTTTTTCACTCGCATCGTCAAAATCACCATCATCGTTAAGATCGATCCAGAGCTGGTAGACGGCAGGGGCTTCATTATCAGCATCCGTATAGGTGACCTTGAAAGTAAAGGTGCTTCCGCTTACCGCGTATTCCGGGTCGACC
>JAMJFO010000091.1 GCA_023544645.1 Desulfobulbaceae bacterium | reverse complement strand
GACGAGACAATTTGCAGCAACACAGCAGTTGGCGACTTTTTGCGACGCCATCAATTATCCAACCATGAAAAAACACCATGCGCATAGGACCGCTGACCCTGCAGAACCCCTTTATTCTTGCTCCCCTGGCCGGTTATACTGACCTGCCCTTCCGCATCCTCTGCCGGGAGATGGGCGCGGGACTGTGCTTTTCGGAAATGATCAGCAGCCATGGCCTGACCTATGGGCAGAAAAAAACCCTGGAGATGCTGGCAACGATTGCTGATGAACGTCCGGTGGCCTTCCAGCTCTTCGGCAGCGATCCGGAGATCATGGGCAGGGCCGCCGCCTTCCTCACCGATTATCCCATTGATTTTATCGATATCAACATGGGATGCCCGGTGAAAAAGGTGGTCAGGAAAGGTTCCGGCGCCGCCCTGATGAAAGACATCCAGACCGCGGAAGCCATCATTCGATCCGTGGTTGCCAACGCCGGACTGCCGGTGACGGTCAAGTTCCGCAGCGGCTGGACCCATGAGTCGATCAATGCCGAATCCTTTGCCCGGATGGCCGAAAATGCCGGAGCCTCGGCAGTGACGATACACAGCCGCACCTGGTCCCAGGGATTCGGAGGCACAGCCGACTGGTCGATCATCAGAAGGGTTAAAGAGGCGGTGGCCATTCCGGTCATCGGCAACGGTGATATTCTGGAATATCGGGACGGACTCCGCATGATGGAGGAAACCGGCTGCGAAGGGGTGATGATCGGCCGCGGCGCTCTCGGCAACCCCTGGGTGTTCCGGAAATCAGGACGTCCGGAGACCCTGGCCCAAAGAATGGGCGTGATAAACAGGCATATTGAGCTGATCGAGCGATATCTTCCGCAGCGCCAGGCGCTTTTCAAGGTAAAGAATAACATCATCCGCTACCTGACCGGACTGCCCGGCGCCAGCGGACTCCGCCGGACCATTTCCGTCAGCCCTTCGATTGCCGAAATCCGGAACCTGCTTGACCAGGCAGAGTAAAAAAATATTTACATATCCATTATTTCGCACTAATATATGTCATATATGAACAATAAAGCTACAATAAGAGTTCAAATATGAACAAAAATGATAAAATTCTTTCGCCGACAATGCAGGAGCGAATCCGCCAGATAGGGAGCAACTTGCAGCTGGCCAGGAAACGCAGGCAGAAAAGTGTAAAACAGGCCGCGGAGATGATAGGCACATCCGAATCCTCAGTGCGCAGGATGGAATCCGGTGATCCGTCGGTGAAGATAGCCACATTTCTTGCTGCAATTGAGGTATATCAGCTCGACAATTCCTTGCGTTTTGCCGAGCCTGAAGACGATGTCATAGGGCTTACCCTTGACAAACAGCGGCTCCCGCAAAGGGTTCGCCGGAAAAAGGAGAAGAAGTTTGACTTTTGAGCGAGTCGTTTTCATAGAACTTCCCTCGGAAAAAACGCCGGTTCCCGCCGGCCTGTTCACCCTGGATCATGACCTGGGGGTCGGCCGCTTCCGTTACGGCAACCGCTATCTGAAAAGACGAGAAGCCATTGCCCTGGACCCGGTCAATCTTCCCCTTTCGCCGCAGGAATATGTGACCAGAAAAAACAAAGGCATTTTCGGTCCCCTGGGCGATCTCCTGCCGGACAGCTGGGGCAGATTTGTTCTGGCCAAACACCAGAATGTTCCCTTCGGCACCCTGATGGATTATGAACTGCTTGATATGACCTCCACCCATGCGGTTGGAGCGCTTTCCCTGGGTCCATCACCGGAGAGCCCCTCATCCCGGCAGGAAAAATCGGTTTCGCTGGACGAGTTGAGCGATGTGGCCGAAGCTTTTGACCTTGCAGTTAATGAAGAATCCCTCCCCCCTGAAGTGCAGTATCTCCTACAACAGGGCACTTCCCTGGGAGGGGCGCAGCCAAAATGTCCTGTCCGCATCAATGGCGCGGCCTGGATCGCCAAGTTTGAGAGCGCAAAAACACTGGTAAAATATCCGGCGCTAGAATTTGCCACCATGAGTCTGGCAAGGAAAGCCGGTATCAATGTCCCGGAAATCGCTTTAGAAACAGTCTCGGGACGGAAAGTCTACCTGGTGAAGCGGTTCGACCGTGAAGGAAACAGGCGCCTGCCGTTTCTCAGCGCTCTTGCGCTCAGCAATCTTGATATCGAAGAGTTGGAGCAGGGTTCGTATCCGCGGATCGCAACCCTGATGCGCCGGTTTGTTGAACATGTCCGGCACGATCATCATGAACTCTTTCGCCGCATGGCTTTTAATATGCATGTGCGCAATGAGGACGATCATCTCCGCAATCACGGGTTTTGTCATAACGGCAGCCATTGGGGGCTATCGCCGGCCTTTGACATGGTCCCCATGCCGGCCCGCGCAAAAACTCAAGAAACCTTTCACCTTTCCCTGCAGGCGGGCATCCATGGATCGGAAGCAACCCCTGCGAACCTGTTGAGTCAACCGGAAAAGTTCAGCCTGGAAAGAAAAGATGCCCTTGAAATTATAAGAGAAATACGCGAAGCCCTGATTAACTGGGAGAATGTTTTGCGCAAATCCGGTGTAACCGCGGAAGACATTGAGTCGGTTCGCTGGTGCTTTGAAGGCTTTGGCACCATGTATCCGGACGTATCCGGCTGAGTCGGAACCACCAAAGAAAACCGCCTGTCCCTCATTATCATGGTGTTCTTCATATTTTTTTTGTTTGAGTATATTATTTTTCAGCAAATTCGTGTAAAGAGACACAAGGGTATTCGAGATGACATCTGCCGCAGGCGCAGCTACACTTCTTCACTGACAACTTGAAGAACTTGATAACTTGACAAACTTTATACTCCCGGCGGGAAGCCGGGTTATTGGTTTACCTGTTCATTTGCCGCAGTTTCTCAAGCGTTCCCAGGTAAAGCCGTTCGGACAGATCATCCAGGATCTGGTCCAGAGCTTTTTTCTCATTGTCAGCCATTGCTGCTGAGCCGCCTGTGGTCGGATATTCCTCGGTCCATATTTCCTTGGGCACTTCCCAGAGTATTTCATCGGTCTGCAGATCTTTGAGTATGTAGCGCACATCAAGCCTTACCCTGACCTCGGTCGCTCTCGTATCGGTCCAGGAAATACTGGGCAGGTCAATGCTCATGATTTCTCCGGCAAGGATCAGGTCTGCATCCTCTTTATTCTTGGTCAGGATGATTGCCTGGGATTTCTGAAACCAGCTGGACAGGGACTGGTAGATGTCGGAATCCAGGCCAAGGTTGCTTGTGCGGTTTTTCCAGTTGGCCATGTAGATTTTTTTGGTCGGCCCATCGTAGACATGCGGAAAATAGTAACCGCAGCCACCGAGCAGAAAAGCAAGAATCAACAGGACGGGTAACACGGATTTGATTGTTCGCACCCCAGGCACCTCTTTCAAAAGAGTTGAATTGTAAAAAAATTAAATAGTGTTAAATCACAATATTAACAAGTTTCTTTGGAACGACAATGATTTTTTTGGGTTCTTTGCCGTCCGTGAACTTTATGACCCGCTCATCCCCGGAAGCAAGTTTCCTGAGCTCGTCATCATCGATGGCAGCAGGAACTTCCAGGCGGGCGCGCACCTTGCCGTTGACCTGGACGATGACGGTGACGGCATCCTCTGCTACCGCTTTTGCGTCACAAACCGGCCATTGGGCATTGTCCAGGGTGGACTCGTGGCCGGTGACCTGCCACATCTCCTCGCAGAAATGCGGGACCATGGGAAAAAGCAGAAGGATGACGGTTTCCAGGCATTCGCGCATTATTGCCGGATCGATCTTTCTGTTTTCGCCAGGCATTGAAGAAGCGAGATTGACCAGTTCCATGACCGCGCTGATTGCGGTGTTGAAATGAAAGCTGGACTCAATATCATCGGTGACCTTGCTGATGGTCTGGTGGGTTTTGCGGTGCAGCAGACGGCTGGATTCGTCGAGTTGAGCCGCGGCCGGTCCATTGCCTGAAAAACATTGTTTGTGGGCATGGATGAGGCGATGGACTTTGTTGAGAAACCGCGATGCACCGTCCACACCCTGGGCATTCCATTCAAGGTCTCTTTCCGGCGGCGCGGCAAACAGCGAAAACAGCCTCACCGTATCAGTCCCGTACTTGTTGATCAGGTCGTTGGGGTCGACCACGTTGCCCTTGGATTTGGACATCTTGGCCCCGTCCTTTATGACCATGCCCTGGGTCAGCAGATTGCGGAACGGTTCATCAATATCGAGGTAGCCGAGATCCCGGAGGACCTTGGTGAAAAAACGTGAATAGAGGAGGTGGAGGATCGCGTGTTCAACACCCCCGATATACTGATCCACCGGCAGCCAGTACCGGGCCTCATCCTTGTCAATGGGCGCTGTCCGGCAGTCCGGTGAGGTGTAGCGGGCGAAATACCAGGAGGATTCGACAAAGGTGTCCATGGTGTCTGTTTCCCTTCTGGCCGGGCCGCCGCAGGCGGGACAGGACGTCCGGATAAATTCCTCCTGCTGGTGCAGCGGGGCATGGCTGCCGTCCGGGCTGTCGGTGCCTGGAAGGACAACGGGCAGCTCTTTTTCCGGCACCCCGACAATGCCGCACCGGTCACAGTGGATTACCGGGATGGGCGCTCCCCAGTAGCGCTGACGGGATACCCCCCAGTCGCGCAGGCGGTAGGTGATGTGCGCCCTGCCGAAGCCTTCACGGGCCGCATGTTCAATGATCGCCTTTCCGGCTGCTGCCGAGTCCATGCCGGTAAAATTTCCCGAATCCACCAGGACGCCGGGCTCGACAAAGGCCTCATCAGGATGAGGGTCGACCGTTTCCGGGCCGGCAGGTTGAATGACGGTCTTGATCGTCAGCTCGTATTTCCGGGCAAACTCATAGTCCCGCTGATCGTGGGCCGGCACGGCCATGACCGCCCCGGTGCCATACTCCATGAGAACGAAGTTGGCTGCAAAAATGGGTATCCGTTCGTTGTTGAAGGGATTGATGCAGTAGGCGCCGGTAAAAATGCCGTGTTTTTCCGGTTCTTCGTCAACCGCCTTCCGCTGTTTCTCCAGCAGGGCGGCGGCTATGAAGTCGCGCACCGGCTGTTCATGCTCGGTTCCGGCGATGAGCTCCTCGATGAGGGGATGCTCGACGGCAAGGGACATGAATGTGACCCCGAAAATGGTGTCGGGCCGGGTGGTGAAGATGGTGATCCCGGTGTCCCTGCCTTCCACCGGAAAATCGCAGGCCAGGCCTTCGCTTTTACCGATCCAGTTGCGCTGCATGGTGACGACCTTTTCCGGCCAGCCGGTAAGTTTGTCCAGATCGTCCAGCAGTTCGTCGGCATATGCGGTTATCTTGAAAAACCAGCCGTGCATGGTCCGGGGCACAACCTGCTGGTCGCATCGCCAGCAGCAGCCGTCAATGACCTGTTCCCTGGCCAGCACGGTTTCGCAGGAGTCGCACCAGTTGACTGTTGTTTTCTTCCGGTACACCAGCCCTTTTTCCATCATTTTCTGGAAAATGAGCTGCTCCCACCGGTAATACTGCGGGTCGCAGGTGGCAAGCTCCCTGTCCCAGTCGTAGCTCAGGCCCATGGCCTTGAGCTGGTCGCGCATGTAGTCGATATTATCGTAGGTCCAGGCAGCAGGATGAATCCCCCGCTTCAGTGCGGCGTTTTCCGCGGGCAGGCCAAAGGCGTCCCAGCCCATGGGATGGATGACATTGTATCCGCGCATCCGCTGGTAACGGGCAATGACATCGCCGATGCTGTAGTTGCGGACGTGGCCCATGTGGATGCGGCCTGAAGGGTAGGGGAACATCTCCAGGACATAGTATTTTTTCCGGCCAGGTTCGGATGAAACCTTGTACGGTTTTGTGTGCGCCCATTGTTGCTGCCACTTGGCCTCAACGGTTTTGAAATCATATCTGTCGCCGGTGGATTGTTCCATGATCAATTGTCGTCTTCTTCCTCGGGTATGTTGTCGTAAGCGGTCTGACCCATGGGCGCCTGGAGGCTCGAATAGGTCTCAAAGGATGTATATTCTTCCAGAAATGTCAGTTTGACCGTTCCGATGGGGCCGTTTCGCTGCTTACCGACGATAATCTCGGCAAGGCCGCGGTTGGGGTTGTCTTCGGCAGGTCTGTATACTTCATCACGATAGATAAAGATAATGACATCGGCATCCTGTTCAATGGCGCCCGACTCGCGCAGGTCGGAAAGCTTGGGCCGTTTGTCCGGACGGCTCTCCAGGCTGCGGTTGAGCTGGGAAAGGGCGATAACCGGAACATCGAGCTCCTTGGCCATGGCCTTGAGGGCGCGTGATATTTCACTGATCTCCTGGGTCCTGTTCTCGGAGTTGCTCCGGCCCTGCATAAGCTGCAGGTAGTCGATCACCACCAGGCTCAGATCATGTTCGGATTTGAGACGGCGGGCCTTGGCCCGCATCTCAAGAACCGAAAGACCGGCCGTATCGTCAATGAAAATCGGGGCATCACTGAGAATACCGGTGGCCCGGGTGAGGTTGGGCCAGTCCCGCTGCTTGAGCCGACCGGTCCTGATCCGCTGGGAATCCACCCGGCCGATGGAGCAGAGCATTCGCAGGGCAAGCTGGTCCATGGACATTTCGAGACTGAAAACCGCGACCGGCATTTTATCGACAATGGCCGCATGCTGTACCATGTTCATAACCAGGGCGGTCTTTCCCATGCTGGGGCGCCCGGCAAGGATGATCAGGTCCGAGGGTTGAAATCCGGCGGTCATATGGTCGAGGTCGGTGAACCCTGTTGCCACGCCGGTGATGTGCTCCTTGCGTTCAAAGAGTTTTTCAATGCGTTCAAAGGCGCGGGGGACGATGGAGGACATGGGCATAAAGCCGGCGCCTTTTTTGGAACGGGCGATCTCAAAGATCGTCTGCTCCGCCTCGTCGACCAGGGAGTCGATGTCGTCCTGCTCCTGGTAGCATCGGGCAGCGACATCGGAAGAGGTCCGGATCAGTTTGCGGAGAACTGATTTCTGTCTGATGATATGGGCATGGTGAACCAGGGTTCCGCTGAAGGGAATAACATCGGTCAGGGAAGCCAGGTACGCCGGGCCGCCGACCATTTCAAGTTTATTCTGGTCTTTAAGCTGATTGGTGACCGTAATGAGATCATGCGGCTCCCTGTTTTCAAACAGGTGGAGCATGGCGGCATAAATCGTTTTGTGCGCGTCACGGTAAAAATCATCCGGCGCAAGTGTTTCAACGATTTTTACCAGAGATTGATCCTGAAGGAGTATGGTGCCGAGTACTGCCTGTTCCGCTTCAAGATTCTGGGGAGGAATCAGTTTCGGGTTGGTCTGCGGTGCGGAAACAGGCTGATATTGCATAATTGACTACAACCTAGGGCAGATGAAACCGGGATGTCCGGCAGGAAAGGATTCTCTTGCAGGTCAGGGGTTGTACCTCTTTAACCGTGAATTTCGTGCGCCTGTATATCATTTCTGAATATACATAATATACCTCAACCGGACAACCCCTTAAGGCCGCCCTGTTTACACGCTTTCTGTCTCGGGCACGATCAGTACGATAATCTCGGTGGTCAGCTGATAACCGACTTTGATATTCACTCTGGTTTCACCAAGGCTTTTGATCGGATCACCGAGGACAACCGACCTGCGATCAACGGTAATGCCTTTCTCTTCAAGTTTGTCGGCAATATCAACGGAGGTGACTGAGCCGAAGAGGCGATCCTCGTCACCGACCCGCCGGGCGATTTCCACGGTTATGCCGCTGAGCTTGGCGGACAGCGCTTCGGCTTCCTTGCGCTCTCTATCAAGGCGGGCCTGGATGGCATCTTTTTCCTGCTGGAGGCGGTTGAGATTCTGCTTGGTAACCGGCATGGCCATCTTCTGCGGGATAAGAAAATTTCTTGCATAACCGGGTTTGACGTTAACGATATCGCCCACTAAACCAAGGTTGTCGATTGTTTTGTTGAGTATCACTTCCATGATTGTATCCTCTCAATTCGAACGGCTGTCAGTTGCCGTCCGGGTTATCGATGCTCTGCAAGCGCCTGAAATCGAACCAGACGTCCGCAAGCCCTAAAAGTGTCAATAACACCAGTCCAAAGCTCTGCAGTATAAGTATACCGTAAATAAGTATTCTCAAATATACCGGAACATTCCATTTATCCAGCATATGTATAAACACGGCCAGTCCCTGGAAAAAATAAAGCAGGGTGGCAGTGAGAAAAAATGCCAGCGCTGCCTGGCCCAGTTTCCCATGGCCGAGGAGCAGGATGATTCCTGCGCCTATAAATATCCAGACGAGCTTGTCCGGCAATCGCCAGTGGCTGTATCGTTTCCATACCGTTTCGGCCGGTTGGAACCTTGCCAGCAGGCTCGCGCTGAAAATCAGGTTGATCCAGACCGTGATCAGCACCGTGCAGCAGAGTATTGCCGGCAGAATTACCGGGATAAGCCGCCGCAGTTCATTTACAGCCAGCTCCAGCTGCAGAATGTTTTCAGCCGGCAGATCTGAATTTTTGCTGTAATATTCGTAGGTCTGGGCAAATCCCGTATCAAGTATCTCCAAAAGATGCTGGTACGGGTTCAGATCCTGAATTGTTCCGTAGGCGGTCCAGAAAAGCAGCCAGGAAGCGGCAAGGATTGCAGCGCCCCGCATACCTGTCCGGATTTCATCGTCTCCGCCGGCGTAGCTTTTACTGAAACTGAATCCCAGCGGGACCAGTGTCAGGGCAAAAAGCAATGACGGCAGCAGCTTCAGGGCAATTGCAGCTGCCGCGGCCAGTAAAACACCATTGCGAATGAGCAGGGCGCCTTTGTTCTGCCCGTTGAAGGTGAGCAGCAGAAAGACCGGTGTTGCCAGCAAACCGGTGAGCCACCCGAACAGCGACGGTACAAGTCCCGGCAGCAGCAGCGCTGCGGCAAGAAGCACAGCCTGCCCGTTCAATAGGTGATTGTTGGGTTGCGCGCTTCTCGGCGCCGCCATTACGTATTAATCAGTTAATACTGAATCTGACCGGTGTAAGGGATCAAAGCAAGGTGCCTGGCGCGTTTGATCGCTTCGGTTACCTGGCGCTGGTGTCCGGCGCAGGTGCCGTATATGCGGCGCGGAATAATCTTGCCGCGCTCGGTGACCAGATTTCGTAATGTCCTTGCATCTTTATAATCGATTACCAGGTCCTTCTCCGTACAGAAACGGCATACCCTTGGTCTGAATATTCTTTTGCGTGGAGGCATGGTGGTTCTCCTTGGATAGATTGTATTTTCTTCAGGAATTATTCGTCATCATCGTCGGACTTGTCGTCCACGTCGGACTTGTCGCCATCATCGGTTTTATCCTTCTCCAACTTTTTGTCAACACTGGTGTCTTCCGCTTCGCTTTCTTCTGCGTGGGAGGATTTTTCCGCGGCAATGGCGGCCGCACGTTCCGTTTCACTGGCAATGGTTTCCGCGTCAATGGAATCGGCAAGCTTGACCGTCAGAAAACGAAGAACCTTGTCATCTATCCGGAAAATACGTTCCATCTCCAGGACTGTTGTGCCCGGAGCGGCAAAGTTGAAATAGATGTACTGGCCGAAATTTTCTTTTTTGATTTCGTAGGCCAGTTTCTTGTTTCCCCAACGTTCGAGGTTGATGATCGTGCCGCCGTCGCCGGTGACAATGGCGTTGGTGCGTTCTATGATCTCGGAAAACTGGTTTTCACCCAGGTTTGGGCGCAAAATGTAGGTGGTTTCGTATCGTCTCATGATTCCTCCTCCTGGTCTTGATGGCCCTCGCTTCAATCCGGTTGCGGGAGAGCGAGAAGGTATGTTAAAATTTTATATTAAACTCTGTTTGTTTTTGCATGTCAATACTTAAATGTCTCGTGTCGCATGGGGTCGGGCGCAGTATGTTTTTCAGGGGTTTCGCTTTTCCTGTTTTTTGATGGCTTCCCATTGCTGCTTCAACTCCCGGTCATTGCCCGTTTTGGTCCCGGCAAAAACATGGGGGTGACGCCGGACCATCTTCGCGGCAATGCCGGAGAGGACCTCTTCGGCTGTAAAATGACCTTGTTCCTCATACATCCGGATTATCAGGAGAAGGATATAGAACAGGTCGCCGACCTCTTCGCAGACATGGGGTTCATCGCGACGCGAAATTGCTTCGGCCAGTTCTCCGGTCTCTTCAAGGAGATATTTTGTAATGCTCTCAGGCGATTGCTTCCGGTCCCAGGGGCAACCGTCCGGTCCCCGCAATCGGGTAATGATTTCGTACAGGTCGGTAAAGTTTCTGCTTATTTCGGCTGAAGACATGAAGGAGATCCATAATTGTATTTTCGATCCTGCAAAATTAGCACAGGTAGGGTAATATTGCCATTCTGATAATGGATATGCAAATTACACCAGGGAAGGAAGATGAACAAAAAAATACTCTTTTTCAAAAGGTTCCCCTTTGAGATCGGTCAGCGAATTCATCTTGAAGACGGTCCGCGCAAAGGGGACTGGGAAGTTGCCGGCGTTGATGAAAAAAAAGTCACACTTCGGTGCCCAGTCAGCGGCTATGAAGCGCACTGGGACAGGTTCTGTTATTTTGTCGAGGAAAAGCAGGCTGCGTGGCCGTCGGCCGAGTAAAGCCTGGCGGGCAGGTTTACTCGGAAATATTCACGGGATAGGGCAGCCGCACATAGCGCTTTTGCCAACATGTACAGCGTTTATTCTTCCGGAAATTCGTGCATTGTCAGGGTGTAGACCACTGTTTTGCCGGCCAGGGGATGATTATAGTCGATGGTGACCTTTTCATCTGCCACATTCAAAACGGTTGCCGGGACTTTTTCCTGCCGTCCATCCCTGTCAACATTGAGTGAAAGGATCATCCCCGGCTGCGGCTGGATGCTGTTGTTGAAAACCGACAGATCGATGGTCTGGACCAGTTCCTGGTGATGGGGGCCGTACGCCTCCTCGGGAGCAAGGGGGATGGTCCTGCTTTCTCCGGGCCGCATGGCTTCCAGGGCTTCTTCCAGCTTGGGGAAAATGTTATTGTGTCCAAGGACAATGAGAACGGGATGGTCCTCCGGGGTCTGTTCAAAAATTTCACCGTTTTCAAGTGATCCCTGCAGCGATACGACGACTTTTTTATTTTTGTTCATTTTTCGTGTGTCTGTGGAAAATTTATGCTTATATGTCGGCCCGGATGAATTGCCACTGTAATAAAACAGACATGCTTTGACAATAGTGTTGATCATGTCTCTTGAGAAAAGTAATTTGCTTACCCGTCACTCTTGACAACTTTTTGCAAGTTCATCAAGAATGATGGACTCGTAAAAAGTCCATCACACACTAAAAGATGGCTAAGTAAAAATTTC
>JAMJFO010000090.1 GCA_023544645.1 Desulfobulbaceae bacterium | reverse complement strand
AAGCGAGTTGAATACTCATACATTCTTTTTCTTACAGTAAGTTAACATAAGTCAGAAAGTTGAGTTTATAATTTTTTGCGTTCAGCCCGGGCCGGCCGATTTTTCGATCAGATAATCGGCAAAGCCTGAAACTGTGGGATACTGAAAAATTTTAACCAGCGGAATATGGAAGCCCAGCACGTTTTCCAGATCAATTGCAAGCTGCGTTGCAAGGAACGAGTTGCCCCCGGCATCAAAAAAATTGCATTGAATATCAATGGCATCTGTTTTCAGTGTTTTTTGCCAGAATGATGTTATCAGCAATACATAGTCATCCATGGTCCGCGATGACGAGATTGCCGGACTGTTTTTTTTCTGCCGTGGATGGGGAAGAAGTTTGCGGTTGATCTTCCCGCTTCCGGTTAAGGGGAATTCCTGCTGGACAATAAAATGATTCGGGATCATATATTGAGGAATGCGCTGGGCAAGGTATTGGCGCAGCTCCCCTTTGTCAAGGCTGGTTTCACTGCCGAGGAGATAAGCAACAAGCTCCTTCTTTTCCGGCTGTTCCTCATGAATGATGACAACCGCGTCTTTTATCAGCGGATGCTGGCGCAGTAATGCTTCGATTTCCATGAGTTCGATCCGGTTGCCGTAAAGCTTGACCTGGAAATCAGCGCGGCCAAGATATTCAATGGCTCCATCAGGAAGGTAACGGGCAAGATCGCCGGTTTTGTAGAGACGGCCATTGCCGGAAATGTGAAAGGGGTCGCGGATAAAGGCAGTTTTGTTGAGTTCTTCCCGTTGCAGATATCCCCTGGCCACCTGAACTCCGCCGATATATAATTCGCCCACCGCCCCCGGGGGCACTGGCTGCAGTTCTTCATCCAGAATATACAGCTGGGTGTTGGCAATGGGATAGCCGATGGGAACTTTGCCTCCAGGTGTTTGTTGACGGCAATCCCAACAACTGACATCTATTGCCGCCTCGGTGGGGCCATACAGATTATGGAAATCACAGGAAAACTTTGCCAGAAACGTTGTTCGAAGTTCTTCGCTCAACGCTTCGCCGCTGCAGAATACCCGCCTGAGGCTTGAACATGCGGAAGCTTCATCCAGGTCGGCAAAAAGGCGGAGCATGGAGGGGACAAAGTGGATGGTGGTAATTGCCTGCTGCCGGATACAGCGGCTGAGTTTGACCGGATCCTTGTGTGCCGCGGACGGGGCGACCACCAGGATGGCGCCCGCAATAAGCGGCCAGAAAAATTCCCACACCGAAACATCAAAACCGAAAGGTGTCTTCTGGAGCACCCTGTCGTCAGGTTGCAGCTGAAAGGTTTCCTGCATCCATTGCAGCCTGTTAAAGAGTCCTCTGTGCTCGTTCATCACCCCTTTGGGCAGGCCGGTTGATCCGGAGGTGTAGATTACGTAGGCCAGGTTGTCGGGGCAGGCCCTCCCGGGGGGATTTTCAGGGGAACAGTGGTCGATGACCGGCCAGTCGGCATCCAGGCTGATGGTTCTGCCGTCAAATGGCGGCAGTTTTTCCCGCAGATTGTTTTGGGTGAGTACTGATTTTACCTTCGCTTCATCGAGGATAAACGACAAGCGCTGACGGGGAAGATCAGGTTCAAGCGGGACATACGCACCGCCGGCCTTTAAGATTGCATAGATCGCAATGACCATCTCCAGCGATCTCTCCATGAATATACCGACAATGCTTTCAGCGCCGATTCCCTGTTCCTGTAAATAATACGCCAGCTGGTTGGCGCGCCCATTGAGCTCCTGATAGGTAAGCTGTGCTTGTTCGTAGATGACGGCAATATTATCCGGGGTCCTGGCCGCCTGCTTTGCAAAAAGCTGATCAATGCATTCCGGTTCGCCGTAATCGGTTGCCGTGTCGTTCCACTGGACCAGGAGTTTGTTCCTTTCTTCCTCAGAGAGAAACATTACCCTGTTCAGCCTATTCTCTGCCTGGAGACGCAAGGCGCCAATAATCCGCTGATAATGATCGCTGAGCCTGGCAATGGTTTCCGGCTCGAAAAGATCCTGGTTGTATTCGAGGTAGCCTCGTATTTTGGGCGCCATTTCAAAGATATTAAGAAAAAGATCCAGCTGCGCTCCCTGGTTATGCCATTTTTTGGATTGTATGCTGAGTCCTGTGAGCTGCAGCTCCATGGGCGGCTCATAGGTAAAACCAACCTGGAAAACAGGATTAAAACTTGGCTCCCGGGAAGGTTTTGCCGCGGCTACAATTTCATGAAAGGCAATTTCCTGGTTACGATGGGCCTGGAGTAATTTCCGCCTCACCAGATGGATGGCCTGGGAAAAAGTTAAATCCTTATGCAGTTCAAGGGTGAGGGGCAGGATATTAATGAAGCATCCCATGGTGTCTTTATCATCAGCATGGCGGCGGTTGGTCAGGGGAACACCGACAACGATTTTTTTCTGGCTGCTGTATCTTGCCAGTAACAGAAGATAGCAGGTAAGCAGGACAATAAAGGGGGCTATGGTATGGCGACAACAGTATTCATTCAGGATGTCGGCATGCTCCTGCGAAAGCTGAAAAAAATGAGCTTTGCCGGAACTCCCGGCAACCGGTGGCCGCGGGTGGTCCAGCGGCAGATCGATCAATCCTTTGTGATCCTGGACTTCGTTCTTCCAGAACTCGAGCATTGCCCCGGCAGGCTGTGTGGATTCCCAGGCCCGGCGCCTTTTGACGTAGTTTGAATACAGGAAAGGTGATTCAAGGAGAGGCAGCTTTCTTTTTTTGATAATGGTATCGTAACAGGCCGAGATCTGGGCGCCCAGAAGTTCCTTGGACCTGAGATCCGTAATAATATGATGCAGGACCATCACCAGTACATAGTTGTTTTTTTCCCTGTGGATCAGACGAACACGTATCAAGGGACCTGTTTCAAGGTTGAATGGTCTGGTGATCTCATTGGTAATGGACTGCTTCAGTTCATCCGGAGTTGATGCTTCATCCGGACCGATCTCCCCTGAATGGAAAAGCCGTTCATTAGCAATGGACTGGGGGCGGATTTCACCCTGGGGTGAAAAAGTCATATTGAACACTTCATGGCGCCTGATGACCGTGGCAATGCTTTTTTCCAGCGCTGGAATATCAAGCGGTCCAGATATGTTGAATACGGCAGGTATGTTATAGGTGGAGCTGTCCGGATGGAGCCGGCTGTTCAACCAAAAATAGTAGTGGCTCATTGTTCGTTGTTCCTGCAAGAAAACGAATGATGCATATTGCCTCTATGGTGCTGAATAGAAATATTCAGAAAAATTCCGTCCGTTATATTCCTCGTTCGCTGTATAAAAAACTAGGATCGCTTGCCAATACGCTGACGAAGCTTTGCCATTGCCTGCTGCTGGAGCTTCGCCCTTGCCGCGCCTGAATCGTCGGACACGGGCTGTTCCCGGTTCTGCTGCAGAAATTGCGACAAAAGGCGTATGGTCGGGTACTGGTAAAATTTTACCACCGGGATCTGTATCCGCAGTTCCTTTTCCAGCTGCGCGATCAGCTGGATACTGAGCAGGGAATTTCCTCCCAGGTCAAAAAAAGTATCATCAATGCCCACCTGGTCAAGCTGTAACAGCTCCGCCCATTTTTGCGCCAGTTGCGATTCCATTCTGTTTTGCGGCAGTACCATTTCCCCGGACAGATCAGGTCTTGCCCTGTCCGGTTCAGGCAGGGCTTTGCGGTCTATTTTATTGTTCAGGGTAAGCGGCATTTCCGGCAGGACCGTGAAAACAGAAGGGATCATATACTCGGGAAGAAGATCCTTAAGGTAGGGCCGCAACTGAATATTTTCTTCTCCCTGCCGCATTGTGACATAGGCGGTCAACCGAACATCACCGCTGCCATATTCATGGGTCTTGACCACTCCCTGTCTGACAGCCGGATGGCTTTCAATTGCTGTTTCAATTTCTCCAAGTTCAATCCTGAATCCCCGGATTTTTATCTGATGATCAATTCTTCCCAATATTTTTATCTCGCCATGGGGCAGCCAGCAGGCCAGATCGCCGGTCCGGTAAACGGGGTTTTTAGACCGGGGGTTGAACGTATCCGGGATAAATTGCTGCTCGGTCAGCTCGGGACGATGCAGATATCCACGGGTTACCCCCAGGCCGCCGATGAGAAGTTCACCGGCAACGCCCATGGGGGCCGGCTGATTTTTGTCGTTAACAATATAGACCCGGGTATTGGCAATGGGGCGGCCGATCAGGACCGGCCCGTCCTTTTTGACCCTGTCACAGGTTGACCAGATGGTTGTTTCCGTGGGACCATACATGTTCCATACGCTGTCAGCCAATCCAGTGAGTTTTTGCGCCAGTTCATGGGGGAAAAGTTCGCCGCCGCATAAAACCTTCACCGGCAGAAAAGAATTCCAGCCGGCGGAAATCAACAGGTGAAAGGTGGTGGGGGTGGCCTGGATGATCGTCGTGCCGGAAGAACGAAGCAGAGACAGCAGGGCCAGGCCGTCTCTGGCTGTTGCGCTGTCGGCCAGCACTATTCTGGCGCCGGCCGTCAGGGGAAGAAACAGCTCCAGCACCGATATGTCAAAGGAAAGAGTTGTAACGGCCAGCAGTGTGTCACCTGCGGTTATGCCCGGCTCGCGCTGCATGCTGTACATAAAGTTGACCACTGCCCGATGCGGCACCTGCACACCTTTGGGTCTTCCCGTTGATCCGGAAGTAAAAATCACATACGCCAGGTTCTCAGGAGAGGCGGTGTTTAACAGGTTATCCTGCGGCCAGGCCTCGATCCCTGCCCAGTCCCGATCCATACAGACCAGCCGGGCATCGGCGGCAGGCAGGCCGGCGACGAGTCTTTCCTGGGTCAGGATTACTCTGGGCCGGGAATCCTCAAGCATCTGGCTGATCCGGTGTTCAGGAAATTCCGTGTCCAGGGGAACGTAGGCGCCGCCCGCTTTAAGAACGGCGTATATGGCAACGAGCATTTCCAGTGATCGCTCCAGATGCACTCCCACCAGGGTCTCGGGGCCGACTCCCATATCTCGCAGCGCATGTGCCAGCTGGTTGGCCCGACCATTCAGATCGCCGTAAGTGAGGCTGTCCTGTCCGTATGCCACAGCAGTTCGTTCAGGATCTGCTGATGCCTGCTCCTCAAACAGTTGATGCAGGCAAATATCTGCAAACGCGGCATCCGTATCATTGAACCGGACGAGAAGCTGCTCCTTCTCATCCTCTGACAACAGCGGCAGCAGGTTTACTGGCTGGTCAGCACAGGTGAGCGCCGCATTGAGGATATTGAGGTAATGATCACGGATTCGCTGGATGTTTTCCGCGGCAAAAAGGTCTGTGTTAAATTCAAAATAGCCATGAATCTCTGGTCCAAGGCTTTTGATGTTGAGAAAGAGATCCAGTTGGGCGCCTTTGTTGTGGATCTTCATCGTTTCCACTGCCAGGTTGTTGAGCTCAAGCTCCATATATGGCTCAGCAGTAAATCCAACCTGGAATATCGGATTATAGCCCGGATCCCTTTTCGGTTTGACCGCATTGACAATTGTTTCGAACGGGGCCTCCTGGTGGCGGTGGGCGCCGAGCATTTTCATCCTCACCTGTTTCATGGCATCGGTAAAAGTCGATGCTTCAGTCAGGTCAAAGGCAAGGGGAAGTATGTTGACAAAACAGCCCAGGGTGTCTTTGTCGTTGGCGTGGCGGCGGTTGGAAAGGGGGACGCCGATGACTAACTGCTGTTGATTTGTGTGCCTGGACAGTAAGACAAGATAGGCGGTGAGGAGTGTAACAAAGATGTTCACAGACCGTTCCCTGCTGAATTCCTCCAGCTGTCCGCTCTGCTGCCGGTTAAGAACAAAATCCGCATGGCTGCCGTTGTAGGTGAGGCTGGCCGGTCGTGGATAATCAGCGGGCAGGTTCAATACTCCACTCTGCTGCTGCAGTTCCTTTTGCCAAAAGGCGATCATGTCCCGGGCGGAAGATGAGTTGAGCCATTCCAACTGCCGTTTGGAATAATCCCCATACTGGTGAACGCTCTCGGGAGCAGTGAAGGGTTGTCCGCCGGTTTTAGCGTTATACCGTGCAGAAAGCTCGGCGCCGAAAAGTTCTTTGGACCGCAGGTCGGTGATGATGTGATGCATCACCATGGAAAGAACATTTTTGTTTTCTTCCAGTTTAATCAGCCGAAGTCTGAGCAGCGGTGATTCAGCCAGGTCAAAAGGTTGTACAATTTCTTGTTCGAGAATCCGCATCATTTCCGGTTCACGGAGTTCGCTCTCGACACCGCTGAGGTCTTCAACCGGTAATTCAATGCGTTGCTGGTCATGGATATTCTGCTCTATCTCCCCATCACTGACGGTGAAATTTGTGCGCAGAACTTCATGGGAACTGACAATCTCGTTGATGCTTTCATCCAGCGCCTTGATATCCAGAGGGCCGTTTATCATGAACACCGAGGCGATATTGTAGGCAGAGCCATCTTTCTGTAATTGATTGATCAGCCAGAACTGGCGCTGGATCATTGAGGCCGGAACTGAAACGCATTCATGAGCGGGCAGGGGAGAAGTATGCATTGAAACACTCTCTTTCATGGAGTTTCGCACCTGATTAAATGTAAGCAGGGCGCCGCATATTTTTTGTCATCGCCGCCCCAGGCCTGATTCCAGAGGACAGGGGCAGAGGTTGTCTGTTCATCGCGGAGACCTGCTGGTTAGCGGCCGGTTTCACGTTTGATGAAATCGACTATTTTGTTTACGGAACCGAAGTTGCTGCGAACCATCTGTTCCTCTCCCACCTGCATGTTGAATTCCTTTTCCATGAATGTCGCAATCTCTATCAGGCCGAAAGAATCGATAATTCCTTCATCAATCATCGACTTGTCCAGATCGATGTCGTCTCTTTCAACCATGAAGCTGCCGGTAATAAATGTGAGCAGCTTGTCCTGAATTTCCTGTGGCATAATTCTTCCCGTAAGTGTTAATTGTCGATGATCTCAACTTCTTTTAACTGTTTGCTCAGGGTCGTTTTCCTGGGGTTTTCGGCCCAATATGCCGCCATCTGCGCCGACAGGACGAACGTGGCGATCATGTTGTCCCGGTAGCCGATATTTTCAACGGTTTTATTGGTAAATTTATTAAGAAAGCGACCGACATATTTTTTGTCGAAGATGCCGTATCTGTCAATTATTTCATCGGAGAAAAAGTGGGCGGCCTGATCCGTGAGCTTGCCGTCCCGGAAGAAAGACTTCAGGTCCGGCGCCATGTAGGGTCTCTTGGGCCGATGAATAATTGAGGCGGGAATTACATCCTTAAAGGTTTCGGTCAGCAGATATTTCTGTGAAAAAACCTTTAACTTGTAGGAATCGGGGAGGTGAAACATCTGTTCGACGACACGGTGGTCAAGAAAGGGGTAGCGCCCCTCAACACTGTGGGCCATGGACATCCGGTCCCCCTGTGAAGAAAGCAGGTATCCGGAAAGAAGACTTTTCATCTCCAGGAAATGATTTTGCTGGAGAATGCTCCAGGAAGAAAAATTATCCGGCAGTATGGCGCGGATATTTTCGCGGAGCGCTTCCTTGTCAAAGGCTATGGAGAAGTCTTTATTGAACAGGTTCGCCAATATCTTGTTGTTGTGGATCCTGATGTTGAGACCGGTCAATTCATTGTCATATTCAGAGAGAAAACCTTCGTAATACATCTTCATCATCCCGAATTGCCTGGGATCACTGTAGTGTTGAAGATGGGGGTACAGTTTTTTTATCAATTGCGGACGGCATGTTGACGAAATGTTTTTGCTCCAGAAGTCCAGGAGTTTAAGCTCCTTGAATGAATCATATCCGAAAAGGATCTCATCTGCTCCTTCACCTGTCAGCACAACCTTGATATCGTTGTTGTGCACTTTTTTCGAAAGAAGGAAAAGCGGTACGGGCGCAGTCCTGAATATTGGTCTTTCCGTATGATAGACAGCATCCAGGAGGTTGCTTTCCACACTCTCGTAGGTGATTTGTTGAGAGTAATGTTCGGTGCCGAGATAGTTGACCATCTCATCCTGGTAGGAAGTTTCATCAAATTCCCTGTCTTCAAATCCAACCGAAAAAGTCTTAAATCTTTTTTTGGTCGATTTGGCAACCAGGTAACTGATAACGGATGAGTCTATGCCGCCGCTCAAATATGCCGCGACCGGGACATCGCTTCGCAGTCTCAGTTTAACCGCGTCAAGCAAGACGTCCGAGAATTGCTCCTTGGCCTCTTCAAAAGAAACAGGCGGCGGTGACGGTGATTCCCCAATCTCGTAATACCGGTATTTCCGCGGCTGTCTGCCGGGATGATATATCTCGTAGGTGCCGCCGGGAACCGAACGGATGTTTTTGTAAACAGTGGCATCATCAACGGTATTCCACAGGAGGCCATGCTGGAAAAGATTGGTGATGTCCGTTGTCCGCTGAAACCCCTGGATAACATCAAAGGCCTTCATTTCAGAGGCGAAATAATAGCTTCCTTTGAAATCGAGTACATAGAGAGGCCTTACCCCGTATCGATCACGCGCGACCACAACTTTTTTCTCCAGACGGTCCCAGATGATGATGGCAAATTGACCGTTGAACCCGGCAAAGGCATCTGATCCGTACAGTTCAAAAGCCTTGAGAACAACTTCGGTGTCGCAATGGGTCCGGAAAGAAACACCCTTCTGCTCCAGTTCCCGGCGCAGCTCGATATAGTTGAAAATCTCTCCATTATAGCCAATGACGTAGCGATCGGTCATCATGGGCTGCATGCCGGCGGCCAGATCGACAATGGACAATCGTCTGTGGCCGATAGCCATTTCCGGAGAAAGATAGGTTCCCCACCCGTCAGGCCCGCGATGGCTGAGAGTTGAACTCATTGCTTCAATGAGTTCTCCCGCTATGGCATAATTGGAGTTGTTAATAAGAAAGCCGGCTATTCCACACATAGTATTTACGATTTTTCATGTATTATTTTTTAAAAAAATGCGCCTCTGTTCCGCCTGATTTTCACTTTGTCATGGGGTTGTTTTGGAATCTGCCTCCTTCAGGATGCGTTCAATGATGCCTGCCGTGATTGCGACATTGGGCGGCTTTAATAAACCAAGATGATCGCCCGGGGCTGAATCAACGTGGAATTCCCCGGTGATGTGTTTTTGCCAGCCGAAATGGCTGTCTATGTCAAATCCTGGGAAGCGTTGGGCATCCCGGGCCTGTATAAGAAGCGTCCTGCCTGGATAGGTGCTCTCTGCTTCCGTTGCCTCAAATCGGTCCACAGCGTCGGCATAGACCACGAGGCGCTGATCAGGTGAGCCTTCTTCTCCCACGGATTGCCCTTCGGAAGCGCGGCGTCGTTGTTTTTCAGCCCGGACGGCGAGTTTCGACTTGAGCTTGGTGATGGCAGGGTCTATGCCATGTTTCAGGATGTTATCTGTTTGCGCGGCGACCCATTTAAGATGATTACGGCGCATACCCGAAGGAAGGAGAGAGTCAAGCATTACCAGGAGCGGAACGGATTGTCCTGCCCGGGTCAACTGCCTGGCAAGTTCGTAGGCAACGACTCCGCCAAAGGAAACACCAACCAGTGAAAGAGGGCGTCCCTGGCTGTGTTTGTGAATCTCTTCACGATACGCTGCCGCAAGATCGGATACCGCCCATTTTTTCTGGTCGGCGCCGACCTTGAACAGCGCTTCTTCAGCCGGAAGAAATGTCCCGAAGCATTGAGCGGTATTGTTCAGTTCCTGGGCCAGGGCGTGATAGATGTGAATCCCGACGACAAAGTAGATCAGATGTTCACCGTTTCCGGAGTTGAGGGGCAGAACAGCGCTGCGCAGTTTACCGCCGCCCCTTTGTATCAGGCCTGCCAATGCCTCCACCGAGGGGTTTTCAAAAATATCGGCCAGGGACAGGCTGCTGTCAAAGGATTTGCTCAGCCCGGCAAGCAGTTGCGCTGCCATAAGCGAATCTCCGCCGATGTCAAAAATACTGTCGCGAACATCAACATGGGAAATGCCGAGCAGGTCACGGAAGGTGGTTGCAATCTGCAGTTCCAGGTCATTTCTCGGCCCGCAGATATTCGCAGTATCGGCCTTTTCGATAACGGGCGCCGCCAAGTCGCTGCACGATGCCAGGGAACCGGCGGCAGCGTTGATGGTAATCTGCTGCGGTGCGCCGATCCAGTATTTTTTGCGCTGAAAAGGGTAGGTGGGCAGGGAAATTTTCCGCCTTGGCTCCTCCCGGTAAAATTCATTCCAATCTATCTGCATTCCGCCCACCCAGAGCTGTCCAATGGTCTGCAGGAGTAGCGACAGATCCTTTTTCCTCTCCACAGGACGGCGAGTGGTCGGCAGCACTGAACTATTCCTGCTGTCCGGATGCTGTCTGGTGAGCATAGTGAGGACCTGCCCTGGGCCGACTTCTACAAAAGTATGAAAATTGTTTTCCAGCAGCGTCGTGATGCAGTCATAAAAACGAACCGCCCGGCGGAGATGATTGGCCCAGTATTGAGGGGAAGTTGCCTCATCATCGGTGATCCATGTCCCGGAAACATTGGAGACAAAGGGAATTTTCGGTTTACTGCGATCTATTGAGGCAACCAGTTGGGTGAATCGCTCGACAATGGGATCCATCATGCTGGAATGAAAAGCATGGGAAGTATGGAGCGGCCTGCATTCCAGCCCCTTTTCAACCGACAGCTTTTCCTTGAACGCGTCGATCAGGGAGGATTCGCCGGAGACAACCGTCATCCGGGGCGCGTTGATAACCGCGATGGACAATTCACTGGGCAGCAACGGCGCCAGCTCGGTTTCGGCAAGAGGAACCGAGAGCATGGTGCCCGGCTCCAGTTCCTGCATCATGGCGCCCCGGGCTGAAACCAGGGAAAGGGCGCCATCCAGAGAAAATACCCCGGCCAGACAGGCGGCAACATACTCGCCGATGCTGTGGCCGACCATGGCCTTGGGTTTAACCCCCCAACTCATCAGAAGCCTGGCCAGGGAATACTCAATAACAAAAAGGGCCGGCTGGGTAATATATGTTTGATTGATACGTTTTCCGGCCTCGGTATTTTCTTCCGAGGCAAACAGGATATCCCGGAGGTCGAGGGAGAGGTGGGATCGTAAAATTTCCGCGCACCGATCAACCTGTTGTCTGAAGTAAGGTTCCTCCTCGTAGAGTCCGCGGCACATATTGAGATATTGAGAACCCTGCCCGGAAAACATGAAAACAGCCGTATCATGCCCGACACCGGTTGATGCAAGGGGAACAGGGCTGTATTCTTGACCAAGGGTTTCAATGGCCTGGGATACGGTTTCACAAACGGCTGTTCGTCTGAAGGCGAAATGCTTTCTCCCGGTCTGCAGGG
>JAMJFO010000008.1:4031-83742 GCA_023544645.1 Desulfobulbaceae bacterium | reverse complement strand
CATCATGAAACAGCTTTTCTCTTTACGGGCAATGCGTCGTCAAGCATAGAATAACCTGCCACGTCCAGGGAAATCGCCCCATAGGTGCATGCCTTGGTCATGCAGCGCAAACAGCTGATACATTCTGGGCTGTGCGGGGTTTCATTGAAATTGATTTCCATGGGACATACTTTATGGCAGGCTCCGCATTGGGTACATTTTTCTTCGTTGAGTTTCAGCCTGATCAGCCGGTGCCGGTTAAAAAACGAGTAAAAAGCGCCCAGCGGACAGGTTGTTCGGCAAAATGGACGCGATGAAACAACGCTCCAGATCACGAACAGTATCAGGATACTAATTTTATTCCAATAAAGCCAGCCTATGGTACTTTTAAGTTCCGGCTGCAGGATCACCATGGGAATACCGGCTTCCAGGGTGCCGGCCGGGCAGACATATTTACAGAACCAGGGGGCGCCAAACCCGAAATCATCCACCAGCATCAGGGGAAACACCACAACAAACAGGGCGAGAAAAAGGTATTTGCCGTAGTTGAGTACTTTGGGGATACGCCATTTCACCGACGGGATTTTGTGCAGAATTTCCTGGAACAGTCCGAACGGGCATATCCAGCCACAGACAAAGCGCCCGAGTACAGCGCCGATCAACCCCATGCTGCCGACCACATAGGTGCCGACGTACATGGAGCCTGTTTCCAGTGAAAACCTGATGCCAAGGAGCAGCTGCTGCAAACTGCCAAGAGGACAGTATGCGATTGATGCCGGACAGGAATAACAGTTCAGGCCGGGTGAGCAGATTACCTTCAGAGGGCCCTGGTAGATATTTTTTGTTACCGGAAACCCCCAGAAACCATTGACCAGCAGGGTAGAAAACACCTGTATCCATTTCCGTACTGCTTCCATACCCCTACCCTATGCCGATACAGGAGAGACAAATTGACCAGGCCTGCTCCAGAACCCTGGTCGGTTCGCCCACTCCGATGCCAATCAGAAACAGCAGGAGAAAGGATCCTATCAGGATAAACGGCGCCTTGCGCGGCTTGAATTTTTTCCTCATAATCTTTCCGATTCGTCGATAATTCTGAGCACCGCCTGTTGCTTTTCACCGATTTTTCTGTCCAGGTCGGCACGTTCATCCACGGTTATGTGGGTTATTACCCTTTCAGCCCCTTTTGTAAAGGGCAGGCGATGGATCTCTTCGGCCATGGCAAAGAGATCATTGACGGGAGCGGCTATAATCGTTCCCATGTCATGGAGGGAGTGTTCAATGTCCTTTCCCCGCAGAAAACGCTCAATATCGGCAATATAACTGCCGACACTCGGGCTCCCTGTGCCCACCGGGATAATGGTTATCTGCATTAACGCCATAGATCTTCCTCCTTTTTAACCGACTGATTTTTTTGTCAATATCGTCATCAAGCGGTCAAGATCATCGCTGGAATAGTATTCAATCTCCAGTTTACCCCGTTTGCCGTTTTGGACGATACGGACCTTGGTGTTGAGATGATTCGTCAGTTGATTGGTCATTGCCCGGCAATATGAGGTCGGCAGATCCCCGGTTTTTTTAACGGTGGTTTCGGCCTTTTGGGGAGGTCGTTTGTGCTGGCGGCAAATACGTTCTGTTTCACGTACAGAGAGCTCTTCACGAATAATGCGGCCCCGGACCTCCTGGAGAAGGTGATCATTGTCCTTTATGCGCAGAAGAACCCGGGCGTGACCTTCACTTATAATGCCGGCGGCAACGTCGTCCTGCAGGTAGTCGGGCAGGTTGAGAAGGCGCAGGACGTTGGTGATGGTGGACCGCTTTCTCCCCACTTTTTTCGCCACCATCTCCTGGGTCAGGTCAAAGTCGTTGATCAGCCGCGAATAGGCCATAGCCTCTTCAATGGGGTTCAAGTCATGGCGCTGGATATTTTCAATAAGCGCCAGCTCAAGATTTTTACCTTCGGAATCAGCGGGCATGACAACCACCGGAACTTCTTCCCGACCGGCTATGCGGGCGGCCCGGAGCCTGCGTTCTCCGGCTATGAGGTGGAAGCGGTTTCCGGCTCCCCTGGTGACCAGCAGCGGTTGGATAACCCCCTTCTCAGCAATTGATTCTGCCAGCATCTGCAATTTGTCCTCGTCAAAATGCTTGCGCGGTTGATCTGGATTCGGCTCTATTTTATCAATATCGCAAAAAAAGAATTTTTCTTCCCCGTTTTCCGCCAGGTCGTCGCGCAATAGAGCTCCAACCCCTCTTCCCAGAACACTTTTAACACTCATCAGCTTTAACTCCGTCGTAAAAATTCGTTCCCTAATTTAATATACGCTTTTGCTCCAGGGCAGTTCCGGTCATACTCGAGAATGGTCTGGCCGTAACTCGGGCTTTCGCTGAGGCGGACATTTCTCGGGATAACCGTGTTAAACACCTGCTTGCCAAAATGATTTTTAACTTCCGATGCTACCTGGTGGGTGAGCCGGTTGCGCCGGTCATACATGGTTAGCAGGAGACCGTCAATGTACAGGCCCGGGTTGAGATTTTTTTTAACTTTTCTTATTGTTTCAATAAGTTGGGCTAAACCTTCCAGGGCAAAATATTCACACTGCATGGGAATAAGCACCGAATCGGCGGCGGTCAGGGCATTAATTGTGAGCAGCCCCAGGGACGGCGGACAGTCAATGATTATGAAATGATACCGGTCGCGGACGGGGCGCAGTACCTGTCTAAGCTTTTTTTCTCGATCTTTCAGTGAGATGAGCTCAATTTCGACCCCAACCAGGTCGATGGATGAGGGGAGGACGTTGAGTGTCTTAATGGCACAGGGGTGAATACAGTTTTCTGTTTCCTGTTCTCCCATAAAACAGTGGTAAAGCTGGGTGGCTCCATCTGATTGGTACACTCCGACCCCGCTGGACGCGTTCCCCTGGGGATCTGAATCGACCAGCAACACCTTTTTTCCTTTTAAAGCCAGAGCTGCTGCCAGGTTAAGCGCTGTGGTGGTCTTGCCGACCCCACCTTTCTGGTTGGCCAGGGCGACTATCTTTGCCTTAAGATTATTGCTCATAATGGTCCTTCTTGGTTGCTTGCTTTTTAAAAAGTATACTATACTCTTTCCGACAGGTGAATAGTTTTTCGATGTTTCACGTGAAACATTTATAAAAAACGGAGCGCGAATAATGTTTACAACCGATGTGTTGATAATTGGGAGTGGTATTGCCGGCCTTTCGCTGGCTATGAAGGTGGCGGATTTTTCCCGGGTAACCGTGGTGACGAAGAAAGCGCGTGTTGATACGGCAACGAATCTGGCGCAAGGGGGGATTGCGGCGGTGTTGTCTGATAGTGATTCGCTTGATTCGCATGTGCGCGATACTCTCCGGTCGGGTGATGGGCTGTGCGATGAACGGATTGTCAGGATGGTTGTAGAGGAGGGGCCGGAAAGGGTTCTTGAGCTGATGGAGATGGGAGTCAGGTTTCAAGCCGGAAGCGATGGAAAGGGACTGGATCTTGGCATGGAAGGGGGGCATAGCTGCCGCAGGGTTGCGCACTCTCTTGATCTGACCGGACGGGAAATAGAACGGGCGCTTATTGAACAGGTGGAAAAGCATGGTTCCATCGAGGTGCTGGAGGATCACCTGGCGATAGATCTCCTGGTTCAATCAAAAGTGGGGGCGGGGGATAAGGGTGAAGAAAGATGTCTGGGGGCATATGTCCTGAATAGAACCACCGGGGGGGTCGAGGTGCGACAGGCTAAGGTTACCGTGCTGTGCACCGGAGGTTGCGGCAAAGTCTATCTGTATACAACGAACCCTGACATCGCTACAGGTGATGGGGTGGCCATGGCTTTCAGAGCAGGCGCCAGGGTTGCCAATCTGGAATTTGTCCAGTTTCATCCCACCTGTTTCTATAATCCCCTGGCCAAAAATTTTCTGATTTCCGAGGCGGTGCGGGGGGAGGGGGGGGAACTGGTTAATGAACAGGGCGTTGCTTTCATGCAAAAGTACGACAGCCGGGGGGACCTGGCAACGCGGGATGCGGTGGCCCGCGGAATCGATGCGGAAATGAAGGAAAGCGGAGCAGACTGTGTGTACCTGGACCTGACCCATCGTCAGGCTGATTTTATTCGGGATCGCTTTCCGACCATCTATTCCACCTGTAAGCGCTATGGAGTGGATATAACCAGAGAGCCGATTCCGGTTGTGCCCGCCGCTCATTATATGTGTGGCGGTGTTCAGGTGGACGAATGGGGGCAGACTTCAATCAAAAGCCTGTTCTCCCTGGGGGAAACAGCAAGTACTGGTCTGCATGGCGCCAATCGACTGGCGAGCAATTCGCTTCTTGAGGCTGTTGTTTTTGCCCATCGGGCAGGAATATGGTTGAAGAAGAACTGGCCGGATATCTCCCGGCTGCCGTATCAGGAAATTCGGGGGTGGCGGGTTGGCCAAGCCAGGTCAATTGAAGAAAATGTCCTCATCAGTCATAACTGGGATCAGATACGGCGTCTCATGTGGAACTATGTCGGTATTGTCAGGAGAGAAAAGAGATTGCAGTTGGTGCGGCGCCGGATTCAGCCTATTTTTCAAGAGATCCGTGAGCATTTCCATGATTTTCTCCTCACACCGGATCTGGTTGAACTGCGCAATATCGCCGTTGTCGCCGAGCTGATAATCAGGAGCGCCGAGTATCGAAAAGAGTCACGGGGATTGCATTATATGGTCGATTATCCGACACATGACGATGCAAGATTCAAACGGGATACAGTCTTTACCAGGGATGAACAATGGGAGAAAATGTGATTCCCGTTAATGATCTGTCTGGCAGTGCGCTGGGCAGATCGGTTCAACATAAGCCGGCTGGCAGCAGGGGTGAAAAGAATTTTCTCTCTGTTGGAGTTGTGCGAATCAGGCTCGCGATGGTCCGGAAAAGATCGCATTGCATTACATCCAGATGCTGGTATTTGTTATATCTCGACGATATCGGTGAAATACTTTGCCGCCGCACGAATTTTTTTGCTGTTGCCGATGGTCGCCCGGTAGCAGTTGCCCCGCAGATTTTCAAAAAAAGGAGTAAAGGATTTTAAGGATGCAAGACTGGTTCCCAGGACCTCGTTGATCCGTTGCAGCTTGAATTCAGGGGTGATGCCCGATAGATAATCATTTCTGGCGGCAGCCCCCTTTGCCGCCGGTGATTGGTGGGGGACAAGACCACCATAGGTGCCGATGATCAATTGATCCAGCACCTGTCGGGAAAGGGTGAGCCGGTCAAGGTGCGCCGGCAGATAATCATAGGCGGAGAAAGTTTTTGCAACATGGGGATCGCGATAACTGACAAATCCGATATTGCCGGTTATATGGTTGAACTGGACAAAACAACCATAGGCGCCTCCCATCTGACGTACCGTGTTCCAGAGATAATCCCGAGAAATCCAGGTTCTGAGTACTTCAAAATGTCCATTGTATTGAGCAGAATCGGTAAAGAGAGAACATCCCTGAACATTATAGACGACCTCGGCGGAAGTACAAAGGCCTTCGAAACGCTCAAATTGCTGAAATTGCGGAACTAAAACTTCTTTTTCCTGGTCCCGCAGGCTGTCAATGACAGCAGCGCTCCGATCCCGGAAGGAGTGGATACCTTCAGGTTCGGCGGTTATTGCAACAGTGAGTCCTTGGCGCCGGAACAGCAGTTGCCGGAGCTGCTCCAGGGATGCGAGAAACTGCTCCTCTTGCTGATCATAGTTATTGGCCAGATCCTTCAGGGCCAGATAGGCTGTGGCGCCATTGACATATTCATTATACTGCCCGGCCGTGCTCAAGTGGGAAAAGACCCGGGAGGAAGCCAGGCTGTACCCTTCACTGTGCGCGGAATGTTCAGCCCAGGCAAATTCCCGCAATACAATTTCTCTGATACGGCGGCGGTCGGCAAAGGAAGCCTGGGAGAATATTTCCGACACCAGGCTGAGCGCCGGATCCAGGAAAGTGTTCAGGGCTTTGAGATGGAACCAGAGCATGGGGCTGCAGGCGCCGCTGTTTCCAAGGCGGGAATAGGTGTTGAAGGAAGAATCAAAGCCGCCGGTATAGGTACCCAGTTCGCGGGCAACCCGCATGTAATCCTTGGTTTCTGTTCCGACCTCGGTGACGATGGTGGCGAAAAGACTGAGCAGGGGCAGCAGTTCTGTGGGAATGACGGATCCGTCAAACCCGAAATCAATGTAACAGATGGAGTTGGTCGGTAGAGAGCTGATCAGAAAAGGGATACCCTGGAGCGATTCCGGTTCAACCTGGTGAAAATCCGGGGCAGGGTTCAGGTCGCTGATTTTCAGCTGAGGCAGGAGATGGAGGGTCTCTTCATCGTTGAAAGTGTTCTGTAGCTCCATCAACTCCCTGGAGCGTTGTATTACATCCTGCAGGCCGTTTTCATCGAGATTTTGTTCAAAGTCAGCGATCCGTTTTGATTCCTCCTGATCTGAGCGGGCGGATTTGTCCGGATCCGGTTTGAGGATGATTTCAACAGTCGCGGGATTGTCCAACAGGGCGCGCTGGATTAATCCCTCGAAATAGTTTTCCTCCAGAGCCTTACGCCGAATTTCCTTGAACAGATCATCAATGCGCAGGAATTCGAAGGGATCGGCGTTGTGTTTCAGCGCAAGCTGGGCCTTGCCGATCAGATCAAGCCCTCGCTGCGCCCTGGTCAGGGATTCACGGACAGAAAATTCATACTTGTTCAATTCGGACAGCACCAGTTCTGAATCAAGTCCTGACTGAACCATTTCCCGGAGGGCGGCATCGTACACTGAGGCGAATTTTTCGCTGTTTTCAGGTTCACTGCCGACCAGATAGGTCATCATAACGGTTCTGAAGCTGGAAGTGGAAAGGTAAAGGCCGCCGAAATCCTTACACAGCCCGGCGTCGATAATAGCTTTTTTCAGGGGGGAAGCGTCGGAATTGTAAAGGATCTGGGCAATGACCTGGAAGGCGGTGTTATCTTCTCGGTCTAGGACTGTGCCGACGGATGAGGCAACGGCCAGATAGGTTTTGCCTGCCGGATTACTCCCGGATTGAATAGTGTAGGTGTCTTCGATTCGTTGCGGCCGGGTGATCGTGCGGCCATGGACAATTGCGCCCAATGTGCCGGGAGAAGGGAAGTGCTGCAGAAATCGCTCCTGGACGAAAGAGAGCTCCTCTTCCAGGTCACCGTTGCCGTAAAAAAAGAGGGCCGAGTTGGTTGGGTGATAAAATCGCTCATGAAAGGCGACAAACTGGTCAAAGGTCAGGTCTGGTATGTTTTGCGGGTCGCCACCGGATTCATGGGCATAGGTCGATCCCGGAAAAAGTCCGCTGAAGGCGTGGTGAAAGATCGCGCGAATGGGATCGGAAAAAGCCCCCTTCATTTCATTGTAAACAACCCCTTGCAATTCCATGGGTTCATCTGGACTTTCCTTGTGAAAATGCCAACCCTCCTGTTCAAAGGTGGTTTGGTCCAGCAGCGGATTCAGGGTAACGTCGCAATAGACGTCCATGATGTTGAAATACTCCTTGTTGTTGAGGGTGGCAAACGGGTAATAGGTGGTATCTGAGCCGGTCATGGCATTGAGGAAGGTCATGAGTCCGCCCTTGTGGATTTCACCGAACACATCCTTGACCGGATATTTTTTCGAACCCATGAGCACAGAGTGTTCGAGTATATGGGCAACACCGGTGGAGTCATCCGGGAGGGTGTTAAAGGCAATGCAGAACGTCTTGTTGGGATCCTCATTTTTGATAGACAGGGCTGGGGTCCCCAGCAGTTCATGGGTAAAAAGGAGTACCGTCGAATCGATTTCATCGATGTATTCCCGGCGCTGGAGGAGAAAACCACTGTAGGTGGAGCCAATCTGGAAATCTTTCATTATGTCTTATCCCAAGGGTGGAATTAAAAGTTTTTTTGTGAATCAAGCAGCAGGGTAACCGGTCCGCTATTGGTCAGGTTCACATCCATCATGGCCTGGAATTCACCGGTGGCAGTTGGCACGCCATAGGTGGTGACGGCCTGCACCAGTTCAAGGTACAGGGATTGCGCATGGTCCGGTGCTGCCGCAGATGCCCACGAAGGCCTGCGGCCCTTGCGGCAGTCGCCCAGCAGGGTGAATTGCGATACGATCAGCATTTCACCACCTGTATCCAGGATGGAGCGGTTCATCAGCCCGGCGCGGTCCTCGAAGATGCGCAGATGGACAAGTTTGTCCGCCATCCAGGCAACATCATCGGTGCGGTCATCCCGGTGAACGCCCACCAGGACCATGAGACCCTGGCCGATTTTTCCTGCCTGACGACTGCCGATCATGACACCGGCCTGTGTGACTCGCTGGACAACTGCTCGCATCGGTAACCTGTAAATCAATTTAACGAGGACAGTGTAGCATGTACAGCCGGCGATGAAAAGCATACAGATTCGCATCGCCCCATGAAAAAACAAGGAAGAGCAAATGCATTTTTATGGGCGGACAGGAGATAAGGAGCCGGTGAGGAACTGCAGTATTGCAATGGCGCTCAAGGCAGCGGTTTCTGCTCGCAGAATCCGCGCACCCAGGGAAACGGGTTTGAAATTCATGGCAAGGAGGGCGCTGATCTCGTTGTCAGGAAAACCGCCTTCCGGCCCGATGAAAAGGGCCAAGGGCCCTTCATGGGAAATCATGGCCGCATCCAGGCCGGTTGATTCTTCCTTCTCCCAGAGTACCAGGGGCTGTGCAAAAGCGGAAACATCAATATCGGAGAATGGTGTAAAAGGTTTGATAATCATGGGACTGGCGCGCTTGCACTGTTTGCACGCTTCCAGCATAATGCGCTGCCACCTGTCTGCCTGCCTGGGGAGGTTGCCATGATTTTCGCTGTACCTGGACAGAACAGGACGAAAAGAGTGGACACCGAGTTCCGTGGCCTTCTGGACCAGGAAGTCCATTTTTTTTCCTTTAAGCAGACTCTGGAAGAGGAAAAGGCGGCGGCGCGCGTCATCATGGTGCTCATTGGTCCGGGAGCGCAGTTCAACGGTTATTGGTCCGGGTGAGGTGGAGAGAATAATACCCTGGTAGACAAAACCGGTGCCGTCAAACAATTCTATAGCAGCTCCCGCCTGCAGTCTCAGCACAGTGACAATATGGCGGGATTCATCCGGGGAGAGAATCGCCAGATTTTCCGATATGGATTGCGGGTTAACGTAAAAACGTCGCATGGCGTAAAAGGACAGGGAGGAAAATTATCGCGCTGCTGTCTTGCGGAAAAGTTTCATAACTTGAATCATGGCGCATATTACGTGACTCGGCTGCGCTTTGCAATGAAACTAAATAAAACAGTAGGGATCGCGCTCAGTAAAAATATCCAGACCAAAGCCATGGGCCACGGCCAGGCATCCGCCGCAGACCGGCCTGATTTCGCAGCGGGCGCAGGCTTGGGAGCCGGTCCGGTATTGGCGGGCCAATTCTCCGTGATAAATTTCGGTCAGGGCTGATTGGCGAAGGTTGCCGATATACGATGGAAACTTCCGGCAGGCATGCACTTCGCCGTCGGGAAGCAGGGCGATGAAGTTAAAGGCGGCGCCGCATCCGCGGCCGGCGCATCCGCCGAAAAAAGGCTGATTGCGCTCCCGGCGCAGGATATTGAGCAAATTGTCCTTCATTGCCATGCAGGGATTGTCCGGAACGGCGTCGAGATATGCCTGGAGGAACTCCCGGTATTCTCCGGGGGGAACAGAGGCCAGCTCTGCTCCTTCACCGACCATGGCCAAGCGATTGAAAGTGAAGAGGTCGGTCCGGTTCCGCAGGAGTTCCGCCAGCTCCAGGACCTGATCCATGTTGGCTCTGGTGAGGGTGAGCATGACCATGGAATAGACATCCAGTTCACGCAGCAGGTCGAGAAAGTCGAGGACCAGGTCAAAGTGGCCCCGGCCTCGAATGTAGTCATTGTGGTCCCGCAGGCCTTCCAGGCTGACCTGGTAAAACTCGGGTTTGCGGATGGCGAGTATTTCTTCTATCCGGTTCCTGGGCATGGGATTGCCGAGGATGGCGGTTAAAAAGCCCCTGTCCGCCGCTTCCCTGTACAGTTCGTTAAAATGAGGGTACAGGAGCGGGTTGCCGCCGGTGAAGGTAACCTGGGTGTCAACGTGGTGATCCCGGCAGAAATCATAGAGCTGATCAAGCACGGCGATGCACTCGCCAAGCTCCGGCTCGGAGCGGTCGCTGCGGTCATAACAGTGGCGGCAGTGCAGGTCGCAGTTCTGGGTGATGTGCCACTGCAGGGTGAAGGTGGGCGTAGTGAAGAATTTGGCTTTATCGACCTCTCCCCGGGGAAAGTCCGGAGGACGGACAATGCGGGACGGCGGGACGATAAGCAGCCCTTTTCCCGTGGCCCGGCGGAGAATGGCATCGATGGCATCGACACTGACCTGACCCTGCCGGGCGGCATCTCGGCCGTCTATCTGTTCGCTGGTTATTTTCAGGGCCAGCAGGTCGTGTCCACTGGCCTCCGTGGTTCTGATTTCTTTTTCACCGGGATTTTTCCACACGAGCACAAAGGTTTCTCCCGGTTGCGGGGTGGCATCCCTGGGCAGGAAAAATTCCGGCAGCCCCTGCCACTGTACCTGGATAAGCTTCAGACTGGGATTGACCACGCGTTCGGTCAGGTTTTCCGGGACAGTTGAAGGCTCCCGGGAAACCGCATAACGGGCTGTTTCTATCCGGGCCAGATCGGCAAGATATGGATGTGTTTGCAGGAGTTCAGGGCGTGCTTCCAGGAATTCGGCCAGGTTCAGCAGTTTATCCTGCGGGAGAGGGGGGAATTTTTCCGCCAGAAGCCGGCTGCTCAGCGGATAAATTGCTTGTATCTGATCCATGGAAAAAGTCATTGCCAGGGCGATTGGGCATCTGGTTGTGCTGCTGAACGGAAAGAGCCGGCAATTCGTGCATTACCGGCTCTGATCATATGGTGTTGGGTGCGGACCGCACGTTTATTTGGAAGCCCCTCAGCCGCTGTCCCCGGCTTTTTTCTCCAGTTCTTCCTCGGCTTTCTCTTCAACGTCATCCGCGCTGTCCCCGGTCTTTTTCTCCAGTTCTTCCTCGGCTTTCTCTTCAGCGCCACCGGCGCTGTCCGTGGTTCCGCTTCAGCCGCTTGCTGCTGGTTTTTCTACGGTTTTTTCGACGCTACCTGCGTCTTCCTTGTCCGCGCTTCATCCGCTGCCGGATGCGGCGTGGCCGGGTACGGGCAAGCCGCCCGCACTGATCAGGCCGGCAATGCCCAAACCGGCAAGGAGTTTTTTCAATTCCCTGCTTTTCATGACGTTCCTCCTTGTTGCAGAAGTATCGTTATTGGCATGGGCAATAGTTCACCCATGAATCATAGTATTATTATATCGAAAAGAAAGACCCCAGGTCAAGGAAAGGTCATATTACATGTCGAAATTCAATTTCTGATCCGGTGATATGTCTGGATGGAGTAGGGGATGGGGCCATTGATATTTTCCTTTTGCACAAGTTGAAAATCTGCTGTGGAAAATTCCGGAAAATAAACATCTCCGGCGACGGGTTGCTGTAACACGCTGAGCAGCAGCACATCGGCATCAAGAATTCCCTGGCGATACAGCTGCTCTCCGCCGATGTTGAAAACGCGCTCATCATCCCGGCACATTCTGTATGCCTGATCCAGTCCGGCAGCCACTTCACAGCCCTTGACCCGGTAATACGGATTGCGGGTTATAATGATGTTGCGCCGTCCCGGCAGGGGCCTGCCGATGGATTCATAGGTTTTGCGCCCCATGATGAGCGTGTGGCCCCAGGTTGTTTCCCTGAATCGTTGCAGCTCTCCGGGGAGGTGCCAGGGTATCCGGTTATTCCGTCCTATCACCCTGTTGGAGGCCATGGCGGCAATAACTATGATTTCCATTTGCTTTCAGGCCGGATGCAATTGTGTTGATTTGGTTGCCGAAAACCAGGAAAGCACAACAGAAGAAGATTGCGGTCGCGTGAACTGAAGGGGTAATTGAGCCGGGGGCCTGTTCAGAACCCCGGCTCTTTCTATCCTGTGATGCGGCTGATCAATGCTGTCCGTCCGGAAATCAGTTTTTCTGGGCCGCGGTCTTTTCAACGGCCATGCCGTAGGCAAGGCGGACTTTCTGTTCAATGTCGTCAGCCATTTCCGGGTGTTCCTTGAGAAATATTTTCGCATTTTCCCGGCCCTGGCCGATACGTTCGTCCATGTAGGAGTACCAGGCGCCGCTTTTATCAACGATATTCAGTTCCACCCCGAGATCAAGCACGTCTCCGGTCCTGGAAATACCTTCACCGTAAATGATATCAAATTCGGCGGTTTTGAACGGGGGCGCTACCTTGTTTTTGACGACCTTGACCTTGGTGCGGTTGCCGACGATTTCCTGGCCATCCTTTATCTGCGTCATTCTCCGGATATCAAGGCGGATGGAGCTGTAAAACTTCAGGGCGTTGCCGCCGGTGGTTGTTTCCGGGCTGCCGAACATGACGCCGATCTTCATGCGGATCTGGTTGATGAAGACCAGTACTGTATTTGTCCGTTTGAGCACCCCGGTGAATTTGCGCATGGCATGGGACATGAGCCGGGCCTGGAGGCCGACATGCTGGTCGCCGACATTGCCGTCAATCTCGGCCCGGGGGACCAGGGCGGCAACAGAGTCAATGACGATGATATCGACTCCGCCGCTGCGCATCAGAATTTCCGTAATTTCCAGGGCCTGTTCCCCGAAATCCGGCTGGGAGATAAGAAGATTGTCGGTGTCAACCCCGAGACGGTCGGCATATGCCGTGTCCAGGGCATGCTCGGCATCAATAAATGCAGCGGTGCCGCCACGGCGCTGTGCTTCGGCAATAACATGCAGGGCAAGGGTTGTCTTTCCTGAAGATTCAGGGCCGTATATTTCGGTGACTCTGCCGCGGGGAAGTCCGCCGACCCCAAGGGCGATGTCGATGCTGAGGGCGCCGGTGGAGATGACCGGAATGTTTTCCCGTTCTTCGGAACCCAACCGCATGATCGATCCTTTGCCGAACTGGCGTTGAATCTGGGTAATGGCATTGTCAACACTTTTGATCCTGCCTTCCTGGTTATTTTCAGTTGCTGCCGCCATTGCTTGCTCCTTTATGCGTCAATAATGAACGCCGCACCAGATCCAGTGCTGTCTGGGCGGTTATTTCCTGGATTTCTCTCCGGCTGCCGGAGAAGGTAAAATGATGGTCGGTGATCTCATTGTCGGCAAAAACCCCGAAAAAAATGGTGCCCACCGGCTTTTCCTCGGTCCCTCCCAAGGGACCGGCGATGCCCGTTACCGACACGGCGACCTGGGACGCGGAACATGCGGCAATCCCCTGGACCATGGCCCGGGCAACAGGTGCACTGACAGCACCATACTCGGCAATGAGCGTGTTGTCCACTGCCAGTAGCTTCTGTTTCAGATCATTGCTGTAGGCAACTACACCCCCGGCAAACCATTCCGAACTGCCGGCCACTTGGGTAATTTTGCCGGCCAGGAGACCGCCGGTGCATGATTCAGCAACACTGATCCGCCAATCCTGCATGGTCAGCAGGTTGCCGACCACAGCGGCCATGGACTCCTGGTCGTAACCGTAGATTGTATCGCCGAGGATGGTGATTATTTCAGCATCAACCCGGTTGAACAGGGCTGCCGATTCTTCCTGGTCGCGGCCGATAACAGTCAGGCTGACATGAACATCGCTTTCCACCGGGTAGTATCCGATTTTTATTTGTGGCGTTTTTTCAATATATCGCAGGTTCCGGTTGATCATGTTTTCGGTGGCGCCGAAAGTCCGGTAAACTCTCTCCCGCACATGGGTGTGCTCACCTGTAGACCATCCTGCCAGGCAGGGAAGGACATGATCGACAAACAACTCGTTCATCTGGGAAGGAATTCCCGGCAGGAAAAAAATCGGCGTGTGGTCATACACCAGGAGATAACCGGCCATTTTCGATTGGGCGTTGAGGACTTCAGCGCCCTCGGGCAGCCAGGCAAGTTTTTCGAGAAAAAGGATGTCATTTTTACTGCCCTGATGATGGGGGCTGATCTGGGCAAGGATTTCCCGGTGGAGAGTGGGTGGTCTGTTCAGGGCCTCGGCAACCGCCTCGTTGGTCAGATCATCAGTGGTGGCGCCAAGGCCACCGGTAACGATAACGAAATCAACACGGGCAATGGCCCGTTTCAGCGCCTCATCGATAAGAGAGGGAGAGTCGCCTATGGTGTGCATGGCTAATACCTCGTGACCGGCGGCAAAAAGCCTGCCGGCGGCAAAGCTGCTCGTGGTATTAAGGATCCGGCCTGATATCAGTTCGTCGCCGATGGCGATTATCTCTCCGATCATAAATCTGTGCGGATAAACAGGTAAAGGCTGAGTGTTGATCTGCCGACGATCTGAATCCGATAACGGCTCACTGGGCAGCGGCGTACATGAGCATTCCAGGTAGATTTTAAATGAAACCATACAGACAAATTGTTACAGAGCGTACCAGTAACAAACGGTCACGGATTCAGAGACGACTTTACCTGTTTCATTTCATAATCTCAAGCGGCGAGTGCTCTATACTGCCAAATAACTCGCCATCGAGAATATGGTCAATCCGAACCTGGACAACAGAGCCGGCAAGTTTGGCGGAGCCGGGAAACTGCACTGAAAGGTAGTTTTCGGTGAAACCCTGGAGAAGCCGGAATTTTTTGTTCTGCCGCTCCACCAGCACCCGCTGCAGGGTGCCGACATGGCGCCGGTAAAACTCTTCTTTCTTTTCCCGGCTCAACCGGCGCAGTCGGCTGACCCGTTCGTCTTTGACCGGCCCGGCAACTTCATTTTTCATGGAGGCGGCCAGGGTTCCGGGGCGTTTGGAATAGGGAAAGACATGGAAATAGGTTAAAGGAAGACCGGCAACCAGCCGCATCGTGTTGTCAAATGCCTCATCGCTTTCGCCGGGAAAACCGCACAGGATATCGCAGCCGACGGCGCTGTGCGGAAGGGCCGCATGAACCTCCCTGACTGCCCGGTCAAAGTCCGCGGCTGTATAGCGCCGGTTCATTTTTTCCAGAATCCGGTCATCACCGCTCTGCAGGGGAAGGTGAAGATGGGGCATGAAGTTCGTCAACTCGGTCAGCATGGCGAGGAGGCGGTCGTTGACTTCGGTGAGTTCGATGGAACTGAGTCGGAATCGGATGGAAGGAAAATCACGGCACAGTCGGGTGATCAGGCTGTAAATGGTTTCATTTTCCTCCAGATCAAGGCCGTATTTTCCGACATTGATGCCGGTGATGACTATTTCCCGGTAGCATTCTTCAGCAAAGGTCGCGGTCTGTTGGAGGACCTGCTGCAGCGGCACGCTGCGGCTTCGGCCCCGGGTATAGGGAACGATGCAATAGGAGCAGAAGTTGTTGCACCCGTCCTGGATACGCAGGTATGCGCGGGTCCTGCCGGGGAACCGCCTGACCCCCAGGGAGGTTATTTCCTTTTTGAGCCCGATGTTGCCCATGAGCATTGACAGGTCTGTTTTGCTGTCCGCCAGGGCCGTCTCCACCAGCAGGTGCTTGTTGCCGTTGCCAACAATGCACAGGGGGGCATCGACGATATCCAGGATATGGTTGGCGTCCATCTGGGCATAACAGCCGGTGATGACCAGTTTTGCTTCAGGATTTGTTTTCATGGCCCTGCGGATAAGCTGGCGCGACTGCTGCCCGGCCCGGCCGGTGACCGAACAGGTGTTGATTACATAGATATCCGCCTGGCCTGAAAAGGGCACCAGCTCGCAGCCGGCCCGGATAAACGCGGTGGAAAAGGCGGCCGATTCAAACTGGTTGACCTTGCATCCCAGCGTGGCGATGGCGACTTTTATCATGAACCGGTTCCCGCAGTTGTTTGATCGTCCGGGAGTATAACACCGCTGCCGCAGATAAAATCGTCCTGGTAAAAAGCGGCAAACTGGCCGGGAGTGACTGCCCGCTGTGGTTGGGCAAAAGTGATGAGCCACGTTTTGGCGGAAACCTGTTCAAGAGTGGCTCCGGACGGGCGGTGGCGGCCACGGATCTGGACAAGACCCTGCCATGGGGATGATGGCGGCACGGTCCACCGGACATCAGAGACCCGCACGCTGCTGGTAATTAATTCCTCATTCTTGCAGATGATGACCCGGTTGTGTTGCGCATCCAGGCGTTGCACATACCAGGGGGTCTCGTCAGGCAACCCCAGTCCGCGGCGCTGGCCGATTGTATAGTGCCACAGGCCGCGATGGCGACCTGCGGTTGCACCCCTGGAAGTCACAATAGGGCCGGGATTATCCTCCACCCCCTGTTCGGTAAAAAAAATTGCAATGTTCCGGCCGGCCAGGAAACAGATGTCCTGACTTTCCGGTCCGTGAACCTTGTCCAGGTTAAGTTCCGCCGCCATTCTGTAGACCTCGTTTTTGGATAGTTCTCCCAGGGGCATGACCATATGCTCAAGCTGGTCCCGGTTCAACCGGCAGAGGAAATATGATTGGTCTTTTTTAGGATCAATGCCTCTCTGCACAGCAAAATGACCTTCCCTGGTCCGGGCGATCCGGGCGTAGTGGCCGGTGGCGATTTTGCTCATTCCCTTTTCGTGCATATACTTGCGCAGAGCCCCGAATTTGATCCGCCGGTTGCAGACAATACACGGGTTCGGGGTCAGTCCCTGCCGGTAGGTGTCGATGAATACATCAATGACATGCCGGGTGAAAAGCTCCTCCAGGTCCACTATGGTCAAGGGAATTTCCAGTTTTCCGGCGACCGCCCTGACCCGGTCCAGGTGTTCATCCACTCCGGGCAGGGGGAGTTTCATGAAAAAACCGTGTACGTCAAAGTTTTGCCGCCTGAGGATGGCGGCGCTGACGGAGCTGTCCACACCGCCGCTCATGGCTATTCCGATGGTGTTCATGGTTTGGGCGCTAGAGTATGGGTTTCTGTTGTTGCAAAGTATCACCTTACCACGACGGCAGGCGGGAGTAAATGGGGTATGGTGCAATGGAGGCGCGGGAAAAACTACTGAGAGTGGGGGTGGTGGAACCCGCCCCTAGATGGAGAGAAAAGGGGAAGGAAGAAAAACAGCAGGGCTAGAGCAGTGAAGAGAGGACTTCACAGGTCCGGCATATTTCCATTTTATCCTTCCATTCTTTTTCGGCAGCGCACTCACACTGGGTACCGCTCAGAAACCAGCAGAGATGACCGGCCTGGAACTCCCAGGCGGGACAATCCTTTTTGACGTCACATTTTTTCTGCACCCAGCAGTCTTTGCGTTTGGACGATTCGCTGTTGCGCTGATTCATCAACAGAAAATATATCTGCCGTTCGACATGGAGTGGAACCGGCCGCCATCCCTGCTCATAGCTCTGGACAGCTTTGAGGGACACGCCCAGCAGGTTGCCCAGCTCTTTCTGGGTTTTTCCAAGCTTTGCCCTTGCCTTTGCAAAATGATCTTTATTCATTGTACCCTTGTAAAAAAAAATGACATTTTTTTTAAAGTACCACATTGTGCTTGTTCCCGCAAGAAAATTCGTGCGATGAACAGGAACAGGAAAACCGTGTGGAATGAAACGATGCACAACAGCAAAAACAGAGTATTGCAGGTGCAACGGGCTGCCAGTATATTTTATTTTGCGAGTATATTTACCATTTTTTTTGGCTCATGTCATTGAGAACCGGCTTGTCTGATATTTAATTTAACGGACTGGAAAAATGGGATTATCCTGAATCCGGGATCGGGATCGGGATCGGGGCGTGTGAGAGATCTTTCCCTATACGCATCAGGATATCTCTCTCCAGTCGATATGACAGCAGGTGCTATATTTCACCCGCCGCAGATCGGGCAGCCCTGCATCCGTAAAGGTTTTTCCAGGCAACTGGCGGCCAGCAGCTCTTCATTGCCGAAGATTTCCATGGTTGGTCCGTCGGCCCTTATTAAACCTTCATGCATGACAATGGTTCGATCGCAGAGGTCCACCACCATATCAAGGTCATGGGTGGCGATGATTTTGGTGTGGTGAAAGGTCCGCAGTAGCGAGATGAGCTGGGAGCGCGCTCGGGGGTCAAGACCGGCGGAAGGTTCATCCATGACCAGAATGTCAGGGCTCATGGAGAGTACAGAAGCGATGGCCACCCGTCGTTTCTGGCCGGTGGAAAGCCGGTGGGGCGGCCGCTTCCGCAGGTGGGTGACACCGACGGTATCCAGGGCCTTTTCCACCCGCTCCCGCACTTCATCCGGGGTGAGGCCCAGATTCAGGGGGCCGAAGGCCACATCATCGAAGACCGTGGACATGAAAAGCTGGTCATCAGGGTCCTGGAAAACCATGCCCACTGTGCGGCGCACGTCCCGCACGGTGTCGCGGGTGAGCTGAAAATCACCGATCCGCACCGATCCATCCGTGGGGGTGAGATACCCGTTCAGGTGAAGGAGCAGGGTAGATTTTCCCGCGCCGTTGGCCCCGACAACGGCCACTGACTCGCCGTGCCTGATCAGAAAAGAAACGCCTGCCAGGGCCGGGGTCTGGTCCGGGTAACGGAATTTCAGATCTCTGACTTCAACGATATGGTGGCTCATCGACTGATCTCCAGCACCAGGCGGCCCAGCAGGTCTACGGCATCGGTTGCGCGCAGAATGATAAAAAGCCCGCTGAAGCCGGTCAGGAAAAGAACCTCCTGGTAACCGAAACGGAACTGCCTGATGACGCGTATTTTGCCGGTGAATGCACGCGAGAGCATGGCCATGTGGATGCGCTGGGCCCGGTCGATGGACCGGAGGAGAAGGTTGCCGAGCATCTGCACGAAAACGCGGAAGCTGATGCTCCCTTTGCGGCTGAAGGAGCGCAGGGAGTGGGCCCGGATCATCCTGATTGCTTCACCGATCAGGATGAAAAGATAGCGGTAAAGCAGCAGCAGCTGGACGGCGAATATCCTGGGCGCGCCCATTTTTTCCAGGGCCATGCAGATGGTGGTGAAGCCGGTGGAGGCAACGAGTATGAGCCCGGCGCCGACGGTGAGGATGAAGCGCAGCAGGAGCGAGATGAAGGAAAGCCAGCCGCCGGTGATGTCAAGGGTTCCCAGCTGAAGGAGAACGGTCCGGTCCAGCCAGGGATTGAAGATGCCGACAAAGAGGATAAAGGGTGAAACGATCAGCAGCTTGCGAAGCAGGAAACCCAGCGGCAGGTCGCCAAGGCCGATGAGCACGGCGGGGTAGAGGAAGAATGGCAGGAGGCGTGCGATCTCGTACTTTCCAAAGGAAACCACGCTGACAATGAAGACCGCGGTGGTCAGGAGTTTGGCCCGCGGATCGAGCCGGTGCAGCGGGGTATCCGCTTCGGCCAGACTGTCCAGGTGGCCGATATCGTAAAAGGCTCGATCAATCTTTGCAGGCATCTGAACGACTTTTTCCGGGTATGCGATAAAGCCGTCACGGCTTCAGGTCACGGGTCAGGCGTTGCGGGGGCGGGTTGCTGTGCCCGGCAGCGCCAGGTTTTTTAACAGCAGACCAATGCCTATCCCGAACAGGAGGACCAGGAGACCACCGATCAGACCGGCCATTGAGGTGCCAAGCCGGCCGGATTCATGTTCCGCTGTTTCCCTGAAGCCGTAATCCGGCAAAAAGGCGGTTTTTTCCTGAATGGATTCCAGGCTATGATGCATACCGACCTCTGGAGCGTCCAGCTCTTCATAACCGGAAACCTTGAATATCGCCCATTCTAAACCGTCCGGATGTGACGACGCATACCAGGAAAGAAGTGAACCGGTCAAAACCGCGGCCAGGGCTAACCCCGCCAGAACCGGTTTAATCGGCACCATTCCCAGGGGTTGATCAGCCGCCGCTTTTTCAAGAATCTCGGGACGAGCCTGGCGGATGAAGGAGATGACTCCGGCGGTCACCAGTCCCTCGACGATGCCGATGGCCAGGTGAATGGGCTGCATCAGCAGGGCAAAGGAGGCAAAGGGCAGTTCGGAAACCCCCGAGAGCGTTGTTGCCAGGACCACCCCCAGGGAGCCGAGCTGCAGGCCGACCACGGCGGCGGCCAAACTGCCGGTCAGCAGGCGCCCCGGGGTGGGCCGGTTGCCGGCAATTTTTTTGTAGATCAGGGGGTAGACGATGAAGCAGGGGAAAAAACCCAGGTTAACAATATTGCAGCCTAAAGCAAGCAGCCCTCCGTCGGCGAAGAACAGAGCCTGGACGGTCAGCACCGAGGCGATGGCAAGAAAGGCGGCCTGTGGCCCCAGGAGGATGGCCAGCAGCAGTCCGCCGCCAAGGTGGCCGCTGGAACCGGTTGCCGGAATGGTAAAATTGATCATCTGGGCGGCGAAGACAAAGGCAGCCAAAACCCCCATCAAGGGAATCTTGTGTTCGTCAAGACTTTGTTTGACCCTGGTCGAACTGTAAACCGTGACAGCGGCTGTGGCGGCCCACATGGCGCCGCCGACAACCGGCGAAAGAAGCGCATCTGCCATATGCATATTGCTTTACTCCCTGGGGAAGTTGAGGCTGGGAAGAGAAAAGCACCGCCGGCTCAATGTATCCGGCAGTGTTACGAATTATTATTTTGTAATAAAATAAAAAAGAATATTCAGGGTGTCAAGGGAAAAGAACCGGTTCAGGGGTAAATGCTCACGGGGCTGAGCAACCACGCATTGCGCTTTTACAAACATTTATAGCAGTCATCGGGCGTCCTGTGACCGCGTACGTTTTGTGCGCCGGAAGATGGACCTGTCATGCCGGTGGGTCGCGCGTCTGAGCCTCTGAACTTACAGGGTAAATTTCAGGTCAAAAGCAGCGCAGCTCTGCGTCAGCGGTTATTCAACCGGGTGCTGGTACAGATGAACATCCCGCTGGGGATAGGGGATGGTGATGTTCCGTTCATCAAAGACCTGTTTGATCCTGTCCAGCAGATCAAAGCGGACATCCCAGTATTCAGCCGTATTGACCCAGGGACGCACAACAATGTGAATGCTCGAATCACCAAATTCCGCCAGGGCTATTTTCGGCGCCGGATCTGCAAGGATCCGCTGGTCTTCCTGCACGAGCTGCTGCAAAACGGACTTGGCCTCTCGGACATCGTCATCGTAGCTGATTCCGATGGTCAGGTCGATGCGTCGGCTGGGGTTGGCGTTGATATTGGTAATGATCTCCGTGGTGATTTTACTGTTGGGGACAATAATTTTCTGGTTATCCCAGGTATTGATGATGGTATGAAAAATATCGATCCGTACGACCGTTCCCGATACCCCGCCGGCGGTGACGGCGTCTCCGACTTTGAATGGTTTGAACAGGATCAGCATGACCCCGGAGGCAAAATTGGATAGCGAATCCTTGAGGGCGAGGCCCACCGCCAGTCCGGCGGCGCCGAGTATAGCCAGGAACGAGGTGGTTTTGATCCCTACCTGGTCGGCGGCGGCAATGAAAACAGCGATAAGCAGGGTGTAGTAGACGAGCTTCTCCAGAAAATGGATCAGGGTGACGTCCATCATCGATCTGCTCAAGGCTTTTCTGACAAGTACGGCGATCCATTGCACCAGCCAGCGGCCGAAAACAAGAATGGCAACGGCGGCCAGCAGGTTGGGGCCGTTGGTGAGGAACCACTCCCTGGCGAGATTGACATATTCACTATACTGGTCCATTGCGTTGTCCTCCTTTAATACGTTTATTCCTCCTCAATAAAACAGGCATCTTCCGGACAAACGGCCTCGCAGGTATGGCAGCCGTGGCATTCATCCTGGTTGACGGCGGTTATCTTTCCGTTCACTTCTTCGTATACATCCCCCGGGCATGACTCCAGGCATGCGCCACAGTTACTGCATTTCTCCCTGTCAATGGTCACTTTCCACATTGCAACAGTGTCATTCTTCCTTCCGCGGTCATCTCCACGGGCTCAGTAAAAAAAGTTATTCCCATTCAATGGTGCTTGGCGGTTTTGAAGAGATATCGTAGACAACGCGGTTGACGCCACGCACCTCGTTGATGATCCGGCTGGATATCCGGCCGATCAGGTCATAGGGCAGCTGGGACCAGTCCGCGGTCATGGCATCGCGGCTGTCAACCGAGCGCAAAGCAATGACATTCTCATAGGTTCGGCCGTCACCCATGACCCCGACGGTCTGGATAGGCAGGAGAACGGCAAAGGATTGCCAGACCTTGCGGTACCAGCCTGATTTCTTCATCTCCTCCAGTACGATGACATCTGCCTGACGGACGATATTGAGGCGTTCGGCCGTCACCGCGCCCATGATCCGGATGCCCAGTCCGGGCCCGGGAAAAGGCTGCCGGTAAATTGCCTCTTCGGGCAGGCCGAGCTCCAGGCCGAGCTCACGCACCTCGTCCTTGAACAGTTCCCGCAGGGGCTCTATCAGGTCAAGCTGCATGCGCTCCGGCAAACCACCAACATTATGGTGTGATTTGATGGGCGCCTTGCCGTGAAAGACAACGGATTCGATGACATCCGGATAGAGGGTCCCCTGGGCCAGGAATTTTACCTCGCCAAGCTTGCCGGCTTCTTCCTCGAAAATTTTGATGAAGCCGAAACCGATCCGCTTTCTCTTTTCTTCGGGATCGGCAACACCTTCAAGTTCTTTGAGAAAGTAGGGGGTGGCGTCGATATCAATGACCCGGAGATGGGTTTTCTGGCGGAAAAAACTGAGTACGCTTTCCGACTCACCGGTCCGCATCAGGCCGTTGTTGACGTAGATACAGGTGAGCTGATCGCCAATGGCCCGGTGCACAAGTGCCGCGGTTACCGAGGAGTCGACCCCGCCGGACAGGGCGCAGATAACCTTGTCTTTGCCGACCTTGTCCCGGATATCCTTGACCGTGGCGTCGATAAAGGAATGCATGGTCCACTCGGGATGACACCCGCAGAGATCAAAGATGAAGTTGCGCAGTACATCCGTGCCGATGAGGGTATGGATCACCTCCGGATGAAACTGTACGGCAACAAAGGGTTTGTCCTCGTGCCGCAGCGCCGCATAGGGCGAATGATCACTGGTTGCCGTGGCCACAAATCCCGGGGCCGCCTGTTCGACCCGGTCGCCATGGCTCATCCAGACCTGGTACTTTGCCGGATCGGTCTCCATACCGGCAAAAATGCCGCCGGTGTAGAGGATTTTAAGTTCGGCTTTGCCGAATTCCCGATGTTCGGCCATTTCCACCCGGCCCCCCAGCTGCTGCATCATGAGCTGGGCGCCGTAACAGATCCCCAAAACGGGAATGCCGAGTTCAAAAATACCCGGATCGCTTATGGGCGCGTCGTTGTCATAGACGCTGGCCGGACCGCCGGAAAGAACGATTCCCGACGGCTGCATCTGTTGGATCTCAGCAAGAGTGATGGTATAGGGATGAATCTCGCTGTACACTTTCTGTTCACGGATGCGCCGGGCAATGAGCTGCGTGGTCTGCGAACCGAAATCAATAATAATAATTTTTTCAGAGTGTAGAGACATGGTCTATGTTCCGCTTGTCAGGGTTGCTTGTTCAACGATCGGTGAAAGAAAGTCCGGCCATGAATATTGTCGGGTCGGTCAATACGTTAACTTTCAGTGCGGTAGTTGGGCGCCTCACGGGTGATGATGACATCATGCACGTGTGATTCCCTGAGCCCGGCAGGTGAAATGCGGACAAACCGCGCTCTCTTGTGCAGTTCTTCTATGCTGGCGGCCCCGATATAGCCCATGCCGGAGCGCAGCCCGCCCAGCAGCTGATAGATCATTTCGGCAAGGGGGCCGCGGTAGGGAACCTTGCCTTCGATGCCTTCGGGAACCAGCTTCGATGATCCAGCCCCCTCCTGAAAATAACGGTCCTTGCTTCCCTGGTTCATCGCTCCGAGAGATCCCATCCCCCGGTAGCCTTTATATTTTCGTCCCTGGAACAGGAAAGTTTCTCCCGGGGTTTCGTCGGTTCCGGCAAAAAGCGAACCGACCATGACTGAGTGCGCTCCAATGCCTATGGCCTTGCAGATGTCGCCGGAAAACTTGATGCCGCCATCGGCGATGATCGGCACATTATGTTTACGTGCTTCTTCCACGCAGTTTTTCAGCGCTGTCAGCTGGGGCACGCCGACACCGGCAACGATGCGGGTTGTACAGATCGAGCCCGGTCCAACTCCCACTTTGACGCCCCTGGCTCCTGCTTCGATGAGCGCTTTGGTTCCTTCGGCCGTGGCCACGTTGCCGGCTACAATGGGCAGATCAGGCCAGGCGTTTCTGACCTGATGCAGGGACCTGATTATTCCGGCGGAATGGCCGTGGGCGGAGTCGAGGACGATGACATCGACCTTTGCCGCAACCAGGGCTTCGGTGCGCTCCATCATGTCGCTGCCTACCCCGATGGCGGCGCCGGCGATCAGGCGGCCCATTTCATCCTTGGCGGCATTGGGATATTTTTTTATCTTTTCGATGTCCTTGATGGTGATGAGTCCTTTGAGCAGGCCCTGTTCGTCAACCACAAGGAGTTTTTCGATCCGGTGTTCGTGCAGAAGCGCTTTTGAATGGGCAAGGTCAATGCCGACAGGCGCTGTTACCAGGTTCTTGCTGGTCATGACATCCTTGACCCGCAGATTGTCATCTGAAACAAAGCGGAGATCCCGGTTGGTAACGATGCCGACCAGTTTTTCATCCCTGAGCACCGGCAAACCCGAGATCTTGTACGTGCGCATGATGGCCTGGACCTCGCCCACGCTCTGATTCTCCGTAACCGTGATCGGATCAATGATCATGCCTGACTCTGATTTTTTTACCCGCTCCACCTCGATGGCCTGATTCTCTTTGCTCATATTCTTGTGGATGATGCCGACCCCGCCTTCACGGGCCATAGCTATGGCGGTCTGGTGTTCAGTCACCGAATCCATGGCGGCGCTGACCAGCGGCGCCTTGAGGGAGATGGTATCGGTAAGTTGAGTCGCCAGTGAAACCTCCGAGGGCAGTACCTCTGAAGCGCATGGAATGAGCAGGACATCGTCAAAAGTGTATGCAGGCGGTATATCCTGGTGGAACATGGAGCCATCCTCTTGTGATTGATTGGGAGCTGTTATTGTGTCGCAATGTAGCATGTTAATAGACAAAAGAAAATGGTAAATGAGCCTGGCCGGTTGAGCCGGGCAAAGGATTCCCTGCCGATAATTTTTTGCAGATTATGGTGGATTTTCCTCTCTATTCCTGCTTTACTGACGAATTTGAATAGTAAAGGTGGTATGAAATGGCGCAACTTCTGGAAATTAATCCCCATAACCCGCAGCCGCGGCTTATTGCCCAGGTGGTTGATATATTGAAAAAGGGTGGGGTGATCTGCTATCCCACCGATACCATGTATGGGCTGGGCTGCGATATTTTCAACCAGAAAGCGGTCAAACGCATCTATCAGTTAAAGAACCGGCCCAAGCACAAACCCTTCAGTTTCATGTGTTCCGACCTGAAAAATATCAGTGAATACAGTCATGTCGGCAACACCGCGTATCGGTTGATGCGCAAATGTCTGCCCGGGCCGTATACCTTTGTCCTGTCCGGAACCAAGCTGGTGCCGAAAATCATGCTTACCAAGCAGAAAACCGTGGGAATCCGTGTGCCTGACCATCCCATAAGCCTTGCCCTGATCCAAGGGCTGGGCAATCCGGTTCTGAACACCAGCGCCCTGCTGGACAAGGACGGAGAGCCGCCGGTTGACGGTTTTGACGTCAACGATATCTTCTGCAACCAGGTGGACCTGGTCATTGACGGCGGCCAGATCATCCCCCATCCCTCGACGGTTGTTTCTCTTATCGACGACCAGCCGGAAATATTACGGGCGGGCAAGGGAGATGTAAGTCTTTTTCTGTGAGTACAAAAAATAAACCGGTGCCATGCCCTGCATGATACCGGTTTATTTTTTGCTTTGCACAAGGCCCCAAAAGGGCCGTCGTTTATTTTTCTATCAGGGCTTCCTTCAGTGATTTACTCATGGTAAAATGAAGGGTTTTGCGGGCCGAGATATTCATGATCTTGCCGGTCTTGGGATTTTTCGTCGTGCGCGGTTTACGTGTTCGGACGGAAAAGCTCCCAAAACCGCGGATCTCCACCCTTCTCCCCTCGATCAGCGCCTCGGCGATTTCCTCCAGGATAAGGTCCACGGCCATGGCTATGTCTTTTTTGTAGTATCCTTGAAGTTCTTCAGAAACTTTGTTTACAAGTTCACGTTTGAGCATTGTTCCTGTGTTCCTTTGTAGTATGGGTAACTGCTTGTCATCGCAAGCAGCGGGGTACACTATTTGTCTTCCTCGTCCTGATCGTCAGCCGCCGCAGCTTTAAGCAGATCGCCAATGGTTGAAGGACCGTGCGCCTGCTGCTTCTGCTCGTACTCTTCCTTGACCGATGCTTGGTCGCCATCTTCCAGGGCCTTGGTGGACAAGGCTATTTTCCGGTCTTCCGAGGAAACGCTGATGACCATGGCCTTGAGCGTATCGCCGACATTGAACATGCCCACCGGGGTCTGAATCTTTTCCTTGCTGATTTCGGAAATATGGACCAGTCCTTCGATCCCTTCTTCCAGCTGAACAAATATACCGAAATCGGTTACGTTGGTGATGGTGCCTTCAACGATGGTGCCGATGGGGTAATTGTTGACCGCAGCGACCCATGGATCAGGTTCCAGCTGCTTGACGCCAAGGGAGAAGCGCTCGTTTTCTTTGTCAATTTTCAGGACAACCGCCTGGATGGTTTCACCCTTGGCATATTTTTCCGAAGGATGCTTGATCCGTTCGGTCCAGGAAAGATCAGAGACATGGATAAGCCCGTCTATTCCCTCCTCGATACCGATAAAAACACCGAAATCGGTGATATTCTTGATTTTTCCCTCGATAACCGAACCAACCGGGTAGCTTTCCTCAACAACGTCCCATGGATTGGGCTGCAACTGTTTCATGCCGAGGGAGATACGTTTGGTTTCAGCCTCGACTTTCAGCACCTTGATCTCGATCTCATCGTCCACCGCAACCATCTTGGAGGGATGGCGCGGCTTTTTGGACCAGCTCATCTCGGAGATATGCACAAGACCTTCCACGCCTTCCTCGAGTTCGACAAAAACTCCGTAATCGGTGATGGAGACAACCTTGCCGGTAACACTGGCACCCACCGGATATTTTTCCGGCACCTTTTCCCACGGATCGTCACGAAGCTGCTTGACGCCGAGAGATACACGGTCGGAATCCTTGTCGTATTTGAGTACCTTGACCTCGATCTCGTCGCCGACACTGTACAGCTTGGAGGGGTGGGAAACCCGGCCCCAGGACAGGTCGGTGATATGACAGAGTCCGTCCATGCCGCCGAGGTCGATGAACAGGCCGTAATCGGTGATATTGGTGATGGCGCCGACGATGGTCTGCCCTTCCTCGAGAGATGTACGCATTTTTTCGCGCAGTTTTGAACGCTTTTCCTCAAGGATGGCCCGGCGGGATATAACAACGTTGTTGCGTTTGCGGTTGAATTTGAGAACCTTGAAATCAAAGGTCTGGCCGATCAGCGCGTCCAGATCCTTGACCGGACGCAGGTCGATCTGTGAATAGGGCAGGAAGGCGGGAACGCCGACATCAACTGACATACCGCCTTTAACGCGGCTTTCGATGCGGCCTTCGATGGTTTCATCCTCTTCCTGGATCTGGGCAATTTTGTCCCAGACTTTAATGGCAATGGCCTTCTCGCGGGAAAGTTGAAGTCCTCCTTCATCCTTGCGCCGTTCGATAAACACTTCAAATTCATCTCCGACCTTTATTTCGCGGTCAGGATCTTCATGGCGGAATTCGGACAGCGGGATATAGCTTTCCGCCTTGTCGCCGACATCGATGAGAACGTTGTCGTTGCTTATGTCGACAACCTTGCCGACAGCCACTTCTCCAACGTTAATGACGGTATTGTGGTCTTCCTGCTCAAAAAGTTCCGCGAAGCTGATATCTTCGCTGCCATTGTTTTCTGCCGCTGGCACGGGCTGTGTTCCATTGTTGGTCATGGGTTTCTTGTCCTCTGTGGACCGGCATTCACCGGTCTTTTTACAGTTGTTAAGGGTTAACGGTTCATTGTTCATGAACCAGTACGGCTCATGAACCAAAAAACATCTATTAACAGAGTTATCAGGTTAAAACAATAGTTTCGTCCTGAAAATCTGTCTTTTTTTACCGGGAAAAACGGGAAAAGGATATTTTGCGGCGGATCAGCTCTTGCCGGAAGAGGTCAGCTCTTCCATGAACGCTCCGAAGATTTCCTCGTACAGCGGGATAGCTTTACGCAGGGCAATTCCCATATGGTAGAGGTCTTTGTCGTTGATGAGCAGGTTGGCGCTGTACGCCAGGGCCTGAAGGTTGTACAGGGTATGGAATTCCGGGCCGACCAGGATATAGAACAGGTATCTTCGCCGCTGCATGGACATGTTGCGCATATATTGATGAAAGGTGGAGTCCTCAAGTTTGGGAGATTCAAACTGTGAGTGCAGCACAACACAGGCAAAGCTGACAAACCGCATGCGCTCCCTGGCTTCTTCGATATCCTTTCCGAAAACGACCTGATAGCCGACCTGTTCCAGGGCGTCGCGGACGATGTCCCGCTGCTCATTATCCGGATAAAGCACCAGGGCCATGGGAATATCCTCGATCCGGTCGTCCTCCTGAACGGCGCTTTCCTTGAGCCAGCCGAGATCAGGGGGGGAGGGAGGGGTGATACCGCCAATATTTCCTGCCGCGGATGAACGCGATGCTTCAAGCTTGATGGGCTTGGTGCAGGAAGGACACTTTATGGTCAGTATTTTTCCAGGTTCCAGCGCGTCAAGGGCCTTCTGCAATTTTGCTTTCTGGGCATCGCCAAGTTTGAGCGACGTCTGACAGTGGGGACAGTTGCTGATCATGCCTGCTCTCCGGTACAAGTTCTATCAGGAAATAGTCTGTTCGATGAATTTTTTTCTCTTCCGGCCGTATCAGCGAAAGAAAGGATCTTCCTCTTCCTCTTCCTCCATGCTCAGAGCATCAATGTCCGAGGTTTTTTCGCCCCGGGCTGACTTGATGGTATCCAGGCCGCGCTTGATTTCGCTGCGATGTGAGCTGAAGGTGATGGCTGTTTCTTCGGTGATCAGCCCATGCTCGAAAAGATCCATCAGGTGCTGGTCAAAGGTACGCATATTGCTGGTGGAGCCGGCCTTGAGAACGTTATAAAAAGTCTTGTCCTCGGTCTCGCCGTTGAGGATGAGATCCTTGATCCGCAGACTGGTGCAGAGGATTTCCAGGGCGGCGATCCTGCCGCCGCCGATTTTAGGTGGCAGGCGCTGGCTGACAACCCAGCGGATGGTATCGGCGACACGGTTCCTTATCTGTTCCTGTTCATCATGCTCGAACATGCCCAGGATACGGTTGATGGTCTGCCCGGCATCGATGGTATGCAGGGAGGAAAAGACCAGGTGACCCGTTTCCGCGGCGGTCAGGGCGATTTCCAGAGTTTCCCGGTCGCGGATCTCGCCAACCAGGATTACCTTGGGCGCCTGGCGCAGGGCAGCCCGCAGGCCGCTGGCAAATTCGTCAAAGTCGTCGCCCAGCTCCCGCTGGTTAAAGGTCGCCATTTTATGCGGATGAATGTACTCGATGGGGTCTTCCAGGGTGACCACATGCACCGGCCGTTCCTGGTTGATTTTGTTGAGAATGGCCGCCATACTGGTGGTTTTACCGGTACCGGTGGCGCCGGTGAACAGGATCAGCCCGTTCTTTTCCCTGGACATCATGTTGAAGGCCTCGGGAAAATTGAAGTCCTCGATGGTTGGCAAATTGGTTTCCAGTTTACGGAGAACGGTGGACAGATGTCCCTTCTGATGGAAAACGTTTACCCGGAAGCGGACCTCGTCGTTGAGGGAGTAAGAAAGGTCGCAAGAACCGCGGGTGATGAGATCCCTTAGCAGGCGCTGGTTGGCGCCGATCAGGTTGAGAGCGAATACCTCGGTCTGAAAGGGGGTAAGCTCTTCAACCGGGGGCTGCACATCAACCGGCACCAGGATGCCGTCACTTTCCACCTGCAGAGGCTTGCCGGCAGTTATATTCAAGTCTGACACGCGTTCATGCTTATTGAGCATGGCAGCAATCCAATAATTGATCTCCTGCTGTCTCATGGTCCCATACCCCTATAACGGTTGACAGTATTCTTATTTTTGTACTATCTCTTACTGACTGTAAATCTACAAGTAAAAAATTATTTTCCCGCTGAGAAACAAGGAGCGCCAAATGAGTATTCCCTTACGCAGCAACGTGACAACCCAGGGAAGGAGAATGGCCGGAGCTCGTGCTCTGTGGAGGGCCAACGGCATGAAGGAGGAGCAGATCGGCAGACCGGTCATTGCAGTGGTTAACTCCTTTACCCAGATGGTGCCGGGACATGTGCACCTGCATGAGATCGGCCAGCTGGTAAAAAAGCGTATTGAAGAGCAGGGATGCTTTGGCGCCGAGTTCAATACCATCGCCATTGATGACGGCATTGCCATGGGCCATGACGGCATGCTCTATTCTCTGCCGTCCCGGGAGCTGATCGCCGACTCGGTGGAATACATGTGCAATGCGCACAAGGTCGATGCCATGGTCTGCATCTCCAACTGCGACAAAATAACCCCCGGCATGCTCATGGCCGCAATGCGCCTCAATATTCCGGCGATCTTTGTCTCCGGTGGTCCCATGGAGGCGGGCATTGTCGGCGAGAAACGCTATGATCTGGTTGACGCCATGGTTATGGCCGGGGATGCTTCGGTTTCCGACGGTGAAATCGCCGAGATCGAACGGGCGGCATGCCCCACCTGCGGCTCCTGCTCCGGCATGTTCACCGCCAACTCCATGAACTGCCTCAACGAGGCCCTGGGCCTTGCTCTGCCCGGCAACGGCACCGTGGTTGCCACCCACAAAAACCGGCTGGGGCTTTTTGAACTGGCAGCCCGGCAGATAGTTGCCATGTGCGACGCCTGGTACGGCAGAGGAGATGATTCGGTCCTGCCGCGGCGTATTGCCGGGCGGGCCGCGTTCGATAATGCCATGGCCCTGGATATTGCCATGGGCGGCTCCACCAACACGGTGCTGCATCTGCTGGCCATTGCCAGTGAGGCCGGAGTTGATTTCACCATGGCGGACATCGACGCGCTTTCCCGCAAAATACCCAATCTGTGCAAGGTCGCGCCCAGTTCCCATTACCATGTCGAGGACGTGAACCGGGCCGGTGGTATTCTCGGCATCCTGGGTGAGCTAGACCGCGCCGGTCTGATCGACACGGAGGTTACGAGGGTGGACGGCATGACCCTGCGCCAGGTTCTGGATCAATACGATATCAAGAGCCCCACGGTGACCGATGAAGCCGTCAACCTGTACAGGAGCGCCCCTGCCGGGACCGGCCGCAACTTGATCATGGGCTCGCAGGAAACCATGTATAGCGACCTGGACGATGACCGGACAGCAGGATGCATCCGCGATCTTGCGCACTGCTACAGCCGCGACGGCGGTCTGGCCGTCCTTTTCGGCAATATCGCGGAAAAGGGATGCATTGTCAAAACCGCCGGGGTTGATCCATCTATTTTTCGGTTCAGCGGTACGGCCAGGGTTTATCACTCCCAGGAGGCGGCCTGCGAAGGGATCCTGGCCGGGCAGGTCAAGGCCGGCGACGTGGTGTTTATCCTGTACGAAGGACCCAAGGGTGGTCCGGGAATGCAGGAAATGCTGTATCCCACCTCGTACCTCAAATCCATCCACCTGGGAGCGGCATGTGCCCTGGTGACCGACGGTCGTTTTTCCGGGGGCACTTCAGGGCTGTCCATCGGCCACGTATCACCTGAAGCCGCCGGCGGAGGAGCTATTGGTCTGGTGCGCGGCGGGGACCGGGTGGAGATAAACATCCCGGATCGTTCCATACACCTGGCCATCAGCGAGGAGGAATTAGACCAGCGCAGGAGTGATGAAGAGGCCAGGGGAGAACAGGCCTTTACTCCGAACCGGGAACGAATTGTTTCCCCGGCTCTCAGGGCCTATGCCCATTTTGCGGCATCGGCTGATAAGGGCGCGGTCCGGATCGTTCCCTGATTTTTCCTGAATTCGTGCCGGACGAAGGCGCACGGATTCAGGTTGCGCCTTCTCTTTGTTCTTTCTGAAAAAATGCGGAAAAGGTGCGCAATAATCTGGAATGTGCTATAATAATAATAGATATTATCAACTTGTTGCTGCAAGTTAATTGCACAATATTTTTCCAGGATTGCCTCGCGGAGGGCGGAAAATGCGAAGGATTTGCGCATGGTGTAAAAAAGAGCTTACCCCCCGGGAAGATATGGGGATGGAGAGTGAGATCACCCACGGCATCTGCTCGCTTTGTGCATTGAAATTTTCCCGCAACGTGCCCAAAACGATGAAGTCGATGCTCGACCTGATCGATGAACCTGTTCTGGTGCTCGATTCGCTGGGAATTATCAGGACCGCCAACGAAAAGGGGCTCAAGCTGCTGGGCAAAACGCTTGACGAGGTGGCGGATCATTTAGGCGGTGATGCCCTGGAATGCTCCTACGCCAGGGAGCCGGGAGGGTGTGGAAAGACCGAGCATTGCCGCACATGCGCGGTCAGGAATATCCTCATGGATACCCTGATCCACGGCCACTGTCATAAAAAAGTACCTGCTTACCAGAAAATCAGGACTCCCGGCGGGGAGCGGATCATGCGTTTTTATATATCCACCGAAAGGGTGGGGGAGCAGATCCTGCTCCGCATTGATGACGTTGCGGAAAAGCTGCCCACCTAGTTTCAACTACTGCCCTGATACCATATTCCCGGCCACCACCAGCCGGTCAAACTCATCCTCGGTCAGCATTCCCAGCAGGACCGCCGCCTCCTTCAGGGTAAGGTTTTCGGCATGGGCTTTTTTGGCGATTTTGGCCGCGTTCTCGTATCCGACATGCGGGTTCAGCGCCGTGACCAGCATGAGGGAGTTGTGCAGGTTTGATTCTATTTTCTCCGGGACCGGCTCGATGCCCATCGCGCAGTTGTCGTTGAAAGAACGCATGACATCGGCAAGCAGGCCGGAGGATTGGAGAAAATTGTAAATGATCAGCGGCTTGAATACATTGAGCTCAAAGTTTCCCTGACTCGCCCCAAAGGCTATTGCCGCGTCGTTGCCGAATACCTGGCAGGCAACCATGGTAACGGCCTCGGCCTGGGTGGGGTTGACCTTGCCGGGCATGATGGAGCTGCCCGGTTCATTGGCCGGGATGGTCAGTTCGCCAATGCCGCAGCGCGGACCGCTGGCCAGCCAGCGGATATCGTTGGCGATTTTCATGAGATTGGCGGCCAGCGCTTTCAGTCCGCCGCCGGCAAAGACCAGGGCGTCGTGGGAAGTGAGGGCCTGGAACTTGTTGGCAGCCGAGGAGAATGATTTGCCGGTGGCCTCGGAGAGCAGCCCGGCCACTTTGTCACCGTAGCCAGGGGGGGCGTTCAGCCCGGTGCCTACCGCCGTGCCGCCGATGGCCAGAGCCCGCAGAGGCCCAAGGGACTGGAGGATTTGCTCCCGGCTGCTTTCCAGCATCGCGGCCCAGCCGCTTATCTCCTGCCCCAGGGTCAACGGGGTGGCATCCTGCAGATGGGTGCGGCCGATCTTGACAATATGGGCAAATGCCGCAGACTTGTCCTGCAGGGTTTGGGCAAGGGCTGCCAGGGCAGGAAGCAGGTTGTCCTCAAGATCCATAACCGCGGCAATATGCATGGCCGCCGGAAATGTGTCGTTGGAGCTCTGGGACATGTTCACATGATCGTTGGGGTGGATTTTCACCCCTGAACCTTCACTGCTAAGGATCTGGCTGGCCAGGTTAGCTATCACCTCGTTCAGGTTCATGTTGGTCTGGGTGCCGCTGCCCGTCTGCCACACGGAAAGAGGGAATTCACGGTCGTGGGCCCCGGCCAGTATTTCGTCACAGGCCCGGACAATACCGTTTTTTATTTCAGGGTTAAGCCGCCCGGAAAGGGCATTTGCTTCGGCGCAGGCCTTTTTGAGATGGGCAAAGGCGTAGATGAGCTTGATAGGCATTTTTTCATCGCCGATCTGAAAATTGGACAGGCTTCGCTGGGTCTGCGCCCCCCAATGATGATCGGCAGGAACATGGACTTCGCCCATGGAATCGTGTTCAACGCGGTATTTCATATATTCACCGGAACGTTAAAGGTGGCGCGGGATAAAAACAGGCTGCCAGGGGTTAAAGGATTTATCCTGCTGATATCACAAGATTATGCGATTGATGGCAGCCTGTCAATATTGGAAGACCTGTCTTGACGGAAAAAGAAAATCGAGGTAAAGCACAGTACCGCATTGTCAGCATATACGGAGGAGTGCCGGAGCGGTCGAACGGGACGGTCTCGAAAACCGTTGTGGGGGTGACTCCACCCAGGGTTCGAATCCCTGCTCCTCCGCCATTTTCATGTAACTTGCTGAAATGTAAACATTTTTTGTTTTCAGGATGCCAGGTGGCATACCATTTGGTACATTCAGAGCCCGGAATATGTATCTGCATCTCAGGTGCAGAGTTTATCAGCTTATAGTTGCGGTTCCCAAAAAGCTGGTCCCGTTGTATTCGGCATCTGAAATCAAATTTTGTTCGCAATAAACGAGTTCGCTGGAAACCGACTTTGCCCAGTCAAGTCAACTTTTCCGCCTTCAAGATAGAATAATCAGTCCTGTTATTTGTCCTGCCGGGCTTCCTATTCCAAGACTCGTCCGGCGGCTTCTGCTATATCGTCCATAGATACAGGCTTACCTGTTCCCTGTCTTGCGTAATCTGAATCCAGCGACGGGAACTGCAATGGTTTCACTAAAGGGGTGTCTTCGGAGAACTCCAAATCGAAATTATTTTCTTTGGTGTCTTTGCTCTTTGTCATCAGTGGACATATTATTGCCTCCAGATCATCTGGTATGGCAGGCTTTATATCAGAGTAATTATTGACAACTTGAGGGTTATGACTGATAAGTGTATTTATAACGGGTAGAAAATCTAACAATTCAGTTATATAAAGAAGGAGACATGGAATGGAAAACCCGAGAATGGAATGGGTTCAGAAATCCGGGAAAAATTGTTTGAAATTTACCTTTCAGGGCAGTTTCGGGGAGCAGGACGCCAAAACAGCAATTGCCAAGTGGCGTCAAGAGCTGGCGACCAGACCGGGGGAGAGAATTATTCACATCTGGGACTGTCTGGCCATGAAGGATTATGAACAGCAGGCCAGGGCAATGTGGTCGGAAACGTGCAAGGAGCTGAAAGATCAGATCGATGTTATCTGGGTTGTTACCAACTCGCTGCTCATCAAGATGGGAGCTACGGTCATTTCCGTCTTTACCTCGCTGAATATCAGGGTGGTGAGCTCTGAGAAGGATATTCGTATTTAGCTGCGGGTTTTGCCTCCAGAGAAATTTTCAATTTTTATGCCGGCTCTGACATGACAAAGGATGAAAACGTTCCCACCTCGGCGGGACTCAGCAGTTTCAATCTGCTCGATGAGCGGAAATTTTTCACTGCCCTTGGCCTCAACAATGGCATGACTCTCCTTGATTTCGGCTGCGGGGCGGGCAACTATGCGGTGGCCGCGGCTCCCCATATCGGGGACAGCGGACGGATTTATGCTGTTGATCTGTGGGAGGAGGGGGTCGAGACCCTGGAAGTACGGGCCGCCATGGCCCGGCTTGAAAATATCCAGACATGGGTTTGCGGTGCCGATCAGGAACTGCAACTGGGGGATCACACAGTCGATCTCTGTCTCATGGCAACAGTGATCCACATTCTTGTTCAGGAGGAAGTAATCCAGAGCGCTCGCGGGCGATACAACGTGTGCTCAGGCCGGGGGGCATTGTCGCGGTGGTCGAATTTCACAAAAAAGAAGGTCCGCCCGGACCACCCTTGTCCTGGCGCCTTGCCCCGACTGAACTGGCAGAGACGCTTGCCCCCTCGGGATTGCGCGGCGGTGAGACTTTTGAGGTCGGTCCGCATAATTATCTTTCACTTTTCAGCTGGTAGTTCTGTCAGCGCATATGCGTTTGACCGGGATAAAGAAGAATATATGCGTCCCCGGCAGCGCAATTACCAACAGGATTGGATTGGAAAAGGATGGCGTTTTTCAGGGTGAGCCGGGCAATCAGCCGGAGAATAACTATAGCAGCCGCTTAATAGAATGATGAAGGTCCGGACACAGGTTGGCATGGTTACTCGTTTGACTGCACTGGTGATGCTGCTAGCAGCGGCTTTTTTCTGTCTGCAACCGGTTCGGGCTGATAACAGTGAACCTCCCGGTAAAACTGATACCTTCACCTACAGGGTGATCGCCTCCCATCCGCACGATCCCGATGCTTTTACCCAGGGACTGGTGATTGATAACGGGGTCTTGTATGAGGGAACCGGGATTAACGGAAAGTCCTCCCTGCGCAGGGTGGACCTGGAAACCGGCAAGGTGCTGCAGCTGCATGCATTGCCGGGTCAATTTTTTGGCGAAGGAATAACGGTCTTTGGCGACAAAATCATTCAACTTACATGGAAGTCGCGATATGGCTTTGTCTATGACAAAAACAGTTTCAAGCTGCTGCGGGTTTTTGCCTATCCCTTCGAGGGCTGGGGGATTACCCATGATGGTGAAAACCTGATCACCAGCGACGGCACGGCTGTTCTTCGCTTCATAAATCCGCAAACCTTTGCGCAGCAGAGGAGCATAACCGTGACGGACGGAAACAAGCCCGTGGCCCTGCTCAATGAACTGGAATATGTTGGTGAATCGATCTATGCCAATGTCTGGAAAACAGACCGGATCGCCATCATTGATCCGGATACCGGGAAGGTGACGGGATGGCTGGACCTTGCCGGGATTCTGCCCCAAGGCAGGCGCCCGGTCGATGTTCTCAATGGCATAGCCTATGATGCCGGGCAGGAAGCGCTGTATGTTACCGGGAAACTCTGGCCCGAGATATTTGAGATTGAACCTGTGCGGGTAAAAGCGAAGTCCACGCCATGAAAACTTCATATAATGACATTCAACCTTTTATCACCAAGGATGGTTCACTGATCCGTGAGCTTATGCACCCGGACAGGCATGGCACCATGCATCTCAGTTTTGCCCAGGCGGCTGTAGAGCCTGGTTGTGCCACTGCTGCCCACCAGCACAAAAAATCAGAGGAAATTTACCACGTAATCCAGGGAAAAGGAAAAATGACCCTGGACGAAGAGCAGTTCCCGATCGGTCCGGGCGACACGGTGTATATTGCTCCCGGCCGGTGCCACCGGGTGGAAAATACGGGCCGGGTGACATTGATCCTGTATTGCTGCTGTACGCCTCCCTATTCCCACGAGGACACGGAAATCCTTGCAGAAATGCAGTGAGGTATGCTTGTCAACGAATCTGGATTGGTGTATAACTTTTGCAGATTTCAACTGCGGCAGCTTGCGGCTGCCTTTTTCTTTTTGCCAAGCCAAGGATAGACATGAAAACAAAGCTCACCAAGAAGACCAAGTTTATTTTTATCACCGGCGGAGTCCTTTCCTCCCTGGGAAAGGGTCTGGCTGCGGCAGCCCTGGGCGCGCTGCTCGAAAGCCGCGGCATGACGGTGACCTTCCAGAAGCTTGATCCCTATATTAATGTCGATCCCGGCACCATGAACCCGTTTCAGCACGGCGAGGTCTTTGTCACCGATGACGGAGCCGAAACGGACCTGGATATGGGCCATTATGAACGTTATACCGATGCGGTCATGGCCCAGATGAATAATTACACTTCGGGGCGGATCTATTATTCGGTCATCGAGAAGGAGCGCCGCGGTGAATACCTTGGCGGCACAGTCCAGGTTATCCCGCATATCACCGACGAGATCAAGAGCGCGGTTCTGCAGCTCGACGGTACGGTGGATGTGGCGATCATTGAGATCGGCGGCACCATCGGCGATATTGAAGGTCTGCCCTTTGTCGAGGCCATCAGGCAGCTGCGCGGCGAATTGGGGCGCGACTACACCCTGTTTGTCCACCTGACCCTGGTCCCCTATATCAAGGCTGCCGGCGAGGTCAAGACCAAACCGACCCAGCACAGTGTCAAGGAGCTGCTGGCCAGCGGTATCCAGCCGGACATCCTGGTCTGCCGGACCGAGGCCAACCTGACTGTTGAGCTGAAGAAAAAAATAGCCCTGTTCTGCAATGTCGAGCCCGAGGCGGTAATTACCGCTATTGACGTGGAGAGCATATACGAAGTGCCGTTGAGCCTGCATGAAGAAGGACTTGACGACCGGGTCCTGGAAAAACTGGGCATCTGGACCGGCGCGCCGTATATAAAACCATGGGAAGAACTGGTCCAGCGGATCAAAAATCCCAAGCATACGGTAACCATCGGCATTACCGGCAAGTATGTCGATCTGAAGGAATCATACAAGAGTCTGCATGAAGCCCTGGTCCACGGGGGGATAGCCAACAGCGCCAAGGTGGAGCTCAAGTATATCAGTGCCGAAGACCTGGAGGAGGGCGATTCTCAGGAACTGTTGTCCGGTTGTGATGGAATACTGGTGCCGGGCGGATTCGGCAGCCGTGGCGTGGAAGGGAAGATGCGGGCAATCACCTTTGCCAGGGAAAACAAGGTGCCTTTTTTCGGCATCTGCCTGGGCATGCAGCTTGCCGTGGTCGAATTTGCCTGCAATATTGCCAAAATGGAACACGCTCATTCCACTGAGATGGATCCGCATACCCCGTTTCCGGTCATCTACCTGATGAAGGAGTGGTTCGATTTCCGGACCGGCAAGACCGAAGTGCGGGACGAGACTTCGGACATGGGCGGCACCCTGCGCCTCGGGGCCTATCCGTGCAGGTTGAAGGAAGGGAGTTTCGCCCATAAAGCCTATGGCATGGATGAGATCAGCGAACGGCACCGGCATCGTTACGAATTTAACAATATGTACCGGGAACAGCTGGAAAAAGCCGGGCTGGTTATCAGCGGCGCCTCTCCCGACAACACCCTGGTCGAAATAATTGAACTGGGCGACCACCCGTGGTTTCTGGGCTGCCAGTTTCATCCGGAATTCAAGTCAAAACCCATGAAGCCGCATCCTCTGTTCAGGGATTTTATCAAGGCTGCGCTGAATTATCGCACCAAGTGCCAGATGGGATAACAACCGGGAAATGAATACATCGGCCTTTGGCGAAAATACCAATAGTGATCAGTTCCCGGTCGGCGAAGGGCAGCCTTTCCTGCTGCTGGCCGGACCCTGTGTCCTTGAGTCCGAGGAAATTGCCTGGAAGATAGCAACGGATATGCAGCGGATCTGCCGCGATCTGGATATCACGTATGTGTTCAAGGCTTCTTTTGACAAGGCCAATCGAACCTCGCTGGATTCATTCCGCGGGCCGGGGATCGAAAAAGGCCTCAGGCTGCTGGGCCGCATCCGCCGGGAAATCGGGGTGCCTGTTGTTTCCGATGTGCACGATGTCTCCCAGGTGGAAATGGCCGCGGAGGTGCTTGATATCATCCAGATCCCCGCTTTTCTCTGCCGCCAGACGGACCTGCTGGTCGCCGCGGCCCATTCCGGCAGGGTGGTGAATATCAAGAAAGGCCAGTTTGTCTCACCCTGGGACATGAAATATGCGGTGGAAAAGGTCAGGGGAGCCGGCAACAACCGCATCCTGCTGACCGAGCGTGGAGCAAGTTTCGGCTACAATAATCTGGTGGTGGATATGCGCTCATTTCCGATCATGCGATCGCTGGGCTGTCCGGTGATCTTTGACGCCACGCACAGTGTCCAGCTGCCGGGCGGAGCCGGCGGAAGCTCCGGCGGGCAGCGCGAGTATATCCCGACATTGGCCCGGGCGGCGATGGCGGCCGGTATCGACGGCCTGTTCATGGAAGTGCATCCGGACCCTGATACGGCAAGGTGCGACGGCCCCAACTCCTGGCCCCTGGATCGTACGGAAAAGCTGCTCAAACGGTTGCTGGCCATCCGCAAGGCTGTACAAGAGGACAATGATGGCGGAGAATGACGGATGCCCCGGCGCCGGCAACGGCACCTATCCCTCTGACTGTGAGCTGACCCAGGGGCTGCTGGAAAGGGCTCGGGAGCGAACCCGGCCGGTGGAGCGAAGCGATGCCTGGAAGGCCGCACTGCCACGGGCAAAAGAGATCAAGCTGCTCCTGCTGGATGTGGACGGGGTACTCACCGACGGCACCATTACCTATACCCATGACGGCGGCGAATCAAAGAGCTTTCATACCCAGGACGGCTTCGGCCTGCGGATCCTGCAGGATGCGGGTGTCGCGGTGGGGCTGATAACCGCCCGGACCTCCGAAGCGGTGAACCGCCGGGCCGCCGATCTGAAGCTGCAATACGTCTACCAGGGCGCCGGCAGCAAAATACAGGTATATGAGGATATTCTGCGCCAGGCTGGACTTCGGCCACCCCAGACCGCCTACATGGGCGATGACTGGCTTGACCTGCCCATGCTGTCCCGCGTCGGCCTGGCCCTGGCCCCGGCGAACAGTGTTGCCGAAGTCAGGCAGCGGGTCCATTATGTAGCATCGCGCAAAGGCGGACGCGGAGCCGTCCGTGAGGCCTGCGACCTGATACTCGAAGCCCAGGGCCTGCTGGCGCCGCTTCTGCACAAATATACATATCCCCGATGATCAAGAATCCCCGGAACCTGCTCTGGTTCATCCCCCTGCTGCTGTTCGTGACCAGCCCGCTCTGGAAACCGCCGCTCTCCGCCTTTCTTCAGCCGCGGGGCTCCTATGATCCGGATGGTGCCCGGGAGCCGGTCAAACAGGAGCAGAGTTTTGTCATGGATGCCGTCACCATTACCATGTCCAGCTGGGGACGGGTAGAGTGGATTGTCAATGCCCGGCAGGCGTTCACCGGCAAATCGGATAAGGAAATCGGCATGCTGGATGTGGATGCGCTGTACACGGGAGAGGAGAAGGAGCATACACGCATCACCAGCGAGCGCGGCTTGTACGATCTCGACAAGAGCCACTTGGTCCTCATCGACAATGTGGTTGTTGACAAACCTGTGTCGCAGCAGCAGCTGTACACGGACCTTCTCCATTACTATAATACGGAAAAATTGATTGTCAGCCCGGGCAAGGTCAGGATTAATGGGCCGGATTTCACCATCAGGGCCGGACGCCTTGAGTATGATCTGGTCAGCAGGGGATATGATTTCAGCAAAAGGGTTATCTGTGAATTTTAACGATCCCGCGGGATCGAGAATAGAATCAAGTCAGGACGGAACAACATGATTAGAATTAATGAGCATTATTTGAAGCTGCAGGCATCGTATCTTTTTTCCGACATTGCCCGCCGGGTATCCTCTTTTCAGGAAGCGAACCCCGACAGGGAGGTGATCAGGCTGGGCATCGGCGATGTGACCAGGGCCCTGCCCCAGGCCTGTATCGATGCCTTTCACCGCGCGGTTGACGAAATGGCCGATGAGGCTAAATTCAGGGGGTATGGTCCGGAACAGGGGTACCAGTTTCTGCGAGAGGCCATAGCCAAAAATGATTTTCAGGCCAGAGGCGCCGAGGTTGCCGCCGATGAAATTTTTGTCTCCGATGGCGCCAAGTGCGATACCGGCAATATCCAGGAATTGTTTGCCACGGATATCAGGGTGGCCATCCCGGATCCGGTGTATCCCGTTTATCTGGATACCAATGTCATGGCTGGCAGAACAGGCAGCTTCGTCGATGGCAGGTATCAGGGTATCTTATACCTTGATTCGGTCAAGGAGAACAACTACGTTCCTGATATCCCGAAAGAAAAGATTGATCTTATCTATCTCTGCTTTCCCAACAATCCTACCGGTTCGACCATAACCAGGGAGCAGCTGCAATCCTGGGTTGACTATGCCCGGGACGCCAAAGCCCTTATCCTGTTTGACGCGGCCTATGAGGCATTTATCCGCGACGATTCCCTGCCCCGTTCTATCTACGAGATCCAAGGCGCACGCGAGGTGGCCATCGAGTTCCGCTCCTTGTCCAAAAACGCCGGGTTTACCGGCACCCGCTGTGCGTATACCGTAGTCCCCAAGGAGTGCATGGCATATGATTCGCAGGGCGGCAAGCATGCTGTTCATGCATTATGGAACCGCCGCCACTGTACAAAGTTCAACGGGGTTTCCTACCCGGTTCAGAAGGCGGCCGAGGCGGTGTACAGTGAAGAAGGAAAGCGGCAGACCAGGGAGCTGGTTGACTACTACATGCGCAATGCCGCCCTCATTACCCGGGCGGTCGATGAGCTTGGTTTTCACTACGTCGGCGGCGAGAACTCCCCCTACGTGTGGATCGGCAGCGACCGGGATTCCTGGGAGTTTTTCGACCAGCTGCTCAGCGAGGCCGGAGTCGTCTGCACCCCGGGGGCGGGTTTCGGCAAGTGCGGGCAGGGATATATCCGGCTTTCGGCATTTAACTCTCATGCCAATGTGGAGCGGGCGATGGAGCGGATCCGCCGTTCCCTCGGTTAGCGCCTGAACTCAGGCGGTTATCGCGCCTCCTCAGGTGAAGCCGGTGCCGGCGGTGCAGGCGAAACAGTAGTCGTCGGTCATTATTGCGCCGCCTTCTTCCAGCTGTTCTACCTGGGAAATATGCCGGGGCTTGCCCGAACAGGGGAGCCCTGCCGCCATATGGAAGTCACAGTCGTAGAGATATCCGTCCCAGGAGATGTTGATCAGGCTCCGGCACATCAGCCCCTTGATGGTCGCCGGATTGAAGCTGCCGGCCAGTTTCTGCATGTAGTCCTCATAATTGCCCGATTTTTCGAGCCAATTCCTGAACCTGCCCAGGGGTACGTTGGCAAAGGTGAACAGGCCGGTGAATTCGATGCCCCATTTTCCGGCCAGGTCTGCCTTGAACTTTTTTTCCGCTGTGCACTGATCCACCGGCATGAATGCCCCGGCCGGATTGGACACGAGATACAGGTCCAGACCGCTCCCGGGTCTCCCATATCCAAGCTCGTTGAGCTTCTTCAGCATGACAATGCTTTGTTCCCAAACCCCGTTTCCCCGTTGGGCATCGGCCTGGCCGCGATTGACCGAGGGGAAGGAGGCCGTCAGGGTAATATGCCGCCGGCAGCATAGATCCAGGAGTTTCCGGCGCTCCTCTTGGAGCAGGGCAATAAGGTTGGTGCGCATCATCGTGGCTTGCACGCAAGGGGCAAGCTGTTCCAGCAGGTATTCGATATCCGGGACCAGTTCCGGGGCGCCGCCGGTGATATCGATAACCGAAAAATGATGCCTGCCGGCAAAGCGGATAACTTCCTCCATGGTCTGCCGGGTCATCACTTCCCGGCGCTCAGGTCCGGCGCTGAGATGACAGTGGCGGCAGGCCAGATTGCACAGGCGGCCGACATTGACCTGCAGGGTGGTCGTCCTGCCCCGGTTGAGTTCCAGCTGATGATCGGCCAGAGCCTTTTGAAAACCGTTCATTTTCTTAAACCACCGGCAAGGTATTATCCCAGGCTTAGAGCGAAACCTTCTGGCAGACATTGCGCATCTGGATGCCATGCACCAGGGAGGCTCCGCCGCGGATGGCACAGGCAACGTGGATGGCCTCGGTCATCTCCGCCTTGTTCGATCCTTTTTCCAGGCAGGTGTTGGTATAGGCATCTATGCAGTAGGGGCACTGGACAGCATGGGCCACGGCCAGGGCGATCAGAGCTTTTTCCCTCTCGGTCAGCTCTCCCTCGGCAAAGACAGCCTGGTAGTAATCGAAAAATTTGCGGGCGATTTCAGGAGCCTCTTCACCGATCTCGGCAAACTTGGGCAGATCCTGGGGGTCGTAATAGCTGTTCATGGTTTTCTCCTATGCTTAAAAAAGATATTGCTGATGAGAGATCACGCAGGAATATTACGCATAAACATCTTGCGGTCAACCATGATTTTACGGTTGCCGCCTTGGTCACAGGACTTCCCATTCCCTCTGTCACCGGCCTGTCCGCATTCCTGAGGTAGAGAGGGCATGCTTTTTCCGCTGGCCGGCACCATCCTGTAACCGCTGGCAGATCCTGATGAAAACACTTGTCCCATGAGCATTGACGCTACGCACAAAACGCATTGATCCCTTGCCTTATCATTCTGTTTTTATTGGCTGACAATAGGGGCAGAAAAATGTTGCCCGGCCGCCGACAATGATTTTGCTGATGATATTGTTGCATTGGTGACATTTTTCATCTCCACGATGGTAGACTTTGAACTGGACCTGGAAATAACCGGGATTGCCGCTGGAACCGAGAAAATCGGAGATGGTGGAGCCTCCGGAGCGGATGGCCTGTTTGAGAATTCTGCGGGTCGAGGCAATGACAGCCTGCCATTGGCCCGGGGCCAGCAAACCGGCGGGGGTCAGAGGATGAATGGACGCGGCAAAGAGGATCTCGTTGGCATATATATTGCCTATGCCGGCCACGACACGGCCGTCCATGAGGAAATTCTTGATCGCTGTTTTTCTGGAACAGCCCTGTTGCCGCAGGTATTGCATATTGAATTTCCTGCTGAAAGGCTCGACTCCCAAGCGGGCGTCAAACTCTGCCTCCATGGCTTCCGCTTCCCGGGGCGTCCAGACCAGGACGCATCCGAATCGCCGAGAATCGTTAAAACGAAGCTCCATGGTGTCGTCAAGGAGCAGGCGCAGGTGATCGTGGGGGGCGGGGGGCGTTGTGGAGGCAATGAGTCCGAGTTTGCGGGTCATGCCCAGGTGGATGACCATGATGGCGCCGTTCTGCATTCTGAAAAGCAGGTATTTTGCCCGCCGGTCAATGGTGGCGATGGCGCTGCCGAGAACATACTCGCCCAGCAGCTTCCTGGGCACCGGCAAACGAAGCCGTTTATTGCTGGAAGATATTTTTGTTACGCAGCGCCCGGGAAGAGACATCAGCAGCCCCAGCCGGGTAACTTCCACTTCGGGCAGTTCAGGCATGGCAGGACGGCACGAGAGTATAAGCCAGGACGCAGTCTTCAAGCATCAGGGCGGTTACTTCCGCCGGCTGCTCAAGATCGCCGGGAAAGCGAAGATGTAGAGTAAAATATCGGTTTACAGCCACTGACTGCAGGGCAACGCCTTGAAAAATGATCGGCTGATCGTGAAGCAAGGCCTTTTTTAATGCTTCCTTGGCTGACCAGAGCAGGGTCAATCGTTCTTTTTCCTTGAGCAACGGAGCGCGGTCGCGCAGCAGCTGCAACTCATGGGGTTCACTGAAACGGTCGGCCACCCGCTGGGTTTGTGGTGATATTTTCTGGATATCCACACCGCATGATTCCGCTGCCGCGGCCATGGCCACGGCAAAGCGGCCGCTGTGCGAGATGGACAGCGCCGGCAGCTGGTCACGGGAAAAGCCTGTACCGGTAAGCCGCGGCGATCCGCTTTCTGTCGGCAGGATAGAGAGTGCTGGCAGTATTTGCACCGTTTTTTTGACCGCCAGCAGCTGACAAACCGCATATTTGGCGGCAAGGCGTCCGCCAAGCCATTCTTTTCTCCGTTTGGGGTAGGCAAAGCCGGAGAACAGTTTTTTTTCCTCGGATGAAAGCAGCGTCAGCAGGTGATCTTCGGCCATCTCATGCTCCAGCGCCTGCTCCAGCCTGTCCAGGTTGATCAGAGTCAAACAGAATGGCACAGGCAGGGAGAAAAGGCGGGCGTAAATTTCCGTTGTTTCAGGGATCTCGAAAAGGGAGGTAAAAAAGGATCCTCCATGGGCAGAGCTGTTCATTGTGATGGACAATTTCTTGTCATGTCAGGCTGGTGAAGTATAATAGGGACAACTTTAACTTTAGCTACAGGTCGTGACTTTATGATAACCCTCAATGATATTACCTCATTTGATGTCATAGTTGTTCTTATTTTTCTGCTGTTCATCATCCGCGGGTCATGGATCGGATTTATGCGGCAGATGGCGGTTTTCCTGGCCCTGATCGGCAGTTATCTGCTGGCCGGGAAATATGCCGGTTACATCATGCCCCATGTCAGCGGTTTTATTGCCAATCCCAAGGCAGTGTTTTATATCAGCTTCGCCCTGCTCTTCGTGTTGGGCTCCATTTTCATGTTTCTGGCCGGCAAAGCTCTGCTCCTGGTTGTTGAAGTGACCATGGCCGGGTGGTTCGATCGTACCCTGGGGATGCTCCTGGGAGTTGTCAAGGCCATGTTTGTCGCGTCGATCCTGTACATGGCCATGAGCTCGAGCCTGGTTTCCTCCAACGAACTGCTGCAGAAATCGATCACCTCTCCTTTTCTTGCCCGGGGGGCCGAATTTGTTCAGGAAGTGATCAGTGACAGGGAGCTGCGGGAACTGTTTCGTCCCAAAGAACCGGCTATCCCGCAGGAAATAATACCGGACATCAATATCGAGTTGCCCGAGTTTTTTAAGCCTGACAACGAGTCTGGGGAAGAGGGTGCGGAAAATAAAGGGTAAACAGGCGGCGCCCCTGCCCGCTAGGCTGTCTCCGGCGGTCATTCATCGCCCATAGAGACGCGCCAGTTTTTCCGTTTCAATACCGCAGAGATAACCTGCCAGGATAGCCTGATTCACCAGGGTTGTTTTTATTATGCCCAGCCGCCGCCACCTTCGGGCAGAGGTGAGCGCAGGTTCCGGGCTGATTCCTATCCTGCCGATACGCTTGAGGTATCGAACCATTTCCAGATCTTCCAGCAGAGGCTGCTCAGGGAAGCCACCGGTCCGGATAAAGGTCTTTTTCCGCATGAACAGGGCCTGGTCCCCGTACGGCAGGCCCAGGAGACGGGTCCGGGCATTTGCCCCCAGCTCAATCAGGCGATAGGCCCAGCCGGTTGCGTTGATGCGTAGCCGGAACGCTCCGGCCACGGTTCCCGGCTGATTGAGCACAGCCTGCGCCAGCAGCGGAAAATCCGGCGGCAGGCGGGTGTCACAGTGGAGGAATACCAGGATATCTCCGGCAGCAAGCCGGGCGCCGCTGTTCAACTGTCGACCGCGCCCTGCCGGGCCGGAGACCAGCCGCACTGGATGACGGCGAACAATGTCCAGGGTATGGTCGGCGCTGCCGCCGTCGCATACAATGATTTCCATTTCCGGATATGCCTGCAGCGAGGAAAGCAGACCTTCCAGGTTTTTTTCCTCATTGAGGGTTGGAATGATGATCGAAATATGCAAGGTCTTGGGGATGGTCAATGTCGCGCAGCTCCCTGAGGATTGATGCCGTTACCCCGGCGCGGCGGGCACGGTGGAGTGTTGCCTGAAAAACCCCGGCGGTGCCCCAGGCAATATCGCTGAACAGCAGTGAAAGCTCGTCATCGGACAGATCGCTGGTTGTGCCGATCAGGTAGTAGCCGCCGTCAGCCGAGGGGCCCAGGACCAGCCGGCTGGTTTGCAGGGCCTCCAGGGCCTCCCTGATCAATCCGCTGGTCAGGTCCGGGCAGTCCGAGCCGATCAATATCGTCCGTTGGGCGCCCCGGCGCCGGGCATCACGAAACGCCAGCTCCATTTTCCGGCCGAGATCGCCTTCCGCCTGATCATGATAGAAATATTCAGGGCCAAGCCATTCCTTCATCAGGCGAGAGGAGCCGCCGGTATGGTATATCCAGGGGCAGGCTCCATGTTCATGCCGGAGCTGACCGGCGGCCCTGGCGATCCGTTCGGTCATCAGCCGCTGAATTCCAGCCGCGCCGGCCGCGCCGAGCTCCGGAATAAGTCTGGTCTTGGTTGTCCCTGCCCGGGGATAGCGGGTAAAAATTATGACCTCTTGCCGGGAGTCTTTTTGGTGATTCATTGTGGTTTATCGGGTAAGATTTTTCATTTCAAATTACCATAGTTGGCGGAAATTGTCATGAGGACGAAACACTCCCGGGAAAAACACCCGTTATCCTACAGCGAAAGAACATACCGGCAGATGCAACAGTCCGGTCTTGTTTCCTCCTATGTCAGAATGGTCGAGACCGATCTTCACATCCTGGCTCCGGTCAACGTCGAGGAGGAAGCGCTCCGGCTTGTGGCCGGAGTCAGGAGGCATATTGAAACATATATCCGAACGCATGCCCGGTTTGGCGACAGTCTTGTTCCCCTGCCCGAGGATGCATCCGCTCCGACGGTGATCAGGGAAATGCTTGCGGCCGGACAAGCTGTCGGTGTCGGCCCCATGGCCGCCGTGGCCGGAACCATTGCCGAAGTTGTCGGAAAGGGATTGATTAGTTCCGGGGTCGAGGATTTGATTGTTGAGAACGGGGGTGATATATTTATAGTACGGCCACAGGAATGCACAGTGGCTGTTTTTGCCGGTTCTTCCCCGTTGAGCAACCGGATCGGCATCCGTCTGACACCTGACAAGATGCCGGCCGGTATTTGCTGCTCTTCCGGCAGCATCGGCCATTCCCTGAGTCTAGGCCGGGCGGATGCGGTGGTGGTCACGGCCCGGTCAACAGCGCTGGCGGATGCGGCAGCCACCAGGATCGGCAATGAGGCGGACGGTACTCCGGCCAGTATTAACGAGGCGTTGAAGGTCGCGCAGGGCATCAGGGGAATCTCCGGCGCAGTGGTGGTGCAGGGCAAACATCTGGGGGCCTGGGGAGATATCGAACTTGTCAGGTTATAGGCATGTCATGGGTTGAGGAGGAAACGATGTCCAGCGAAGAAACGAGCAACGGTCCGGACGAACACGGTGTTGAACAGCGGAGCCTCAACAGGCACCACCTCATTTATTACCTGCGGGTTTTTGATGGCTTAAGCAGCAGGGTGGTGGGACATATCGTTGATATATCCCCCCAGGGGATAATGCTGATAACCGATGAGCCGATACCCGTTCAGGAAGAGTACCGGCTGCGGATGCGGTTTCCCGGGGCAGGATCCGACCGGGAGGAGGTGGTTTTTGACGCGGTTTGCCGCTGGTGCAGGCAGGATGAAAACCCGGAATTCTATATTGCCGGATTCCAGATCCAGGATCTTCCGGCGGGCGCGGCCAACTTCATCCAGGGGCTCATCGCCGAGTTCGGCATGTAAAGGTCCGCGGTTCCGACTCTTTCTACCCTGCAGCCTCAGCCAGCAGTTGGGCGCGGAACTGGTTGGCAAAGGCGGCAACATCTTCCTGCCAGGGCACCATTCTGTTCATGCCGTATTTTTTCAATTGACCGTTTTCAAGGATCGAGTTGGCTGGTCGTCTGGCCGGGGTCGGGTACTCTTCCGTGGCGCAGGGCTCCATAACAAAGGGCACCTTCATGGCCTCAAGGAACAATCTGGCGCCGTCATACCAGGTGGCATGTCCTTCGGCAGTGGCATGGACGGTGCCGGTCATATCTTTGGCCAGCAGGGTGTTTATCTGGTGGGCAAGCCGGTGGGTCCAGGTGAGTGAACCGTACTGGTCATTGACCACCCTGATGGGGCGGCGGGGATCACTGAGGGCCAGGCGTAACATGGTTTTGAGAAAATTCCGGCCGCCAATACCGTACAGCCATGCCGTGCGCAGGATGAGATGATCGGTGATCCGGTTGCGGATCTCTTCTTCTCCCGCCAGTTTGCTGGCGCCATACTGCGACAATGGATGCACCGGTTCGGTTTCCCTGTAGGGCTCGGGTACGGCTTTGCGGCCATCAAAAACATAGTCGGTGGAAATATGGATCAGCCTGGCTCCGGCTTCGGAGCAGGAGGAAGCGATGACTCCCGGCCCTCGGGCGTTCACCCGCCAGCAGTTTTCCTTGTCCGTCTCGCAGCCGTCCACGGCGGTATAGGCCGCGCAGTTGACAACAACGTCCGGTCTGATCTCCTGAAAATACCGCCTGACTTGGTCATGATCGGAAATATCCAGGTCTTTTGAACCAAATGCGTATACGGTGTTTTTCGTAGCGAGGACCCTGGCACAGTCCCGGCCGAGCTGGCCCCCGGCCCCGGTAATAAGAATATTCATAACATCGGACGTAATTAAAAAACAGGATCCTGGAGCAGGTCCATGAGATACTGGCCATACTGGTTTTTCAGCATGGAGGTGGCAAGCCGTTCGACCTGTTCGCGGTCGATATAGCCCAGACGATAAGCTATTTCCTCAAGACAGGCGATCTTGAGCCCCTGGCGCTCCTGGACTGTCTGCACATAGTTTGAAGCCTGCTGCAGGGATTCATGGGTGCCGGTGTCGAGCCAGCAGAAACCGCGGCCAAGCAGTTCCACCTTCAATTTTCCCCGTTGGAGATAGGAATTGTTGATATCGGTTATTTCCAGTTCGCCGCGCGCCGAGGGCTTGATGGATTCGGCAAGCCTGACGACCTCGTTGTCGTAAAAATAGAGGCCGGGAACGGCGTAGCGGGATTTGGGCTTTGCCGGTTTTTCTTCGATACCGATCACGTTCTTCTGCTGATCAAATTCCACCACGCCGTAGCGTTGCGGATCTTTCACCAGGTAGCCGAAAATAATCCCGCCCTCGGTGAGCCGGCTGCAGCGCCGCACGACCTCTGCAAATCCATGGCCGAAGAAGATGTTGTCGCCGAGGACCAGGCACACGGAGTCATCGCCGATAAATTCCTTGCCGATGAGAAAGGCCTGGGCAAGGCCCTCCGGACGGGGCTGCTCGGCATAGGAAATGTTGATGCCGAGATCGGATCCGTTGCCGAACATTTCGGAAAAACGGGGCAGGTCATGGGGGGTGGAGATCAGAAGGATATCCCTGATGCCGGCCAGCATGAGCGCCGACATCGGGTAATAGATCATGGGTTTGTCATAGATCGGAATCAGCTGTTTGCTGATGGTCCGGGTCAGGGGGTAGAGCCTGGTCCCGGAACCTCCTGCCAGTATAATGCCTTTCATCGGAACTCCTTATGAGCGGGACTTTTGAGTTGACCTTGGTACGAAAAGTTCTATATACTCTATTTTTCAACCAGTTTCAAAATTGTTTAGTTTAACCGTGGTACACTGAAATGAGCAGACCGCTGGATTGTTTTACCGCCTATGACGTTCGCGGCCGGGTGCCGGATGAGTTGGATGCGGATGTGGCCCGCCGCATCGGTCTTGCCTTTGCCGAACAGTTCGGCCTGACCAGGGTGGTCATCGGCCGGGACATGCGTCTGTCCAGCCCTGAACTGGCCGCAGCGCTTGCCGATACCCTGACAGCCGGGGGCGTTGATGTCCTGGATATCGGCCTGGCCGGCACCGAAGAGGTGTATTATGCTGTTTTCAGCGGCGAGGCTGCCGGGGTGGACGGCGGCATCATGGTAACGGCCAGCCACAATCCGGCCGAATATAACGGGATGAAGCTGGTGCAGCGGGGAGCCCGCCCGGTGAGCAGCGATACCGGCCTGCGTCAGATAGCCGACAAAGCCGGCTCTGATGAGTGGTGCCGGGAGAAAATGACGGGGCGGACTGATATTGTCCCGGGAGAAATCGAATCAATTATCGGCAAGGAGGACTACATACGCTACCTGCTGTCGTTCGTCCAGCCCGAACATTTCGCTCCGCTGAAACTTGTAGTCAATGCCGGCAACGGCTGTGCCGGCCCGGTGATCGACCAGCTGGAGCGCCACCTGCCTTTTACCTTCATAAAAATGCACCATGAACCCGATGGCCGTTTTCCCAACGGGGTGCCCAATCCCCTGCTCCCAGAGAAAAGGGAAGCGACAGCCAGGGCGGTCCAGGAGCACGGCGCCGATATGGGTATTGCCTGGGATGGCGATTTTGACCGGTGCTTCCTCTATGATGAAAACGGTCGCTTCATCGAGGGGTATTATATTGTCGGCCTCCTTGCCGAGGCTATACTCAAACAGTATCCCGGGGCCTCCATCCTCCATGATCCGCGCCTGATCTGGAACACCCGGGAGATTGTCACGGCATCCGGCGGCATCCCGATCATGACCCGTACCGGCCACGCCTTTATCAAGGAAAAAATGCGAGAGATCGATGCCGTGTACGGCGGAGAAATGTCGGCCCATCATTATTTCCGGCATTTCGGGTATTGTGACTCCGGCATGGTCCCCTGGCTGCTTGTGGCGCAGCTGATCAGTGATTCCGGTCGAACCCTTGGCAATATGGTCGGCGATCGGATGAAGGCCTTTCCCGTCAGCGGCGAGATCAATTCGCGGGTTGCCGATCCGGATATGGTTATTGCAGAGATCCGGAAAAGATATGGTGACGGAGAGATGGATTTTACCGACGGGCTGAGCATTGCCTTTCCGCAATATCGTTTTAATCTGCGCAAATCAAATACCGAACCGGTGCTGCGCCTCAATGTCGAAACCAGAGGGGACCGGAAACTCCTGGAACAGCAAACCGCGGAACTTGTGCATCTGATCCGGGGCAGTGAATAAACGTTAAACCGAATATGGATTTTACCGAGGTGAAACAGTGTCTATCCAACCAGTCATTCTAGCCGGGGGAACAGGATCCCGGTTATGGCCGCTCTCGCGGGAACTGTATCCCAAGCAGCTGATCAACCTGATCGGCAGCCGCTCTCTTTTGCAGACAACCCTTGAAAGGGTGAGGGAGCTGTCAGACACCCTGCCGCCCATCGTGGTGGTTGGTGAGGAGCACCGCTTTCTCACCAAGACCCAGATCGATGAACTGGGAATATTTCCCGAGTACCACCTGCTGCTGGAGCCGGTCGGCCGCAATACCGCGGCTGCTATCTGCGGGGCCGCCCTGTATGCGCAGCGCCACTTGGACGATAACGCGGTGCTGCTCGTTCTTCCTGCCGACCATCTGATAACCGCCACCGAAGCCTTTGCGGCAGCGGTTAAGGAAGCGGTTAAGCTGGCTGAAAAAGGCAGTCTGACCACTTTTGGCATTGTGCCGGAACATCCGGAAACCGGATACGGTTACATTGCCCGGGGTGAAGGGAGCCGGGTCAGATCGTTTGTTGAAAAACCTGATCTGCAGACGGCGGAGAAATACGTTGCCAGCGGAGAATATTTCTGGAACAGCGGTATGTTTGCTTTCCCCTCTAAAATGCTTCTTGCCGAGCTGCGACAGCACAATCCGTCCATTGTCGAGAGCATGGACGAGTCGGTGCAAAGGGGAACCCGGGACGGAATTTTCTTCCGGTTTGACCGGGAGGCCATGGAGCGCTGCCCGGATGATTCCATTGATTACGTCCTGATGGAGAAGACCGACAAGGCGGCCGTGGTTAAAGCCGATATCGGCTGGAGTGATATCGGGTCATGGCGCGCTCTCTGGGAGCTGTCGGAAAAAGACGAACATGGTAATGTGCTCTCCGGGGACGTTATCATGGAGGATGTCGAGAATTCGTTGATCCGGGCCGGAGATACGCTGGTGGCCGCGGTCGGCCTGCGCGATACCATGGTCGTGGAAACGGCGGATGCCGTTCTGGTGGCTCCGGTCTCCCGCGCCCAGGATGTGAAAAAAATCGTTGAAAAATTAAAAAAACAAGGGCGTAATGAGTTCCAGATCCATCGAACGGTTTATCGTCCCTGGGGCAGTTACACCACCCTGGAAATGCGCGAGCGCTTTCAGATCAAACGGATCACCGTTAACTCAAAGGCAAAACTTTCCCTGCAGATGCATCATCACCGGCACGAGCACTGGATTGTGGTGTCCGGCATGGCCAGGGTGACCAACGGTGATAAAGTTGTGTTGCTCGACGAGAATGAGTCAACGTATATTACTGCCGGGACCAGGCACCGCCTGGAAAATCCCGGAACCATCCCGCTGGAGCTCATCGAAGTGCAGATAGGAAGTTATCTCGGGGAAGACGATATCGTACGTTTTGATGATGATTATGGGCGCCGGGAATAAGAAAGTGGTTAGACTCACTCCCGGAGAAAATGAATTTTGCTGGAATGGAAGGCAGGTTGTTTACTGATTCTTCTCAAGAAATTTCAGGGCCTGTTTTTTTTTTTCTGACGCTTCAGGATATTGGCTGTGGAAGGCTTCGACGTACCTATTGATGACCCTTCTGTCTTCAACCGACGCATGGAAAAATTCTATACCGTTATGGTACATGCCGTCTTGGTGCAGGGTTGAGTGGACTATCCTGCCCATCACGTCCACCAGTTCGTCTTCCAGGCCGATGGTGATCATCACCTGTTGGCCTGCCTGCAGTTTAATATGGGTTTCCATCAGGATGCCGCCGATGCTGATATTCAGGGTCCGGCCCATGCTGTACTCGCTCTGGACGCCCTGTTCATCAACGACGATATAATCAAGAAGATTAAGGGATTCCGGCCTGATATAGCGTCTGCGTTCACTATTACTCATGATTTTTCCTGTCAGCTGGTCAAGAGTGGGGAGAGTGGTTTTCAAACAAGAAACACCTACTTGATTTAACTCTACATTGTAAGATATTCTTTGTCAAATAGTGCCTTGCCTGCGGTGAAGAAAAAAACTCCGCTCCTACCGCAAATACCTGGGCGAGATCTTTACTGTCCGGGCTTGTCTTACCCTATCGCAAAATCAGATAACCATGCCTGGCTCCCGGAACGATATATATCATGACCGGACATTGAGCAAGCCAATAAGGTTCCTTGACACGGTATGTGGAAAAGTAGTAAAAAAAATTAATATTACATGCTGTAATATTAATAAATTTACCGGTTTTCACAGCCGGAAAGCTATTGCATCATGACACCCCGAAGGCAGGATCGGGTTGCAGTAGCAGGGGGGTAGGAATATGTGTAATACAGGTTACCGGATACCAATCCTAGGCATATTCGTATTTCTTCTCGTATTGATGGGCGGGTGCCAGGGGCTCAAGGGCTCCAGACCTCTTTTGCCCCAGAAGGAATATGAAAAAATGATCGTAGGCAATCTCTATGCCGATTATGTCGGCACGCAGAACTGCCTGGCCGCATGCCATGAGCATGACCGGTTGAAGGAGTTTTTTGATGCAAGCACCATGGGCGCCCAGTTGAAAAAGGAGTCTGGCATGCCGCTGGTTGATTGCGAGTCGTGCCACGGGCCGGGCAGTGTGGCCATCAGCGGACTGACCCGGGAGCTGGTTGAAAAAAATGCCCGGCAGGGGATAAAGACCGCCTGTGATTACAAGACACTGATCGACCTGAAAAATCTTCCTGCCCCTGCGCAGTCGCTGACCTGTCTGAAGTGCCACTCGGCCAACGCCACCTTTAATCTGCACAACTGGAATGCGGGCACCCATGCCATCAGCGATGTTTCCTGTTTTGACTGTCACAAAGTCCATCAAAGTCCGGACCTCAAGGTCACGCCGATAAAATCCGGACAGCTGTGCTTCAGCTGTCATCAGGCCGCCCAGGTTGAGTTTTCTCTGACCAGTCATCATCCCTTGAGGGAGGGACGGGTTTTCTGCATTGATTGTCACGATCCCCACGGTGGTATTTCCGGCAGTCTGCTCAAGGAGGAAAGTGTCAAGGAAAGCTGCGTCCAGTGTCATCCTGACAAGCGGGGACCTTTTCTGTACGAGCATGCCGATGTGATGGATGACTGCCAGAACTGCCACACTGCGCATGGATCGGTGAACACCAACCTGCTCAATGCGCGGGAGCCTTTTCTCTGCCTGCAGTGTCATGAAGGACATGCCGTTAACAACCGGGCAGGCGACAGAATCTCCCCTGAATCCGCCCGGGCGTTTTACACCAGATGCACCGACTGCCATTCGACAATCCATGGCTCGGACGTTCCTTCCGCTTCAGGAACGGGGAGGTTTACCCAATGATATACCATCTCGTTCCGAAGCGTGTTGTAACCTGGACCCTGGTATTCTTCCTGTGTGGCTTTGCTGTTTCAGCGCCGGCCGGAAGCAGTGATGCCGACCTGGAGGAAAGCTCCGGGAGTGATGAAATAACGCAAAACAATGACGAAATTCTCCCCCATTATAAAGGGGAGGGTTCTTTTTACCTGGGCTTTCGCGCCGTTAATATCGATACAGCAGGCAGGTCCGCCGAGTATGAGGACGGCAAATCTTCCATTGCCCTGGGCCTTGACGGACTGGCCTGTCCGCTGCCGCACCGGTATCATATGCACCTGGAATATTTCGGAGAACACAATAATTATGCCGATTTCGGCTATGCCTACAAGGATTTGCTGCTGTTCAGAAATGTATTCGTAGGGATTCACCATAATCTCGATCATTATAATTATCTTTATCCGGGTGATCCTCCGGCGGTGCTATTCGAGGATCGAAGCCCCGGTGATGAAAATTATGTCGATTTCATCAAGAACGAATTGCTGCTCCGGGCCAAGGCTCCGGATTTCCCCCTGCATGTGTTCGCAAAGCACAGATATGTGGAGCGGGAGGGGATTCTGGAACAACGATTTCTGGCCGGCAGTATCGGTAATTTGATCAAGACCTCCGAGAGCAGGGATATTAACTGGGAATCCAATGACCTGACCCTGGGGATGAACAGCCACCTGGGACCGGTGGAGGTCGAATTCAGCCGCAACGAGTCAACATTCGATCCCGGCACAGGAAGCGTCCTCTATGATTATTTTCCCTCTTCCACGGTGTTTGGCAGGCCGGGCGACACCTATCCGCACAATGTGGTCCCGGAAACGGAATCCTCCGGCAATACCATAAGGTTTCACTCCTCGTTTACCGGACAAATCGTTGCCTCCGCCACCTTAAGCAATGCTGAAAACACGAATAATTACAGCGGCGCCGAATCAGATGGGTGGAAGGCGGCCATGGATCTCAGGTGGATACCCGATCCGGTTGTCAGCCTTTTTTTCAAATACAGGCACCAGGAAAAGGACAAGGAGAATCCGGAACAGGTTGTCCTGTCAGGACTGGTGAACCGGATCACCTACCCGGTCAGGACACCCATCTCCACAGAAAAGGATTTGTTTTCCCTGTCGGCGCGATATCGCCCCCTGAACAAATTGACCCTGATCGGTAATTATGAATTTGAACACCGCAAGCGCACGGATATTGACGACTGGATCGTTCTGCCGGCAGACTCGGATGTGCATCGGATAAACCTGACTGCCCATGCCCGGCCTCTGAATACGCTGAAGCTGAAGGCCATCTATGATTACGAGGCTTACGCCAATCCTTCCTATAATACCGAACCGGATCACTCAAACAAGATCCGCCTCAACGCAACCTATACTCCGGTCGGCTGGATAACCGTTTTTTGTGATTACAGCTTGCGCCTCATGCAGCGGGAGGAGCTGCAGTATTTGCAGGGTAATGAGCTTGTTCTGTTGGAAGACGGAGAGAGAGACGGGCGCATGGATCGTTTTCTCGGCAGCCTGTCGTTGCTCTTTTCGCCCGAAGTAACCCTGACGGCCAGTTGGGCCTATAACAGGCGGAAAATAGAGCAGGACCTGGCCTACACTCTCTGGAGCACCACGGGGGCCGGGCGTGATCTGCCCTATTATGACCGCGGTGTTCCCTATAGCGACGAGTCAAACACTTTTATTCTGTCCCTGTATTATCTGCTGCGCAAGGATCTGACCCTGACCGCGGACCTGAGCTATACTATTGCCGAGGGAGAGTACCTGCCCGGGGATGTCATCGCAGGAAATTCTTCCACACTGGGTTCTTTTTCCGCCATGGAAACAACGGAGACCATGGTTACGGTCGGGCTTGCCAAAAAGATCCTGCAGGACTGGGAGGTCGGGGTCAGCTTTGCCGCAGATTTTTTTGAGGACCGGTTCAACGACGGCGCTGGCGTTGAGCAGGATGATGAAGCGTTTATCACCACCTTCACCGTCAAGAGGTATTTTTAGTTGAAGGTCTTCCGGCAATATATCGCAGGCGGCTTGCTGTCCGTCCTGTTGCTGATCCTCTGCTTTCCCGGCCTGTCTGCCGCAAAAGTGCTGATCGGGGTTATCATGACCGGGGACATTCCTTATTACGGATCCATGCACCAGGCCTTTGTTGACGGGTTGAAAAAAAAGCTGCCACCCGACCAGGAAGTACAGTTTATCCTCCAGCGGCCGTTCCCCGATCCCATTGCCTGGAGCAATGCGGCGCGAAAACTCATTGCCCTTGATGTTGACCTGATTGTCAGTTACGGCGCTCCGGCCACCCATGCGGTCTTGTTTGAAAAAAGCTCCATTCCTGTGGTCTATGCCGGCGTGTATGAGCCGCAGGCGGCTGCTTTTAAAGGTCGCCAGGTCAGCGGCTGCGGCTACAAAATCCCCTTGTCAAGTCTGCTGCGTTATTTCAAGCGGATCAGGGATATACAGGATCTGCGGGTGGTGTACAGTTCAACCGAGGAGGACACCGTCCGCCAGATGACCGAACTTGTCAGCCTGGCGGAACAGCAGAATATAAATCCGGTCAGGATGGACATCAGGTCCCGCGGCGATTTAAAAAAACTCAAGGGTATCAGCGAAAACGATGCCGTCTATATGACGGGAAGCTCCCTGGCCCATGTCTGGAGCGATGAGATATTGACATCGTTGCGGGAGAAAAGAATTCCGGCCGTCGGTATCTTTCCCGACTCCAATGAAACCGGCATGCTGATAACCCTGTTTCAGCCGCCCGCTCAGCAGGGAGAGGCTGCGGCGGAAATCGCCGCGAAAATCATCGGCGGAGAGCAGGCCGACAATATTGCGCCGGAGCTGTTACGGGAGACGGAGCTCATTTTTAATCTTGCTGAAGCAAAAGAGCTGGGAATCACCTTCCCCATCCAGTTGATCATCGAGGCAACAAGGGTTATCAAATGACATTCCCTGATCATGCCGGGCGCTGGAGATTCTACCGGCGGCTATTGGTGCTGCCCATGGCAGCGCTGCTCATTTATACCTGTGTCGCAACCCAGGTCCGGGCCGGAGACAGAAACAGGGAGCTGCTGATCGGTATTGAGCCGGAACACAACATCTTTGATCAGATGCAGCGATACCGGGCGCTGGCCGCTTACCTTTCCGATGAACTTGGATTGGAGGTCAAGTTGACCATCATGAGCCGTTACGGTGAGGTGCTGCAGCGCTTCAGGTCTCTTCGCCTGGACGGTGCGCTGCTCAGTTCCTATACGGCAGCACTGGCGATCAGGGAGCTTGGCTTGACACCGGTTGCGAACCTGGTAAACCTGGATGAGGGTTCGACCTCGCAAGGTTATATTTTTGTCCGCAAAGACAGCGGTATAAAAAATGTTGAGGATATGCGCGGCAAGAGCGTGGTTTTCGTCGATCCGGCAACAGCCGAAGGCTATGTTTTTGCCCGGGCTTTTTTTCGGCAGCATGGCATCGAAGATCTCGATTCCCATTTCAGCCGCCATTATTATTCCGGCAGCCACGCTTCGGCCGTGTTCTTAGTGCTTGACGGCCGGGCCGATATCGGATCGGCAAAGAACACGGTGTATAATCAACTGGTGGGCAGGGATTCTTCCATACTGGATGAGCTGAGCATAATCGCCACGTCGCCGGAGATGCCCGAGGTGACACTTTGCCTGAAAAGAGAACTGGCCCCCGAGTTGCTCGATAAATTGCGGACCTCTCTGCTCAACATGGATCAGACCATTGAAGGTCACAATGTCCTGAAGCAGCTGGCAGCGCGCCGTTTTGTCCGTTCGGATCCGGATGATTTTGCGGTTATTGAGGAGATGGCTGCAGATGCGGGGATGAAGATACTGAACGGCAGCGCCGACTGATGAAGAAAAAAATTATCTTATCATTTATGGCACTCTTTCTGCTTTTTCTGTCCGGCATTGCCTTGACGCTCTACATAGTCAACAAGACAACCGCAAATCTCGACGCTCTCCTGACCCTGCACAAGGTTGAGATTATCCGTCAGGAACTGGTCATCAATGTCCAGACCGTCCAATCAAATCTGTATACCAGCGGAACCCTGTTCGGCAAGGAACTTGATGTTATTGTCGACAACGTCCTGAAGCTCCAGGACAGGGTGTATACATGCACGGAGTGCCATCACGAGCCAGAAGTCGAGCAGGAGATACTGGATCTGCAGGCCCTTACCGAACAGTACAAGGAGGCCCTGAGCTATTTTATCACCTCCACCGCAGACAGACAGCGCATTGGAAGACTCCAGGCAGTTGCCGCGGATATTGGCGACATGATCATATCCGGTTCCCAGGAAATGGCTCTGGCCGCCAATGAAACACTCCGCCGCCGGACAATCGATGCCCAGGAAAAAGTAAGCAGATCCCGGCAGCTGCTGGCCCTTACCCTGGCAGTTTCCCTGGCCATAGTTATCATTGTCGCCCTTTACCTGATAAACACTATAACCCGGCCGGTGTCGGAACTGCTCAAAGCCACAAGAAAAATACGTCAGGGAGAGCTGGGATATACCTCTTCCTATACGGGGCGGGATGAATTCAGGGAGCTCATGGAATCGTTCAACGACATGAGTCACAGTCTGTCGGAGAATAACCAGAAAATACTCTCCCATATGCTCCGCAATCAGACCATCCTCCAGACTTCAACCGATGGTTTTGTCCTGATTGACGAAGAAGGGAGGGTGGCGGAAGCAAACCCGGCCCTCTGCGGCATGACCGGATATTCCCAAGACCAAATTACCGCCATGTGCTTCATTGATCTCATTGAGCTTCCTCTTTTCCCGGAAAGGGAAGATATTCTTGCCCGGGTCAGAAAAACAGGTTCACTGACCTCCCAGGTCAATTTGAAAACACAGTCCGGCGGTATAGTGGCCGGAGAAATCAGCGCAACCTTTGCCGAAATGGAACACAAAGGCAATTATTTCTGTTTTATCCGCGACATCACCGAGCGCAAAAAAATGGAAGAAGAGCTTCTCAAGGGGCAAAAGCTGGAATCACTCGGGGTTCTCGCGGGAGGGATTGCCCATGATTTCAACAACCTGCTTACCGGCATCATAGGTTATGTCGACCTGGCCATGAAAACAGTGGCTTCCGGTGACAAAATACACGGCTGGCTCGAAAGCGCCAAGAAGGCCTCTGTCCGGGCCCAGAATCTGACGCAGCAGCTGCTCACCTTTTCCAAGGGCGGTGAACCGGTCAAGAAATTGTTGTCGATCAAGGAGCTGATCGAGGAATCAGCCGGATTCGTTTTGAGCGGCTCCAACGTCAAGTGTGAATATCATTATAAAGAGCGCCTGTGGCCGGTCAACGCCGATAAAGGGCAGATCAGCCAGGTCATCCAGAATATTATCCTGAATGGGGCGCAGTCCATGCCGGCCGGGGGCATCATGACGGTGCAGGCCGAGAATGTGGTAGTCAGGGAGAATGATCCTGTCTCCCTGGCGCCCGGTGATTATGTCAAAATGGTTTTTACCGATCAGGGACCGGGTATATCAAAAAAAGACCGGGCAAAGATATTTGATCCCTATTTCACCACCAAGCAGTATGGCAACGGCCTGGGACTGACCATCTGTCATTCAATCGTGAGCAAGCACCGGGGCTCCATCATGGTTGAGTCCAAACCCGGCGCCGGTACCTCGTTCGCTGTTTATCTGCCGGCCCGGAGATCTTCGGCCCGGGAAGCGGATATAGAGCTGTCAGGCCTGGATCTGCATGGGACAGGGCGTGTGCTGGTCATGGATGATGAAGAACAGATCAGGGGTATTGTCGGAGAAATGCTCACCCATCTTGGCTATGAGCCGTCCTTTGCCAGGGACGGCGCCGAAGCCATGGAGCTCTATCGGAAAGCCATGCTCAATGCTGTTCCGTATGATGCCGTGATAATGGATCTCACCATTCCCGGCGGCATGGGCGGCAAGGAGGCTGTAGCCAACCTGCTCCAGATGGACCCCGGAGCGAAAGTGATTGTTTCAAGCGGATACTCCAATGATCCGGTCATGGCTGAATATTATGCATACGGTTTCAGCGGGGTGGTAACCAAACCCTTTGATATGGAGCAGTTGAGCAAAGTCCTGCACGATATCATCTCTGTCCGACCGGAGTGAGCAGCCCGCGCCGATTTCTTTTTCACTGTCCCCCCGCGTTAAAAATATACTATCAGCGAATTTATTTTCTGTTCCCTGCCTGTCCTGCCGGATCACGGCAACCTGTCCCGGCTCTATAAAAAAATTCTGCAGGCATTGCTGGGATGGCCTGCGAAGAGGGTTGGCCTCGCATGCGTCACCCTGCCACCGGGAAAAGTGGTATATGCCGTTCCATTCACCCTGGCGGCTCCTGCAATATAAATCCATAGATGGCACAATATTTGAGTTATTTCATCCAAGAATGACAGCAGGGCGTTCATAATGAGCGCTGCGTCCGGGAGATTGCAGATCGTGTTGCGGGGAAGGGTTTGAGCGGCCGCCACAGCAGTGCGAAGTAATTGATGTGATTCGTCCATTATAAGGCGCGGTGCCGGTCCGGAGAAAAAATGGTATCCGGGTAAAGAATACACCTTGCCGGATTGCACAGTTTTTGTTAATCTTTTGTTAAGTTTTTTACAAAAATGTAAGTTATTGCAAATCGGAGGGCGTATGATTTCTGCAGCGGATACAGCTTTTATTCTGGCGGGCGCCGGCCTGGTCTTGTTGATGACTCCCGGGCTGGCCCTTTTTTACGCTGGAATGGTGCGGAGCAAGAATGTGTTGGGCACCATTATGCAGAGTTTTATCATGATCTCGATCATTTCCATTGAGTGGGTGTATATCGGCTATACCATGTCGTTCGGCCCGGATGTCGGAGGTTTTATCGGGGATTTTTCCTGGTTTGCCCTGCGAGGGGTGACCAATGAGCCCAGTCCGACTTACGCGACCACCATCCCGCAGACGGTGTTCATGATTTATCAGTGTATGTTTGCGGTTATTACCCCGGCGCTTATAACCGGCGCCTTTGCCGAGCGGGTCCGGTTTGCTCCGTTTGCGCTGTTCAGTCTCCTGTGGTCAGTCCTGGTGTATAATCCGGTATGCCACTGGATATGGGGCGGCGGCTGGATGGCTTCGCTTGGCCCCAACGGCGTGCTTGATTTTGCCGGGGGCCTTGTTGTCCATGTCACCTGCGGCGCCGCTGCCCTGGCTGCTGTTCTGGTAATTGGCCCGCGGAAAGGCTTTGGCCGGGAGAATTACCTCCCCCACAGCCTGCCGATGACCATGATGGGCACGGGCCTGCTGTGGTTCGGCTGGTTCGGGTTCAACGGCGGCAGCGCTCTGGCGGCAGACGGTGTAGCGGCAACTGCATTTGTGGCCACCCATCTTGCCGGGATGTCCGGCATGGCAATGTGGACCGTCATGGAGTGGATCAAGATCGGCAAGCCGACGACCCTGGGCGCGGCATCCGGCGCCATTGCCGGTCTGGCAACCATTACCCCGGCTGCCGGGTTTGTCGGGCCGAACTCGGCGATCATCATCGGGATCATTGCCGGCGCGGTCTGCTATCTGGCGGTCAATGCCAAGTCGCGGCTCGGGTATGATGACAGTCTCGATGTGGTCGGAATTCACGGCGTGGGCGGGGCGGCAGGTACACTGCTCCTGGGTGTTTTTGCCTCGACAACCGTTAATCCGGGAGGCGTTGACGGGCTGATATCGGGCAGCGCCGTTCAACTGGGTTACCAGGCACTGGGGGTCATGGTGGTGGCGGCATATGCATTTGGCATAAGCTGGGTTCTGTTGAACGTGATTCATGCAACCATGGGATTGCGGGTAAGCGAGGAAAACGAAGTGCAGGGACTTGATTATACAGAGCATTCCGAGGCGGCCTACAGTTAAGTCAGAATTATCCGAAGTGAGGAGGCACCATGAAAAAGATAGAAGCAATTATTAAGCCCTTTAAGCTTGATGATGTTAAGGAGGCCCTGAGCGAAATCGGCATCAAGGGGATGACGGTATCGGAAGTCAAGGGATACGGACGACAGAAAGGCCATACCGAGGTCTACCGCGGCGCCGAATATGTTATCGATTTTCTGCCCAAACTGAAGATCGAGATCATTGTTGGCTCGGAACAGGTTGAGCAGGTGATCAATACAATTGTGGGGGCCGCCAAGACCGGTAAAATCGGTGACGGCAAGATATTTGTCATGCCCATTGAAAACGTTGTCCGCGTCCGCACCGGCGAGAGGGGACCGGAGGCTATTTAATGTCTGTCACTCTCCATTCGGCAAGCGCGGCCCTGGAAGCGCTCTGGAAGGAAGGAGTTTCCGGCCATGAGCTTCTCCGCCGCCTGACCCGGCTGGCCGATGAATTTATCATCGCGCATTTCGATGGATCTGCAGCAGTCCGGGCGGCCAATGGTAAAATAGCCCTGGTGGCCCTTGGCGGATACGGGCGCAATGAGTTGTACCCGTTTTCGGATATCGACCTCCTTCTCCTCCACGACAGGTGGGCGGCAAAATACATGCAGGGCGTGACCGAATCGATCCTTTATCCGCTGTGGGACAGCGGGTATGAGGTTGGCCATTCCGTTCGCACGCCGGCTGACGCAGTGGGATTTGCCCAAAAAGATTTTATTTTTCAGGTATCATTGCTTGATGCCCGGTACCTGGCTGGATCCCGCGAACTCTTTGACAGCCTGCTGAAGCGGTACAAGAAAAAAATCCTCGATGGCGGGCGGAAAAAATTCGTGGAGGTTATGGAGCTGTTCCGGGCTGAGCGGCGGGACAGGTTCGGTAGTCACAGCTATCTTCTTGAGCCCAATATTAAGGAGGGAAAAGGTGGGCTGCGGGATATTCAGGCCATGCTCTGGGTTTCCAGAACTGTATTTGGTCTGTCAGACCTGGCGGCCATTGCCGAGGCGGGGATTATCGACCGGCAGGAGAGCCATGCCTTTGAAAAATCATGGAACATGCTGGTACGGATCAGGAACCGTTTGCATTACATCAGCAAGAGAAAAAATGATCAGCTTTTTTTTGAATACCAGGAGGAAATGGCCGCGGCTTTCGGCTACAGGGATTCAGGCGGCATGCTCGGTGTTGAGCACTTCATGCGTGAAGTATACAGCCACCTGCAGACCATCGCGGTGGTGACGGATCTGTTTTTCGAACATGTATGCGAGGTGGTGGGCTTTGCGAGCAGCCCGGGGCATGAGAAGCAGCTTGAAAGGGATATTGTGGCGCGCGACGGGTCGGTGCGTTTGGGAGGGCATGCTGATGAACTGCGCAAGCGTCCTTACCTGCTCATGCGGTTTTTCCTCCAGTCCGGAAAGCCGGGGATGCGCCTTCATCATCGGACCAGAAAAATCATCACCGGTCATCTCCATCTGGTGGACGATAAGTTCCGTACATCAAAAAGGGTGGCAAAGGCCTTTCTCGAACTGCTCACCGAAACACCCGAACCGATGCCGGTGCTGGAAGCAATGCTTGAGACCGGGCTTCTTACCGCATATCTGCCGGAATTTTCCAATGTTGAATCTCTTGCGCAGCATGACCTGTATCATATTTATACCGTTGACCGCCATCAGCTGCAGGCAGTCAGTGAACTGGCAAAACTGAGAAAGAGCGAACAGGAGCTTTTCCATGGTCTGCAATCGCCGCATTTGCTCTATCTGGCTGCCCTGCTGCATGATATCGGCAAAGGACGCAACATGGACCATTCGGAGCTGGGAGCGGAAATGGTGACAGCCCTGGCTGCCCGCATGGGCCTGGACAAAGGGGAGCAGGACAGCCTGGCGTTTTTGATCCGCTATCATCTGTTTCTGCCTGAAAACGCCATGCGGCGAGATTTGGAAGATCCTGAATTCATCAGGCAGAGTGGGGCCCTGATAGGCGATATAGACCGTCTGACCATGCTTTACCTTCTCACCGTGGCCGATTCAAAGGCCACAGGGCCTTCGGCCTGGAGCAGCTGGAAGGCCTCGCTCATTGCCGATTTTTACCTGCGGATCAAGTCCTGCCTTGAAGCGGCATGCACGGTTGAACGGTTACCGTCGCTGGTGGCGGAAGGTGAGGAGCAGGGGGTTCAGTGGCTCAAGGCACAGGTTGGACAGATTGTTGGGGGCACGGGTACGCGAATAGCCATCGACGATCTTCCTGATGATTATCTCATGAGTTTCACCCCGGAAACAGTAGCCGGTCATCTGCAGATCCACCGGGACAAGGCCGGGATGCTGCAGCAGAAGGTGCTGCTTTTTCCCGCTGAGCGTCAGGGCTACTGGTCGCTCCTGGTCATGAGCAGGGATCGATCCGGTCTGCTGGCCAAGTTGTGTGGAATACTGGCTTTGCATAACCTCAGAGTGCTTGGCGCCCATATATTTACCTGGCCGGATCAGACGGCGGTGGATGTGCTCAATATTTTTCCCGTTGCCGGGATCGATTTCAGTGAGCAGGACTGGGATGGCCTGGAAAGAGATATAAATCTGGCCGTTAATTACCGGCTCGATGTAGGAAGTCAGCTGCGGCGGAAAGTGTTCGCGGCAGAATCAGGGCCGAAAAAACAGGTACAGCAACTTCAACAGGAGGTGATTATTGATAATACGACTTCCCGGCGCTTTACGGTGATAGAGGTGTATGCGGGGGATGCTCCGGCCACCCTTTATCATCTGGCCCAGACCATTGCTGATTTCGGGCTGGATATCCACCGGGCGCGAATCGCCACGGAAGTTGAACAACTTATAGATGTGTTTTACGTGTCGCTCAGGGATGGCCGTAAGCTGGAAGAGCAGTCTCGGATTGACAGGGTGCGGGAGGCGCTTCTGCGCTGCATTATGATGGAGGAATCAGTTCCTGCGTGAAAGGTTCACGTCGGGAATTAAATGAAGGAAAGGAGTGACTGCTGGAAAAACCGGCAAATTTTACAATTGTTCAATAAAAGGAGTTTGACCATGACACGCGATGAGATAATGAAAATCATTGAAGAGAAAAATGTTAACTTTTTCCGTCTGCAGTTTGTCGATATCTTCGGCTTTATGAAGAATATCGCTATTCCCCGCAGCCAGATTGAAAAGGCTCTGGATGGCCAGATGATGTTTGACGGATCGTCCATTGACGGTTTTGTCCGCATCAATGAGTCGGACATGTACCTGAAGCCGGATTACAACACCTTTGTTGTCCTGCCCTGGAGGGAAAGGAACGGTGTCAACGCTGCCCGCATCATCTGTGATGTGTACAAATCAGATGGCACGCCCTTTGCCGGATGTCCCCGTGTCAACCTGCAGCGTGTCCTGGCCGAGGCCAAGGAGCTCGGTTATACCATGAACGTCGGCACTGAGTGCGAATTCTTTCTCTTTCAGAAAGATGAAAAAGGTAATCCGAAAATCGAAACCAATGACGTTGCCGGATACTTTGATGTCGATCCGGATGACACCGGCATCAACTGCCGCCGCGAGATTATTGAAACGCTTGAGGCCATGGGCTTTGAGATCGAAGCGTCGCATCATGAAGTTGCCGAGGGGCAGCATGAGATTAACTTCAAGTATGCTGATGCCCTGACCGCGGCCGACAACACCGTCACCTTTAAGTGGGTTGTCCGTTCCATCGCTGCCCAGCATGGATTTCATGCGACCTTCATACCCAAGCCGGTTTTTGGCATCAATGGTTCCGGCATGCACACCAACCAGTCGCTCTTCAACCTGGACGGCACCAACGCATTTTTTGATGAGAACGGACCGCTTAAACTCAGCGAAATTGCATATCACTATATTGCCGGTATTGCCAAAAACGCTCGCGGGTTTGCTGCCGTCACCAATCCGCTGGTCAACTCCTATAAACGTCTTGTTCCCGGGTACGAGGCGCCGGTCTATGTCGCCTGGTCGGCGTCCAACCGCTCGGCGCTTATCCGTATACCCGCCTCCCGTGGTCTCGGAACCCGGACCGAGGTTCGCTGTCCGGATCCCACCTGCAACCCTTACCTGGCCCTGGCGATGATGCTCAATTCAGGTCTCGACGGCGTCAAGAACAAGCTTGAGGCGCCCGCGTCAGTGGACGTGGACATCTTCAAGATGACTCCGGCCGAGAAAGATGCCGCCGGTATTGACAGTCTCCCTGCCAACCTGGAAGAAGCCATAATCGCGCTCAAGGAGAACCCCATTGCCAGGGATACACTGGGTCAACATATTTTTGAAAAGTATATTGAAGGGAAAGTCCAGGAATGGGATTCTTATCGGACTGCGGTAACCGATTGGGAAATCGATAATTACATGAAAAATTACTAGTCAGCTGCTTGCCGCAAAGTGGACAAGGTGCTCACCCCCCCCAGAGAATTTCTGCGGGGGGTTTTTTATGTTTTGTTTTGTAAAGCCTTGATCCTGGCCAGTACCGGCGGATGGCTGTAGTTCAAGAAGACATGGAGCGGGTGGGGGGTGAGATTGCTCAGGTTTGCAGCACTGAGCATTTTTAATCCACTGGCGAGGTCTTGCGGCCTGGAGGTGGTCGAGGCGGCAAAGGCATCGGCCTCATATTCGTGCCGCCGGGAGATGATGTTGGCAACGATACCCAGGATCATGGATATGGGGGAGTAGAGAAAGCCAAAGAAGATAAGGCTGGCATAGATCGACAGGTGCTCCATGCCGAAAGCAGCAAACAGTCCTTTGTTGTTGATAAACAGCGAAAGAATATAGAACATGATGCCCATCTGGAGGATGGATGCCGCCATCATCTTGAAGATATGCTTTTTTTTGTAATGTCCCATTTCATGGGCCAGCACGGCAACAATCTCATGGGTCGAGAGCTTTTCCATGAGCGTATCAAAGAAGACGATTCTGCGAAATTTGCCAAAGCCGGTGAAAAATGCATTGAGTTTGGTGGAGCGTTTCGAACCGTCCATGGTGTAGATGCCTTTCATTTTAAAACCTTGTTTTCCGGCATAATCCGTAATGGTGTCCTTCAGTTCTCCTTCTTCAAGCGGGGTAAATTTATTGAACAGCGGCATGATGGCAATGGGCGCGAGAAACTGCATGATAAACATAAATCCGACAACGATGAGCCAGCAGTAAAGCCAGGCAAGTTCTCCTCCGGCCTCAAAAAACCAGAGTACCAGCGCCAGGATCGGGCCGCCGATGAGTACTCCGAGGAGGATTGATTTGAACATATCCAGGATAAACGTTCTGACCGTTGTCTTGTTGAATCCGAACCGTTCTTCAATGACAAATGTCATATATATGGAAAACGGCAGGCCGCCAAGGCCGGAAAGAAACATCAGCAGACCGGTGAAAATCAGGCCGGTGATGATGGGGCCCTGGCCAAACGAACGGGCAAGACTGTCCACCCAGTTAAAACCGCCCAGCAGAATAAAAAGGATGGTGACCGGGGTCATGATAAAATTCTGCAGAAGTCCGAAACGAGTTGTAGCCTGGGTGTACTCTTGTGATTGAGCGTATTTTTCCTTGTCGAATACATCGGCAAATTCTTGAGGAAGAACAGGCTGTAAAGCTCGGAGGTTGAGGAGGGCGACAAGGACTTCCAGGCAAAAGCCGGTCAGGATGACGGCGAGAATAAAAACAAGATATCCATTCATGTTGTTATAGTTTAAGTAAATGTTTTGTATTGCTATGTACAATGCCTGTTGTTATGGAAAAGTTCTCCTCCGATATTTTTTAAGACTTCTCGGCCCTGGATGGGTATAATTACTGCAAATTCAGGATACAGGAGGCTGTTGTGGAGAATAATCAAAGAGAAGGACAAAAAGAAAGGAAAAAAGGATTTTCCGGTCTGCAGGTTTTCGGTATTGTCATTGGAGTGGTGATTATAACTGTTGTCGTCACCCTGCTGGCAATACGGGCCTTTTTTTTTCCCAGCCCCTTTGAACCGGTTGTTCTGACTCCGGCCGAACAGCAACAGTTGGAAGCGAAGCTGGACAGACTGGACATCCAGCCACCTGCAGAGGACCGCCGGTTGCCAGCGGCCAGGCCGGCCGAACCGCCGGGTGATTATACTGCGGACGGCCGCCTGCGGCCGCAGCCCTATAGCGAAGAAGGCGCCAGCCGGGAAATACATTTTACTGAACGGGAGGTGAATGCCATCATTGCCACCAATACCGACCTTGCCGACAAGGTGGCCATAGATCTTGGTGACGACTTGGTCAGCGCGCGCATTCTGGTGCCCATGGATCCTGACTTCCCCATGCTGGGCGGCAAGATCCTCAGGGTCAGGGCCGGAGTCGAGATTGCCTACCGGGAGGGGCGTCCTGTGGTCAAGCTGAAGGGGGTCAGCCTGATGGGAGTACCCCTCCCCAATGCCTGGCTTGGTGGGATGAAGAACATTGACCTGGTCAAGGAATTCGGTGCCGGGGAGAGCGGATGGAAATCCTTTGCCGACGGGGTCGAGGGCATCCGGGTGGTTGACGGTACCATCCAGATTCGACTCAGGGAATAGCAAACTCCACTGCCCCTGCCGGGGTCAGCTGCCGCTGTTTTTTTTTGTTTCCAGCTCTGCCCATCGAGCATAGAGCTGTTTGATTTTTTCCTGCACCTTTTCAAGATTCTTCCAGGACTCCTGCAATAATTGCGGGTCAGAAACATTTTCCGGATCGTCCATGGTCATGAGAAGTTCCTGTTCTTCTTTTTCCGCCGCCAGGATCATTTCTTCCATGCCGTCATATTCACGCTGATCAAGGTAGGAGAGCCGCCCGGCTTTTTCCCTGATTTGTTTCGGTCGGGGAGTTTCAGAGATCCTGCTACTTTTTTTCATCTGCTGATCAAGCGAATCCTGCCACTGTTGATAATCGGCAAATGCCGTGACGTTCCCCTGTCCGTCAAAGCCGAGAACAAGATCGCATATCCGGTTCAGCAGATAACGGTCATGGGTAACCAGGACAATGGCCCCGGGAAAATCAAGAAGACTTTCTTCCAGGACCTGGATCGAAGGTATGTCCAGGTCATTGGTGGGTTCGTCGAGCAGGAGAATATCGGCAGGACGGCGCATGAGGTCTGCGATGAGGATCCTGGCCTGCTCTCCGCCGGACAGGTTGCCCACCGGGGTGTCAAGCTGATCAGCCCTGAAAAGGAATTTCTGGGCCCAGGTGACGACATGCAGTGAACGGTCCCGGTACATCACCGAATCACCCTCAGGTGACAACGCCTGCCTCAGGGTATGTTCCTGAACAAGCCGACTTCTGTCCTGCGCGAAATAAAGGATCCTGACCCCATCGGCAGTCCTGATGGAACCCGTATCCGGCTGCAGCCCGTCTGTTCTGCCGGCCGCGGCAAGGATCTGCATCAGGGTTGATTTGCCGCTGCCGTTTTTGCCCAGCAGGCCGATCCGTTTTCCCGGTGACAGGATGATATCCAGGTCTGCGAAAAGAGTTTTGCCATCATAGGATTTGGACAGCCCCTTGGCGGTCATCAGCTTTTTGGTTTTTCTGCCGGTGGCATCAAAATCAATAGCAATATCAGTGCGGAGCCTGTTACGGGTTTTCAACCGGCCAAGTTCTTCTTTGAGTCGATGCGCTTCATCGATCCGGTAGCGGGCCTTGGTTGCTCTTGCTTTCGGGCCCCGGTGCAGCCATTCCGTTTCGCGGCGGACCCGGTTTGTCAATCTTGATTCAAGATCCTGCTGCTGGTCCAGAAACTGTTCCTTGCGCTGGAGAAAGGTGGAGTAATTGCCGTCAACCTGGAAATTTCCTTCCGGATAAGAGGGGGAGATTTCAATGACCCTGGTGGCCAGGTTTTCAAGAAAAAAACGGTCGTGGCTGACCATGATAAAGGTGGATGGGCAGCCGGGAAAGGCGTTGTTCAAAAGCTTTTCCAGCCAGACGATTCCCTCCAGGTCAAGGTGGTTGGTGGGCTCGTCCATGATCAGCAGGTCCGGCCGCAGCAGAAGCGACCGGCAGATGGCCAGCCGTTTGCGCCATCCCCCCGACAGGGTGGAAACCGGCACGTCGAAATTGTCGAATTCCGCTCGACTCAGCATGGCATTGACCTGGTTGTGCCGTTCCGCCTCATCCAGGTGTTCGCTGTGGAGGGCGGCAAAAAGAACCTCGGCGGCAGAAGCGTGCTCATCAAGATTTTCCTGCTGGGGCAGATAGCCGAGGAGGACATCCTGAGCAAGAGAAATTTTACCCTGGTCAGGTGAATCAAGGCCGGCGAGGATGCGGAGCAGGGTTGTTTTGCCTGAGCCGTTGGCGCCGATGAGCGCCAGGCGGTCCCCCCTGTTCACGGTAAATGAGAGCGAGTCAAACAGTGTTCGCGGACCAATGGCCTTGCGTATATTCTGGCAGGTGAGCAGTAATGTCATGAATACGGGGAAAGAAGATTATTATAGTGGATACAGGCATTGAGGAATGTATAATGAAGTAGCTGCGTTCTGTCAAACAAGAATGGTAATCACTTTTCTGCTTTTGGAGCAGGGATGTTTTTTCTTGAATATAGCACCACGTTGTGGTAAAAATTCCTGCTCCTGCCATGGGGACGGATACAATTTGATTCCAGGGTTTGTTAAGGATAACCGACAGCCAGGGCAAGTTTATTTTAAAAGAGAGGAAACTGATGAAACATCTGCAAGCAGAAACCATAGTCCTGCACGGAGGGCATGTTCCTGATTCGGCAACCCGCAGTCGGGCGGTACCCATCTACCAGACCACCAGCTATGTGTTTGCCGACACCGATGATGCCGCAAGCCTGTTCAGCTTGAAACCGGAAGTTTGGGCCCCCCGGCTCAACCTTGATACCGAGGGGCTGCGGCCCGAGGATTTTTCCCCGGATGCCACGGGCAATATCTACACCCGGATTATGAATCCGACCACCGATGTGTTGGAACGGCGGATGGCTCAACTTGAGGGTGGTGTCGGCGCCCTGGCCACGAGCTCGGGATCTGCCGCCATCACCTATGCCATTCTCAACATCTGTGAACAGGGTGATCATGTTGTTTCCTCATCCAGCCTGTATGGGGGCACCTATAACCTGTTTCATCATACCCTGCCCAGGTATGGCATCACCACCACCTTTGTCAGGGACAGCCAGCCCGAAGATTTTGCCGGGGCAATTACCGACCGGACAAAATGCGTGTTTATTGAAACCATCGGCAACCCGGGGCTTAATGTGCCTGATTTTGAGAAAATAGCGGCAAAGGCCCATGAGGCCGGTGTTCCGGTTATTGTTGACAATACCGTGCCGACCCCCTTTCTCTGCCGGCCGTTTGACTTCGGCGCTGACGTGGTTGTACACTCGCTGACCAAATTCTGCGGCGGGCACGGCAATTCCGTGGGCGGGGTTATCGTGGATTCAGGGAATTTTGACTGGAAGGCATCGGACCGTTTCCCCATGTTTACCGAGCCGGACGCTTCCTACGGCGGCGTTGTCTGGGCCGATGCGGTCGGCAAGGCCGCATACATTATCCGGGCCAGGACAATACTTCTTCGCGATACCGGCGCCTGTTTATCACCATTCAACAGCTTTCTTATTCTCCAGGGTATTGAAACGCTTCCTTTGCGCATGGAAAGGCACAGCGAGAATGCTCTGGCGGTGGCCAGATATCTCCAGGACCACCCAAAAGTTGACTGGGTGCTTTATCCAGGCCTTGAAAGTCATTCGACCCACGAACTGGCCCGCAAATACCTGGGGAAAGGGTATGGGGCGCTGGTCGGTTTCGGCATCAGGGGAGGTCTGGAAGCCGGGAAGCGCTTTATCAATAATCTCAAGTTGTTCAGCCATCTGGCAAATATTGGTGATGCCCGGAGTCTGGCCATCCATCCGGCATCCACCACCCACTCGCAGTTAACGCCTGAAGAACAGGTTTCGGCCGGTGTTACCCCTGATTTTGTCCGCCTGTCAGTTGGCATTGAACATATTGATGATATTCTTTCCGACCTGGATCAGGCGCTTTCAGCTGAATAATATTGGTGTATTGCATAGCGTAATTAAATCGAGATGTTAGGATTTTATCAGGATGAATTCAGGGGAAATTTTCCTGATACAGCTTGACATCTTTCCAGGCAGGACAGATAATTAGATAGAGGAATGTGTATTTTCTCTGCGAAGAGAAAGATTCTTTACGGGGAGCCTGCAATGGAAGCCAGAAGACGATCCAGTGAAAGACATGTGACCATGGGTTTGATGTCAACCGTTTCCGACGGCAAGGCGGCATATCTGGGTGTAGTGGAGGATATTTCAACTACTGGTGTTTGCCTGTCTCAGGTTCCTGCTGTTTTCGATGATACGGTGGATCAATGCTTTACAGTGGTGAAAGGGCCTGGCACTGACTTGAAAGTCCTGCTCTTTCCGCGCTGGGCCCGGGCAACCAATCGCGGCATGTACAAGGTGATCGGTTTTCAGATCAAGGAACCGTCGGAATCATGGAAAAAATTCGTGGAAAACGTCACCAGCGAGAATGGCCCGTACCATGTATTGTTAGCTGAACAAGAAGTTTGAGTACAAGTACAGAAGTAGAAAAACTTCTTCATTTATCTGCAATCTTTTCCTGCCCGGTTTTTCTTTCCTGGTTTTCACCCCGGAATGCCTCTGTCCCAATAGTAGTCAATATGAACAACGCCTGCATGATTTCCTGCCCTGTCTCTGAAATGTGCAGGGTTAGCGGAGATGCATGAAGTGTAATACTGTGCTAAAAGAACAATTAATGGCTGTATTTTCATAACTTGACAATAATGTGAAAAGAAGGGAAAATACAATTATGAAATTATGAGGTTGTTTTGATCACTGCATAGTGTGAATTTCCGGCAATATTCACCAGGCCAAGCACCATCCTTGAGCAGTGGATCCTTGAAAAGGGAGAACACGTGCGATGCGGGTCGGCATCGAAAATAACTGTTAATGAGCAAAAACAACAGGCAGAGTGAACGGCACAAGACCCTGGGGCTGATGTCGTTTATTTCAGACGGGAAATCATCTTTTCTGGGTATCGTTGAAGATTTGTCGGGCGCAGGACTTCGGGTTGGCCAGGTTCCCCTGGATTTTGACGAAACGGTACAGCAGTGCAAGGCCGTCATCCACAGCCCCACCGGGGATTTCAATATAGTCTTAAAGCCCCGCTGGGTCGAAGAAACCAGCCGGGGTATGTACAAGACCATAGGTTTTCAGATCGAGAATCCTCCGGAAAGGTGGAAGGAGTTTATCAGGGATCTGGAAAGCGGCGCCAGTGAAATCGGTTTTATGGTGCTGGATGAAGATGATGCGTAGCAGTGTGCGGCAGCAGGTTCAAAAGCCATGGAACCGCAGAGGATTGAAAGAACGGAACAATTGTCTCCGGTTCTTAGTTGGTATAACGCAGCGCAAACTCTTTTCCCTGCCTGTCCAGCCAGACGACTCTTCCCTGAATTGCTATCGGCAGGCATTTGTTGTTGGGTTCATGACCCGATGCCGGTTGGCAGACCAGCTGTAAATTGGTTCCTATGGCGACATCGCCGAAATTTTCCAGACGCAGACGAACACCGTATCTGCCAGCATCAAGTATTTCACCGTAGTGGTAGCCGTCAGGATTTCCGATCCCGCGGATTGAACTCACAATGATCGGGTAATGCAGCTTATAGCGCTGGGACTGACGTCGTTCCCGGTCTCGCATATTCACATTTCCGGTAAAAGAGTTTGTCGTCGTATTCCATTGTATTTTCCTCAATGGCGTCCGTTTGCGTGATACACGGATTCATTTTTCCATGAGATCGGTGCTCAGGTACCGTTCACCCGTGTCCGGGAGGATAACCACAACACGCTTGTTTTTGTTTTCCGGGCGTAATCCGATCTTTCGCGCCGCGGATACGGCGGCTCCGGAGGAGATACCGCAGAGGATTCCTTCCCGTCGGGCTGTCAGCCGCCCGTTTTCAAAAGCTTCTTCATTGGTGACCTGGACGACCTCGTCGATGATGGACCGGTCGAGGACCTGGGGAACAAATCCGGCGCCGATTCCCTGGATCTTGTGAGGTCCGGGGCTGCCGCCGGACAGAACCGGAGATGCCGCTGGCTCCACAGCCACAACGTGCAGACCGGGGTTCTGTTCCTTGAGAAATTGACCGGCGCCGGTGATGGTGCCGCCGGTTCCCACTCCCGAGATCAGGATATCGATCCGACCGTCGGCCTGTTCCCAGATCTCCGGACCGGTCGTTGTCCGGTGGATTTCCGGATTGGCCGGATTGGTGAACTGGCTGGGCATCCAGGAGTCGGGTATTGAGGCAATGAGCTCCTCGGCCCTGGCAATGGCTCCTTTCATGCCGAGTTTTCCCTCGGTCAGGACCAGTTCCGCCCCGAAATGCCTGAGCAGCTGCCGTCGTTCAATACTCATGGTTTCGGGCATGGTCAGGATCAGCTTGTATCCCCTGGTGGCCGAAACAAAGGCAAGTCCGATCCCGGTATTGCCGCTGGTCGGTTCAATGATGGTGGTCGAGTCCTTGATCAGTCCGTCTCTTTCCGCGGCATCGACCATGGCCACGGCGATTCTGTCCTTAACACTGCCCAGCGGGTTGGCGGATTCCATTTTGCCCAGCAGGTCAATGCCGAGTTCATCGCTCAGCGATCGCAAACGAATAAGCGGTGTTTCACCAATGGAAAGTGTTGTGTCATTTATTACTTTTTTCATTTGTCCTCTGTTTCTCCTCATTCCCCAGGTAAATAAGTTCGGGCTGCTTGAGCAGCACTTTGGTATCAGGGCCAACGCTTTCGGTAAGCCAGACATTGCCGCCGACAATTGAACGGGCGCCGATGGTTGTTTTACCTCCGAGAATGGTGGCATTGGCGTAGATGATGACGTCATCCTCAATGGTCGGATGGCGTTTGGTATTGCGCAATTTTTCCGCGGCATTGCGCGGCAGCGAAAGCGCGCCCAGGGTTACGCCCTGGTAGATCCTGACCCGGCTGCCGATATCCGAGGTTGCGCCGATAACCACACCGGCCCCATGATCGATGAAAAAACTGCAGCCGATTTCCGCTCCGGGATGAATGTCGATGGAGGTACGGCTGTAGGCATACTCGCTCATGATGCGGGGGATGATCGGCACGCCCAGTTCGACAAGCCGATGGGCAAGGCGGTAAACCATGATGGCAAAAAAACCGGGATAACTGAAAATGACCTCATCACCGTTTTCGGCGGCAGGATCTCCCTGCAGGGTTGCTTCGATATCCAGCTCAAGCAACTCCTTGATTTCAGGGAGGGTTTTGATAAAGGAGGCAGCAATTTCGTAGGACCGCTCCCCGCATTTTGTACATGCCTTGTTGTGACGGAAACAGTCGTGGCGGATGGCCGAACTGATCTGCCGGGTCAGATTTTCATAAAAAGTGGTCAGGGTCTGGCCCAGATAGTACTCAAGGCTTTCCGCGCTGAGGATCATGCCGGTGAAATACCCCGGAAAGAGGATTTGCTGAGCCTGCAGGACAAGCTTTTCAATTTCGTTTTTGGACGGGATGGGAACCGGTTCATTATGGCTTGACCATTTTTTTGAGGCAAATCCCCTGGTGAGCTGCCGGACAATGGGCGGCACCGGGCTGAAAAGGCCTTTCGCCGGCTGGAAATCGGTGCTGCATTCACCGGGGACAACTTCTTTTTTTTTCATGATTTTCAGTTTTTTCATGTTCGCACCTGTGGCAAAGTCTTCAGCCCGGCAGTTCGAGCATCATGATGCCGTATGTTGCCCGGAGATTGGTCAGATAGGTGACAATATGTCCTTCTCGGTCATGATGATGGGTATTGATGGCCACCTCCCGGGCGAGACGGATACCGGCCATCCTGAGGAATCGTTTGAAATCCTTGATCGTAATAACCCGGATATTGGGAGTGTCATACCATTCATACGGCAGCTGGTCGGTGACCGGGGCATGACCGGTAAAAAGGACCTGGGCACGGACAAGCCAGTGGCCGAAGTTGGGAAAACTGACGATGACTCTTCTGCCCACTCGAAGCAGTTCCGGTATGAGCTTTTTGGGTTCCATTATCTGCTGGAGAGTCTGGCTGAGAATGACAAAATCAAAACTGAGATCCGGATAGTCATGCACTTCCTCCTGAAAATCACCTTGCAGAACGGTTAGCCCCCGTTCGATGCACCTGGCAACTTTACTTTCCGACAGCTCGATGCCGGTGCCGTGCACCTGTTTCTCCCGCTGGAGATAGTAAAGAAGATCGCCATTGCCGCAGCCAAGATCAAGCACCCGTGACCCGGGGCTGATCCAGGAGGCAATGACCTGAAGGTCGAAACGGGTGTTTTCAAGCAGTTCGGTTTCAGCATTCATGGCTTATCCTGTCGAGAAAACCGCCAATGAGTTTGTCCATCTGCTCGTTGGGCATGAGAAAGGCATCATGGCCCCAGCGCGCGTCGATTTCACAGAAACTGACATCGCTGCCGCTTTTTTTCAGCGTCGAAACGATAGCCTTTGACTGATAGGTCGGGTAGAGCCAGTCCGAGCTGAAGGAAATAACCAGGAAACGGATATGGGAAAGGTTGTCGTTAACCAGCAGGTTGCCGTCTCCCCGCTCCAGGTCGAAATAATCACCGGCCTTTGTAATGTAGAGCAGTGAATTGGCATCAAAACGGGCAACAAATTTGGCCCCCTGGTATCGCAGGTAGCTCTCAACTTCAAAATCACCATTGAAATCGTAGGAAAAGGCGGTTCTGTTTTGCAGTTTTCGGCCGAACTTGCTGCGCATTGATTCATCCGACAGGTAGGTGACATGGCCGATCATTCTGGCCACCGCCAGGCCATGGTCCGGTCCCGGACCACCGTAGTAGCTGCCGCCCTTCCAGTTGGGATCGGACATGATCGCCTGGCGTGCCACCTCGTTAAAGGCGATGGCCTGGGCCGAGTGGCGGGTCGTCGTGGCAATGGGGATGGCCGATCGCACCATCTCTGGATAATCCGCGCACCAGCGGAGCACCTGCATGCCGCCGACCGAACCGCCCAGCATGGACATGATTTTTTTTATGCCCAGGTGTTCGATGAGGTATTTCTGGGCCTTGACCATGTCTTTGATCGTGACCATGGGAAAGTCGAAACCGTAGGGTTTGCCGGTCTTCGGGTTTATGGACGAGGGGCCGGTCGATCCCATGCAGCTGCCGAGAATATTGGAACAGATGACGAAGAAGCGGTTGGTGTCCACTGGTTTTCCTGGACCGATCATGTTGTCCCACCAGCCGGGCCGCTGGTCCTCTTCGCTGTAATAACCGGCAACATGGGAGTCTCCGGTACAGGCATGGAGAATGAGCACACCATTGCTTTTGTCCTCGTTGAGCCTTCCCAGCGTTTCATAGGCGAGGGTAATGGGACCCAGCCTGGCCCCGGAGTCAAGGACCATTTCGTTGGGTGGTTCGGCAAAGGTGAAATATTTTTTTTCCACCACTACTTTTGGCAGTTTTTTGTCCGACACAGTGTTTCAGCCCGTTTGCAAGTTTACATATTATGTATACCACTATGTAGCATGTGAAGGGACAAAAAAAAAGGTTTTATGCAGTAAAGGAATGATTTGAGCGGCATTTAACCAAAATATTCGTCCCTGTCTCCAATCTATTTTGAGAATTGAGCGGATGTCGGGTGTAAACGTGTCCGCTTGTTCTCTTAGTAATACTACATAATCATTGCTGCCGCTGTATTCAATAGCAGGGATTACAGCGGTGCGAAGGAGCTGACATGAACGACTGAATCCAGTTTGTGTATATTGTATCCGGTGGAGAGGGTCACAGCTGTGGAGAATGGAGTTATTTTTTTCGAACTATATAAATATTTTGGTGAAACAGTGAAATATCAAGAGTCGCGCGGATAAGAAATGGGGCAGAAGAGAGAGTTTCTCCTGCCCCGCGGTCAGATTAGCTGTCATCCAATATCAGGATGGGAACAAATCCCCATAAATTGCTCCACTCCGCTGCAGGATGTATAATCAGAAAATCAATCCTCAGCCCCATGGAGATATGGTAAGGATAAATAAATCGTAAAACTCCTTACAGGGCATGCAGCTGAACGTGATAACCTCAAAAGTTGTTAATGGTCACAGGCGCAGCAGAGTTGCACAGGCAAGGTAGCCCCTGAGCGCGCTTAACGGCCGCCAGACCCTCCTGACCCTCCAGACCCTCCTGACCCTCCAGACCCTCCTGACCCTCCTGACCCGCCTGACCCGCCAGACCCTCCTGACCCGCCAGACCCTCCTGACCCGCCAGACCCTCCTGACCCGCCAGACCCTCCTG
>JAMJFO010000008.1:0-3935 GCA_023544645.1 Desulfobulbaceae bacterium | reverse complement strand
CTGACCCACCAGACCCTCCTGACCCGCCAGATCCGCCTGAGCTGCCTGATCCACCTGACCCGGCGGATCCACCAGCCCCGCCGGACCCACCTGGCTCGCCGAGCCTTGAGGCATCGACACCGCGATGTATATCAGAGGTAAAGCGGTGTGCAATATCTTTGGGAGCCGCATATCTGCTTTGTTGATTAAAAGACTCCTGGAGAGCGCGCATATCATCGGCCTGGTAGGATTGCTGCAAGGCCTTGCTGAGAACATCGGATACAGTAGATGAGGCAACTCCTCTGCGAGCCATGGTCCGGGCCGCGGTCATGGTCTGGAGAGCAAGGTTATGGTCCTGCTGCCGGTCCATGGTCCTGGACCTGGTCTGCAGCTGGGTCATTATCTGCGCACAATCCTGTTCCGTCAGGCCGGCAGTGTATGCTTCGGCCATCAGTGCGCCAAGCCGGCGTGCCTGTAGTTTATCATTGACCAGCGTTTCTGCCTGCTGGTAGGCGCGTTCATACCTGTTTAGCACTTGCCTTACTGCCTGAACAATTTTCTCCTCGCCCACTTTTTTGGCGATTCCTTCATGGACCTTGTTCATCAGGGGTTCGGCGGGCAGTTCGCTCTGCTGGGCCTGCTGGAGCATATTCTGGATGCGCACCTGGTTGTTGTGCCGGAAGCGATGCTGCTGCATAGTCTGGAGCAGGGCTGGAATGGAGTCGGGATCAATCCGGGCCTGATATGATGTTTCGGCCCGGTCCCGGTTCTGCAGCCGATTATCTGCCGAATATGGCTGGTCAGCGGCCGCAGCCTGAGCTGATGCGAACAGGATGCAGCCGACAAGGATATATGATTTTTTCATAACGATTTTTCCTCTATGGAAGTTTTATGCATTGTTTGTATATATAACGGGAGAACAGGAGGATGGTTACATGTTATTTGAATAGAGACAGTTTTTTGATCCGAAATCGTCAAGAACCGTATTGGGACAATCAGGCAGGGTAGCCACTCCGTCAACAATGTAAAAATATGTAAATTCTTTATGCCGGGGGACGGTCACCTGCCAGACATCTTCAGGACCCGGTGTTGCATAGTGATACTGGTATTGGTCTTGGGACGAGGCAAAAATTATCTCTTTCGCCTGGTCGTCACTGAAAAAAAATGTCATTGAATCGGTGTCAACCTTGACGGAATGATGGCCGGGTTTTTCGGTGCATCCCATTGAAAAAAGGATGGCAAGAAGCAACAAACATTGCCCGGCAGGGTAAAATAAATTTTTCATTTCAGGCTCCTGTATTGAGAATGGAATTTGTTGTGCCAAAGTCGTCCGACTCCTGGGCGGCAACAGTCGGGTCCGGCAAGAATTTCGAACCATCGACAATAAAGGTATATCTGTGTTCTCCGGCAGATACGGGCAGAGAAATCTCCCAGTAGCCTTTGGTTCCGGTCGGAACGAGCGGCACGCGCTGCCAGTTGGTGAAGCTGCCGGTTATCTCCATCTGCCGGGTATTCTCCTGGTGGACAACGAACCGGTGAAAAACAGTGGCGGGTTCAACGGCTACCCGGTTCTGTGGATTGAAGTCGCGGGTAACAAAAAAGGAAACCATGAGCAGCAGGCAGGCGGCGACCGCCCAGCCCAGCGATGGGCTGGAAAAGAGCTGGACCAATCTTGAACGGGAAGGCGCTTTCTCTGTCACTGGCGCGGTTTTGTTGATGGCTCCATGGAGGAGTTTTTCCTGTTCAAGCAGGGCAACAGCATCATTTTTATACCGGCTGCTGCCGGAGACATGATCAAGAAAACGTATTTTCTCGTCCAGGTCCAGTTCATTGTCAATATACATGCTGATTAAATGATCCATTATTTCACCTCATCGGTCATCATCTGGCGCAACCTGGTTCTTGCCCGGTGCACCCTGACCTTCACGTTGGCCACACTGAGCTTGAATGTTGCGGCAATTTCCTTGTAGGCAACGCCGGTAACGGCAAGTGTCAGGATATCTCTATCCTGTTCGGGCAGCCTGTTCATCATTTTATTAATCCTTGCGCTTTTTTCCCGGGCAATGAATGAATTTTCTTCGTCAGCAGAGGTGGTCGGGATACTGTTTTCCACGACCTGGAATTTATTCTGCTGGCGCAGATGATCAACCAGCGCATGACGCGCAATGGTAAACAGGAGCGCAGGGGAGATCACGGCCTCACGCCCGTAATGATGAAAATGACGGGTAAAGCTCTCCTGCATTATATCCCGGGAAAGCTCGGAATCACCGCTTTTGTAGACCAGGTAACTGAACAGTTTGTTCCGGTATTCCTGATAGAAGGCTGTGTATTTGTCGGTCATGTAATCGAACAGCTCTGAACTTGTTTGTAGAGAAAAATATATGATTGCGGCAACAGGCTCTGTTTCTACCGTTACAAAAGTATAATGTATATAAACGAAAGGCTGGGCAAAAGGTTACATTGCCTGGGAAATTATTTCCAAGGTTTGCCCCTGGACGGCGAATTTTTAAGTAATCATATCATTCAGGCACATACCATGCGCGGAGTTGTACTGCAGCAGCAGCCGTGAAAGAAAATAGGGATCCCTGCAACCCGCTGACGATTTTCCAGGATAAGCAGCTGCCGGCGCTTTCGCCTTTGATAAGCCCTCTCTGCTGGTATATAATAGTATATGATAGCTCGACCGGAATTCTCAAGAATTGTTTTCAGAATCAGGGAGGAGCGGTATGGATAAAGGAAAGTTCGGCAGAAGGGATCGACTGGTCAAAGAGAAATATCACGACACCTACCGGGAGGATAAAAAAAGATCGGAGCCGTCTGTATGTCCCGGTTGCGGGGCGGTTTTTACCGGAGGAAGATGGACCTGGACAGATGAGCCCGAGGGAGCGGCCAAGGCTTCCTGCCCGGCCTGCCAGCGGATAGCCGACGATTATCCCGCCGGCTACGTGGAACTGAAAGGAGACTTTTTCCAGCAGCGGCGGGAGGAGATCCTCAACCTGGTCAGCAATGAGGAAAAAATGGAAAAAGGGGAGCATCCCCTGGAAAGAGTGATGTCCATCACGCCCGAAAAGGACCAGACCATGATAACCACCACCGGGGTTCATATAGCCCGTCGCATCGGTGAAGCCGTAACCCGGGCCTACCAGGGAGAACTTAATTTCACATACGGGGACAATGAAAAAACAATCCGGGTTCAGTGGGTGAGCAAATGAAATAACGTTTTTACTTCATCTTCAGGACAGATTCGGCAATATTATGGGCATGAGCGGTTATCCGTTCGATGTCCTTTAATACGTTCGGGTAGAGGGCGTCGACAGCCGGACGGGACGAATCTTCCTGCTGATGGAGCAGGAATTTGTTTCTGTATTCTGTTTTCAATTCCTCCAGCCGGTGGTCCAACCGGTCAACGTCCATATCCAGGGTTATTTTTTTCCTTTTCAGAGAGTTTGCCGATGATGCAAAGACCTGGACGGCATTATTATAAAAAACTTCCAGGTCTCGTTTGGCTCGGTCCGAGAAAACGATATTCTCCTGCCTGATATATTCAGCAAGGTTTTCCGCCAGATCGGCTATCCGCTCAAGATCGGTTACTGCATGAACCAGGGTTCTTTTTTTCGCCCGGTCTCGTTCGCTCAACATTAACGAGCTGATCTTGTGAAGATAATTTCCTGTCTTGTCATGAATGGCATCAATGGTTTTTTCGTTTTCCCTGAGCTGCTCAGCTGCGTTTTTGTCGTTTGTAAAAAAGGCTTTCTGGGCCAGACCCAGCTGTTCGGCCACCATGGATGCCATTCTGTTCACCTCCTGTTCCGCTTCGTACAGCGCCAAGGCCGGCACCGTGAGAAATTTATCTTCCAGGATGCCGTATGAATCCTCTGGGGGTTCTTCTTTCCCGGGGACGAGGAGTCTGTCGGATTATGGATCATACGTGATCAATAAATGACCGCATAAATAAC
>JAMJFO010000089.1 GCA_023544645.1 Desulfobulbaceae bacterium | reverse complement strand
TTCTTTTGGTTCGTTTTCTTTGGGCAAGCAAAGAAAATGAACAATATATTTGATTCTCGCCGGATCGGTTAAACCTTTCCGGGTCCACCACCAAAGGTGGTGGCTTGCATAAAAAATCAACCACAAACCCCACGGTTAAGCACTCCGGAAGGCCGGCAGATCATCAAAGCTGTCGGCGCTGTCAACCTGTATAAAGGCAAGGGCTGAAGGGAAATTAAACAGGAATTTCTTCGAAGTTCTCCTGGTGATTATCGAGCCGGCCATAAAAAAATGAAATTGCCAAGACCACACCAACAATCGTGATCAGAGGTAAAGCGTTATCGTCTTTATTTATTTCAGCCGTTCAGTTCTCATCATGCTTTGCCGTGGCAGCAACATCCTATCCCTCATCTTCAACAGCATGACCTGTCGACTCGTTGTCCCCCCTCCCCTCTTCCTCACTGGGCAGTTCGTCTTCAACAGGTTCAGGAGGCACAAGCGGCTTGACGCGATCCTCTGATACCGGTTCATCAAAGGCAAGGTGGATCGCATAGTCGTGATTTTGAAGATCCTGGACTGTCACCGCGACCACGGCGCCCTGGAACTGATATTGTGTACCTTCGAACTTCAACGACACCAGCAGCCGGCGGCCAAAAAGCTGCCAGCGGTTTTCCCGTTTGACGATCCGCATGAGAAACGCCAGACCGCCCCGGGAGATACTGTCCAGCTCACCCCGGAAGGTTCTTTTGTCAACAGCGCCGTCCTTGGCTACAACCTGGAATACAATCTTATGATCAACCCTGAAACGTTCGTGACGTCTACGCTTCAGCTCTTTTTCCTGCAGGAGCCGCGCAATATCATCAAATTGTCCATAGAAGCCTGTCAGCTTGTTTTCGAATCCAGGAAATTTCTCCACCAGCGCCAGAAGCTGCTTCTTGCGGAGAACAAACAATTCAACGGGCGTAATGGCCACAACAGAAACGGTCCAGACCGACGGCTGAAAACAGTTCTCGCCGATCATGGTCCCTGGTTCCAGGGTCTTGACTTCGGCATCCTTGCCGATGCAATCGCATATGACACTCAAGTTGCCCTTGTTGACAAAAAACAGCGCATCCAGTCTGGAACCGGCCTTGACCACAGTTTTTCCTCCCCCGACCTCATGTTTTTCCAGGGAGTGATACAGGGCCATGAACTCATCACCGGTAAGCGCATCATGCAGTCCTGACCAGGCCTGGACAAAATCCTCGCTGATGGCGCCGCTCATCGCTTCGTCGATGATCTCATTGGCCTTGATGATGCTGGTCAATGCCATGGGATCGACATCATACAGCATATCACGAAGACGATTGGCGTTGCTTATGTCACCTCCCCGGGCGCAGTCAGCAATCAGCTCAAAGAGTTTATCTCCGGCTTCATCGCGCTTGTCCTGCTCCACGAGTATCTTCACCTCCCCCTCACGTGCTGCCAGTTGATCTTTTGTCGGCGCTGCCATGGTCCCTCCTGAATTAATTCGTATCAAGCGTTTTAAACCCAATAACTCGATGAAAGAATCCATATTTTTGAAAAAATATTCAAAAACACTGTACTCCAATCAGAATAGAGCAACGGGAATGAAAATACAAATGCGAATCGACTTATTTGCGGGAGAGGGTTGGAAAGATGAAACAGCTGGATTTCATGGGAGGATCTGTCAGCGCAGGAATGTTTTCCTTCATAGATATTCCTTTCACATGATTAAAATAGCGTACTACATCAGGAGAACATTACTGTATTCTGAAAATTTTTCCCTGATTATTTTCCAGAAAAGATCAGCCGGTTCCAAACAGGTGCAACGTGCTTTTTCACAGTGTGACAAAGAAAGTTCTGCAGAACCGCATCATCAGCAGCCGCTATAAATAAAGGTAGGTAAAGGACAACGGGTGGTTGCTCCACCCCGTGCGTATTTACAGCTCTGCAACAATTCGATATTGATGGAACTCCTGCAATGGAGACTACAGACCCGTTTCGGCCAGTTTATCGATTACCCCCTGCTGTTCTTCGGAGAGTTGCTCGGGGATGCGCACGGCGATCTTTACATAGATATCGCCGCGTTCACCAATGGGGCCGCTGGGCAGGCCGTGCCCCTTGATCCGTAATTTTGATTCCTGCTGCACCCCGGGCGGCACCTTGACCTTGAAGCGCTTTCCCTCCAGGGTTGTTATTTCCAGATCCGTGCCCATACATGCCTTGCTGAAGGGAATTCGTTTCTCCACGACAAGGTCATCGTCCTGGCGGACGAATTCGGGATGATCCTGGACGGTTATTTTCAGATAAAGGTCGCCGGGAGGACCGTTAGTCGGAGAAGGCGCGCCTTTCCCGGTGAGCCGCAGCCTTTTTCCCGAGTCAATCCCTTTGGGGATCTTCACCGATATGTTCTGCGGGCTCCCGTTATGGCGAAGACTGATGGTTTTTTCAGCGCCGGTGAGCACTTCTTCCAGGGAAACGGAAAGATCATAGGTCAAATCTTTGCCCCTTACCGGCTGCGATGCGTATCCCCCGCCCTTGCAGCCCATGCCGCCGGCCGCGCTGCCGAAAATTGAACTGAAATCATGCCCCCCGGCCGCAGTCCTGAATCCCGATGCATTGCCGAAGGATGCTGAACCAAAGCCGAACTGGCGTAGAATGGAGTTGAGGTCAAAGCCGCGGAATATATCCTCCTCGGAAAAACGCTGATGAAATTCCGTAGAGCCGTAGGTGTCGTACTGCTGCCGCTTCTGCTTGTTCGACAGCACGGCATAGGCCTCGTTGACCTCCTTGAACTTGGTTTCCGCGGCCTTGTCGCCGTTATTCTTGTCCGGATGATATTTCAGGGCAAGCTTACGGTAGGCCTTTTTGATCTCATCGGCCGAAGCAGACTTGGCAACACCTAAAACCTGATAGTAGTCCATGTTCGCGGTCATAAAAAAATTGTTTAAAACGGAACATCATCGCCGGTGTTTGGCGGCGGTTCCTGTGGAAAATCATTATATCCGCCGCTGTTGCCACTGCCGCTGCCGCTTCCGCCGCCGTAGCTTTCGCCGCCGGAGGCTGCGCCGCGGGGACTGAGCATCTGCATATCCCTGGCAACAATCTCGGTGGTATACCTGTCATTGCCGTTCTGGTCCTGCCACTTCCTGGTCTGCAGCTTTCCTTCGATATACACCTTTGAACCCTTGGAAAGAAATTCCGAACAAATTTCAGCAAGACGCCGCCAGGCAACGATCTGGTGCCATTCGGTATTTTCCTGCTGCTGTCCGTCCTGCCCCTTCCATCTCTCGGTGGTGGCGATTCGGAAGTTGGCAACAGGTATACCACTCTGGGTGTAGCGTATTTCCGGATCAGCGCCAAGATTTCCAATCAAAATAACTTTGTTAATCATATCTTCCCTTTATGTGCGTGTTGATATCCAATGCTCAAGATAATCATATAATAATGATTATATAAAAAAATACCAGTGCGTATTTTCATTTTCCCTGCTTCGACATCAGCGAACCGACTCGTCAAGCATGGCATCCAGACCGCCTTTTTCCCCGGGAGCAAAACCAAAGACCTCCTGCCAGATCACATCGCTCTCCATACAGAAATAGATGCAGGTCCGGCCGGCGGCATATTTATGGAGTTCATCGGCAATCACCTTATACATCTCAACACGCTGATCGCGAAAGTAGCGCGATTTGCCGTCCAGCCCGGTGATAAACTCCTGGTAAAAAAAACGGGATGCCGGAAAACGGCGGGCAGCTATGGTTTTCAACCGGGGAATAAACCGTAATGCCCCGAGGCTTATCCAGACTATCTGTTCAGCCGGCACTATCTCGAACAATCTTCTGATGGTCTGCCGGTATCCGTCCTGCCAGCCGTCATGGAATATAATGGGGTCAAAGTGAAAAGCGAGTCTGTACCCTTGTTCCGCACATTTTGCGGCAGCGGCCAGCCGCTGTTCCAGCCCAGCGGTCCTGATCTCCTCGTGGCGCATGACCGGCGGGCTGTTCAGTGACCAGGACACGATGGTGCGGCCGCCATGGTCCAGCCCCATGAGGTTGTCGACGACATCGCTCTTGGTCTTGAGTTCTATGACCGCGTTATCCTTGTCCCTGAAATAATCGACCAGCAGCCGGCTGAGCCCGGTCAGACGGTCCAGGGCCAGGCTGTCGGTGAACTCGCCGGTGCCGATCCGGAACAATCGTTCAGGATGCGCCTGCAACGCAGCATCAAGCTCACCAAACAATTCTTCGATATTGACGAAAAAACTCAGCCAGGGATTGTTCAGATAGGCCTGCAGAATGCAATATACGCAGTCCATGGGACAATTCATGCCGATATTGAGCACATGGTAGCCGCAGCATTGATACTCCCTGGTGCCGGGGCAGGGCTTGAAGAACCTTCCCTTATTCCTGCACAGCAGCAGGTGTTTTTTTCCCTGGCTCAGGTTGTCCGGGTAAAGCCCTTCAATACACGGCACAGCGCTGTCTTCGATCTCAACAACCGGTAATCCGCTCCGCCCAACGATTTCCCGTACATACGGGAGGTCACGGCACTGTTGTTCCACATACAGGGCGCTGATGTAGCGGGAAGGGTCAATATAGGGCACAAGTGTTACCTGATGAAAAAAATCGGCGGCAGCGCCGTCAGTTATGATACTTTCGCCCGGCCTTGATGGTCCAGGCGCGATAGAGCTGTTCCAGCAGGATAAGGCGGCTCATCTCGTGGGTAAAAGTCAGCCGCGACAGGGAAAGAACCAGATCCGCTTTGCCGAGCACATCCTCGTGGAGTCCCAGGTGGCCCCCGATGAGGAAATAAACCGTTTGCAGACCATTATCCTCCCAATCAGCAATAAGCCCGGCAAGCCCGGGTGAATCAAGCTCCCTGCCCGTGGTGTCGAGGGCGACAACATATGCGGGCTGCTTGATCCTGTCAAGCAGCCGGCCCGCCTCCTGCTGTTTGAAAACCTGATCCGGGATGCTTTTCGGCGAACTGTCCTTCAGGTTCACGATCTCCACCTGGACAAACCGGGACAGCCGTTTCACATACTCACTGATACCGGCGTCAAGATACTTTTCCCGTGTTTTGCCCAGAAAGGGGAGAATGAACTTCATTGATTCAGCATTTCATCCTGCCTGCCTCATCGATCAGGTACTGCAGGATCGCGCGAAATTCTTCGTAGGACAGTTCCCTGTTTATCCCGGGACAGGATTCGCGTATGGTTGCAAAATTATTGGGATCCGCCAGGATGCTTGGATGAAGGGGCCACTCGCCGCACCGCCAGGGACGGCCGCTATGGACCGTGCACCCCATTTGTTCGTTGTAAAAGATACAGTGGCCATCCACAATCTTCATCTGCACAACGGCGCCGGTTACCCGCCAGTACTTTTCCCGGACGGTTTGACGATCCAGGCCCAGTTCCTCCACCATGCGCCGCTGATCATCCTGGTCCAGCGAGACCGTGGTCTCTCCCTGGCAGCAGTAGCCGCATCTTGCGCATACGAATATATCTGAAACAGAATATTTTCCCTGTTGTGCTGTTATTTTCATTGTCCCTGTGAATGGATAAAAAACATAAAAAAAACGTACAGACCGTAAATCAATCATGTACGTCATACCATACAAACTATTGCGCCTGCCGGCACCCCTAAAAAAAACGGCGGCGCAGCAGTTTTATGTAAGGACCGGTTTTGTTTCTATCAGGCGTTGCCGATCACATCACCGAATACGGCTATATCTATGCCGAAACTGTGGGCGGCCAGCTTCCATTTGAATTCATCGGGCGTCTTGAAAAGGATGTCAAAATTACCGGGCACCGTCAGCCAGCTGTTATCGAGCAGTTCGTTTTCAAGCTGCCCGGCTCCCCAGCCGGCATATCCCAGCATAAAAAGATAATAGGCCGGCCCCCTGCCGCGTGAAATATCATCGAGAAGCCTGGAATCCCGGGAAAGGAATATCTCGGGCGTAACCTCCAGGGCGTTGCTGTTGTAATATTCCCCGCTGTACAGGATAAAACCGGCATCCATCTCCACCGGCCCTCCCATATAGACCGGCGGCAGTTCACCTTCGGGAACGGGCAGGTTCGCGCCCTGCAGGACTTCCCGGAGGGTCACCTCCAGATTCGGATTGTTGATTACCAACCCCATGGCGCCTTCTTCATTATGGGCGCAGAGAAAAATTACCTGTTCCTGAAATCGCGGATCAGGCATCTGCGGGGTTGAAATAAGAAAATTACCGCTGAGACTTTCCATTACATCACCCCTGCTGTCATTCCGAATAGACACGTCTTCATTCTTCCTTTTCTATAATTTTATCACCGCAGATCAGCGACCGTCAAGGGGCTTTACGTAAATGGCCGGCATACAATTGAAATTATCATTTGATTGAAGCAATGAAGAAAACCCCTATATCAAGGAGCCGGGTAATGACGGACAAGTCCGTGGATGAGCAGATCCTGTCCCAGTTTACGGCAATCCACCGGATCCAGCCGCGGGCAGGCATCCGGCGATTCTCCGGAAAAACCGGCAAGCAGGGAGGTTCCCTGTTCTCCGATAAAGAACGGGGCAGTGAAAAGATAGACCTCATCGGCCAGATCATTTTCAAGCAGCGCTCCATGAATCGTGGCGCCCCCTTCGACGAGAACAGAGGTGACATCCCTGGACCCGAGGTGCGCCAGCACCGCCCGGATATCAGGCCGCCCACCGGTGATCTCAACCGGATGGATGATGGCGCCGGCATCGACCAATCGCTCCTTGTGGTCAGCCGGGGCATCGGGACTGCAATAAATCCAGGTGGAGGCGGCGCTCTGCTGCCGGAGAATCCCGGCATCGGGAGAAAGGCGCAGATTGGTATCAAGAACCACACGCAACGGATCGCGTGCATCATCTGTTTCGGGCAGGCGGGTTGTCAGGGAAGGATCATCAATGATCACGGTATCGATGCCGACAAGAAGAGCGTCCAGGGTATTGCGCAGCCCGTGGGTAAACCTTTGCGATTCTTCGCCGGTGATCCTCCCGCCCCGACCGGATCTATAGGTGATCTTGCCATCAAGGCTCATACCGGCCTTCATGACCACCCAGGGCATGCCGGTGGCGCTGTGCTTGATGAACGGCCTGTTGATGGCCCGGCACTCTTCTTCGAGCACACCGCTTTCGACAGCTATTCCCCTGGACTGAAGATAGGCGTTTCCACCGCCGGCAACGGCGGGATTGGGGTCAGGCATGCCGACAACGACGCGGGCAAGACCGGCATCCAGGATCGCCCCGGTGCAGGGAGGTGTCCTGGCGGTGTGGTTGCAGGGCTCCAATGTTACATATATGGTGGCGCCGACGGCATATGCGCCGGCATCCGATATGGCGTTGACTTCGGCGTGGGGGGTTCCGGCCCGGCGGTGCCAGCCCCGTCCGACCACGGTATCATCGCGGACTATTACCGCTCCGACGCAGGGATTGGGGGATGTTCGTCCCCTTCCCTTTTCGGCCTCCTGTATGGCCAGACGCATGTAAAGGGCATCATCCTGATTCATGGAAAATACAAGCGGGTCCTGGTTATGGCAGGCAAAGAGACAATATCCAGCTCCTTATTTATCCTTCTCAGCCAGAAATCCCTTGAGTTCATTCATGAATTCATTCACGTCCTTGAACTGCCTGTAAACCGAAGCAAAACGGACATAGGCGACCTCATCAAGTTCGGGCAGCGCCTCCATGACCCACTCCCCTACGCGGGTCGTCGGCACCTCTTTGCCGCCGGTATCCTGCAGGCGCCCTTCAATGGCATCAACGAAACGATCTATATCCGCCATGCTGACCGGTCTCTTTTCGCAGGCCTTTTCCAGGCCGGTCACTATCTTCCCCCGGTCCCATGGTTCCCTGCGGCCGTCTTTTTTCACCAGCATGGGGAGCATGACCTCGATACGCTCATAGGTGGTAAAGCGCTGATCACACTGGTCACAGGCGCGGCGGCGGCGGGTAATGGTTTTGTCCTTGTTCAGCCTGGAATCGATTACTTTATTGTCAAGATGACCACAATAAGGACATTTCATGGGCGCTTCCTCCGGTTAAAAAACGGAACAGATCAGCTCTGTTCAGGATAGAGCGGCAGTCTGGCGCACAACGCACTCACTTCCTCTCGCACTTTGGCTATCTCCGATGGTGAACGGGTGGTGATCACATGGTTGATCCAGTCTCCGATCTGCTCCATTTCAGGCTCCTTCACTCCCCGGGTGGTGACCGTAGGGGTGCCGATCCGAATGCCTCCGGTGACAAAACGGGACTGGGTATCGAACGGAATTGCGTTTTTGTTCAAAGTCAACCCGGCTTGTTCAAGCAGTTCCTCCGCCTCTTTACCGGTAATCTCCTTGTTTTCCAAGTCAACCAGCAGGAGATGGTTGTCGGTGCCTCCCGAAACGATGCGGAATCCGTGATGCTGCAAACGCGCGGCCAGAACCCGGGCATTAACGACAACCTGCTGCTGATAATCCCTGAATCCCCGGGTCATGGCCTCCTTGAAGCCGACCGCTTTGGCGGCGATAACATGCACAAGCGGTCCGCCCTGGATGCCGGGAAAAATGTTGGAGTCAAGTTTTTTGCCGAACTTCTCCCTGGCCAGGATAAGCCCCCCCCGCGGACCCCGCAGGGTTTTATGTGTTGTCGACGTGACAAAGTCGGCATACGGCACCGGGGACGGATGGACCCCGGCGGCTATCAGGCCGGCGATGTGGGCCATATCGACCATGAAATAGGCGCCGATTTCATCGGCAATACGACGGAATCGCTCAAAATCGATGAACCGGGGATACGCGCTGGCGCCGGCCACGATCATTTTCGGCTTGTTCTCAAAGGCAATGCGCTCAACCTCATCCATGTTGATGACTTCGGTCTTCCGGTCCACCCCGTAGGAGATGAAATTGAACAACTGGCCGGAGAAATTGACCGAAGCGCCGTGGGTAAGGTGACCGCCATGGGCAAGGTCCATGCCCAGCACCTTGTCTCCCGGCTTCAGGGTGGCAAAATAGACCGCCATGTTGGCCTGGCTGCCGGAATGGGGCTGGACATTTGCATATTCTGCGTCAAACAGCTCTTTGGCCCTGTTGATTGCCAGGGTTTCCACCTCGTCCGCATAATCGCAACCGCCATAATAGCGTTTGCGGGGGTACCCTTCGGCATACTTGTTGGTGAATATCGACCCCTGGGCTTCAAGAACTGCTTTTGAGGCTATATTTTCCGAAGCAATGAGTTCGAGCTGATTGGTCTGGCGCTCCTGCTCCTGCCGGATCAGGTTAAAGATATCCGGATCGGTCTGTTCCAATGGTGTCATCGCTGTGTTCCTTGTGACAATGTTCTATTTTCCTTGTATTTTTTCGTGAGCTGCCAAGCTCGGTTACATAAAAAAACCGGCAGGACCTGTTATACAAGGCTACCGGTTTGCGCGCAAGTGGTGCGACCTGGTTCGGCAACGCATTCAGCTCAACTTGTCGAGCCGTTTCTGGTGCCTTCCCCCGGCGAATTCAGTATTCACCCACACCCTGACCGCATCCAGCGCAACTTCACTGCCGATGACCCGTTCCCCGAGGCACAGCACATTGGCATTATTATGCTCGCGGCTCATCCTGGCGGTAAAAGCTTCATGGCACAGCGCCGCGCGTATATTCCGGTGCCGGTTGGCCGCAATGGACATGCCGATGCCGGTGCCGCATATCAGTATCCCTGCCTCGCAGCTGCCGCTGCCGACCTCGTCGCACACCAGTTTGGCAAAATCCGGGTAGTCCACTGAATCATGGGAATAACATCCGTGATCAACAACCTCATGGCCGTTATCCTGGAGATAGCTTGCCACCAGTTTTCTCAGCTCATACCCGCCATGATCACTGGCGATCGCTATTTTCATCTTGTCCCGCAGCCCTTTATTTGCTGAAGCGCTTCATGATGATAACGCCGTTTGTTCCGCCAAAACCGAAGGAATTGGACATTGCCGCGGCTACCGGCAGCTCACGGGCAACCTTGGGCACATAATCAAGGTCACAGTCGGAATCCGGATTATCAAGATTGACCGTAGGCGGTATTACCCCTTTATACAGGGTTAAAGCGATAAACGCGGCCTCAATCCCTCCGGCTCCGCCCAGCATATGGCCGGTCATGGATTTGGTGGAGCTGATGTTCAATCTGGAGGCGTACTCCTTGAACACTGTTTTAATCGCAGCCGTCTCACACCGGTCATTGAGCGGCGTTGATGTTCCGTGGGCATTGATGTAATCGATGTCTTCCGGATTCATGCCCGCATCCTGCAGCGCTCTCTTCATGCATCGGGCGCCCCCTTCACCGTTTTCAGGCGGGGCCGCAACATGGTAGGCGTCACTGGTCTGGCCATATCCAGCCATTTCAGCAAAGATAGGGGCCCCGCGGCGCAGGGCATGCTCCAGTTCCTCCAGAATCACCATTCCGGATCCCTCGGCAATAACAAATCCATCGCGGTCACGGTCAAAGGGCCGGGAAGCGGCCTGCGGATCATCATTGCGGGTCGACAAGGCTTTCATGGAGGCAAAACCTCCTACGGCCAGCGGACTTATGACCGATTCCGCGCCTCCGGTTATGGCAATGTCACAATCGCCGTACATGATACTCCGGTAAGCCTCGCCCACAGCATGGGTTCCAGCCGCGCAGGCAGTGCTGAGGGCCAGGTTCGGCCCCTTGGCGTTAAAACGCATGGAAATATGCCCTGAGGGCATATTGGGAATAATCCTGGGAATGAGAAAGGGCGTTATGCGTCTCGGTCCCTTTTCCATACATATCTGGTTGTACTGTTCAATGGTCGGCAGGCCGCCCATGCCGCACCCGGTTATAACGCCGACCCTTTCCGCCTCTTCCTCGGACACGACCAGGCCGCTCTGCCGCACCGCCATTTCCGCGGCAGCCAGAGCATACTGGACAAAATGATCCAGGTTCTTCGCCTGTTTGGCCTCAAAATAGTCCTCCGGGTTGAAATCCTTAACCTCGGCAGCTATCCGGGAGGCATGCGCGGATGCGTCAAACCTGGTGATGGTGTCGATCCCTGAACGGCCGTTGACCAGTCCGTCCCATGTCGCATCAGTACCTGTGCCCAGCGGGGTAACCAGTCCGATGCCTGTAATAACAACCCGACGTTTCACGATACAACAGCTCCGGAATTAAGCCTGCAGTTTATTGACAAAATCAATGGCATCCTGCACGGTGGCGATTTTTTCCGCCTCTTCGTCCGGGATTTCCACGTCAAACTCTTCTTCCATGGCCATGATCAATTCTACAAGATCAAGCGAGTCTGCGCCAAGGTCATCCACAAATGATGCGCCCGGAACAACCTTGTCCTTGTCAACACTCAGCTGCTCGACAATGATATCAACCATCTTGCTTTCAACCGCCATTGCTTCTCTCCTCTTGGTAGTAATAAATAGTACGATTAAATTTTTGTTCAACTACAGGAATATTCATCCCTGATTTTTCCTTTTCCCATATACAGACCAGTCTTGTCAAATACTGGTTAGTGCCTGTCCGTAAATGGTCTTTTTGCCCGATCTCCGCGTTATGCTCAAAAAATTATCCTCGGAATATCATCTA
>JAMJFO010000088.1:7181-11599 GCA_023544645.1 Desulfobulbaceae bacterium | reverse complement strand
TCTCCCATCATTGTTTTTTGTATGGTTAATCATAAAAATGACCATACAAGGGTGCAAAAAAACGAGCGTCGTGTGGTCAATGCCACACCACTACAAAACGACTCCCGTGGCATTCGCCGTGTGAATAACACTGCTGGTCCACACGGAGTCTTCGCTTCGCTCCGCTTACCTGACTTCTTTGCGTTTATGCCCTTCAAGGGTGCTCCTCAAAGCTGCCGGGAATTTTCAAACTCGCGGAGTTTATGCCCCGAAGGGGTGCTCAAACAGTGAAAATTCCCTTTTCGGCATCTTTTCCGGTGCTCAACAAATGCCAATGGGAAACTCAAAAATCTTGTCCTTTAAAGGGTAAAGGGGCGATTAAGGCCGGGTCCTCTGGGATCGGATATTTACTCATTAGTTTCAACTGAAGACTGATAACTGCTGACTGTCGACTACGGCTTTTCATTAATGAAAAGCCGTGTTCCGTCCGCGGTGATGGTCACCGTTCCCAGCTCGGCGGTGGCCAGGACGGTTCGGCCTGCTTCTTCCCACGCCAGCCGGTGTCCCCCGTCAAAGTAGTGGCCGCGGACGCTGCGCCCGGATGAGACCACCACCACCCGCGGGTCCACTGCCGCCATGAAGGGCGCGCTGCTGGAGCTCCTGCTGCCGTGGTGCGGCGCCAGCAGCAGGTCTGCCTTCAGGTTTGCTCCCTTTTCTACAAGCTCTTTTTCCATGGTTTTGCTGATGTCCCCGGGAAAAAGAAATGAATTTTGCTGGTGATCAAGCCTGATCACCAGGCTCCGGTCATTAACCGATAATCCCGGCTGGTGCGGGGTAGCGCCCTGGACAAAGGTGATCCGGGCGCCCGGCTCCGGTTCAATTACCCGCCCGGTTTCCGGTTCGATGGTCCTGATGCCCAGCTCGGAAGCCCTTCCGAGTATTTTTTGGTAAAGGTGATTGGTTTTCCCGTCGCCGTTGATCCAGAGCCGTTCGGGCTTGAAGTGTTCCAGGATGACATCAATGCCGTTGGCATGGTCGCTGTCCGGATGGGTGATAATGACGTCATCCAGCCTCCAAGTCCTTTTTTTATGCAGAAACGGCGCGATAACCCTCTCTCCGACATGAAAGGAAGGCGAGGCGGTGCTGCCCCCGTCGATCAGCATGGTCCGGCCGCCGGGAAGGCGGATCATGCTGGAGCTGCCCTGGCCGACATCAAGAAAAGCAAGTTCCGCTGTGGCGGAAGGAAACGAAAACCACAGGCCCCCGGTGAAAAAAAGTATCAGGATGATCGAGCCGCTGCCGAGGAGCATTTTTTTTCGCAAGGTTCCGGCATGCACCAGCCAGAGGAAGAGCAGGATGTAAAAGAGGATAATTTCCGTGATCGAGGGGGTGATGGTCCAGAAGGAGGCGAAAGGGATTCGGCTGCCGGCCATGGTGATCTTGTCGGCGGCCAGGATGCCCATTGATCCGGCTTCCAGAAGCATGCCGGCCGCCTGGGGCGCGATGAAGATCAGCGGAATCGCCAGCAGGCCCAGGGGCAGGGCCCAGAGACAGAGAAAAGGTTCAACCAGCAGGTTCATTACCGGCCCGATCAGCGAGAAGCGATTGAAATGAAAGAGCATCAAGGGGAGGGAGCCCAGGCTGGCGGCCAGGGAAACCAGCAGCGCCGAGGAAATATAGGTGCGGATCCGATTGCTCCCGGCGAGTTGATGGCTTTCCAGCTTGTGCAGGAGGCGGGGGTAAATAAAGGCAATGGCCAGGATGGAGGCAAAAGAGAGTTGAAAGGAAACCGTGAACAGGGCCAGCGGCTTCCAAATCAGCAGGAGCAGTGCCGCGGCGGCAACGATGAAGAGGATGGACCGCTGCCGCTGCAGGACCACGCCGATCAAAAACAGCGATGACATGAGCAGGGACCTGAGCACCGGGGTGTTCAAGCCGGCAATAAAGGCATAGACAGTGAGGGGCAGCAGGGCAAGTAAGGTGGCGATGGTGGGGACATGGGTATGGAGAAGCAGCCATGACGAGCGTTTCATGATCCAGGTCAGGGCAAGGGTGACCATCAGGCCGAGCAGGCTCATGTGAATGCCCGAGATGGCCAGCAGGTGCATGCAGCCCGTCGCCTTGAACTGTTCCAGAATGGTATCGCTGATCCCTGCCCGGCTGCCGATGAGCAGCGCCTGGTATATGCCGGCGATGTCCGGGTTGAACCTGTTTTGCAGAAAAGTGCTGATCTGCTGCCGCCAGCGTTCCGGAATGAAACGCACGGCAGTGTGGTGTGGAGCATTGAGATCCCGGAACACCATAAGCTCCAGCTGTGACTGTATCCTGCCGCTGACATGGATGTTGCGCTCAGCCAGATAGAGGCGGTAGTCAAAAACTCCCGGGGTGCGGTAATTGTGGATGCGGCTGACTGTTGCTCGCGTCATGATCCGGCTTCCCGCCGTCATTGACGGCGGCAGGGTATCTTCGAGTGACAACCTGATTTTTCCCCATGCCGGTTCCTCAAGAGCATTCCCTGGTTGGTCCCTGTGGAAAAGAATGGAGTCGGCGGCAAGATCAAACCGTGTTTTCTGCCCGTCATATTCGGGCATATTCAGTATGGTCCCGGTCAGGGTAACCTTGGCCCGTTCCCGGACCAGGTTGTAGAGATGGTTCGGATCATCCGGCGGACGCAGGGCGTCGGCAGTATGCAGCAGGCCGATAAGAAGAAACAAGGGCAGGACAAGGAGGGCGGCAAATTGCCGGCGGTGAAAGGGCAGGAGCGCGATGCAGGCGGCAATGACCGTTGTCATCAATGGCAGAAGGAGCGCCTCCTCCAGGTTCACTGCCCGGGCCAGCGCTCCCCCGATTATGTAGCTGATGGTGACCGCGACAAGGAGATTTGCCCGTACACGGTCAGTGAATATGGTGAGCAGGGGACTCATGGGCGGAGCTGGAAGGGTCAGGCAGGGCCGGAATCGGCATGGAGCAGGGAGCGGAGTTCCCGGATGTGGCGCTTGACCACGCCGGCATTGCGGCCGACCAGGCTGCCGGTCGCCCGGCTCATCTCTTGATGGATTGCCCTGTCTCCGAGGATTTGGCACACAGCTTCTTCCAGCTCCGGCGCCGATGCAACGGTGACTGCTCCCCCGCATTCAATCAGATCGCGGGCAATTTCCAAAAAATCATCCATGTGCGGGCCAAAGAGAACGGGGACGCCGTGGGCGGCGGCTTCAAGGGGATTGTGCCCGCCAAGTTCAACAAGGCTGCCACCGATAAACGCTGCCTGGGCGAACCGATAGCAATCCGCCAGCTCTCCGATGGTATCGAGGAGCAGGATCGGGGCGGGTGGATCAGCAGGACGGGTGCGCCGCATTGCCTGCAGGCCGTATTCGGCAGTCAGTTTGAGTATTTCGCCGCTGCGGCCGGGGTCCCTTGGCGCAAGGATGAGGAAAATATCGTTTCGGCTCTTCAGCAGAGCGGCAAAGGCGGTGATGATCACTTCTTCCTCGCCCGGATGGGTTGAGCCGCAGACCCAGGTCCGGCAATGCTCTGGAATTCTCAGGTCGGCTGCCGTGATTTTTGTTCCCGTGTCGGTGTCGGTGAAGAGCCTGGCATCGTACTTGAGATTGCCCAGGGTTCTGATCCGCTCCGGGGTGACGCCAAGCCGGCGCAGCTGGGCCGCATCGTTTTCCGTCTGCATCGACAGGAGGGAGAAGGAGCTGAACAGGGGGCGGAAAAAAGAGCGAAAGCGGTTGTACCTGGCAAAGGAGGCCGTTGAAATTCTGCCGTTCACCAGGACAAGAGGAACGTTTTCCTGCCGGAGTGTATGCAGCCAGTTGGGCCAGAAATCGGTTTCCACCAGGACGAACATGTCCGGCCGCACTGTCCTGGCAAATTTCCTGGTCACGGGGAGCAGGTCAAGGGGCGAGGCGACAACCAGGTCAACGTGGGGTTTGATTTTTTGTAAGGCAATTTTCATCCCGGTACTGGTGGAAGCGGAAAAAACAACGCCAACCCGGTCCATGTTCTCCTGTATCCCTTTGACCAGCGGCAGGGCCGAGGTGACCTCGCCCACTGACAAACAGTGGATCCAGATGATTTTTTTGTTGTTCCGGTTGAGGTTGGCCATTTTCTTCTCCAGGCCGATCCCCAGCCGGTCAGCCAGACGGGAGCGATATTTTTCCCGGCCCAGCCCGATGAGAAGAAGAAGGGGGAAGGTGATGATGAGCAGGACGGCCTGCAGAAAATTATAGACGAAGATCATTTACGGTTTACGGTTTACGGTTTACGGTACATGGTACACGGTTTAAGGTTCAAGGTTGAGCTTGCATGCAAGCAGCCTGTTACAGCCTAACAGCCTAACAGCCTAACGGCCTAACAGCCTAACAGCCTAACGGCCTAACAGCCTAACAGCCTAACGGCCTAACAGCCTAACAGCCTAACAGCCTAACAGGAAA
>JAMJFO010000088.1:0-7088 GCA_023544645.1 Desulfobulbaceae bacterium | reverse complement strand
AGCCTAACGGCCTAACAGCCTAACAGCCTAACGGCCTAACAGCCTAACAGCCTAACAGCCTAACAGGAAAGAACTTTATCCGTATCCTCGAGTGTTTGTCAAACAATGCATTGTATGAAAAATTATGAATCTGCTCCTCTTTGAACAGAATGAACTGCGGGATTCGCGTCTGCGTCTTGCCGGCAGCGACCGCCGGGCCCGGCATATTGTTGATATTCTTGGTCTGCAGCCGGGCGATGCCCTCCGGGTGGGGATGATCAACGGCGCAACGGGAAGCGGCAAAATCCTGCAGGCAGGGGAGCAGGGCGTGGAGATGGAGGTCAACCTGTCGGCGCTGCCGGCTGCCGGCCCCGATATTACCTTGATTCTGGCGCTGCCGCGACCGATCATGCTGCAGAGGATTCTCAAGCAGGCAACCGTTATGGGTGTCCGGCAATTTCATCTTATCCGTTCAGCCCGGGTGCAGAAATCCTATTTTCAGTCCAGCGCCGCGCAGCCGGAAGCAATGCGCAGTATCCTGCTGCAGGGGCTGGAACAGGCCATGGACACCAGGCTGCCGGAAGTACTGGTCCATGAACGGTTCAGGCCGTTTATCGAGGATGTTGTGCCGGAAATGGAGCAGGGGAGCCGGCTGCTGGCCCATCCTGATGTCCCGGATACCCTGCCTGACCTCTACGGCCGAGGACGGCTGGACAGCAAATTGCTGCTGGCCGTCGGCCCGGAAGGGGGATGGAATGATTTTGAGGTGCAGTCTTTTCGTGAGCAGGGGTTTGCCTGCTTTTCTTTCGGTTCGCGGATCCTGCATGTGGATACGGCCGTACTTGTGCTGCTTTCGCAGTTGATGGTGCTTCAGGATTTACGGAAACGGTGAAGGAGTTTTTCGGTGATGAACTCCATTTCAGGAAGCTTCAATGTGTGCAGCACCCCATAATATATGACAGCTCCGGCGCCGATCAGCAAAAAGACGCCGGCCAGCTGGGGCAGGATTCCACTGGCCAGCCACGGGGCGAGCAGGATTTTTCCTCCCCATACTCCTGCGGCCATGACCAGGGAGGCGCTGATGATCTTTACGCTTCCCAGCAGGAGCGGAGCAAGGGAATAGCCGGTGAGTTTGCGGGAGAGGATTGTCCCCAGAAAAAGAAAATTCATGGCCATGGTGCAGGAGGTCGACAGGGCGATGGCCTTATGCTGAAAGGCATCAATGGTCAGTGAAATGATGAGGATGTTGGCGGCCACCGCGAGAAAACTGCCGATAACCGGAAACCTGGTTTCGCCCAGGGCATAGAACACCGGCACCATGACCTTGACCGCCGAATAGGCGAAGAGCCCGTATGCGTAATAGGTCAAGGCCTCGGCGGTACGCAGGGTGTCAAAGCCCGTGAAGGCCCCGTGTTCGAAGATGAGGCGGATGATGGGCTGGGCCAGCAGGATAAGTCCGGCCGTGGCCGGAATGGTCAGGCTCAGCACCATGATCAGGGAGGAATTGAAGGTCTGCTGCAGTCCCTGAAAATCTTTTTGCGCCGCGTGTCTTCCCAGGATCGGCATAACCGCGATGGAAAATGCCACCCCGAAGATGCCGATGGGCAGCTGGACGAGCCGGAAGGCATAGTTGAGCCAGGAAACCGATCCCTCGACACAGGAGGCGGCAAAGTTGGTGTTGACGAAAATATTGATCTGGGTGGCGGACAGGCCGATGGTCGCCGGCAGCATGAGCAGCAGGATCCGCTTCAAGCCCGGGTCGCGGAAATTGATCCTCGGCCTGAAGGAAAAGCCGAAACTGTAGAGGGTCGGCAGCTGGATCAGCAGCTGCAGCATGCCGCCGATCAGGGTTCCCCATGCCATTCCGGCAATGGCCGGCTGGCCGATTTTCGGAAAGAGCAGGGCCAGCGAAACACCGCCGACAATGGAGCCCAGGTTGAAAAAACTCGACGACAGGGCCGGGATGAAGAACCTGTTCCGGGTGTTGAGTATGCCCATTACCACCGCCGCCAGCGAGACAAAGATCAGAAAGGGGAACATGATCCTGGTCATGAGCACGGTCAGTTCTGTTTTTCCCTGGACCTGCCCGAAGTCATCGGCCAGGAGATTGACGATGGGATCGGCAAAATAGATGCCGGCCAGGGTTATCAGGCTGAGGAGCAGAAGAAAAAAGGTCAGGACCGTGTTGGCCAGTTCCCAGGTCGCCTTCTGTCCCCGGTTGGTGTCATAATCGGAAAAAATAGTGACAAAGGCCGCGGACAGAGCGCCTTCGCCAAAAAGGTCGCGCAGCAGGTTGGGGATGCGGAAGGCGACCACAAAGGCATCGTAGGCATATCCGGCCCCGAACATGCCGGCAAAGATCTGCTCCCGGACCAGGCCCAGGATCCTGCTGGCCATGACCGCCGCGCTCACTGCTCCCGCGGAACGGGCTATTCTGCCGGTAAAAGTGCTGGGGCCGCTGCTCATCAAACGTGCTCAATCCGCGCCGCAAAAGGGCATGTTATTACTTGACTTCTCAAGGATAATAGGAATATAACTTTTTTGGTAACTATCCAGCAGCACCCCATCTTGCGGCGATCGGGCCGGCTCGCGTACCCGATGTACGCTTCGCCGTCCCGCTTACCGCAACCTGGGACGCTGCTGAACAGTTACGGCTTGGTGGTTTGTGTCATTTCCAGAGCATCAAGCTGGATAGTTACACTTTTTTTATATTTGATTTGTGGACAAAATGGTTACCATTCCTGCGTCAAAAGAGAAAGTTCTTTTTCTCCTGCCCGGAGCTGGTAAACCGGCATGAACAAGCCAGTTCAGTTTTTTTGTATTATCACAGGATGGAGCCAGGATATAGGTTTAATTTTATTTCCAACCTCAACCGGAGGCATGTATGCACGACGTCAAGCTGATCAGAAATTCAGTCATTCTCGGCCATGGTAGCAGCGGTAAAACCACCCTGGCCGAAGCCCTGCTTTTTACTGCCGGCGTTTCGAAACGCCTTGGCAAGGTCGATGACGGATCTTCTTCCATGGATTATGAACCGGAAGAGGTCAAACGGAAGGTTTCAATCAGTACGGCGTTTTCTCATTTATCCTGGAAAAAAAGAGAAATTTACCTGGCCGACACCCCGGGTGACGACAACTTTGTCAACGAAGCCAAGTTTGCGGCCCAGGTTGCAGACAGCGCCATCCTGACGGTTGGAGCGGTCATCGGGGTCCGCAACCAGACCGAGCGTTTCGTGGACTATATCCAGGAAAATCAGCTTCCCTGCCTGATCTGCATCACCAAAATGGATCGGGAACGGGCCAATTTCACCAAAACCATTGACCAGATCCGTTCCACCTTTGATCTCAATCCCGTTGTTCTCTATCTGCCCATCGGCGCCGAGGATTCGTTTCGCGGTGTGGTTGATGTCGCTGCGAAAAAGGCGTTGTTCTTCAAGGAGGACGGCAGCGGACAGGTGGAAGCGGGGGAAATTCCCGATGAACTGCTGGATGAGGCAGCCGCTTTGCGCGAAAGCATGATGGAATATGTGGCTGAAACCGATGATGAACTGATAGAAAAATTCCTCGAGGAAGGAGAACTGACGGACCAGGAACTGCAGGCAGGACTGGCCGCAGCGGTTCAGGGCGGCAAGATTGCCCCGGTGTGCGTCTGCGCCCCCTTGAGCAATCGCGGAACGAGCCTGATTCTCGACGCCATTGCCGAACTGCTTCCCTCCCCGGATATGCGCCCGGCCCAGGTGGGCACCAATCCCAAAACCAAAGACCTTGAAGAGCGGGCTGCTGATTCCGGCGCGCCTTTTTCCGCCCTGGTTTTCAATACCATGGCGGATCCCTTTGCCGGCCGGCTAACCATCTTCCGGGTCTATTCAGGCACCCTGTCCGGTGACACCTTTTACAATTCAAGCAAGGAAACAGCAGAACGGTTCGGGCAGCTTTTTGTCATGCAGGGCAAGGAGCAGAAACCGATCGACAGGGCGGTCCCCGGCATGATCGTGGCGGTGGCCAAGCTCAAAGAAACCGTCACCGGCGACACCCTGTGCGCCGAGCCCAATCCCATCATTTTTGACCGGCCTGTGCCCCAGGATACGGTTATTACCTACGCCGTTACCTCCAGCAAAGGGGATGAGGAAAAGCTGTTTTCCTCCATCACCCGGATGCTTGATGAAGACCAGACGCTCAAGCTCACCCGCCAGCAGCAGACCCATGAGGTGCTGATTTCCGGTGTCGGCCAGGTTCACCTCGAGGTCATCGGGGAAAAACTGAAAAGAAAGTTCGGGGTTGAACTGGAGCTCAAGGTTCCCAGAATTCCGTATCGCGAAACCATCAAGGGAAAAGCCAGGGTCCAGGGCAAGCATAAAAAACAGAGCGGCGGCCGCGGACAGTTCGGCGACTGCTGGATAGAGATGGAACCGCAGGAACGCGGCGCCGGATATGAATTTATCGACAAGATCGTCGGCGGCGTCATTCCTCAGCAGTACCGGCCGGCGGTTGACAAGGGGATCCAGGAGGCCATGGAAAAAGGGGTCATTGCCGGATATCCCTTTGTTGATGTCCGCATTTACCTGGTGGACGGTTCCTATCATGCGGTGGATTCGTCGGAAATGGCGTTCAAGGTTGCCGGCTCGCTGGCCTTTAAGAAAGCGGTGCAGGAGGCAAACCCGGTTCTCCTGGAACCGATCATGGAGGTGACCGTCCATGTGCCCAAGGAGCATGTCGGAGATGTGATGGGCGATATGAACAGCCGGCGGGGCAAGGTGCTGGGGATGGATTCCACCGATAAGTATGAGGTGATCAGCGCCCATGTGCCCCAGAAGGAAATCCTGCTGTACGCGCCGGATCTGACCTCCATGACCGGTGGACGCGGGACTTTCAAGGTCAAGTTTTCGCACTACGAAGAGGTCCCCGCCCATCTGGCGGAAAAGATCATCGCCGAATCCGCGACCACCGGTGACTGAGCCGGTGGAAGATCAAAGCGGTCTCTACACTTTTTCGGTTCTGACCCTCAGTGACAAAGGATCACGGGGGGAGCGGGACGACACCAGCGGCCGGATGCTGTGCGATCTGCTGCAGTCTCTGGGGTACGTTCTCAGGGAATACGTGATTCTCCCTGACACGCACGAGGAGATTGTCCGGTGTCTGCGCAATTGGACGGAAGATAAGCCGGTGGATCTTGTTCTGACCACCGGAGGAACGGGTGTGGCGCCCACGGATGTCACGCCGGAAGCGACCCTGGAGGTTGTCGAGAGGCTGGTCCCGGGGATTGCCGAGGCAATGCGCCAGGCCAGTCTGCTCAAGACCCCCAACGCAATTTTGTCCCGCGGGGTTGCCGGGATCAGGGGCCAGACCCTGATCATCAACCTGCCCGGCAGTGAAAAGGCTGCCCGGGAAAATATCGAGGCCGTTCTGCCGGCCCTGCCGCATGGGTTGTATAAGCTGAAGGGCGGAGCTGCCGACTGCGGGGTTCCACCGGAATCCGTCACCCGGTCGGAATAGGGTGTCAGCGCAAAGAGAGGGGGATGTATCCTGCAGTTACACAACCCCTTTGATTGACACTGATTGGTTGTCTTTCTCGCTCTTTGCTACTATTTCGCCAATGACGTAAGGATGTTCGCCGAACGCTTCGAACTGCTGTATCACATCCTCGACAATATCATCGTTGACCAGGGCCATCATGCCGATGCCCATGTTGAAGGTCCGGAACATTTCCTCCCTTGAAACCCTGCCGTTCTTTTCGAGGAAGGTGAACACCGGGGGAGCCGGCCATGCCGCCGGGTCGATGACCGCCTTGCAGCCCGCGGGAAGGATGCGGGGGACATTGTCCAGAAAACCGCCGCCGGTGTTATGCACCAGCCCGTTTATCTTGTGGTGGCGGAGGGTCTTGAGGATTGATTCCACGTAGATGCGGGTGGGCCGGAGAAGTTCTTCGCCCAGGGTGCATCCCAGTTCCTTTATCTGTTGATCCACCGACAGGTTCAGCTCCTCGAAGCATATCTTGCGCACCAGCGAGTAGCCGTTGCTGTGCAGTCCGGATGAGGCAAGGCCGATAATTTTGTCGCCGACCCGGATATCGCTGCCGTCAATGATGGAGTCGCGTTCAGCGATGCCGACGACAAAGCCGGCGATGTCATAATCTCCGGACTGGTAAAGCCCGGGCATTTCAGCCGTTTCGCCGCCTATCAGGGCACAGCCGGATATTTTGCACCCCTGGGCTATGCCTTTGACCACTTCAGTTGCCAGGTCGATATCCAGCCTGCTGATGGAGAAATAGTCGAGAAAGAAAAGAGGCTTGGCGCCGCTTACCACGACGTCGTTGACGCACATGGCAACAAGGTCGATCCCTATGGTATCATGACGGCCGCACAGTTTGGCAACGGTGAGCTTGGTCCCGACTCCATCGGTGGAGGCAATAAGGACCGGGTCTTCATAGCCGGCGTTGCCGATGGCGAAAAGACCGGAGAAGCCGCCGATGTCATTGAGGACTCCCCGTCCATGGGTTTCGGCCACAATATTTTTTATGCGGCGGACGAATTCATTCCCCTTGTCGATATCTACTCCGGCTTCAGCGTACCGGGATGATGGTTCTGTCATTGGTGATAGCGTCGTCTGTTGAAGGTTGCGGTGTTTTGTCCGGAAAGCAGTGTCTGCGGAGCGGACAAATTCTCTATTTTGCGTTACAGAGCAACAGGAGGATTGCTGCTGAAGTAGAAAAAGAAAAAATAGTTTTTATTTTTAATATTGTCAATGTCTTTGTCGCGGACATTGCATCACCATATTCCATCTGGTAGATATAAATAATATGAAGTTATTCATTATATTGGTAGGTCTGGTTCTGGTCCTCGAGGGTCTCCCCTATGTTGCCTTTCCGGAGGCCATGCGGCGATGGCTTTTACAGCTGACCCAACTGCCGCCGGCACAGCTCAGATCGGTGGGGTTGATTTCCATGGCATTGGGTTTTGCCATCCTGATCCTGGCCCGCCAGTTCGGATTTTTTGGGTAGCTTTTCAACTGTTAACCTGTTAAAATATGTAACTTTATTTTAGCATTTAAAGCCTGGTCCTCTGGGCCAGGTCAGAGGTAATAGGCTCTGCCAATAATTTGCTTTTGCTTGTT
>JAMJFO010000087.1 GCA_023544645.1 Desulfobulbaceae bacterium | reverse complement strand
TTCCTTTGGCAATGGCAAAGACGTCCTGGAAAATTTTGTCACCCTGCTCAATTCGAGCGGAACCAAAAATCGCCACCCGGTAATGTTCGTCCACTATCATGCTGTATTTTCTCCTTGTGTCTTCCGTTCCAAGGAACTGGGCTTCGAGGCGCTTCTGCTCTTTCATTTTTCTTCATCCCTGCATGCCTCATCTTCCCCGCAGGTACAGGCCCGGCCCTTGAGGCTGAAGAAAAATTTCAGGCCTTTTTTTATCGTACTGGAAAAAATTTTCGGGGCATAGACCGAACCTACCACCTTTTTGTTAATCTCGCCCAGGGTGGGATAGGGATGAATGGCCGAGGCGATTTTGGACAACCCGACTCCGCCGTTCATGATTGCCACCCATTCACTCAGGAGGTTACCGGCTTGCGGCCCCAGAATCTGGATGCCGAGGGGCTTTTCCTTTTTGTCCAGCAGCATTTTGATCCGGCCGACACTCGCGCCTTCGGCCAGGGCCCGGTCATTGGTATTGAACTGTTCGCTGAAGAGCGAGTAGTCGATACCGGCTTCCCGGGCGCGCTTCTCGTTCAAGCCGATGCTGGCCAGTTCGGGATGGGTATAGGTGCACCAGGGCACATAGGTGTAATTGGTTTTCTTGGGCAGATGGAAAACGGCGTTGCTTAAGACAACCCCTCCCTCATAGCCGGCCACATGGGTGAACTGGTAGCCGCCGTTGACGTCGCCGGCCGCATAGATATGCTTGTGGCTGGTCCGGAGTCGATCGTTCACCTTTATTCCTTTATGATCAAACGGGATATTTATTTCCTCAAGCCCCAGACCTTCCACATTGGGTGAACGGCCGAGCGCCACCAGCAGGGTTTCGGCCCTGAGGGTCCGGGTCTCGCCTGCCGCATCTTTGATCACCACTTCGCGCTCGGGTCCCGGATTATTGACCCGGACCACCGAGGCGTTCATCTGAAAGACCACGCCTTCTTTTTCAAGCTCCTGCTGGACGATATCCGCCATGTCCTTGTCTTCCTTGCTCAAAATCTGGCCGCTGCGCTGAATCACCGTCACCCTGGTGCCGAGCCGGGAGAAGGCCTGGGCCATTTCGGCGGCGATGGGACCGGCGCCGAGCACGATCATCGAACCGGGCAGCTTGTCAAGGTAGAAGATGTCACGGTTGGTCAGGTAGGGAGTGGTGTCGAGGCCTTCCACCGGTGGCACCGCCGCGGACGATCCGGTGGCAATTACCCAGGTGCGGGCGGAAATAGATTTGCCTCCCAGGGAAACAGCATGCTCATCAATGAACCTGGGATCTCCAAACTCGACCTTTGCCCCAAGCTTGCAGAACCGCTCCACTGAATCGTGTTTCTGGATAACGCTGATCACCGACCTGATCCGGCTCGAGACCTCCCTGAAATCAACACCAGGCGGAGACATGGCCGGCAGGCCGAATTGCGGCCCGTTTTTCATGAGATGATAGACATGGGCGGTTTTGATCAGGGTTTTGCTTGGCACGCAGCCGTAATGGAGACAGTCGCCGCCCAGGGCTTCTTCCTTTTCGATCAGCAGGGTTTTGGCGCCGAGCTGGGCTGCCCCGGATGCGACAGTGAGCCCGGCTGCGCCGCCGCCGATGATGCCGATGTCATAATCATAGTCTGCCATGCTGTTTCTCCTTGTTTTATGACCCGTGGATTTCGTCCTGCGCCGCAGCAGGCTTGAATTTTCTTTTATAGAGCGCCAGAAGCTTCTTGGTCGTGATCGGAAAAAGGCCGAGTATTGCAAATGAAATCAGTACGCCCGGCGACATGATCCCGGATAGGGAATCGATCTGGGCCAGCTCCCTGCCGGCATTGACATAGACCATGGTGCCGGGTAGCATGCCGAGCTGCGAAACCCAGAAAAAGGTGAACAGCCGCATTCTGGTGAGCCCCATGGCCAGGTTGATGACGAAAAAAGGGAATGCCGGCACCAGGCGCAGGGAAAAAAGGTAAAAGGCCCCTTCTTTTTCGATGCCGCTGTTGATCTTCTCAAGCCGGTTGCTGAACTTGTTCTGCACCCAGTCCCGCAGGAGAAAGCGTGATACCGCGCAGGCCAGGGTTGCCCCGATAGTGCTGGCAAAGGAAACCGCCACCGTGCCGATAATGAAGCCGAACAGCCCGCCCCCGGCCAGGGTCATCACCGCCGCGCCCGGTATGGACAGGGCGGTGACCACAATATAGAGCGCCATATACGCGGCAATCACCAGGACGCGATTTTCCAGATAGAGCGCCTGGAATTTGGCTTGCGACGCTTTGAGATATTCAAGGGAAAGATATTGCCCCAGGTCGAAATAGTAGAAGGCGGCGATGCCGAGAAGGATGGAGCAGCCGATGAGAATCTTTTGCATGATTTTTCTGTTTTTATCCGCTTGCGCCATGTTCTTCTCTTCTTTTAATTTCAGGGGCTGGTGTTTATTTGCCCATGGTCAGCATGACATCCTGATCCCGCAGCAGATAGAGGGCAAGGCAGGCCCCCAGCATGGGCCAGGCAGTGAAAAAAAGAATGTTCGGGCCGTCGTAGGGCGCAAGATACTGCTTGTAGGATGAAAATGTCGATATGGCATGCAACGCCAGCACTGTTCCGTAGCTGAATCGTTTCATGAGCCCGAGAAGAAAGGCCCCGACAATGACAATCTCAACCGCACCGATGACATACATGACTTCCCGGCCCAGGCCGCCCAGCAAATAGAAGTTTTCATACACCGTGGCGGCATGCTGGGGATTAATGAATTTATCCAGGTTCCAGACCAGCATCACCAGGGCTACGGTGACGCGCAAAGCAAATAAGGAAATGGTGAGGCGTTTTTCAGTGTTCATATTGCTCTCCCGGATAGTATTGAAATTAGTTCCTTTGCCTGCATTTTTCAACAATCATGGCCGGCTCATTTTCGCAAAAATTCACGCCTGGTCCAATGGGACCAGCAGCATGCCTCCGGTCATCCGGAGTTGTTCATCGTTTGAGTGCAGGCATATTTCCCTGACCGCCTTGAGGACCCTGCCCGCCGCGGTCTTTTGCCAGAACCAGCGGTTAAATTCGGAAGTATTCGGCAATGCAAAATCCGGGCGGGACAAGACAGACTCGTAGTAAAACGCCTTGAGATCCTGGGCGGCAAACCGAAGCGCGGCCGCCGGCGAGGAGATATCCTCGGGGAATTGCAGGGGCTCTTCCTGGACAAAATCTATCAGCAATCTGCCGGCGGCGTCCGGGCTGAAATAGGCTATGGCGGAATAGCCGCGTTTGTTCAGTCCCAGATCGTACCAGGATCGAAATTCGGTTACTTCGCTCCTGAAGGCGGACAGGAGTTTTTCGGTCTCGGTTTTTTCCTGGGACAAAGGAGCAAAGCTCACCGGGCACGCCAGGTTGTCCAGAGAGTCCCGTGCGTCGACAGCCTGTTCGGGAACGTCATCGGGAAAATCAACCAGCACCGGTCCTTCCGGGAGATCAAAGAGCTCCAGCGCCGCCAGCAGCACCCGCCGCTGAAAAGCGGGATCGTTCGGGAGCCCCAGGGGACGGCCCAGTTCAAAGGGAACCCAGAGCGCCCTCGGCGGCTTGATTGTCTCGGTATGCTCGCGAATCAGACTGATCTGGGTCGTAGGGAGTCCTTCCGCTTCCAGGTAATGGGCCAGCGCGCCCACGGCGCGCGTGCAGAACGGTCAGACCGGTACAAGCAGAACCGCATCGACGTGATCGCCTATCAAAAGTCCGGCAAGCTTCCGGGCGGCTTCCTCCATCTCCGCCGGTTCAGCGGCCCCCATGAACGAGTAATGATAATCGGCAACGCTCCCTATGGAGCTGTTCGAAGCAAGCTCCCGCAGCCGGTCCAGGGGAAATACCACGTTCCAGTCCTGCTGAAAGCCGGTCCGGTCGAAATTGGTGGAGAGATGGGTCATCACCAGATCCCCGGCAGTACACTCTTTTGGGATGACCCGATAATCCCCGGCCATTGCTTCGAATGGCCGGTCGCTGCGCCGGTGGATTCCGGCGGTGGAAATGATCGCCACCCGCCGCTGGGAGAGGGGCGGCCCGGAAACCCATGGGCTGGATGTAAAAGTGGGGCATGGGAGTGTGGCCAGGTGTGAGCGCATGGGCTCCTGCATATCCATGAGTCTTGCCAAGATTAATCCTCCATTGAGCTGTCTTTGTGTCTTTGTGTTATCCTTTTCATGCAGGCGGACCGCCTGCCACGGCGCCCGTTCAGGTGGACCCCTGCCCGGCGGTGCAGCCGAAACAGTGATTGCTTAAAACGATCTTCCGCCGCGAGAGCTCCTCATAATCAAAATCCCGTATGTGCTTCGGACTGTCGTCCATTACCGGTAGTCCGGCAACAAGATTGAAGTCGCAGTCGGCAAGGGTGCCGTCCCAGCCGACGCTCACCAGCCGCCGGCACATGAGGCCATCCAGGGTGGCTGGATTAAAGGCCTTTTGCAATTTCTCCATGTAGCTATCATAGCCTCCCGACCTGACGAGAAAATCCTTGAAGCGGCCCAGGGGCATATTGGCCAGGGTATAGAGCTGATTGAAACAAACCCCGAAGTTTTCCAGAAGCTCCTTGCGGTACTGCGCCTCAAGCGATTGCTGGGAGGGCGGCAAAAAGGCGCCGCGAGGATTGTGGACAAGGTGGATTTGGCGTCTGCTGTCCTCGTGTCCATAACCATGGCCATTGAGAGTCTGCAGGGCCTTGATGCACTGCGCAAAGACGCCGTTGCCCCGGACGGCATCGACGTTGGCGATACGGTAATAAGGCAGGGAGGCGACAATCTCAACACCGTTTTCGCTGTAGAAGGAAGGCAGATCGGTTTGACCAGGCTCGAAGAAAATTGCCAGATTGCTGCGAACCATGACATGGCACCCGATGTCTCCGGCGCCAGTCACCAGGAAGCGGAAATCGGGATGCAGCTCCGGCGCGCCGCCCGTGAGATCAAGGATTTTAATCGGCGAATTTTCGAGAATATGGAGGATTGATGCAACATCCTCCCTGTCCATCATTTCCGTCCGTTGCGGCCCGGCCTGTACGTGGCAGTGTTTGCAGGCAAGGTTGCAGCGGTAGCCGAGATTCACCTGCAGAATATCGATTCCGCCGGCGTAGAAGGGAAGCCTGCCGATTTTTCTCAGGGTTTCGGTGAAAAGGTTCGTCAAGGCCGGTTCATGGCAGTCATTTTGCAGCGAGAGATTGTTCATTGCTTTTTTATATCCGGTACTGGCACGATGCGTTCCATATTCTATTTATCAGCAGCCTTCGTATTTCTTTTTCGATTCTTTCTTTCCCTGCTTGGACACCAGGGCTTTCATATAGGCGATCAGGTCCTGCATCTCCTCGCCCTGCGGGTCGATGGCTGTCCCGCCCAAAGGTTTTTCAATGCACACGTTGACCATTTCTTCAACATTGTTCTTCTCCATGCCCATGATGGTCAATTTTTCACGGTCAAAAAGATCGCCACCGAGACCTTTACCGCCGTCATGGCAGGTTTGGCAGCTCTTGCCGGTGGTGCCGCCGCCAAGGGTCGGGCTTTCAAATAGAGCCTTGCCTTTATCGGCGTCTGCCGCATAGGCGAGGGACAAAGTTCCGGCCATTACCAGCGCCGTTGCCAGCATGAACATTTTTTCTTTCATAATACGCTCCTTTTGTCGAGTGAATGGGATACAGGCGATTTCGCCTGACCTGTGTTGTCGTATCATCTCCAATCCTTTTTTATTTTACGCATGGCGGCGTGGCGGTTCAGCATGCCTGCTTTCCGGGCCATGGAATGCCAGCGCTATTACATATGAAAAAAACATTCTCCTCAATGCAGTGAAAAATAGGGACTTTCCTGGAGGGCGCTTTTGTACAGGGTGTATCGGTGAGTCTCCTCGACCATCATGAGTTCTTCCCCGGAAAAGGAAGCAAGGGGATATTGGCAGAGAAAAAGACGCCCGGATGAGGTGGGGAGAATGTTGGATGAGGCTTCAAGTTGCCTGGTTGTCTCCATCCTCCACCCTTTTTCCCTGACCCAGGTCATATCGCCGAAGAGCCTGAAGGAGCCCTGGGCAGCGGCAATTTTTTTCCCAATGTATGCAGACATGGCCCTGGGGGTCTCCAACCCGTGGCAGATATGGAGGAGGTTCCGGGAGATGGTCTTTTCGACATCGATTCCCTGCAGTTCAAGAAGATTGACGAATTTCTCCAGGTTCGCCCGAGCTGTCACCAGCATAACGGTTTCCTTGCGTGCTATGCCTTGCTGCAAAAAAGAAATCCCGACATCCAACGCCTCGGCATCGTTCAGGCATAAATGCGATAAATGTGATCCGTCCGGCACCGCAATGCGGCCTGTTCCCAGCGGCACCATTTTGTCCCGGCCGGTTGTTTCCCGCTGTCCCGGGTCGAGAAATTCCTGCAGATCGTGCATCCTGAAGCGTCGTTCTTTTTTTCCGCCGACCCGGTAACAATTGAGGGCGCCGGAGTTTGTCCAGCGTCGGACCGTCATTTCCGAGACGTTAAAAAATGCCGCCGCCTCTTTAACATTGAGTAGCGATTCCACGTGAATTCATACTCCTGCTTAAAATTATTATAATTTTGCTATAGTTTACTATACTTTGTTATGCTTATGTATTGTTGCTGTTTGTGTCAATTGATTTTCTTGCCCCGAGCCGCACATTTTTCCATTCTCCGGATTTTCGTCCGGCTTGCCAGGAAGAAATGTAGAATTATGAGTACAGAATGCAGAAGGGGGTAGAGGCTGAAGGCGTGAGTTTATTGAGTTATAGGTAAAGCAGGGGAATATGCTTGAGTTTTGAGGGAGAAAAGGAGTATAAAATTGGAACCATTGGATATTATGGCCCCTGCCTGTTGGGCAGGCGTCGTCCACACTTGAGATGGTCGATGGGAAAGAGCAGAAACGCATTAAAACAAAACATTGGGGGAATCCGAACATGAAATTCTTTAAAAACCTTGTTGTTGTGGCTGTTTTTTCATTTTTCGCCGGTATTACGGCAACTGCAGCGGTTGCCGATGATGTCACCGATTATATCAATGAAGCGCTCCAGTATTACCAGGACGGCAAGTATTCTGATGCCGTTTCCAGTTTGAATTTTGCCGAACAACTGATTCAGCAGAAGAAAAGCAGCGGCCTGGAATCCTTTCTCCCGGAACCGCTCAGCGGCTGGAGCGCCGATGCCGCTACATCCCAGGCTGCCGGTTCCGCGATGATGGGCGGCGGCATCAGCGCCGAGCGCCAGTATACAAAAGACGGCAGTTCGCTCCGCATCCAGATCATGGCGGATTCACCGATGCTGCAAGGGGTAATGATGATGATGTCAAACCCCATGTTCGCCACATCGGACGGCGGCAAGATGGAGCGCATCGGCAAGCAGAGGGCCCTTGTCAAATTTGATCCCAACGAACGGAGCGGAGAAATTCAGATTATTGTCGCCAACCGGTTTATGGTAACGGTGGAGGGTTCCGACGTTGCCGAAAATGAACTGAAAGAGTATGCCGGGGCAATCGATTACGACAAGATGGCGCAATTGCCCTAGGTTACGGCAAAGAGAAAGCCGGTCTGGAAGGAGAAACGGGCAGGACCATATAGCGACTGATTAAGGGGCAGGGCGGCATGGAAAAAATGTTGCTGCCCCTTTTTTCATCAACACTGCGGCAGGAGCCGGGCATGGCAAACAGACTGCTTATCATGGGCGCGGCCGGGCGCGATTTTCATAATTTCCTGACCTGTTTCAGGGACAATCCGCTGTATGAGGTAATCGGCTTTACCGCTGCCCAGATTCCCTCCATTGAGAACAGATCCTTCCCGCCCGAGCTCGCCGGCAGCCTCTATCCCCAGGGCATTCCGATCTTTCCGGAAGCAGAACTGCCGGAGCTCATTCGCCGGCATGCCATAGACCTGGTTGTTTTTTCCTACAGCGATGTGGCCCATGTGGAGGTCATGCACAAGGCATCCGAGGTCCTGGCGGCCGGGGCCGACTTTGTCCTCATCGGCGCCGCAAAGAGCATGCTGTCCGCATCAAAGCCGGTGGTTTCGGTCTGCGGCGTGCGGACCGGGTGCGGCAAATCGCCGACGACCCGCAAGGTCTGCCGGATCCTGCACGATCAGGGAAAAAAAGTGGTCGTTGTCCGCCACCCCATGCCCTACGGGGATCTCGGGGACCAGGTAGTCCAGCGTTTTGCCGTTCGGGATGATTTTACCCGGTGCAACTGCACCATCGAGGAACTGGAAGAGTATGAACCGCTGGTGGAGCAGGGGATCATCGTCTATGCCGGCATCGATTATGGGGAAATCCTGCAACAGGCGGAAAAGGAAGCGGATATCATAATCTGGGACGGTGGCAACAATGACACCCCTTTTTACCGTCCCAACGTGCATATTGTTCTTTTCGACCCCCTGCGTCCCGGCCACGAGCGTCTGTACCATCCCGGCGAAACCAACATGCTCATGGCTGATATCGCAATCATCAACAAGGTCGATTCCGCCTCGCCAGAAGATGTGCAGACAGTGGAAAACAATATCCGTTGCCATGCCCCGGCGGCGGACATCATTCTGGCCGATTCGGCGATCCTGGTCAATGATCCGGAGCAGATACGGGGCAAACGGGTCCTGGTGGTGGAAGACGGTCCCACCCTCACCCATGGTGAAATGCCTTACGGCGCCGGTTACCTGGCGGCAGAAAGATTCGGCGCTGCCCAGGTGATCGGTCCGCGGCCCTTTGCCGTGGGATCCATTGGTGATACATTTAAAAAATACCCCCATATCAAGAAGATCCTCCCGGCCATGGGCTATGGCGCAAGCCAGATGCATGACCTTGAAGAGACCATAAACAGCAGTGACTGCGATCTGGTTGTCCTGGCCACCCCTATCCACCTCACCCGGCTTATTTCCATTCGCCATCCCACGATCCGGGTCCGCTACGAATACCGCGATCGCTCCGGGCTGGATCTGGCAACCGTTCTGACCAGACGGCTGGCAACAGCAGCCGGCGCAGGGAAAAAATAAAAGCCTGAACAGGACTAAGGTGAAAAATCCATTGTCAAAGCAGATTCTGATGATTGCCCTGGGAGGCAACGCCCTTATCCGCAAAGGCCAGACCGGCACCATTGAGGAGCAGTTCGTTAACCTCCGGCTGCCGATCCGACAGGTCGCCGACCTCGCTGATGACTACCGCATCATCATCACCTACGGCAACGGGCCGCAGGTGGGCAACCTGCTGCTGCAGCAGGATTGCTGCCACGCGGTTCCCAAGCTCCCCCTGGAGATCCTGGTGGCCCAGACCCAGGGGCAGATCGGCTATATGATTGAATCCACCCTGGACAGCGAGCTGCTGATCCAGGGGAAAAACAGGGATATCGTCAGTCTGCTCAGCTATGTGGTTGTCGACCGGGATGATCCGGCCTTTGCCAGGCCCAGCAAACCCATCGGACCGGTGTACACCCGGGAAAAAGCGGCGGAACTGTCCTTTCCGACGGCTGAAACACCCAAAGGCTATCGCCGGGTGGTGGCATCACCGCGGCCCATAACCATTGTCGAAAAAAAAGAGATCAAAAAACTGATCGATCAGGACTTTATCGTTATCTGCTGCGGAGGGGGCGGCATACCGGTAACCAGGGAGGGAAGGACATTCCACGGCATCGATGCGGTGGTGGACAAGGACCTGGCCAGCGCCAGGCTGGCCCGGGAGATCGGGGTGGATCTTTTTCTCATAGCAACGGATGTTGACGGCGCCTACCGAAATTTCGGCCGGGAAGATGCAGAGCTGCTGCCGTCCCTGAGTCCTGCAGAGGCACAGAAATACCTGGATGCGGGCCATTTCGGCGAAGGGTCCATGCGCCCCAAGATCGAAGCCGCCATAGAGTTTGTCGAGCATGGCGGCAGGAAAACGCTCATCACCTCAATCTCGGCAATCAGCCGGGCTGTCAAGGGGCAGGCGGGAACGGTAGTTACGCTACAGCCGCTTCAGCCCTGAATTGAGGATCACCACAAAATCCTGGGCATTGGTCAGGATCGACCGGGCGGTGAGGGAGCCGCGGTTGGCCAGTTTGGTTGCCACGAATTCGGACATGTCCACAGTATAAAAATAAACGGGCCGGACATCCCCTGCAGCATTCACCCGGTAGGAGGGAACCAGGTTGCCCGTGGCAATGGTATGCAGCTGGGTGGCGAGGGCGATCACCGTGGTGGCCCGGCGGGCCAGGTTCCGCATCCTGTCCTGGGCCACGGCAGTATCCTGTACCACATCGGGCAAAGGACCGTCGTCACGGATGGAACCGGCCAGGACAAAAGGAATTTTTTGCTCTATCAGGGCGCGCATGACCCCGTCTTTGATCATGCCGGCCGCGACCGCCTCCCTGATGGAGCCGGCCTGCCGGATGGTATTGATGGTGTCCAGGTGGTGGTAATGACCGGCCGGTGCCTGCTCCTTGGTATAGATATCCTGGCCCAGGGCTGTTCCATACAGCGCGCCCTCCAGGTCGTGCACGGCAAATCCGTTGCCTGCCATTACCCCGTGAACATAGCCGTCCCGGATCAGGGCAACGAGCGCCTGCCGGGAGTCCCGGTCAAAAACCACGGCAGGCCCCGCCACCCAGAGGATAAAGCCGTGCTGCCGCTCATGGTGGAGCAGTTCGTAGAGTTCGTCGTAATCAATGGAAAAAGGGCTTTCCCAGGTCAGCCGGCCGCGAAAGGCAAATTTTTCGGAAGGCTCTTCAATCCGGCCAAAACCCCCGGTATGGACAAAAATACCGTCTTCGCCGTTCTCCCCTCTGCCGCAGGCCACCAGGTCGCCCCTCCTGACATTCCTTGCTTCCCTGACCGCCAGGGAGCCGTCCTCGTCAAGCACAACGGCGCAATCCATCCGGGAGTCGGGCAGGATCCGCCAGCCGTCGCCATGAAGATGAAAATATTCCGGGAAAACCGAGGTGGCATGATACCCTTCGGGCAGCACCCCGTCGCCGGGAGCTATGTTAAAGGCAGCCTGGGGCGCGGCCGCGAGATGCGGCTTGGAAAAATCAGGTGGAATGTACGACGGCAGTTGAAACGGCATAGGCAGCCCTCCGCTTATCTTCGCAAGTATCTGTGCATGTATTATACCATTTGTTTTCACCATCGACTATCATTGATGGACTCGTAATAAGTCCATCACACACTAAAATATGGCTAAGTAAAAATTTCGATCTGCTGCGTCATAGCGGGTACGGCCAATGCTTGACGTACCATATGTACGCCTCCGGCATTTACAGTGCAACCGCGTCCCTGTTCGCATATGGTGCATCAACGGCCCAACCTTGTTTCACCGCGCATGTTTTTTCTTGACCGAACTGTGGGATGGGCTTATTTCAGATTGAAGCCTTATTTATTATGAAAACCACCACTTTTGGTGGTGGACCTGGAAAGGTTCAACCGATCCAGCGAAGATTTGATAATATTGTTCATTTTTTGCTTGTCCAAAAAACGAACCAAAAAAGGACACCCGTGCCGTTTGACCCTGACGGGCAACCTTCGTTTATGCCCTTCAGTTTTTCCGGGGAAAGTCAAAGAAAAATTGAAGGCTTGTAATGTTTCAATATTTTTCCTTTGCGTTTATTTTCTCACAACGGAAAAACTCAAGAGAATGATGTGAAAATTAATATTTGTTCTTTGATAATTCGGTAAAACTTTACAGCTCTTCGATTCTTGGTTATGAAGAAGATTCTGGAGCGGGGGCACTGATCCCGCATTCAACGCTAACAGCGTTTTGGGACAGCCTCCGTTCCTCTCTTTTCTTCCTTTGCCGCCCTGATATCGGCGCGTTCTTGTCAAAGTCCTGATACCGGCGACTTTTGTCCTTTCTTTCCCCCTGTGGTTTAATGGAAGTTCTTTTTCTGTTTTCCAGGTCTATTTCAGGGTTAAATGGGGTGTTGTTCTTCAACATGCCATAAATAATCCTGAGT
>JAMJFO010000086.1 GCA_023544645.1 Desulfobulbaceae bacterium | reverse complement strand
CATGTTCATATGAACATGGGTGCTTAGCCATTACATAAAATGACTTTTTGCGAGTTCATCAAATGTGAATGTGTATACTATATGACTTTTATTTATATTTACTATAAAAAGGGGTGAAAATGTCCTGCCGCTGCTTTTCGACTTTTGCTGAAAATGAGTAAGGCGTTTCTGGACAATTGACGAGAAGGCATGGAGAAATTACTTTAATTGCCATCCCATGAAAAACCTGATCAAACCTGATAACGGCGCCGAGGCGCGGGTTCTGCGGTCGCTTCTGCAGCAGCATGGCATCAAGACGCAGGTGGTTTCTTTCCACGATACGGCGTACGATGGACTGTTCCAGGCGCAGTACGGCTGGGGGGTGATCAGGGTTGCCGAGTCTGATTTCGCCGAGGCCGATAAGATTGTGCGGGAGTGGAAAGAGTCTTCACCCGATGATGTGCCATGGGATGAATTTCCCCCGGAACATGAAGAATGATAATAACTCGCGGGGTAGAGCAGCCAGGCATGGCGTTTTACCAACATTTACAATAGATCTGCGGCGCTCTGTGACCGCTTACGAAAAATAAGCTCCTGCTGAAGGGAATGCTGATGGCGATACCCCTGTTGGAAGTAAAAAATCTGGTGAAACGGTACGGAACCGTGAATGCGGTTAATGGCATCAGTTTTACCATTTCACGCGGCACCTGCTTCGGCTTGCTTGGCCCCAACGGGGCGGGCAAGACCACGGCGCTGGAGGTGATTGAGGACATCATCCCCCCTACCTCCGGTGAAATCCTGTACAACGGTGCGCCCAAATCTCCCACCTTCCGTGAAGACGTCGGCATTCAGTTTCAGCACACTACGCTGCTGAATTTCATGACCGTCGGGGAAACGCTGCTCACATTCCAGAAATTGTACAGGGAGGTCGAGAGCTTCGACTACATGGTTGAGATCTGTAAACTGCGGGAAATTCTCGGTCAAATGAACAACAAGATCTCCGGCGGCCAGGCCCAGCGGTTGATGCTGGCCCTGGCCCTGGTCAACAAGCCGAAACTGATCTTCCTCGACGAGCCCTCCACCGGTCTTGATCCCCAGGCCCGCCGCTATCTCTGGGAGATAATCCGCGGGATTAAGGAGGACGGCAAAACCATCGTCCTCACCACCCATTCCATGGATGAGGCGGAATACCTGTGCGATGAAATCGCCATTATGGATCATGGCCGGATTATTGCCCAGGGCTCACCGCCGCAGCTTATCAACCGCTATTGCGAGGGCGGCACCATTTCCCTGCCGCGGGAAAATGTCGTCGCCTCGCTGGATGACCTGCCGTTGCCGTACCGCGAGGAGAACGGCCGCATCGTGATCATGACCGACAAGGTCAATACCGGCATTGAAAAATTACTGGCCATGAAGATCGATTTGTCGGACATGACCGTGCATTCCCCCGATCTTGAGGATGTGTTTTTGAATCTCACCGGCAGAAAACTCAGGGACTGATGATGAGCTGGCAACGGATGTGGGCCATGTTCAAGGCCAGAAATTATGAATTCTTCCGGGATAAAGCCGCATTCGGCTGGAATTTCCTTTTTCCGTTCCTGATCATTGCCGGGTTCGGCATTATTTTCGGCGGGCGTGATTATTCCGGTTTCAAGGTAGGAGTGTTTCCCGCTGCCGCCGAAAAGGTTGTTGCGGCTGAAACAAACCTGCCCCAGCGGTTCATCGAAACAAAACACCTGGAATTCATCGGTTTCAAGAGCCTGGAGGAGGGGCTGGAGAAACTGCGGCATCACAAGATCGATTTTCTGCTCAGGCTGGATTCGCCGGCCGGAGAGTACTGGCTGCTGGATTCGTCGCCCAAAGGGTATATCGTCGAACGGCTTTTTCAGGCCGGGCTTATTCCGGAAGGGGAGGCGCAGGGCGAGCGGGTTGAAGTGCAGGGAACGCAAATACGGTATATCGACTGGCTTTTTCCGGGTATCCTGGCCATGAATATGATGTTCAGCTCCTTGTGGGGAGTGGGGTACATCATTGTCCGCTACCGGAAAAACGGGGTGCTCAAGCGTTTGAAGGCCACGCCGCTTACCGCCTTTGAATACCTGACCGCCCAGGCCCTGTCGCGCATCTTCCTGTTGATGTTCACCCTGGTCGTGGTCTGGATAGGTGCAGACCTGCTTTTCTCCTTCCGGGTCGCCGGTTCCTACCTGGACCTGTTTATCGTTTTTGCCTTCGGCAGCCTCAGCCTGACTTCCATCGGGCTGCTGCTGGCCGCAAGGGGAATTAGCGAAGAGTTCACCAGCGGCGCCCTTAATTTTATCGCCTGGCCCATGATGTTTCTCTCCGAGGTCTGGTTTTCCCTGGAAGGCGCTCCGCAATGGGTCAGAACCTTCTCCCAGATTCTTCCTCTTACTCACCTGCTGAAGGCGGCGCGCAAGATAATGAATGACGGGGCAAGCCTGATGGAGGTGAGCAGTGAGTGCCTGGTCATGCTTGGCGTCACCCTGTTTTGTCTGGTCCTGGGAGCGCTGCTGTTTTCCTGGAATGAGTGAGAAAAAATAATTTCGGTGGTAATCATATAGTATTGCATGATCATAATACGGAGGATTATATGAATGAAAAGATGGCGCTCGGTCTGGTCAAGGTCCTGAAAAAACCCCAGGAAGCAGAGTATAATGAAGCGTTTGAGCGGGCCTATGAGCTGACCAAGGTCTATGCCGGGTCTGCCAACGCCCAGGCCTCGGCTGTTCCGGTGTTGTTTGAGAAACTGTTTGAGCTGTTTGCCACCGGATATTCACAATAATAGTGATCTGGCGAATAGCATTGCTGTACCGCCCGGCGGCGTTATAGACGGCGAGTTCTTCCCTGTTTCCCCTTCCCGCTGGACTGGGTCTCTATCCTCTACCGGAATTCGACTCCTTGCCTTCAGGTTTTACAGAATGGATCTGATCCTGCCCTTCCATGCGATTTTTAACGGTATATTCTGGATTTTTATTTTTTGTATACTACAATAGAAGAACAAAGAAGATGGTGCGGATTCAACAGGGAGATTTGCTCATGGAACCGGAGAAAAAAGAGACGCAGGCTACGGAAGAGGAACTGGCAACCTACGAAAAGTTGCGGCAGCAGCTGAGTAAAAGGCTTGGAGAGCTCAATGAGAAAATCAATTCGGAAACCATAAGCCAGGCCATGGACAAGGCAATGGCCGACCTCAAGGGAATGGGCGAACACTCAAGGGAAGCAGTTGCCAGGGCCGGTGATGCTCTCAAAAAGGACATCGCCTCGACCGTTGAAAACGTCAAACCCAAAATTGACAAAGTAACCACCCCGGCCAGGGAACAGTTTGATCATTGGCTGGATAAGGGGGGGCAGTTGTGGCGTGATATCGCCAACGAAGCCGGGCACTTCAAGGAGTTTTCTCGTGACAAGGGCGCGGCTTTTCTCCTGAACATCACCAGGGGGCTGAACGACTGGAGCAGTGATATGAAGGAGAAGCTCGATACCTCCCTGCAATACAAAACCGGTGAAATGACCCATGGCGGTGAATTTATCTGCACAAGCTGTGAGGGAAAGATCCACCTGAAAAAGCCCGGCCGTATACCGCCGTGCCCCAAATGCAGCAAGTCGGAGTTCCGCCGGTCATAAGCTGACAGGAAACACAGCCGGCAGGGCGGTCCGGGTTGCCTGTTCGCTTTCATTCCGCCCAATTATAATTGAATCCACAGGCCGGCTCGTCGGGCCGGCCTGTGGATTATCCGTAGAAAAGCTCAGTCGACCTTTTCAAAGGCGTTCTGGTTTGCACCGCAAACCGGGCATTTTTCCGGCGCTTCATTCTCATGGGTGTGCCCGCATACCTTGCAGACGTAGTAATCGGTTGGCGTGGGGTTGTCGAGATTGTCCAGGATTTTCTGGTACAGGGCGGCATGGGTTTTTTCCACCTCATTGGCGTAGGTAAAGGAGCGTTCCGCTGCCTTGTGCTCCTCTTCCTTGGCGGTTTTGATCATGTCCGGGTACATGTTCTTGAATTCATGGGTTTCCCCGGCAACTGCCTCTTTGAGGTTTGCGGCGGTGTCGCCGATCGCTTTGAGGGCGCGGAGATGGGCATGGGCGTGGATGGTTTCGGCATGGGCCGCGGCCCTGAAGAGCTTGGCCGCCTGGGTATATCCTTCCCTGTCCGCTTTTTCGGCAAAGGCCAGATATTTACGGTTTGCCTGTGATTCCCCGGCAAAGGCTTCCCAAAGATTCTGTTCGGTTTTGCTCATGGTTTTCTCCTTAGATGATGAATTTTTTCGCCCTCACCCTCTCCCCCGGGAGAGGGGATTGCACGGTTGATTAAGTAATGACATTGATTTTCTACTGTAATTGTAGCAGAAAGTCGGAATGGAAGTCCATGCTCTTTGTTTATCCTCAATACGTGAGTGTTCGAGATTATTGCAGCAGGGTATGTTCAATGAGTATCTTGGTGCCGATGGCGATGAGGATAAGGCCGCCGGCAAATTCGATCTTGTCTTCGAAGACATGGCCGAAAAATTCGCCGATATAGGTCCCTGCCAGGGAAAAAACAAAAGTGACAATGCCGATGACAATCACCGGCTCAACGATGGATATATTGAGGAATGAAAAGGTGAACCCCACTGCCAGGGCATCTATGCTTGTCGCAATGGCCAGGGTGAAAAGGACGTAGACATTGAGGGGGTTGGTGGTTTTTTTTATTTCATCCTCCAGCTTGCGCGATTCATAGATCATCTTGCCCCCAATAAAACAGAGGATAATAAATGCCACCCAATGGTCCACCGAGCGGACCAGGTTGCTGGCCAGCCCACCGGCTTTCCAGCCGATCCAGGGCATGAGCCCCTGGAAAAAACCGAAAAAAAGAGCAATGCGCATGGCGTGCCGGAGCCGCAGCTTTTCAATTATGGCCCCGCTGCTGACCGAAACGGCAAATGCATCGGCCGCCAGCCCGACCGCAATGAAGATGATCTGTAGATGTTGCATGATATCAAAGTTATTGTGCGAAAATTAAGGAATTTTTGTAATACACTTTAATTTCGATGAAAAAAATGTACAATCAGAATGGAAAAAATTTTGAAAAACGCCGGGTATGTGCCGGAAGAAGTTGCCCTGCGAAAGGAGATCTTCACCACCGAAGACCTGCTTGCCCACTGCCGGGATGAAAAGGAAAAACTGAAGCAGCTGAAAAAGCTCTCTCTTCTCATCTCTAAACTGGAATCCCGCATGGGCCGAAGTTTTCGCCTGGACAGCCAAGCCCCCTATTTTGAGAAAGTTGTGGACAAGGTGCAGGTAAACAACCGTTGAAATTGCCCCTGACTACGTACGGATGATCATGAAGTTAACTCCACCCGATGATTCTTTGCAGATCCGCTGTTCCAAACTGGGACATCAGATCTCCTTTTCCTATTGTCGCCGGGAGAATTTCGGCCTTCCCTGTATCCGGATAATAACCTGCTGGCATTCCATTTTCCGGGTTGAGGAATATCTCCGGCAGGAGCTCACCGATGAGGAATGGCGCGAAGCCTTTGAGAAGCCGGTCAAGCCCAAGGTGCTTACTCTGGTCGAGCTGATCGAGCAGGCGCAGAAAAGAACGAAAACCGGGAAAGAATAGAATCCATTTTTTGAGCAGAGTAAATGGTATATGGTTTGCATCAGGTTTTTTCCAGACCTGTAAATACAAAAATCCGCGGGAGGACACATGAGTATTGATTTGCATGACAAGGTGGCATTGATAACAGGTTCCAGCAGGGGCATCGGCGCTGCTTGCGCCAGAAGCCTTTCCCAGGCCGGGGCCGCGGTGGCGGTCAATTACTATCAGTCGCAGGCGGAAGCCGAGAGCCTGACAGCGGAAATCACGAAGAGGGGCGGGCAGGCGATGGCGGTTCGGGCAGACGTCCGTGATCGGCAGGAAGTGGACCGGATGACCGAGGAAATCGTCAGTCGGTTCGGCAGGATTGACATCCTGGTCAACAATGCCAACATCCATTTCCCCATGCAGCCGTTTATCGAACTTTCCTGGGAAAGCATTGAAGAGAAGATAACCGGCGAGATGAAGGCGCTGTACAACTGCTCCCAGGCAGTTTTGGGCGATATGCTGCCGCGAAAAGCCGGAAAGCTGATTTTCGTCAGCAGCACCCTGTCCCGTTTCCCGGGCTATGGTTTTTCCGCCCATGCAGCGGCCAAGGCGGCCATGGACAGTATCGCCAGGGTCATGGCAACAGAGCTTGGCCCCCATGGCATCACCGTTAATACCGTCGGTCCGGGACTGACCGAGACCGATGCCACGGCAGGTCTGCCCCCGGAGATAAAAGAACAGGTCGCCGCCATTACCCCCTTGAAAAGAATCGGCCGGCCTGATGATATCGCCGGGGTCGTGACCTTTCTCGCTTCCTCCCTGGCCGATTATCTTACCGGCCAGTATATACCCGTGTGCGGCGGGGCGTTCATGAATTAACTATGTAGTGCTTCTGTGATAACCACATAGAGGGTTGGATGCAACCAACGCAAAACCGGCAGTGGATGATTTTTTGTTCAGAAAATTTTCGATATTTGCGTGCTGCCTGCCTGTGAATTGATCCAGGTCAAGGCCGGAGCACTCTAATTCCGGCATAGTAAGATACAACAGGATGTGAAATTTTCTTCAGCAAAGGGGTAAACAATGGAATATACACGGTGGGATGATTTTCTGGTGGCCGAACACGAAATGATTGAAAGGGCCATGGCAGTATTGCGGAATTGCCTTGAGGACCTGGATGCCTCGGCGGAGAACCCGGTACAGATGGCCCGGGCAATGGATTTTCTTCTTGAGTTCGGCGATAAAATCCATAACCGCAAGGAAGAGGAGCTTCTTTTTCCGCATATGGAAAGTAAAGGGATTCCGGTGCAGGGCGGGCCGCTCGGGGTCATGCTCATGGAGCATCAGGCGGAACGGGACCTGCTTACCTCCATGATTATGCGGGCCAAAGGGCTTCGATATGCTCCGGAAGCGGAAAAACAGGATTATCGGAACAAAGGGCTTGAATACCTGAAGATTCGCGCGGAACATATCTGGAAGGAAAATGATGTGCTGTTCAAAATGGGCGCCAAGGTCACCGGTGATGAGGACAATAGCGAACTGCTGGCAGGGTTTGCCAGGATCAATACCGAAGCATACGGACCGACAGCCGGGGAGAAATTCCAGCGGATGCTCAAGGAGGTCGAGGCAGGGTTGAAGGCCAGAACCCGGCTGGTGGAAAATCTTTCCTACGAACAGCTGCATGGCATAATGGAAGCCATGCCCTTTGAGGTCACCTTTGTTGACGCCGATGATGTGGTGGCCTATTTCAACCGGCTGGACCGGGAAAAACTCTTTCCCCGGACAAGGTCGGTTATTGGTCGGACAGTGACCAGGTGTCATCCGGAAAAAAGTGTTGATACGGTCATCGCTATTGTCGAGGGTTTTAAAAACAAAACCCGTGACAAGGCGGAGTTCTGGATCAATTTTCGTGATGACAAGATACTGATCCGCTATTTCCCTGTTTACGATGATGATGGCGCCTATATGGGAGTCCTGGAAGTAACCCAGGCTATCGGCCGAATCCAGGCGCTGGAGGGAGAAAAGAGGCTGCTTGATTAAGGCGGGAGCCGGAGTTGTTCGTGCAGGAACAACGATATATCATCCCTCAGCTTATATACAGTTCGTCCAGAGCGGCAAAAAGAGCGGTGCTGGTTTTGTTGAACTCATCCATCAGGGACGTTGCCTTTTCCTGCTGGCCGTCGTGATACAGGTCGGCGATCCTGTACGCCAGCGCGTGGATCTTTTCATGCAGCCGTATCATCTTCGGATAGGCGTCAAGGCTTTTGAGCTCCTGCGCTTCCGTGGTGGTGAGCCATTTGCCGAAATCGCACTGGGTATGATCCGGGATCTCGTCCAGGGAAAGGGTAACTCCTTTGTGCAGCATGGCTTCAAGATGCAGCCGCCAGGCAAGATGGCCGGCCTTGATCATGCCGATGTCGAATTTCCGGTACCCGAGGTTGAACTCGCTGAAACTGGTTCGCAGTTTGGAGGCAACCCGGGCAAGCTCCTTGGAAAAGGCGACGTTCCCTTCCGCTGCCCCGGCATTTTTCCGCACCCCGAGATACACCTCCTGGATGCTTGTCGATACGTCTGAAACCTTGCTTGCTGCTTCCTTGATATTGGGAGTCAGATCGTCCCGGATTGAATCGGTTATTTCCTGGACTTCTTCCGAAACCTGCACGGCACCATTGGCGGCCCCGGCGACCGTGCGGGCGATCTCGGCGGTTGTCGCCGACTGCTGCTCAACGGTTATGGCGATGGAAGTGTTGATATCGGTGATTTCCTGGTTGTTGATGGAGACCTCCTGAACCATCTGGACAACGTCTCCGGTCTGTTTCTGTATCTCCTTGATCCGCTTGACAATACCTTCGGTGGCCCTGGCGGTCTGCCCGGCCAGCTCCTTGACCTCGTTGGCGACAACCGAGAAACCCTTGCCCGCCTCGCCGGCCCGAGCTGCCTCGATGGTGGCGTTCAGGGCAAGCAGCTTGGTCTGTTCGGTGATCTGTTCGATCAATTTTACGACCGTGCCGATGTTGTGAGCAGCGTCATTCAGGGCATTGATCTGGATTGCTGCCTGGTCGCTTTTGCGCAGGCTTCTTTCAGCTGTCTGCTGGGCATCGGCGCAGTGCTGGGCGACAGCCTGGAATGAAGTGGCCATTTCCTCGGTGGCGCCGGCGACCGAATTAACATGGTCAGCCATTTCATTGGTGTTGAAGGCAATACGGCTTGCTCTCTGTGCCAGCAATTCGATGGTACTGGTCACTGAAAAAATATTGGCGGACGCTTTTTCCGCGGCAGCGGCAACTAATTCAGTCTTTGACCTCACCTCACGGGAGGTTTCGGTCATGCTTTCCGAGGTCGCGGCAAGTTTGTTCGAGGCCAGGACGACCAGCGCCGACTGCTGATACACATCGGACAAAATCGTGCGAATGGTGTTTACCATTTTGTTGAGGGCATTTGCCAGTTTCCCGGTCTCATCGGTTCTTGCAAAGGAAACCTGTCCCGAAAGATTGCCGCTTTCAACTTCATCGGCGTATTCGGTGCAGGCAAGAATCGGGGCGACAAGCCTTTTGGACATGTACAGGATCGGCAACAGGGCCAGGAGAAGGATGACCAGTGAGATCAGGATAATATTAACGATCAGATTTGAAATCAGCGCTTCGTTACGCTGGTTTTTCACGGCGACGGCATCGTCGATATCGTCAATGTATTTGCCGGTGCCGATGATCCAGTCAAAGGGCTTGTGCAGCCGTACATAGGAGATTTTCGGCTGGTCCGATGTCAAACCTTCCCTGGTCGGTTTGGGCCACAGGTAATCAACATATCCTTCTCCGGTTTTTGCCGAAACTTCGGTCATGGCCTGAAAGAGGTTTTTCTCTTTGCCCATCGCGCAGTTGAATTTCGGATTATCGAGTATTTGTCCGTTCAGTTCCGGCAGGGTCGGATGCATTATCATGGTCGGATAAGGTTTGCCGGTGTCATTTATCCAGAAATAGCCTACGCCGGAATCGTAGCGGAGGTTCCTGATCTGGTTGATGGCCTTTTTCTTGGCATCCGCCATCGATATCTGGCCAAGCCTCACAGAGGTTTCCGCTTCTTCGATCAGGCTGTAGGCGATATCCACATGATCCTTCAGCTGGACCTTGATCTTTGTTATTTCAAAGTCCCGAAAAGCGGCAGTGTCCCGTTCGAGGGTTTTTTTCAGGGAAAAAGAAACGATGACGCTTATAATTATGACAGCCGTCAGCATGATGCCGAAACTGTTGATGATGAATTTCCAGCGGATGGACAGCTTTTTCATTTTGCTCCCGGCATGGTAATGGCTTGATAATCAAAAATATTATGAAATGATTTTACTGTGCTACATGGTGGCTGTCAAATTGAAGATTGAATGTATATTGCTCCTCCAGTCTGCCCACTGGAAAAGATCATCTCCGCGGAGCAGCGAATATTCGCCGGCCTTTCCTGCCCGATACCTTCACCGCCCTGGACCGGTCACGTCTGTTCAGGAGACTGATTACCATTTTTCCAGGTGAACCTTGTCCGGGTTGAACCTGGTTCTTGCCGGGGGCGGATCTTTGGGCCAGCCGAGGGCAATGCTGCACATGGGAATGATGTGGTCGGGCAGGGCAAAGAGGTTTTTTATGCCTTCCATGCGCTCCGGGCGGGGATGCACCCCCAGCCAGCAGGTGCCGAGGCCCAGGGCGTTGGCAGCCAGCAGGATGTTTTCCACTGCGGCGCTGAGGTCCTGGAGCATATAGGATTCAAGGCCGTCATGGGCCTGGGTGATATCGCCGCACACCACAAAGGCCGCGGTGGCCTGGCGCAGCATCTGGCCGTGGGTAAGGACGCCGGCCAGTTTGTCGATGGTTTCCCTGTCTTTTAACACGATGAAGTGCCACGGGTCCCGGGCAACGGCTGACGGAGCGGCCATGCCCGCTTCCAGCAGATCCTGGATCATCGCATCATCCACTTCCCTGTTTTCATACTTTCTGACACTGCGCCGGCTGAAAATAAAATTGAGCTTCTCGTTCATAAATTCCCCTTTTTTGATTTATAGATCCGGGTGAAAGAGCTATCCTGACTCTTAGAATAGAAAAATATACCAGGAGTGGACCCTGATGCAATTTATTTCATGATATTTCCTCCAGAGAGAAAAAATTATGGTTGATTTTGAACTTACCTCCGTAGAAGTACGCGTTCTGGGCTGTCTGATGGAAAAGGAAATGACAACTCCGGAATATTATCCGCTTTCCCTGAACGCCCTGGTGAATGCCTGCAACCAGAAATCCAACAGAAATCCTGTGGTATCCTATGATGAAGCAACCGTGCTGCAGGCTCTGAGCGGGTTAAAGGAGAATCACCTTGCCTGGCAGAGTGATGCCGCCCGGGTGTCCAAGTATGAGCATCTTTTCGGTAAAATGTTCAACCTGGTGGCAAGGGAGATGGCGGTGATCTGCCTGCTGCTGCTGCGCGGCCCGCAAACTGCGGGCGAGTTGAGGACCAGGGCGGAAAGAATGTACGCGTTCGGCAGCCTCGATGAAACCGCCGAGACCATGCGTACCCTGGAGGAAATGGGCCTGGTCAGGCAATTGCCCAGGCAGCCGGGCCAGAAAGAGCCGCGTTTTGTCCACCTGCTGGCCGGAGAGCCTGAATATGCCAAAGCAGGTGAAGAGGTGCTGCCTGATGAGATGATTCCCAGAGGCCCGGGCATGGGCGCGAGGATTGCCGCCCTGGAGGATGAGATCAGGAATTTGCGCGGGGAACTGAACGAGTTGAAGCAGGATTTTCTTGATTTCAAGGACCAGTTTGAATAATTTGTACCTGTCTGCGTTTCCCTGCGTTGCGACCCTCTGATGCTGCATATCCCCCAAATGTGCACATCCTGAATCAGGATATCGTCTTAACGGTATTTGATATATGAACACTTTTATGCGCAATGTGTCGCTGCTGGCTGTCTGTCAGGCCTTGATGATGAGCTGCACTTCCATGATCATTGCGACCACCTCTCTCGTTGGTTTTGCCCTTGCAACCGACAAATCACTTTCCACCATCCCTTTGGCCGCACAATTCATCACCATGATGCTGACAACGATCCCGGCGGCTTTTCTCCTGCAGAAAATCGGCCGCAAAAATGGTTTTATGTTTGCCACCCTTTTCGGCAGCAGCGGCAGTGTCCTGGCAGCCCTGGCAATCGTCAGAGAACAGTTCTGGCTTTTTGTAGCGGGGACTGCATTAATAGGTATCTTTAACGGGTTTGGCATGTATTACCGGTTTGCGGCTGCCGACGCGCTGGCCAAGGAGTATAAAAGCAGGGCTGTTTCCTATATCATGGCCGGCGGCATTATCGCGTCCTTTGTCGGTCCCAATCTTGCCAACTGGACAAGGGATTTGATCGGTGCGGCTCCTTTTGCCGGCAGCTACGCCTCGCTGACAGTTTTTTATATGGCATCCCTGTTCCTCTTGGGATTCCTGAATCTTCCTCCCGAACCGGTTACCGCTGAACCAGCGGCAGGGCACAGGATTCGTCCCCTCAGTTTTTCCGGGGAAAGTCAAAGAAAAATTGAAGGTTTGTAATGCTTCAATAT
>JAMJFO010000085.1 GCA_023544645.1 Desulfobulbaceae bacterium | reverse complement strand
AATTTTTACTTAGCCATCTTTGAGTGTGTGATGGACTTTTTACGAGTCCATCAATGAATATTCGTATTGATCCGTTCCAGGCCCTTGCGCAGGCAGATCATTGACAACGCCAGGCTGATAAGCATGATCACTGCCAGTATTGACGCGGTCTGGATAACGATTGGCAATGAAAAATGGATTCCCCAGCGCCAGCTGCTCACCAGCCGGTAGGCCGGCACACCGGCGATGAGAATGGTGATCAGCTCATAGGCCAGGGCGGTGAACAGAAAGAGGATCGCCCCGAAACTGCCCTGGACCACTGCCTGGTTTTCCGCCTTGAAATCCGCGTATATGGCGCCGAAGCCCAGGGCCATGGCCACCACGCTCCAGGTTATGATCAGCCCGGTGATCAGGGATATCCACCACATGGGACCGGTTACCTGCAGGAGGTGGTTGCTGGCAACGAGAAGGATGGCCGCCAGCAGCGTAAAGGGCAGGACATAGAACAGGTACTTGTACAGCATATAGCGTTTCAGCGACAGCGGCGAGGTCAGGGTGAGGCCGATGGCGCTTCCTTCGGCGCCGATGGAAGGAAAAACAAAACGGGCGCTCAGTGATGCGATCAGAAATCCGGTCAGCCCGATGTTGGCGTAGGCGATCAGGTTGGCGATGAAGTCCGCCGGAATGGGAGAGCGGTCCAGCGGCAGCACCTTGAAGTTGTAGAGATAGACGACGATCAGGGCGCCGATGAGAAAAAGCTGTGACCACTGGGAGGAGTCCCGGATGAACATTTTCAGTTCTTTGCGGAAAAACCAGCGCATGGGTTGAGGATGGTACTGCTTCTGTCTGAACTGGTGCGATCCGCCGAATGATTCCTGGGCCTTGGAGAAGCCGGGAAAGAACCAGCGGTTCATGGCCCACTCGCCGGCAAAGTAGACGACGAACGGGGTGGTGGCCAGCAGCCCGATGAGCAGCCAGTCCATGTAGTGGTCCTGCAGGTAGCCGGTGAGCAGCGCCGATGCCCAGCTTGGAGGAAGATACGGCGTTGCCGGGGTCGACAGGCTGGACAGGTACTCGATGAAATCGGGAAACCGTTCCGGGTCCGCCAGTTCTTCGGGCCGGAGAAGACGGATGACCAGGTAGAGCAGGATGCCGAACAGCAAAGACAGGTAGACGACAATGTCCTTGGTCCTCCTTGCCGGGAACAGGTTGACCAGGATAATGGTGACCAGGAGTCCGATGCTGCTGGCAATGGCCGCAATGGCCATGACCGTCGGGATCAGAAGAAGGAAATAGAGCGGGCCGGCCTCAAAAACATTGCCGAACGCCCCGAAAACGGGCAGGGAAAAGATGATCATCATCCAGGAGGTGAACAGGGTGGTGGTCAGGTAGCGGGTCAGGTACAGCTCGGAAAGGGAGGCCGGCGAGGCGTAGATAATTTCATTGTCCCGGGAAAGGAAGAGGGCGGATACACCGGTAACCATGTTGGAAAAAATGAGCATGGTGAAGACAATGACCCAGGCCATCTGGAAAATTTTCAGGCTGAGGATGACCCCCAGCTCGTTCTGGCTGTGGAAATAATGGATGGTCCTGATACAGACCGCGTACAGCCCGGCAAAGAGAACCGAGCCAAAGGCCAGGATCAGCAGCGAGCGGCCGGAAATTCTGCCTCCTGGAAAAAAGCGGTGCCGGAAGCTGTGAAAAAAGGGGCTGAGCAGCGGCGTCATTTTTCTTCCTTGATCGCGGTTATAACTTCTTTCAATTCCCAGGCGCCGGTCAGCTCAAGAAAGATGTCTTCCAGGTTGGAGTCCTTTTTGCCGGCTTCCGCGCGCAGCATTTCCATGGTCCCGGTGGTCAGTATCCTGCCGTCGGTGATGATTGCTATCCGGTGGCAGAGCTCTTCGGCTATCTCCAGGGAATGGGTGGACATGAAAATCGCCGTCCCCCCAGCGGCGCGCTGCTTGAAAAGCTCCTTGACCAGGCGGGCCGATTTGGGGTCCAGCCCCACCATGGGTTCGTCGATGATTATTAGCGGCTGATCCTGCATGAGCACCGAGGTCATGATCAGTTTCTGGCGCATGCCGTGGGAATAGCTTTCAATGAGTTGATTTCGCCATTCGTCCAGGTCGAACAGCTTGAGGAAATGGCTTGTCGACGCGTCAAAACGGTCCCTGTCCAGGGTGTAGAGGCTGGCGATGAACTGGAGGAACTCCATGCCGGTCAGTTTTTCATACAGCCAGGGACGATCGGGAATATAGCCGGTAGCCTGTTTGCATGCAGCAGGTTCACCGGACAGATCGTGACCGTCGATGACGATGGCCCCCTTGTCCGGTTTCAACAGCCCGGCCAGCATTTTGATGGTGGTCGTCTTGCCGGCTCCGTTGGGGCCGAGGAAACCGTATATTTCGCCGGCGTTTACCGAAAGTGAAACATCGTCAACGGCCTGGTGGCTGCCGAAACGCTTGCTGAGATTGCTGATATTCAGTATTTCCATGTGCTTAGTCATTGAGGAAGAATTTCGATCTTCAGTTTGCCGAGCAGTCCGCCGATTTTCAATTGCTCGTCCATGTCCCCAAGGCCAAAACGAATATGGTAGAGATCGGCGGGCAGCTGGTTCGTGGTCGTATCCAGACTGTACCATCGTTCATCCAGGCAGACCTCGTTCCAGGCATGGTAATAAAATGCATCATCCTGCAGAGTCACCCCCGTGGCAATGGCGGTGTTGATGCCCAGGCTCCGGGCCAGGGCGGCAAAGAGGGAGGCGTGTTCATTGCAGTCCCCCTGTTTGCCATGGAGGGTGGTCAGTGCGTCCGGCAGGCCCAGGACCGGTCTTTTTTCGATGTTCCGGTAGATCCAGGAGGCAAGCAGGCGCACCTGGGCTGCCGGGTCTGTTTCATCGCCGACAATGGACTTGGCCAGTCTGCGTATTTCCTCATTATCGGATTGCACATACCGGCTTGGTTCAAGAAATTCCGGTCCAGGGCACGAGGCAAGGAATGAAGAGTCGGCAGTTCGCGGCACCTGTTCCCGGGAGATCGTGAGGATGTCATCATTGAGGGTCTGGCGGCCTCCATGGATGTCCAGTTCAAGATCAGCAGGATAGGAGAGCCGGTAGCTCACCGTTCCGGCATTCTCACCGGGGAGCGGGCCGTCAACGGGTATGGCGACGGCTCTGAGCAGTTCGCTGCCGGTACTGACGATGTCTTTTGCCCGGAATTCGGGCTCGGCAATGAACTGGAATCCGGCGGGTGATTCCTCTTTGACGATCCTGCCCTCATTATCCAGCCAGAAATTGATGCGCATGCCGCCGGTGATCTCGGAAAATTTATGGAGCACTTTCAGCCGCCGCCGCACCAGAAGTTTTTCCTGGCCGTGATAGGTGACGATGGATTCCCGCCCGTTCAGGGACACCGGGTCAAAGGAGGGTATTTTGATCTTCTGTCCCGCGCTTTTGAGCTGCTTCAGCAGGTAGCTTCGATCATTAACCGCAAGCAGAGGGGGTCCGGAAAGAGTGACCGATTCATTAATGGTCGACCGGCCGGTATCAAGCTTGAATGTCACCTTGTTGCCCTCGACATAGCCTTCAGCGGACATGTTGTAGAATGGAGATCGGAAAGTGAAATCAAAATCCTGCAGCAGCAGGCCGTCGCTCAACCGGGCCTTGACCCGCATGTCGATGGGCTGGGTTGTTTCCAGGACGTTGAGGAGGATGCGGGCCTCCTGGTCGAGGATATATCCTGTATCGGTGGGCTGCAGGATCTCGGCAACATACCCGATCCTTTTGCTCTCGAACCAGACACCGTAATACCTTTCCTGTCTGGCCTTTTCCAGCAGGGTGATCTCCCGGCGGCTGATATCGGGGATAAAAAGATCACGGGTGAAAAGGACGCCAAGCAGAAGTATCCAGGTGACAGTGATCAATGGCCGGAAATGTTTGCGGAACATCAGAAACAGTTAACTCAATTTCATTTTTGTCAGATAAACACATCACTATTGTAAGCATGTCCGGTAAAATATCCAGCCCAATTTCTGAGGATTTGTTGAGCGGACAGGTTGCTTTCGAGGATATGCGCCACCCTGCAACCGCGGCAAATATCGGTAAAAGCGCAATGCGCGGTTGCTCTGGCCCGTGGGTTTACGGTGCCGGATGATCCGCGGCAAATCCGGACAATTGCTGCTCATTTTCAGCCATCTGCCCTGCTGAAAACGCAGGTGTCTCTAGTTACAGGTTTTTTTGCTATTTGAGTTGAATTTATTGCGTTATTTGAGTATTACTTCTTGCTTGTTTTTTGTTAATCCATCGCTGATGGCGAATTTGAACAATACTGGAGGAATCTGATGGAAACCCTGTTCACATCCAATGTTTTTGCAACGGAAATTATTCAACTTGGTGATACCCGTGAGACCATTGTCCGCGGCGGCCGCGATAAATTCTCCCTGCTGGCCAGGGCCTTTGAAGGAATCAGTCAGATCGGCGTGATCGGCTGGGGCTCCCAGGGGCCGGCCCAGGCCCAGAATCTTCGTGACTCCCTGGAGGGAACGGACATCAGGGTCAAGATCGGCCTTCGGTCCGGCAGCTCATCCATGAATGCCGCCCGGGAGGCCGGGTTTGCCGAGGAAAACAACACTCTTGGCGAAATGTATGAAGTTATCGCGGAATCCGATATGGTCATTCTGCTTATTTCCGACGCGGCGCAGGTGGAAAATTATAAAAAGATTTTTGCCACAATGAAGCAGGGGGCGGTCCTTGGCCTGTCGCACGGTTTTCTTCTCGGCCATCTGGAGAGTGTCGGCGAATATTTTCCGAAAGGCATGAATGTCATCGGGGTCTGCCCCAAGGGCATGGGACCATCGGTACGGCGTCTGTACGTCCAGGGCAAGGAGGTCAACGGGGCCGGCATCAACTGCAGCTTTGCCGTGGAGCAGGACATCGACGGCAAGGCCACTGATCAGGCCATCGGCTGGGCCATAGCCGTCGGCGCTCCCTATGTTTTCAAGACCACTCTCGGGTACGAGTTCCGCAGCGATATCTTCGGTGAACGGGGCATCCTGCTCGGTGCGGTCCATGGCGCTGCCGAGGCCCTGTACCGGAATTTCGTCATGGAGAAGGGCATGGGTGAAGAGGAAGCCTTCATTGCCACGGTTGAGAATATCACCGGCCCCTTGAGCAAAACCATTTCCCACAAAGGGATTATCGCCGTTTATAATTCTCTTGATGATGAAGGCAGAAAAATGTTTGAGCGGATCTATTCCGCTACCTATCATCCTGCTTTTGAGATCCTGATGGAGATTTACGACGAGGTGTCAAGCGGCAACGAGATCCGCAGCGTGGTAATGGCTGAAAGACGTTTTCCCCGCTATCCCATGGGCAAAATCGACGGTACCTGGATGTGGCAGGTCGGCGAGAAAGTGCGGGCGGCAAGGACCGGCGAGCCTGCAATCAACCCGGTTACCGCCGGCCTCTACTGTGCGGTGATGATGGCCCAGATCGATCTGCTCATCGAGAAAGGCCACTGCCTGAGCGAGGTGTGCAATGAATCGGTCATCGAGGCCGTTGACTCCCTGAATCCGTATATGCATTTCAAGGGCGTTGCCTACATGGTCGACAACTGCTCGACTACGGCCCGCCTTGGTTCGCGGAAGTGGGCGCCCCGTTTTGACTACAATATCATGCAGCAGGCCCTGGTACAGTTTGATGAAGGCAGCCAGGCCGATGACCAGCTGGTCAACGCTTTCAGGAGCCATATGATCCACGATGTACTGGCCACGGTCGCAACCATGCGTCCTTCGGTCGACATTTCCCTTTCGGAATAATCCGGTATTGCATGGTCCATTGTGCTGAAGTTCAAGCAGCATCGGCGGACTGAGGTCTGAGCTGCCAATGAAGCCTGCTTTCCTGGAATACCTGCAGAATCATGTTGTTCTGGCAGACGGGGCATTGGGTTCCTATCTCTATGAAAAAGGAGTGGAACTCGGCCGCAACCTGGATCTGCTGAATCTGCAGGCCGGCGAACTGGTATTCAGCGCCCATGAAGAATATATAAGGGCGGGCAGCCAGCTCATTGAAACCAATACCTTTGGCGCCAACTATTTCAAACTGCGCGAAGGCGGAGTTGAAGAGCAGGTCCGCGAAATAAGCCGGGCCGGGGCGCAGATCGCCGCCAAGGCGGCCGGCCACCAGGTATACGTGGCCGGATCGGTGGGGCCCACCGGTGTCAAGTTTCCCCTGGACGAGGGAGAAGCAACAGCAGAGGATATCGGTGAGGCCTTTCGCCAACAGATCAGCGGTCTGGTGGAAGGCGGTGTTGACCTGATCATGGTTGAGACCTTTTCCAACCTGGAAGAAATTCTTCTGGCCATCAGGGCGGCAAAGACCGTTGCCCCAGCTCTGCCCCTGGTGGCGCAGATGGTTTTTCCGGCGCGGGGCATGACCGTGCGCGGCGAAGACGCGCTTGCCTGCGGCAGAAAAATGGCCGAGGCCGGAGCCGACGTGGTTGGAACAAATTGCGGCAGGGGTATTGACGCCATGGTGACCGCGGTCAAAAAAATGATGCCCCTGGCCCGGGAAGGCATTCTGCTGTCGGCTTTTCCCAATGCCGGACTGCCGGAAATGGTCGGCCACCGGATGATATACCCGGCCCAGCCTTCCTATATGGCTGCCAGGGCCGGCGAGATGATCAAATGCGGCGTGCATCTGATCGGCGGCTGCTGCGGGACCAGCCCGGCCCATATCCAGGAGTTCCGCTCCAGTCTGAAAATAAAGCCGGTGCGGATACGGGCAGAAAATGTTGCCCGGCAGCCGGAAAAGACCCCGCAGAAACGCGTTGAAGATCTGCCCGGCGGATTTTTAGCCGGTCTTACGCCCGGCCGGGTGCCAATTATTGTCGAACTTGATCCGCCGACCCATCTCGATGTTGCCCCGGTTTTGACCGGCGCCGCCAGGCTTGCCGCGGCCGGAGTTGACGCCATTTCGCTGGGGGAGAATCCCCTGGCAATCCTGCGGGCCGGCAACCTGGGCGTCGCAACCCTGATTCGCAGGGATACCGGACTGCAGACCATTATCCATCAGACCGGCCGTGATCTCAACGCCCTGGGCCTGCAGTCGCGGATGATGGAGGCGCACCTGCTGGGCATTGAGGCGGTGCTCGCCGTCAGTGGTGATTCCGCCAGCGCCACGGATCAGCCCGGCGTCAGCGGGGTTTTCGATCTGCGTTCCTATGGTCTGATACGGATGCTGCGGAATTTGAATAACGGGATGAATCTGGCTGGCAGATCCATCAAGCATACAACCAATTTTTCCGTTGGCGCCGCCTTCAGCTTCCGGCCCGAAAACCCGCGAGTCCAGGTCCAGCGCCTGGAAAAGAAGAGTGACCTGGGCGCCCGCTTCGCCATGACCCAGCCGTTGTTCACCCGCGAGGCCGTGGAAAAAATGATTGATGCGACCAGCCATATTGATATACTGATATTCCCGGGTATTTTTCCGGTGATTTCCGCCCGCAACGCCGAATTCCTTCATAATGAAGTGCCGGGGATCAGTGTCCCCAGGGAACTGCGCCAACGGCTGGCCTCATACGAGCAGGTGGCTGACCAGCGCAAAGCAGCGCTTGAATATACCATGGAACTGGTCGAGAATATCGCCCCGGTGGTTGACGGATTTTATTTCGTCAGTCCGCTGAACAAGTGGGAAATAGCCCTGGAATTTGTCAGTCACGTCCGCAGCAGCGGCTGGAAGGGCAGCGGCAGGGCGGACAAATATTGCAAACCTAACCACTGAAATTGACAATATAACAGGAGAGAATCATGTCAACGCATCTATTTACCTCAGAATCAGTTTCCGAAGGTCATCCGGATAAGGTCGCCGACCAGATTTCCGATGCCGTGCTCGATGCCATTCTTGCCCAGGACACGAAGGCAAGGGTTGCCTGTGAAAGCCTGGTGACCACCGGCATGGCTTTGATAGCCGGCGAAATAACCACCACCGCCTGGGTGGATATGCCTGATATCGTTCGCCAGACCATTCGCGAGATCGGCTACAATTCCTCGGATATGGGTTTTGACTGGCAGTCCTGCGCGGTGATCAGTTCCATTGACAAGCAGTCGCCTGATATTGCCCAGGGCGTTGACGAGGGCACCGGCATCGATCTTGACCAGGGCGCCGGCGACCAGGGGTTGATGTTCGGCTATGCCTGCAACGAGACCCGGGTGCTCATGCCCATGCCCATCACCTATGCCCATCGTCTGATGAAGCGGCAGGCTGAAGTTCGCAAGGCAGGATTGCTGCCGTGGCTCAGGCCCGATGCCAAGAGCCAGGTAACCATTGAATACCGGGACAAGAAACCGAACCGGATAGAAGCTGTCGTCCTTTCGACCCAGCACAGTCCGGATATAGATTATGAAGATCTCAAGGAAGCAGTGATGGAGGAGATCATCAAACCCATCCTGCCGGAGAAAATGATCGACGCCAATACCAAGTACTTCATCAATCCCACCGGCAGGTTTGTCATCGGCGGTCCGGTGGGCGACTGCGGGGTGACCGGCCGCAAGATCATCGTTGATTCCTATGGCGGCAGGGGATCGCACGGCGGCGGCGCGTTTTCCGGGAAGGATCCGTCCAAGGTGGACCGATCCTCATCCTATATGGGCCGCTATGTGGCAAAGAATCTGGTGGCTGCCGGCATCGCCTCTGAAGTTGAGGTCCAGGTTGCCTATGCCATCGGCATTTCCCAGCCGGTATCCATTAATGTCAACACCTTTGGCACCAGTGAATTCGAGGATGAAGATATCGTCAAGATGATCAGCCATGTTTTTGATCTCCGTCCCAAGGCTATTATCCAGCAGCTTGACCTGCTGCGTCCCATTTACAAGAGCACTGCCGCCTACGGGCATTTTGGCCGGGAACGTGATGATTTCACCTGGGAAAAAACCGACAGGGTTGAAGAAATACGAGATATTGCCGGCTTGAAATAATTTTCGGCAGTTGGCGGCCATTTGTTTGCGTTCATTTCAATCAAGCTGCCGACTGATACCTGATAAAGTAACAATTGATAAGTGGAGTTTTTGAATGAGTGATTATAAAGTAGCTGATATGTCCCTTGCCGACTGGGGCCGTAAAGAGATTGCCATTGCCGAAACGGAAATGCCCGGACTGATGGCTCTCAGGGAAGAATATGCAAAAACACAGCCGCTGAAGGGCGCGCGGATCGGCGGTTGTCTGCACATGACCATCCAGACCGCGGTGTTAATGGAAACGCTGGTGGAGCTCGGCGCCGAAATCCGCTGGTCGTCCTGTAATATTTTTTCCACCCAGGATCATGCGGCAGCGGCCATGGCTGCAGCCGGTATTCCCACTTTTGCCTGGAAGGGTGAGAACGAGGAGGAGTTCTGGTGGTGCATTGAAAAGACCATCTTCGGGCCAGACGGGTGGCGTCCCAACATGATCCTGGATGACGGCGGCGACCTGACCCAGGTGATGCATGAAAAATATCCGGAACTGATGAAGGATATCCGCGGCATCAGTGAGGAAACAACCACCGGCGTTCACCGGCTGAATGAAATGGCCAAACAAGGGAGTCTGCTTGCCCCGGCCATCAACGTCAACGACTCAGTCACCAAATCCAAGTTTGATAACCTCTACGGATGCCGGGAATCTCTCATTGACGGTATCAAGAGAGCAACTGATGTGATGATCGCCGGAAAAAAAGCCGTGGTTATCGGCTATGGCGACGTCGGCAAGGGATGCGCCCAGGCGCTGCGGGGAATGGGGGCCACGGTCCTGATCACCGAAATTGATCCCATTTGCGCCCTGCAGGCAGCCATGGAAGGTTTCCGGGTCGTGACCATGGAAGAAGCCGCGCCGGTGGGCGATATTTTTGTTACGGCCACCGGCAATGTCAACGTGGTCAGCCGTGGACACATGGATGTCATGAAGGACCAGGCCATTGTCTGCAACATCGGCCATTTTGATTCGGAGATCGATATCGCCGGCATCCGAGAGCTGCAGTGGGAAAATATCAAGCCCCAGGTCGACCACGTTATCTTTCCCGACGGCAAACGGATAATCGTTCTTGCCGAGGGAAGGCTGGTTAATCTGGGCTGCGCCACCGGCCATCCCAGTTTTGTCATGTCCAATTCCTTTACCAACCAGGTGCTGGCCCAGATTGAACTGTGGAACAACTCCGGGCAGTATGAAAACATGGTTTATTTTCTGCCCAAGAAACTGGATGAGAAGGTGGCCATGCTTCACCTGCAGAAGATCGGCGCCAATCTGACCAGGCTTTCTCCGGAACAGGCGAAATATATCGGGGTCGATGTGGATGGCCCGTATAAACCGGACTACTACCGCTACTAGGAATAAAACATGCGACTGCGAGTATCCGCAAGGGGCAGGCTGATTATGTGTCAGCTTGCCCTTTGCTTTTTTTTCACCATATTCATGAGCGGCTGTCTCCTGACAAAGATCGTGACCGTGCCCATGCGGGTGGCCGGCGCTGTTGTGTCAATCATCCCGGTTGCAGGCAACACGGCCCACGAAGTGATTGATGAGGCCGCAGAAACAGTGGATGAACTCCCTTTCTGATCCATGGGTTATTTACGGGTTTTTCTCCTCATTATTCTTGTTTTTTTCTCCGGCTGCGCCAGGCATGAAAGCCGGATCATGGAAGCTACCGCCTATTGCGGCTGCGGCTCCTGCTGCTCCTGGGAACGGGGCAGCTGGAAATATTTAAAGCTCGACTTCTGGAACAGGTATGTCAACGCCGGCAGCGATGCCGGAAGGTCCTACACGGGGCTGACCGCAAGCGGTGACAAGCCTTCCGAACCTGTTCCCGGCCTCTTTTCCCTGGACAGTCTCACCCGTCCGTGGATGATTCCCTTCCGTCTCGTTTTTCCCTGGCTCTGGCTGCACAGGGACGGCACCATAGCCGCCGATACCCAATACTACCCCTTCGGCACCAGGATGTTTGTGCCCGGCTATGGCTGGGGAATGGTTCTTGACCGGGGGGGCGCTATCAAGGGTCCGGACCGCATCGATCTCTACTTTACATCGCATCATGATGCCCTGGCCTGGGGTCGTCGGCAGGTGGAGGTCAGGATCGAGCGATGAGCGGACCGGAAGTGATAGTTGTCGGCGGCGGCCTGGCCGGGTGTGAGGCGGCCTGGCAGGCAGCGCAGCGGGGAGTGGAGGTGCGGCTGTATGAAATGAAGCCCCGCCGTTTCAGCCCTGCCCACGAATCTGATGCATTGGCGGAACTGGTCTGCTCCAATTCCCTCCGCTCAAATGACCCTACCTCGGCAGTCGGCCTGCTCAAGGAGGAAATGCGCCAGCTGGGATCCCTGCTCATGACGGCGGCCGATGCGACCGCTGTTCCGGCCGGCAAAGCCCTGGCGGTTGACCGGGAAAAGTTTGCCGGCCGGGTAACCAGGGCCATCCAGGATCACGGAAAAATCACCGTTATCCGCGAAGAATGCGCATCCATCCCCGTCACCGGCGCTATGCCGGTGATTCTGGCCACGGGTCCCCTGACCTCCCCGGCCATGGCAGCTTCCCTTGCAGCGCTGACCGGAGCACAAAGCCTGGCATTCTATGATGCCATTGCCCCGATCATCGATGCTGAATCACTCGATATGAATGTCATTTACCGGAAATCGCGGTGGGATGACGGGCCAGGCGATTACCTCAACTGTCCGATGAATGAAGAACAGTATAACCAATTCATCCATCTGCTTGGTGAAGCGAAAACCGTGCCGCTCAAGGAATTTGAGGAACCGAAATATTTTGAAGGGTGCCTGCCCATCGAGGTTATGCTGGAGCGGGGCAGAGAGACCCTGCTCTTCGGCCCGATGAAGCCGGTGGGCCTGCCGCATCCGGTCAGCGGGAAAATTCCGTTTGCCGTTGTCCAGCTGCGCGCGGAAAACCGGGAACAGACCATGTACAATATGGTCGGGTTCCAGACCAAGCTCACCTATGCGGAGCAGAAACGGGTCTTTCGGGCCATACCCGGTCTGGAAAAGGCGGAATTCGTCCGCCTCGGTTCCATACACCGTAATACATTTGTCTGCGCCCCGGAAGTTCTTGAGCCAACTCTGCAGATGAAGAAAGATCCGCTGCTCTTTCTGGCCGGCCAGCTTTCAGGTGTTGAAGGATATGTCGAATCCACGGCCATGGGGCTGCTGGCGGGTATCAATGGAGCATTGCTGGCAACGGGAAGAGCGCCGGTGATGCCGCCCCCGGAAACAGCCCATGGCGCGCTGATTCGTCATCTCACGGCAAGCGATCCAGAACATTTTCAGCCGTCCAATGTTAACTTCGGCCTGTTTCCCTCGCTGACCGCGAAGATGAGAAAAAGGGACCGGGGGCCATACCGGGCCCGAATCGCCCTGCAGGCGCTGGAAGACTGGATAAAGACGGAGGTTGGTTGAATTGTCACTCCGGCCTGTAGATTTTTAGCTAATTATTTATTCTAGCATTCAAGATTTGGCCCTCTGGGCCAGGTCAGAGGTAATAGGCTCTGCCAATAATTTGCTTTTGCTTGTTCCTTTCTTGCTTGTCTTTATGCCCTTCAAGGGTGCAAGAAAGGAACCGAAAGAAGGACACCCGTGCCGTTTGACCCTGACGGG
>JAMJFO010000084.1 GCA_023544645.1 Desulfobulbaceae bacterium | reverse complement strand
CAATGATGGAGCATAGGGCCGGACACGGCATGATGGGCGATATGATGGGCATGTGCCTCAAACATGCAGAAATAATTGGTCTTACCGATGACCAGATAAATAAAATGAAGCCTGTCCATTTTGAAATGCAAAAAAAACAGGCCCAATACAACGCTGACCTGAAGATTGCAAAGATCGAGCTTATGGAAATCATGGAAGTGAAAGATTTTGACCTGGAGAAGGCAACCGCCGGAGTCAAGAAAATTGAAGGGATAAAAACTGCCCATCATTTGGAAATGTTCAAAGCCATGAAAGAAATGCGGACTATCTTGACCGATGAGCAGTTTAAAAAAATGAAAAAGATAATGCCCATGGAGATGGGAGAGAAAAAACCTGCAAGAACGATGATGAAACAATAATGATCAAAATACAACAACTCAAGGAGAATACAATGAAAGCAAGAAAAGTTATATATACCTTGTCTCTACTGGTGGCAGCATTCGCTCTACTGGTTATCACCGTGCCGGTGATGGCGTCTGAGACTGATGATCGTATCGAATCAGCGGCCAAAAACTCGTATGTGTTCAAAACCTACTTCAAGGATGATGCTGTCAACATCGAATCCAAGGATGGCGTTGTTACCTTGACGGGAACTGTCTCCGAAGAGTCGCACAAATCATTGGCTCAGGATACCGTAGAGAATCTGCCCGGAGTCAAAGGTGTGGATAACGGGCTGGAAGTCAAAGGTGAACGCCCCGTGGAGAAGTCGGATGCGTGGATCACTACAAAAGTGAAAGCCACTCTTTTTTTCCATCGGAGTGTAAGCGGCTTGACGAATGTTGACACCAAAGACGGAATCGTGACCCTGAAGGGTGAAGCTGCCAATCAGGCTCAACTGGACCTGACAACGGAATATGCCAAGGATATCGATGGGGTCAAAGAAGTAAAAAATGAGATGACGGTGGCGCAAACCACAGAGAAGCCGGCCGGAACGGCGGTGGAAGAAAAGGCGAGTGACGTGGGTGAAATGATTGATGACGCGTCCATCACTGCCCTGGTCAAGGGTGCGCTGCTGTATCATCGATCGACCAGCGGCCTCAATACCAAAGTCGAGACGAACAATGGCGTAGTCACCTTGACCGGCAAGGCCAAAAACGAGGCCGAAAAGGATCTGGCGACCAAATACGCGGCTGACGTTCGCGGCGTTAAAAGCGTGGATAATCAGATGACCACTGAGTAATCAGTGACCAACAAAAGCTTGAAGTAGCCAGGACATCAGGGAGTCTGCCGCGCCGGTGGAGAGGGTTGTGCTCACCCGCGCGGTAGACCTTCTTTCGTTCCAGGCCTTGCATCCACCCACCCATAACCGTAATGAGGATGATATGAACAAAAGCGCCTCGGGCAATTCCACTTCACCCCAGGTCTTGCCCCCTCTCCCCTATGCCGAGAACGCACTGGAACCGGTCATTACCGCCCGCACCATCGGTTTTCACTACGGAAAACATCACCAAGCCTACGTGGACAACCTGAAAAAGCTGGTCGCCGGAACAGAATACACCGCTTCGTCCTTGGAGGAGATTATCGCCGCTACAGCCGGACAGCCGGAAAAAAGTGCGATCTTCAACAATGCAGCGCAAATCTGGAACCACACGTTTTACTGGAAAAGTATGAAAGCTAAGGGTGGAGGCGAACCGCCCGTCATCCTGAAAAAGAAAATAGAGGAATCTTTCGGCAGCGTGGACGCCTGCAAGAAGGAACTTACCGGCACGGCAGTTTCCCAGTTCGGCAGCGGCTGGGCGTGGCTCGTGCTGGATGGCGATAAACTCAAGGTCGTCAAGACCGCCAATGGTGATGTCCCTTTGACCACCGGCATGAAGCCGCTGCTTACCGTGGACGTGTGGGAGCATGCCTATTACCTGGATTATCAGAACCGCCGTGGTGACTATGTCAGCGACGTGCTCGACAAGCTGATCAACTGGGAATTCGCGGCAGATAATCTTGGTTGAGCGGTCGTGTACTGTATCATCGCACCTCACTCGACGCGATCCGTTGCATAACCCGCGTCGAGTTAGCCTCCGGTTGGTCTGGACTCATTTGCCCACAGACTGCTTTTCCCGCAAGGATCTTCGTGCCAGACCATCCAGGTCTTCGTCCGTCACCGTGGGAAGAAAGCGTTTTCGATAAAGCTCGTCGTGCAGGATATCCGCAATGGCAACCAGGGGGGCGGCAACCAGAACGCCCAGCACACCGAACGCCGCCACACTCAAGAGCATCGAAAAGATCACCGCCACCGGATGCAACTTCATCCCGCGCGCCATAAAGAAAGGAAGAATCACATTGTTCTCCAACGCCTGGACCGCGATGTAGGCGATCAAGACCCACAGCGGGGTCATGCCTCCTACACCGAGGGCGAACAACAATGCGGGCACCGCGCTGAGGGTAGGGCCAAGGTAGGGAACAGCTTCCATGATGGCCGCGATCAACCCCAGAAGCACCGCGTCCTTGAATCCGAAGATCGGCCACATGATCAGAAAAACAAGCAGGCCGATCGTCACCATCCCCAACAGCGTCGTCCCTGCCCAGTTGGGTGCGAAATTGCTGATACGCTGCATGATGACCAGGGCCCGTCCGTGGTGGCGTTCGGGAATCAGGGAGAACATCGCGCCAAGGATTGGCCGGGGATTCATGAGGGTAAAGCACACGCCGAAAAAGACCGTTACCAAAACCACCAGCATCTGCGCCGCGTTGAACGCTACCGCCGTGAAGCTGCCGACCACCCCCTTGAACATCTCGCTCAACCTGGAACGGATTGATCCCGGATCTTTCGTGTCTTCAGGCAGAGCCGACTCCGAAGTTTGCGGCGCAACCACGGGCCGGCCCGCCGCTGCCTCGGTCTTGGCGACTTCTGTGGTCACTTCCGCCTGGAGCCTTTTTTCGAAAAGGACGGCTTGCTGCTCCATTTTGATCAGAGGTTTCTGCAGACGTTCCCAGTAACCGGGCAACTCCACCGAAAGATTGATGATCGATGCCTTCATCGGCCCAAAGAAAGCCCAGCCCGTCAAGGCAATGACCAGGACCAATGCTGCCACGAGCAGCCCCGTCGCTCTTTTTCTTCCGCCTGTCAAAGCCCGCATCCAGGTGATCACCGGGTTGACTGCCAGCGAAATCAACAGGATGAGCAAAAACGACAACAGAATGGGAGACAGCAGCGCAAACGTTTGGATGAAAGCGAATAACGACGCCCCGAGGATGACATAAAAAAAAATCGAGGGAGCCTTCACCTCTGGCACGGGGTTGTTTGGCATGATTTTCCCTCCCGTTGGTAACGTGTTGTCAGTCAAAAGGGCATTGAAGACCGAATCTTCCGGCAACGGCAAGAATACATTTATATGCGCTCATGATGCCCTGATCTATTATAAAAAGAAACAAGCAAAAGGTATGCCGACAAATGGAAAATGGAGGAAATGTTGCCAAAGTTTTGTAATACGTGAAAAAATTTAATATAAACGAATAACAGAAAGATAGCAGCAGATGTCCGGCCTCAATATATCGTGGCCCCTCAGAATGCAGAAGGAACCGATCGAGAGTATATATCCTGGCCCTGCTGTTCAACTGTCAAGGCAGATTAGAGTCGCCGGCAGGCAATAATTATTGGCGTTTAATATTCATTTTTTGCCAGAGCTGCTCCTCCCGGCGCAACCCGACAGTTTGCAATAGAGAAAAGGTCTTTCAACAGATCTCTAGTTGACAATTTCAGGACTCTTTGTGAAGATTGAAACGAGCCCGCATATCTCACAAGCAATCTACTACGAAGGCTGTAAGCATCATGACTACTGCGTCGGAGTCTTTCTTTGGTCGCTTACCTACGCGTGAAAAGGAATGAATGAACAACAGCTTGAAAGATAATTTGATCCATGCTCATCAGCCCGCCTCAGACGCAACGATTTGCCCGCAAGGATTTCCGAACCTGATCCACCTCCTGCGCCGGAGAGTTCAAGAGCATGGAGAGAAAACCGTCTACACCTATCTCAAGGATGGGGAATCAGAAGAAACCGGGCTGACATATAATGAACTTGAACGGAGGGCGCTCTCCATAGCAGCGCATCTCCAATCCCGCCTCACCCCGGGAGCGAGGGTCCTGTTGCTCTATCCGCCGGGCATCGAGTTTCCCGCGGCATTCTTCGGGTGCCTGTGCGCGGGCATGGTCGCCGTGCCAACCAACCTCCCCTATTCCAATCGGTTCCTGGCAAGCCTCGGGGCAACGGTAGCCGACGCCGGACCAACAGTCGCCCTCTCCACGGCTTCTACCCTGGAAGAGTACAGACGCCAGATAGATCAGACCCCCGGACTGGCGGCGCTCAAATGGATAGCAACCGACACCATTCCCGACGACCTGGCGGATGATTGGCAGGAACCTCCCTTGGGCGCTGATTCCCTCGCTTTACTCCAATACACCTCCGGTTCCACCGGAAGTCCCAAGGGCATAATGGTCAGCCATGGCAACCTGCTCCATAATTCCTCCGTCATCCACGCATTATTTGGGCATTCACCAAGCATGCGAGGTGTAATCTGGCTTCCGCCGTACCATGACATGGGATTGGTCGGCGGGATCATCCAACCCGTGTATGCCGGTGCTGATACAATCCTGATGTCCCCTGTTCACTTCATCCAGAAACCGCTCCGCTGGCTTATGGCCATCTCACGCTATAAGGCCACGACAAGCGGCGGACCAAATTTTGCCTATGATCTTTGTGTGCGCGAGATCACTTCGGAGCAGAAGTCAGGACTTGATCTGAGCAGTTGGGATGTCGCTTTCAACGGTGCCGAGCCTGTCAGGTGGGAGACTATCCAAAGCTTTGCCGAGGCTTTTACGTCGTGCGGCTTTCGGCAGAAAGCATTTCTGCCCTGTTATGGTCTCTCGGAAACAACCCTTATCGCCACCGGCTGCAGGAAAAGCTCCGAACCGACATTCCTGCGGGCGGACGCATACGCTTTGCAAACCGGCCGCATTGCCCTGGCGGCAGCAGACAGAGAGCACGATTGCAAGCTGGTTGGAAATGGAGGAGTGCCGCCGGGCCATACGATCGGTATCGTTGACCCGGAAAAGCAAACTCCCTGCAGGCCCGATACCATCGGCGAAATATGGATCTCGGGGCCGAGCGTTGCCCAGGGGTATTGGAATCGGCCCGAAGATACTGACCAGACCTTCCGGGCAGGGCTTGCCGATAGGGGCGACCTCCCTTTTCTGCGAACAGGAGACCTCGGGTTCATCCATACCGGCGAGCTCTTTGTCACCGGTCGTCTGAAGGATCTCATTATTATCCGGGGCCTCAATTACTATCCGCAAGACATCGAGAGGAGTGTGGAGAGAAGCCATGAGGCCTTGCGGGCAGGCTGCGGAGCGGCATTTGGTGTTGAAGTCGGGAATGAGGAACGGCTGGTGGTGGTACAGGAAATCGAACGGCGATACATCAGAAAACTTGACGCAGAACCGGTGATCGAAGCCATTCGCCAGGGTGTATCACGGGAGCATGGAATCAGGGTTTATGCCGTTGTGCTCATCAAAACCTCCAGTCTGCCGAAAACGACCAGCGGCAAAGTCCGACGCCGTCTTTGCCGGGAACATTTTATCCAGGGCAGCTTGCATGTTGTTGCCCAGTGTTTGGAGTCTTCCCGGGATGTTGAGCCGAAGGTACCCCTCCGCCAGGCTCGGGGAGAATGGAGGCCGGAACGCATGCGGACGGACACGTCGGCGGCAAGCCTTTTGAAGGCCTGCACATTCATAGTCGGCGGAATGGAAACTGATGACATGGGCACGAAAGACGCGTCGGAGTTCAGCCGTGTCATTGAGACGTATATTGCAAAAAAGGTGGCGGATCTCCTGAATATCTCGTTCTTCAAGGTAGACGTACACAGTCCCTTGAATACGCTGGGCATCGATTCCTTGATGGCGGTAACGCTGATGACGGACATTGAAGAAGAAACGGGAATCGAGTTTCCCCTCGAGGTGCTCTTTCTGGAGGCCGGCATTGCCGATCTGACAGCGCATGTTCTCTGGCAAAGGACCTCGGGAAGAGGACTTGAAGCCAAGGACGGGCCTTTGGGGAAACTGCTGTCATCCGGCCGTCACTCCGGTAAACCGGCGGAAAGGGTCGGCGCCCATAGAGTGACCCCTGAGATACAACCGGAATGCCTGCCGTTTGAGGAATACCCGGAATACCGAAACCTTGAACGGATCATGCTGGAAATGAAAGCTCGGGGTATCGACAATCCTTACTTCAGGGTGCACGAAGGAGCCGATGCCGATGGAGCCATTGCCGAAGGTCGAGAGGTAATTACCTTCTCCAGATACAATTACCTGGGCATGTCCGGAGATCCGACCGTATCGCAAGCAGCGAAGAACGCCATTGACCGCTATGGTACGTCCGTTTCGGCAAGCCGTATTGCTTCGGGCGAAAGACCCCTGCATCGTGAGATCGAGCAGGAAATTGCCGATTTGATCGGAACAGAGGACAGCCTGGTATTTGTGAGCGGGCATGCCACCAACGTAACCACCATCGGCCACCTCTTCAGCAAGCCCGACCTCATCGTCCATGATGCCCTCATCCACAACAGTATTTTCCAGGGATGCCAACTCTCCCAGGCAACGCACCTTTCTTTTCCGCACAACAACTGGCAGGCCCTGGACATGATTCTCAGGGACGCGCGACCGCGTTTCCGGCGGGCCCTCGTCGTTATCGAAGGCCTTTACAGTATGGATGGTGATATCCCGAACCTTCCGAAATTTATAAAGATAAAGAAACGACACGGCGCCTTTCTCATGGTCGATGAAGCGCACTCCATCGGGGTATTGGGAAAAAGGGGCAGGGGTATTGGCGAGCACTTTGGCATCAATCCTTCCGATGTGGAACTCTGGATGGGCACCTTGAGCAAATCTTTTGCCAGCTGCGGGGGCTACATCGCCGGCTCCCGGGCTCTCATCGAATATCTGAAATACACTGTGCCGGGTTTTGTCTACAGCGTGGGAATGCCTCCGCCGAATGTCGCGGCAGCGCTGGCTGCTATTCGATTAATGAAGCAGGAGCCGGAGCGGGTGGCGCGTCTCCATGAACTCTCCGGCCTTTTTCTCCGGCTCGCCCGGGAAAGGGGCCTGAATACCGGAGCCGGCGGCAGCGACTTCCCTGTTATTCCGGTAATCGTCGGAGAGTCCCTGAAGGCATTATCGCTCTCTCAGGCCCTCCTCAAGCATGGGATAGATGTCCTGCCCATGATCTATCCGGCCGTTCCTGAGAACTCGGCCCGTCTGCGCTTTTTTGTCAATTGCACCCATACGCCCGAACAGATTCGTTTTACCCTGGACGTTGTCGCTCAAGAACTGGAAGCCTTGCTCCGCGAAGGGGATGGGCACCAGCGTGCTGCTTCTTAACCTGACATGATTCTCAATGCCCGGGACAGGGTAACCAGGGGCCTGCTGTCATTGGCCAGGACCCCCCTGCTCTATTATCCGTATTACCGTTATCACCTTCCATACCCCTTTGTGCTCCTGATCGAGAATACAAACTGCTGCAACGCCCGATGCGTCATGTGCCCTCGCGACACGCTGACCAGAAAACGCGGCTTCATGGAGTTCGGCTTATTCGAAAAGATCATGAACGAACTTGCCGGCGCGCGGCGAAAACCCGTTGTCCATCTGCACGGGTTTGGCGAACCGCTGCTGGATCCATTATTGCCTGAACGAATCAGGCTCGCCAAGTCCTGCGGGATAGAGCATACCTATATCGTAACCAATGGTTCGCTCCTGTTTCCCGAAACATCGAGAAAAATCATTGATGCGGGACTGGACAGGATGAAAATCAGTTTCTACGGCACCGACGAAGAATCGTATAACGCCACCATGCGACGGCTGGATTTTAAGGTGGCGCTGCAAAACATCAAAGACTTTATGAGGATCAGAAAAGAACTGAAGAAAAGGACTCCGAAGTTGATCCTCCAATATCTGCCTCAGGAAGCGAATGGGGCCAGAATTAAAGAGTTTCAATCTCTGTGGCGCTCCCTGCCGGACAAGAATGGAGGCGACTGCCTGAATATCAGCTCTCTGGACAATTTTGGCGGCGGGAGGTCCTACAACATTGTGGGAGAAAAGATAGTGTCTGTCTGTTTTTATCCCTGGACAGCCATGTCGGTGCTCTGGGATGGCAGCGCCGTTACCTGTTGCATGGATTACAACGGCGTTCAGAACGTAGGAGATGTGAACTGCCAGAGTATAGAGGAAATCTGGAATGGGCCGGTGTTGTCGGCGATCCGAAGGAACTTCGGGAAACGCGACTATAGCGGGTTCCCGACCTGCCGTAACTGCGATTGGGTCCACAGGCGATAGACAAAGGGTATATCACCTGTCCCCCTCCCAGCGGGTGGCGGTTATGCCCAGGACGAAGACCACGGACGCAAAAATCCCTATTATCCCGGCGTAACTCAGGGCGTTCACGTTGTCGTTAAACACCATGGATGCCCGGAGTCCCTCATTCACATAGTACAGAGGCAGCATTTTGGCAAATGACTGCAGGAAGCCCGGCATCATCTCAAGAGGAAAGAAGCTCCCGGAGAGGAACATCATCGGAAAGGCAATGGCGTTGGCGGCGGCGGCAGCGCTCTGCGCCTCCTTGACGATGCGGGTGAGGATCATGCCGATGCCGACGAAGGTGAAAACGTCAAGGATAATGAACAGCGGCAGCCAGGCGTTTATCTGCAATGTTACGTCAAACACACCATAGCCCACCAGCAGCATAGCCGTGGTGGCGATGACCGCGAGCATAAACTGGTAGAGAATGTTGGACAGGACCCAGTCGGTGCGGGTGATGGGTGTGGTGGACAGCTTCCTGATGATGCCTTTCTGCCGCAGCTCCGTGTTCAGGTTCACCGTGCCGAACAAACTCTCGGTCATTACCGCCATGGCGATGATGCCGGGGATGAAAAACTCGATGAACCGGTATTTCCGGGTGTGGATCGATACCTCTGTCGTCCTGACGAACGGCTCCTTTGCGGCCAGCCTCTGGTTCATCGTGGCAAATGCCATGTCCAGGATTTGCATCTTATCAACCACCGAGCTTGAGCTGGGGTCATTGACATAGGTGATGGTAACGGATGCGTCAGGGTCGCCGAATTGCAGATATTGAACGAAAGCCCTTTCATACCCTTCGGGAATCACGAGGACAAGGTTCACCTTGTTGTCTTTGGCGTACTGCCTGGCGTCGATGGCGGGGTCAACCCTGGTTATCTTGAACTTCCCGGTATCGGTGAGGGTACTGGCTATCATCGCCGAGGTTTCGGTCTGGTCGAGGTCCTGGACGCACAGGTTGAAGTTCACCTTGTCATCGTCCATGAAAATGGTGCCGAATACCAGTATCAGGAGGATAGGGAAGGTCACCGTGAAAAACATGGTGGTCTTCTCGCGGGAGAAGCTCTTGAAGCTCACGATGAGACTTGCGATGACGACGCGCAGGTTCATTGCGCCCCCTTGCCCCCGGAGGCGCCTTCGTGGAGCGCCTCGCCGGTGAGCTTCAGGAAAACCTGTTCGAGGTTGGGCTTGCGAACGTCCATGCTGATGAGCGACGCCCCGGCGTCTTCCATGGCGTTCAGTATATTCCTGATGTCGTCCATGTGCTTGACCCTCACAGTGATGTTTCTGTGGTTGGTACGTTGCGGTTCCAGGCCCATCTTCTCAGCGACGGCAGAGGCCTTTTCATCGACGCCCTGGAGCGTGAAGATCAGGTAATCACCATTTTTTTCGATGAGCTGCACGGGAGAGTCCATGGCGATAATCTTCCCCTTGGAGATAATTGCCACTGTGTCGGCAAGCAGCTCGGCCTCCTCCATGTAGTGCGTGGTGAGAAATATCGTCTTTCCCTCCTTCTTCAGGCCCAGCAGGACTTCCCACACCTCGTGCCTGGCGCGCGGGTCGAGCCCGGTTGTCGGCTCGTCGAGAAACACCACCTCGGGGTCGTTCACCAGTGCAATGGCGATTCCGAGTCGCTGCTTCAAGCCCCCGGAGAGTCGCATGTATTGTTCTTTGGCCTTGTCCTTGAGTTGCACGAGTTCGATCAGTCCGTCGATATCAACACTCCCGCGATGAAAAAGCCGCGAGTAATACTGCATGGTCTCCCTGACCGTTATCCTGTCGAACGAGCTGAACCCCTGCGGGAGGACTCCGATGCGGGGAACAATGTCGCTTTTTTTCTTCGTGACGTCCATCCCGAGGAGGCAGACAGTTCCCGAGGAGGGCCTCCGGATGGTTTCGATTATCTCGACGGTGGTGGTCTTGCCGGCTCCGTTCGGACCCAGCAGGGCGAAAACCTCGCCTTTCCTGACGTTGAACGAGATGTCGTTCACCGCCGGCAGATCCCCGTATTGCTTGGTCAGGTTTTCGACTTCGATGGCGTGTTCAGCTTCTTTCATTATAAACTCAACTTTCTGCCCCAAGAGAGCAATAGCATTATAATCGAGACCGCCAATTCAAGAGGGCAATGGAAAGCCACATCTTCTCCCCGGGAAACGAACGCACCCGAATGGACCTGCCGGCGCCTTTGGGAAACCGCTCCAGGGCCTTTCCCGATAAGCCCACTGGAAAAGTATACTCACTCCCCCCCCCTGTCGACGGATAGACGTGGACCTGCCTCGGAGCCACAAGGTGAAACCCGCATCCCAGGGCTTTGACCACCGCCTCCTTGACGGACCAGAGCAGGGCTGCGGCCTTTGCCGGATCTCCCCCAGTCAACCGCAATGCATGCTGCAGCTCCTGGTCATGGAAGACCCGGTGCAAAGGGTATTCTCCCCGAAATTCCTTAAACGCTGCCGCATCGATGCCGATATCGAACTCATCTCCGCAAAGGGTGGCCCAGACTTTCCCTCCGCCCTCGCTGAAGGAGATTCCCGGCATCCGATATTCTCCCGCCAGGAGATGGGGCCTGCCCAGCGGGCCGTGGACGACGCGAATCGGCAAAGCAGCTCTATCACACGAATGAAGGCGTTTCCAGAGAGGGTTTTCCTGCGCCACCACGTGATCGAGGAGGATGGAGATCAGGTGTTCTTTTTTATCTGCCGTATTCGCCGTGGATCCTTTGCGGGTTTCGCCATCACCCGGCAAGGATGCATAGAATGCCGGTACCCCTCGATGATCAAAGTTCACGGTATGGACCGTAATCATTTTGTCAAACCGGACGTATCGGGCCAGGGTACTGCGCGACCAGTGAATCAGCTGTTATCAAGTTGATGCCTTCGATCATCGCCTGGGCGACCAGAATCCGGTCAAAGGGATCCTTATGGATGGGCGGCAGGGTGTCGATGGCAACGGCATGTTCGCTGGTAATCGGAAGCTCATTATACCCGTTGTCCAGCAGGGCTCGGCGCAAAATCCGGGCATCGACATGGAAGTCTGCCCGGCCAAGCCCCAGCTTGATGGCGATTTCCCACATACTCGCCGCACTGAAAAACAACTTGTTACTCGGATCTTCGATCAGGGAGCGGGCGGGTATTGACAGTTGGCCGGCATCACCGGCAGCCCACAACAACAGATGGGTGTCCAACAGCAGCTTCAAACCGACCCCCCGAAGAGTTGTTCGATCTCCTCGCTGCCCAGGTGATCAAAATCGTCCGGTACCTGGATCTGACCCTTCAAGAAGCCCAGGCGTTTTACCTGCTCTGTCTCGGGCGCATCAAGGCGGGACACCTTGACCAGAGGCTTACCGGCCTTGGCAATGATAAAGGGCTCACCCTTGACTGCCTGTTCAATCAGGCGTGAAAGATTGGTTTTTGCCTCATGGATATTGACGGTTTGCATATCACACCCTCCTAAAAACTTAGTTCAATAAACTTAGTTCAACACCTGCCTTCTTGCTGTTCTGTCGATCATGATTTTTGCATTTAACGCCTAGCTCAGCCGAGGAGGCGCGTCAGCGCCGACGTCGGCTGGAGCGCCGTGTTAGATTGCTTACCCACGCAAGAACTCGAAAACTTCATTTGGAGAGTGAACAACGAAGCCATCAGCTTTCCATGGGTTGTTCGACCCGGCGGCAATGCCCTTTATGGCCGGTATAAGCTTCACCATGACAGGGTATATTTCCCTGTCTTTCAATCTTTCATTCACATCCATCAACTCAACAAGAATACCTTGAGCGTCAGATTTGCTCAGAAAGAAATGAATTGGATTTCGGCCAGGATATTTTGGGTGAGGGATCGTGACATAAAGCCCTGAGGCCTTTTCTTGGAGCACCCATGCATCTGTATCTTCTGAGAACTCGGCAAGTATCGTTTCTAAGGAATACGGTTCGGTCATGTCTTTTTCCTATTTTCTGTAATCTAACGCTTGTTTAACCCGCTTTCTCCAGAGTGAGGAACGAGCGGCGGGGAAAGTCGGGTTGAAACTTTTGTTATGCTTTGTGTTGCTTATTCACCAGTTTCTACCGTTTTTTTGAATAACAATTTACCTATCCACCAAATCGATTGACCAAAATTTGAAATCAGTTGTTCGCCCTGCCTCATAAATGACTTACTTTCGTCGATTCCAGCGAGTTTTAATGCATCACCAATCTTTGAGCTAGTTGGTGTCCATCCAGAAACGGCCTTTTTAAGCGACCATGACTAATAATAGTTCTCATT
>JAMJFO010000083.1 GCA_023544645.1 Desulfobulbaceae bacterium | reverse complement strand
TGATTATCAATTCAGGCATTCCCAGTCCAAACATGCTGTTACCCTTTAGGAAATATTTTCAGTTGGCTACTCATTAACACAATATCATCAAGGTCATGAAGGTGTCAACAATCATTCCTGCCGCATGTTTCTGATCTGTTCCCCGATGACGCTCATTTTGGCAAGTATTGCCGTCTCGTCGAGGATGGTGAGGCAACGATCCTGCATGACTATCCGGCCGTTGATCACCGAGTGCACAACGTCCGAGCCGCGGGCGGCATAGACGAGATGCGAGACGGGGTTATAGATGGGGGTCAGGTGCGGCTGATTCAGGTCAAGGACGATGAGGTCCGCCTTTTTGCCGGCCTCCAGGCTGCCAATTTCCCGGTCCGCGTTCAAAACAGCGGCGCCGCCGATGGTGGCAGCCTTGAGGGTTGTTGCGGCGTCCATGGCCGTGGGATCCATGCGGATCACCTTATGGATCTTGGCGACGGTGTTCATCTCACCGAACATATCGACATCGTTATTGCTGGCGCTGCCGTCGGTACCGATTCCCACCGTTATGCCGGCATCAAGCATTTTAACCACCGGGGCGGTGCCCGAGGCCAGTTTCATGTTCGATTCCTGGCAGTGGGAAACCTTTACTCCCCTGTCCGCCATGAGTTTGATCTCGTCATCGGTTACCATGACACAGTGATCAGCCACCACCCTTTGGCTCAGCAGGCCGAGATGTTCCAGGTGCATCACCGGCGAACATCCATAGCGCTCCATGCAGGTGTCGACCTCCTCCCGGTTTTCCGCGAGATGGATGACATACAGCCCGTTTTTTTCCGCAGCCATGCGGCCAAGCCTTTTGAGCAGGTCCGGAGAACAGGTATATACCGAGTGGGGATCCAGCGTGATATTGATCAGGTCATGGCCGCTGTACCGGGCAAACAGCTTTTCGGTGTAGACGAAACCATTTTTCAGTTCGCCGTAGCTGGGTGAGGGGAAATCGTACAGGACTTCGCCGATCCAGGCCCGGATGCCGGCCTCATCCGCAGCCCGGGCGACATCGGCGGCAAAGAGGTACATGTCGCAGAAACTAGTGGTGCCCGATTTGATCATCTCGCAGATGGACAGCAGGGTGGAGTGATAGACAATACCGGGGGTCAGTCTGGCCTCAACCGGGAAGATATACTCCTGCAGCCATTGCATGAGCGGCAGGTCATCGGCCATGCCCCGGAAGCAGGCCATGGCTGCGTGGGTGTGGGTGTTGACCAGGCCGGGCATGATCAGGCCGTGTTCTTCAACAATGGTGTCTGCTCCGGGATATTTTTTCAGCAGCTCCAGACCGTTGCCGGTTTCGATGATCCGGTCATCGGCGATGGCAATGCCGCCGTCTGCAATGATGGTCTGTCTGCTGTCCTGGGTCAGCAGGTATTTGCCGGTTATAACCAGGTTGGGAGTCGGATCTGCCATGTTCAGCACCTTGCAACTGTTGCAGCGATAAGTTTCTGTAATACCGGTTCGGTTTCCCCGGCTGTCCGGATTATATCGTCCAGCAGGATCGGCTGCAGGTTGTCGGGGTCGTTGACATTGGCCACCACTGAAAGTCCCAGGATGGTCATGCCGGCATGGGCCGCCACCAGGATCTCCGGGATCGAGGACATGCCCACCGCATCGGCGCCGCACATGCGCAGAAACCGTGTTTCCGCCGGAGTTTCCAGGCTGGGGCCGGGAATGCAGATATAGGTGCCGGTGGCGATCCTGTCAATCCCCAGCTCATGGGCGCAGTCCCGGGCGATGGTTGCCAGCCTTTGGTCATACGGCCGGGACAGGTCGGGAAAACGGGGTCCCCATTCGTCAATATTCGGTCCGCGCAGAGGATTGTCGCCAAGCTGGTTGATGTGGTCGGTCATGATCATGATGGTGCCCGGCATAAACTCGGGATTCAGGCCGCCGCTGGCATTGGTGATGATTGCTGTCCGGGCGCCGGCAAGGGCCAGAACCCGGATGGGAAAGGCAGCCTCAAGGGCGCTGTATCCCTCGTAACAGTGCATTCTGCCCTGGAGTATGGCAAGTTTCCTGCCGCTCAGCTCACCGCAGACGAGATTTCCGGCATGGCTGACAACAGTGGACAGCGGAAAATTCGGTATGTCTTCATAGGGGATAACGATCTGATTGTTCAGTGAATCCGCCAGCCCGCTCAATCCGGTGCCAAGAGATACAACAATCTCCGGACGCAGGTCCATCGCGGCCCGAAGAAAATCAACGGCCTCGTTGACCTGCCGGCGATGGACATCAATGTCGATCATCGAAGCACGTGCTCCCGCATGTACGATTTAATCTGCTCGGTGTTCGCGTCAAGGAGAACACAGCGGCTGTCTGCCTCCGAGAGCCCGGCAAGCGCCGGGGGAAGTTCAGGTTCGCGACCGACGGCCTTTTGCACCGCGGCGCCGAATTTGGCCGGGTGCGCTGTTGCCAGGCAGATCATCGGCCTGGCCGCATCCTTGAATTCCAGGCCGGCCCGGATCCCCACCGCTGTATGCGGATCAACCAGATAGTCGTGCTGCTGGTAAAACTGTTTTATGGTCTCCAGGGTTTCCTCTTCCGAAACGGCGCGTGAACGGAAATCCGCGGCCACCTGTTCATGCAGCGTTGATAGGTCAAGGTTGCCGGTGGCGTTGAAGGTCTCCATGTCGCGAACCACCTGGCTGCTGTTCTGGTCGCGGAGATAGTACAGATACCGCTCGAAATTGCTGGCGATCTGGATGTCCATGGAGGGACTGCTGGTGGCGCTGACCTCCCCCTTGCTGTAATCGCCCCGGTTGACGAACCTGGCCAGGATGTCATTTTTATTGGTGGCCAGCACCAGGCGGTGGATCATCCCGTCCGGCATGAGCCGCTTGGCAATGAACCCGGCAAAGATGTCGCCGAAATTACCGGTGGGGACGGAAAAGTCTACGGATTCAAATCCATGGGAGCGAAGTTTGAACAGGGCATAGACATAGTAGACGACCTGGGCCAGCACCCGCGCCCAGTTGATGGAGTTGATCGCGCCCAGATGGTGTTTTTCCTTGAATTCAAGGTCGTTAAATATCTCCTTGACGATGGCCTGGCCGTCATCGAAGGTGCCGTGGATGGCGATGTTGAAGACATTGTCGTCGGTGACCGTGGTCATCTGCAGTTTCTGGATGGGGCTTACCCGGCCGTCGGGATGGAGAATGAAGATGTTTATCCGGTCCTTGCCCCGGACCCCATGGATGGCCGCGCTGCCGGTATCGCCGGAGGTGGCGCCGAGGATGTTCATGTAGGTTGAGCGTTTTTGCAGTTCCTGCTCAAAGAGGTTGCCGAGCAGCTGCAGGGCAATATCCTTGAAGGCCAGGGTGGGGCCGTGGAACAGTTCGAGGATATAGATGTCGCCCCGGTGGGTGATCGGTGTTACCTGGTGATGCTTGAAGCGCGAATAGGATCTGTCGACCAGGTCTTCCAGGGCGGGGCGGGGGATATCATCGATGAAACGGTCCAAAACCTCGACTGCCAGGTACTGGTAGGAAAGGTTTTTCCAGGCGCTGACTTCCGCCATGGTCACCTGGGGAATAGTTTCCGGCAGCAGGAGGCCTCCGTCGTTGGCCAGTCCCATCATGATTGCGTCACAGAAGCTGACCGGGGCGATTCCCCCGCGGGTGCTGATATATTTCATAAGGTTTTTGCTATGGTGAAATTGTTAACCGGATTATCGATAAAATCATTATGAATACGTGGATGTACTACACCAAAACCGCCTGAAAAAACAACCGTAAAATTTTCAGGACCACCACCACTTTTGCGGAAAAACAGGATGACAGATATGGTGGCGGAACCGTTAAAGGAAAATCATCGGCAGCGGAGCAGGCTGGCGCCGTCCATCTCGCCGGGTATGGCAATTCCCAGCAGGGTGAGGATTGTTGGGGCCAGGTCCCTGAGCGCGCCTCCTCCCTGCAGTTCGCACTGCCGGTGCTCACTGTCCACAAGGATCAGGGGGACCGGGTTGAGGCTGTGGGCGGTATAGGGTTCTTTGGTCAGAGGATCAACCATGATTTCGGCATTGCCGTGGTCGGCGGTTATCAGCAGGGCGCCCTGGTTTGCCAGCAGGTACTCGGCGATCCTGCCAAGGCAGGCGTCGACGGTTTGGCAGGCCTTGACCGCCGCCTCCATGATTCCAGTGTGCCCGACCATGTCGCAGTTGGCAAAGTTGAGAACCACCAGGTTGAAGGGCCTGCTCTGTGTTTCGGCTTCCCTGAGGACTTCGAGCAGCCTGTCGGTGACCGCAAAAGCGCTCATCTCCGGTTTTTGATCGTAGGTGGCCACTTCCCGCGGCGAGTCGATGAGAATCCGCTCTTCCCCGGGGAAAGGTTTTTCTTCGCCGCCGTTGAAAAAGTAGGTCACATGGGCGTATTTTTCGGTCTCTGCTATCCGCAGCTGCCGCAGTCCCTGCTTGCTGATAATCTCACCCAAGATGTTTTTCATGCTCATCGGGGGAAAGGCAACAGGCAGGTTGAAGTCATGCTCATATTCGGTAAAGGTGACAAGGTCAAGGATTGCCGGTCGATTGCTGATGGCAAACCCGGCAAAGTCCTTGTCGGTGAAGGCCCGGCACAGCTCTCTGGCCCGGTCAGCCCGGAAATTAAAGAAAATGATCCCGTCGTTGTCCCGGACTGTGGCGACCGGCCTGCCACCCTCCTGCAGCACCAACGGTTTGATGAATTCATCGGTCTCGCCCCGCCGGTACGCATCCTCAACAGCTTCCATCGGATCAACCGCCGTTATGCCCCGGCCCTCAACAATGGCCTCCCAGGCCTTTTCCACCCGGTCCCAGCGGGTGTCGCGATCCATGGCCCAGTAGCGTCCGCTGATGGTGGCAATTCTGCCGCAGTTTATGCCAGCAGTTTTCTCTACCAGTTCGCGTATATAGCCTGCGCCGCTCTTGGGCGGGGTGTCCCGTCCGTCCATGAAGCAATGGATAAAGACATGGTCGAGCCCTTTTTCGCCGGCCATTTCCAGCAGGGCCTTGAGGTGTTCTATATGGGAGTGAACACCGCCATCGGAAACCAGTCCGAAAAAATGCAGGCTGCTGCCCGTTGATTTGACCCGGTCCATAATGGATTCGAGCGCCGGGTTGGTGTTGAGTTCGTTATCAGCTATGGCTTTGTTGATCCTGGTGTAATCCTGGTACACAATGCGTCCGGCGCCGATATTCAGGTGTCCGACCTCGGAGTTGCCCATCTGTCCTTCGGGCAGACCGACCATGCCGTTATGGGCCGTAAGGGTCGTAAACGGGTATTCGGCCATCCAGCGGTCCATGTTCGGGGTGTCGGCAACGGATATGGCATTGGTCGGGGAAGGCTCGGAATATCCCCAGCCGTCAAGAATTGCCAGAAGTAAGGTTTTGCCGTTCATTTCCAGTCCGGATCAAGGGTTGTGTCGTCAAACGCTGGCGGCAGGTTCTATTTCCACCCTGGGCGCATCATGCCAGAGGCCGTCGAGGTCATAAAATTCCCTGGTGTCCCGGTAAAATATATGGATGATCAGGTCATTGAAATCGAGCAGCACCCAGAGCCCCTCCTGTAGTCCTTCGCAGTATTTGCTGGAAATCCTTTTAGAACTCAGCTCTTTTTCAATGACATCAGCCAGGCCCTGCACATGCCTGGTTGAACGGCCGCTCATGATGATAAAATAATCAGTAAAGGAGGTGAGGCCCCGGACATCAAGTATCACCAGATCTTCGGCCTTGTGGTCCAGTGCGATTCCGGCGCAGAGCTGCGCCAGTTCCAGTCCGCTTTTGTCCTGATGTTCTTTTTTCAGTTTTTTCATAGCAGTTGTGTCGTCACTCTTCAGGTTTTGCTCTTTCCGCCCTTGGCCCTGGGTTTTCGCGGGGGGAATTCGAAGGAAAGTTTTCCTTTCTCGTCGAGGAGCAGGTACGCATCAAAGGGTTTTTTCCGTTTGGATATAAACCCTTTGATGAGTTCGGTTTTGCCATTTTCCAGGAGCTGGACAATGTGCTCTCTGTCGATACGCCTGCTCAGTATCATCTTGCTGATCCGCAGTCCGTTTTTCTTGTCCCCGTCCAGGGCGGATTCGGAAATATACGCGGCCGGGGTGTCAAATACCGGCTTCCGGTCGATAGGCGATAGTCCAAGCGGCTCTGATTGTTTGATATCTTCCGTATCGAGCTGATTGTCTGACTCGGGAAAAATAAATTCGATCCGCCCCTTCAGCATCCTGATGGAGGCGGTAAACGGTTTGCCCTGTTTGGAGCGAAAATCACCGAATGGTCCCAGCGTATCACCCTGCAGCAGGGAAACGATTTCCCGGCGGCGCATGACCCTGCCGCCGATGATCTTGCGGATAATGGTTTTCTCGTCTTCAGAGACATATGCTGTTGTGGTTTCGTAGTACCGGACGCCGTTGATCGGGGAAAAATCCGCCTCCGGCCGCGAGTCGGCGTCTTCATGAAAGTCCTTTATTTTGTCGATGATTGACCTGGTTGTTTCACGGATCTCCGCCATGAACTCTTTCCTGGTCATGCCGCCCTTGAGGATCTGATTTAATTTATATTCCCATTCACCGGTCAGCTCGGGAGAGGCAAGGACATCGATCTTCATGGCCTCAAGCAGGGCGAGCAGTTCAAACGCCTTGCCGGTGGGAGCCAGGTCCCGGTTTTCCCGGACCAGGTATTTTTCATTGATCAGTTTTTCAATAATGGCGGCCCGGGTTGCCGGGGTGCCGAGTCCGCGCTCTTTCATTGCCTCGGCAAGCTCTTCGTCCTCGACCAGCTTACCGGAGTGCTCCATGGCGGTGAGCAGGGTCGCTTCGGTATAGGGCGGCGGCGGCTTGGTCTGATGCTCCTGCTGTTCGATCTCGGAACAGAGCACCTCCGTGTTGTCCGGCAGGGCCTGCAGTTCATTGTCCCCGCTGCCGGAGCTCGAGCCGTAGACCGCTTTCCAGCCGGGCTTGACCAGGATCTTGCCCTCGGTGAGAAAGGTTTCTTCCTCAACAATGCTGAGCCGCCGGGCATTCAGGTATTCAGCCGGCGGAAAGAAGATTGCCAGAAACCGCTGGACAACCATCTGGTAAATCTTCATTTCAGCTTCAGAGAGTTTTTTCGGCAGCACGCTGGTGGGGATGATGGCAAAGTGGTCGCTTACCTTGGCATCGTTGAAAATTTTCGGGTTTTTCTGCAAATAGTTTTTTTCCAGGGCTTCGGCGGCAAATTTACCGAACTGCCATTGCTGCTGCTGGTTAAAAACCTCTTTGACTGTCGGCAGATAATCACCGGGCAGGTGGCGGCTGTCGGTCCTGGGGTAGGTGAGGAGTTTATGCCGTTCATACAGCGCCTGGGCAATGGACAGGGTATTCTTGGCTGAAAAACCGAACCTGCTGTTGGCTTCCCGCTGCAGTGAGGTCAGGTCGTAGAGCAGGGGGCAGCCCTGGGATGTTTTCTTGCTGGTTTCCTTGACCTCGGCAATCCTGCCCCGGCATTTCCCGGCAATTTCAGCGGCCTTGTCCGCATCCCATATCCGTTCCTGTTTGTGGTCCGGCATGGCTGCATCTTTTTTAAAGTCAGGTTTGATCCAGATTCCCTGGTATGACTGGTCATCGCAGGAGAAAGTGGCGTGCAGCTCATAATAGGTCTGCGGAGCAAATTGGCGGCGGATGGTTTCACGGTTGACGATCATCGACAGGGTCGGGGTCTGGACCCGTCCGCACGGCGTTTTGCGGAACCCGCCAAATCGTGAATTATACGCAGTCATCGCCCTGGTGGCATTGATGCCGATGAGCCAGTCCGATTCGGAGCGGCACAGAGCGGTGTCCTCAAGGGGCAGCATTTCATTATTGCTTCGCAGCTTGGCCAGTCCTTCCCGGATGGCGTTGAGGGTCATGGACTGGAGCCAGAGGCGGAGGATTTTTTTTCCCGCGACCGTGCGGTTGGCGGTCATCTTTAATATATATTTGAAAATCAGCTCACCCTCGCGGCCGGCATCACAGGCATTGATGATTTGGGTGATGTCACGGCGGCGGATCAGTTTCTGCAGCGCGTTGAAATGGGTTTTGGTATCCGGGAGCACGCTGAGCGGAAATTCCTCGGGCAGGATAGGAAGATTTTCCAGGCTCCATTTCTGGAAACGCGGATCTATTTCCTCGGGATACGCAATGGATACCAGGTGGCCCAGGGCAAATGAAACGACGTATTTGTCGCTCTCGAAATGGGTTTTTGACCTGCTGAACTTCCCGGGCAGCGCCTTGGCTATATCAGCGGCAACACTCGGTTTCTCTGCTATGATTAACGTTTTATCCATGAATTGTAGAGTAGTGTTGAAAGTTGAACACAGTCATTGTGCCGGTGAATTGAGGAAATTGACCAGTTCTCTGTGCCATGTATCAGGATTGTCGAGATAACACGGATGCGGTGCGCCTTCAATGATAATTTTTTTGGATCCGTGAATGGCTGAATGAAGAAGTTGGCAATTGGTCAACGGGGAAATCCGGTCATCGCCGCCCCATACAATCAGGGTCGGCACATTGATTGAGGAAAGTCTGCTCCTGTTCTCTTCAACACCAACCGCGCCGACCAGGACCAGAGCCCTGACGAGATTCTGATGCCTGATGGTGAATTCCAGAGCAATCCTGCCGCCCATGGAAGGGCCGATCAGGATGGCCGGCGGGCCGATTTCCCGCAGGAACGCCTCAAGTACGCTGTCCTGCTTGGCGGAACAGGCCGGAGAGCCGCCAAACCCGGGCATGTCCACGGCAATGGATTGAAAACCGGCCCCGGCCAGGTGCTCCAGGGTGCCGAGTTCCTTCCAGGTGGAGGCCTGGAATTTCATGCCGTGCAGCAGAATAACGGTTGGGTCGTCAGGTTTTCCCGCCCGGAGATAATGGATCGCGGAGGAGTTTGCGGAAATAGTATGTGATGTTATTTCGATCATTTGCACTCTCCTGAATCCGTGAGCGTTCGAGAAGGGTCCAGATGCAAGGCGGCAACGATGTTGATTATCCTGGTGTGATATCAACGAGTTGCCAACACCGCAGATGGGCCGTTATCGGGCGCCCCGCTGGGCGGCGAAGTGAATCTGGCAATATACTTACGAATCTTAATAAACATGAATAAACAAATAGTTACTAATCAAATCCCTGGAAGCCGTCACGGATTCAGGACTCTGTATTGCTGGCTGATGACTGTGAAAAATATCCCGGTATCGGATGTCCACTACAAGTAAGCGACATCAGCACCTTTGTCAACGACTGACAAAGGAAGGGAGATTGCAGCGGGTAAGCGGCTGAAATGTACTGATCCGGCCGCGCGGTTCTACATAGCCTGCAGCCGTAATGTTTCTTTTCAGGCAAAAAAAGGTTCTGCGAAATTACAAACTATAGGGAAAGAGTGTTTGTTTTCCGGCAGCGCGGGACTGCCGGAGTTCCAAAGCATTCTCTTTGCAAAAGAGGTTAAGGCTTCGTACTGCACGAAAAAGAGGCGAGCCGAAATTATTTCCCTTTTTAATTGTCTGAATCAATGGGACACGGTTCCCCGGCCTCGGCAAAGGCGGTGCAGGCTATGCTGTCTGATACATCCTGCATCGCGGATTTTTCTTTGCCGGCGTCCTTTGCTTTCTTTGTATCTTCAGTGTCCTGGCCAATGGGGCATGGTTCCCGGCCTCACCAAACGCAGTGCATGCCATGGTATCGGTCAGATTCTCTTTCACTGATTTTTTCTTCTCATCCATAACTGCCCTCACTCGTTGAATGGCCATATCCTGATTGTTTTCCACCACCATGTGACAGACACATTACCATTAAATTAAATAATAACTGTTCCTGGGCAGAGGTCAATATGTAATCGGAGAGACAGTGTCGCATTTTGGGCAACAGGGGGGATGATGGCGGAAAAATCGTTTGCGGGTATGGAACGTCTCCGGCATCAGCGCATTGCTGAACATATTGCCGGGGAAAAGTCATTTCGCCTTTGATTTGCCGTTTTCAAGTAATTTTCCGACTTCTGACGGTTCAAGGCCGAAGTTATGGGCGATTTCGCTCCAGCTCAAACCCTTTTGCCGGTACTGACCGACGATGGCCGGAACGGCGGCGCCGGTATGGTCGGCCAGGACGCTGGCCAGGATAATTTCCCGTGCATTCATGTCGTTCCGGCTGAAAAATTGTAATGATTCAGGTGAAGGAGAGAACCTGGTGGTGATTATGCCGGTGATTATCTGCTCGGCGATCTGTTGGTCTGATGAGCCTGAAAGGATGAAATCAAAAAGCTTTCTGGTTTCCGGTGCTTCGGCTTTACCCTGCAGCGGCGTGATGATTTCCTGCCAGGACTGCTTTTTTTTCATCGCAAGGAGTTGCGCAACCTCGAGTCCGGTGCTGCGGGAAAGATACAGGGCGGTCACCAGATCATCGCCGGCCACTCCTTCCCCCATTTTCATCATGATGATCTGGCGTTTGGAAATATCGAATTCACTGGCCAGCAGGGAGTTGAAGGTGGTGGTCAGCAGATAATCATCAGAGGCGAACCTGTCTGCCTGGTTGAAGGTGCGGTTGCGAAAGCAGTGGCAGTTGGTGGTTTCCCCGACTGAAAAAGCGGTTTGCGGCAGGGCGGTGAGCACGAGGAGAGTGATGGCGAAGCAGGGTGCAATATGTCTGTTCATAATAAGGCCTCTGAAAGTTTATCGGTAGCCGTTGGGATTCTTTGACTGCCAGCGCCAGGTATCGGCGCACATCTGATCAATATCCCGTTGGGCCCGCCAGTCGAGATCCTTTTCCGCCAGGGTCGGATCGGCGTAACAGCAGGCAATATCCCCCGGACGACGGCTGGTGACAGCATAATTTATTTCCTTGCCGCAGGCCCGGGAAAAAGCGTTGATTACTTCGAGAACGCTGTAGCCGCGGCCTGTACCGAGGTTATAAGTTGCCAGGCCGGGATTGGCAGTGATCCTTTCCAGGGCCTTGATATGGCCCAGGGCCAGATCTACAACATGGATATAGTCACGGATGCCTGTACCGTCAGGAGTGGGATAATCATTGCCGAATACTGAAAGCTGTTGGAGTTTGCCCACTGCCACCTGGGAGATATAGGGAACCAGGTTGTTGGGGATGTCGGCGGGATCTTCGCCGATTTCACCGCTTTCGTGGGCGCCGATGGGGTTGAAGTACCGGAGCAGGGCAATGCTCCAGGACGGGTCGGCATTATGCAGGTCGCGAAGGAAATCTTCAACGATAAGTTTGGTCCGGCCATAGGGATTGGTGCATGAGAGGGGAAAATTCTCCCGGATCGGCACAATGGCAGGATCACCGTAGACCGTAGCCGATGAGCTGAATACGATATTCTTGACCTCAAATTTCTGCATGACCCGGCAGAGGTTGATCGTCCCGATCACATTGTTCTGGTAATAGAGCATCGGTTTGGCCACCGATTCACCCACCGCTTTGAGCCCGGCAAAATGAATGACCGCTCCGGCGTCATCGCAAAGTTCAAAAATGCGGTCAATTGATTCGATATCGAGCAGATCACTTTGAAAAAACGCCGGTCTTTTTCCCGTCAGCCTTTCCACCCGCCTGAGGGACTCTTCGCTGGAATTGGACAGGTTGTCGATGACCGTGACATCATGTCCCGCGTTCAGGAGCTCCAGGCAGGTATGGCTGCCGATATATCCGGCTCCGCCGGTAACAAGTATGTGCATTGTACTTTCGCTGGGTAGAATTTATCGGGTTATTCTTACCCTATACCATGAAAACCTGTTCGACTTCAAAATGAAATCCTGATATTATCGGGATATTAACTAGTGTCCGTCCAGAAATGAGGATTTTCGTTCGAGGGCAAGGCGCGAGGGCGGCTGAAAAGCGGAGCGTACCCCCTGTACGTGAGCATTTTCAGACAACCGAGCAACACAGCAATCGGGCGAAAAGACCATTTATGGTCAGACACTGACTAACAAGTTCTGATAACAAGCAATTTTCAACAGGAGGAGAGAAATGCCCTACGTCAATATCCGGGTGGCCGGGAAACTTACCCGCAGCCAGAAAGAAAAGATCGTCAAGGGGGTGACCAGGGTTATTGCCGAAGAGGCGCAGAAACCGGAAAGCTCTGTTCTTATTTTTATTGACGAAGATGAAAGAGAAAATATCGGCAGCGCCGGCAAGCTTCTCGATGAACAGTAGCAATTTCGCCGGATGCCCATCAGATATGTTAATTCTCCCGGCAGCGCCGGTTCCTATTGATCCGGTAAAATAATAAATGGACGAGACACAGGCAAAAGTACGTCTTGGGGAGTTGCGGCGGGAGATAAATTACCACGATCATCGCTATTATGTCCTTGATGATCCGGTCATTCCTGATGTTGAATATGACCGCCTGTTCCGCGAACTCCTTGACCTGGAGGAACAGTTCCCGCAGCTTGTCACCCCTGATTCACCCAGCCGGAGGGTGGGGGGGAGCCCGATCTCCTCCCTTGAAGAGGTTGCGCACCCGTTCCCCATGTACAGTCTCGACAATGCTTTTGATGCGGCTGAGTTCAGGGCGTTCGACCGGAAGATTCGCAGGTTTCTGCAGATGGATGGCGCAATCTCATATCTTGCCGAGCCTAAGCTTGACGGTCTGGCAGTAGAGCTGATCTATGAACATGGTGTCCTGGTCCTGGGTTCCACCCGCGGCAACGGCATTGTCGGGGAGAATATAACCGCCCAGCTGCGGACCGTGCAGACCATTCCGCTGCACCTGCGGGACGAAGGCCGGGCCGATCTGCCGGCGCAGCTTGTTGTCCGGGGCGAGGTATACCTGCCCAGGGAGGGATTTGCCCAGCTCAATCGCCAGAGAATGGAGAAGGGTGAATCACTTTTTGCCAACCCCCGTAATGCCGCTGCCGGTTCACTTCGTCAGCTTGACTCTCGCATAACCGCCGGGCGTCCCCTGGCTTTTTTTGTTTATGGCATCGGCGACCCGGCCTCGGTGGACTGCCGTTCTCAGAGTGGGCTGTTTGATTTTCTGCAGGCCCTCGGTTTCAAGGTGAATCCGCATGTCAGGAAAT
>JAMJFO010000082.1 GCA_023544645.1 Desulfobulbaceae bacterium | reverse complement strand
AACCTGAGCAAGGTTGTCGGTGAAAACGTATCGCCCACCTCCACGGACAACCGGCCCGGCAGAATAACCCTGAGCGCCGCCCGGTCCGGCCGGGGGAAGGATTGACTCAGGCCGTGACCGAGAGGAACAGGCACCAGGGTGGACCCGTTGCTGCCAGACCCGGATAATTTTCTTTGCCAATAGGCCAGGGCATGATAAGAAAGTTTATGCTGCCTGCAGTACTCGGCCCGGCTCAGGCCGCTTTGTTGCAGTGCCCTTACATGCGCCTGCCAGTGACGCTGGTTTCGCAGCTGCTTTTCGCGCCGGCTGATCTGTTTCGTCATGGGTATACTCCTTGTTGATTGCAGGGAGTCCCATCATGACATAGCGGCTGGCAAGAAAAAAGATGTGCTTTAGTTGGCGCTTACAATTGAATGACATTCTTTAGATCTTTAGGTCTTGAATAGAATCGATCTGACCACTTTACTTCAACCATCCAGTTTGCATTTTGTTCACTGTCTATGTTTACGATATCTATTTCACCCTCCTTCCACCTTGCATAATGCAGTGGCCCTTCAGAGTGGAGCCATTGTGAAAAAACTGCTGTTTCTGCGAGTGAACCAATTGCGTCGTCTTGATCGTTTACGGGAGAAAACAACGCACTTCTTATTGACGGGTTTGTTAAGTAGACTTTAAAAAAGTTTGCTCTTTTAAATCGCTTAGCATTTCTGTCAACTCGATGCACAGTCTTTATCAAGAATGCAGCTTCAAGGTATTCTATATATTTTTTTATTGTATTTTTTGCAACCCCAGCTCCTTTTGACAATTCATCTAAAGAAACTTCGTTAGCTGTGTTATATGCTAATGTTGTGAATAGGTAATTTAATTCTTGGACGTCTTGTACACCATACAAGCTAGGCAAGTCCCTCAGTAGGACCTTGTCTATGATGTCTCCTTTGATAAACCTTCCAGGGTCTTGCTGTATTTCTTCAGAAAAGATTACTTCTGGATAACCGCCGAAATTTAAATAATGAAGAAAACTTTTGTTTAGTTCTTCTATATCTGTTGCCTCAAAGTAGGATCTTTCGTCTTCACTGACACTAACAAGATCGTTTTTTCCTAAAAGAGTTAGATATTCGTGAAATGTTAAGGGCGGGAGCAAAAAGTCTGTGAAACGGCCTGCACCGGATTCGGCACTTTTTAGCCTAAGAGCTGCTGCTGCTGAGCCGGAGACTGTGCATTTTATGTTGGTAAGTCTGTCTACTATTGCTTTTAAATGTGTTTCCCAATTTTTTAAATACTGAATTTCGTCAAAAAATATGTAGCAATCTTCTTCTTGGTAATTAATACCTGTTGCTTGCTGATATATGTCTAATAGTTGATCTAAAAATAAGCCATTGTAGATTGGGTGGTCGACAGAGAAAAAACAAATGTTTTTTGGAGGGACCCCATGTTTAATCAACTCTTGTATTGTGTGATGAATTAATACAGTTTTACCTACTCTTCGGGGGCCCATCAAAACTACTGCTCTCTGAACAGAGCGTTTTTTAACTAACGGGAAAAACAATTTGAAATATTCGCGTGGTGACCAATTCCGATACGATAGCGGAATTTTGTTGGGTGTAGCCCACCAGACGTTTTCTGTTTGAAGTCTTTTGACAACCTGTTCTTCAGGGATTTGACGCATGCTTCCTCCAATAAGATCAAATGATTGATCCTATTGTAAAGGAAATCACGCTAATGTCAAGGCATTGATCTTGTCTTGTTTTTTTCCTTGATTTCGTAGAGCTAACCGGCCTGGGTATAACCGGTGGCCTATGCAGGGAAACACAAGCATAGGCAACAAGCACGCTGGGTGGGTCCGATTTTCGCTGGAGGGAGGGTTCATTGTTGGCCGGGGGGTGACAACTGGTTGAACCCTGAATTGTATGTCGGCTCAGCGACATACAATTCTTAATTCGTGTCCATCCAGAAACGAGGATTTTTGTTCGAGGTCAGGTAAGCGAGTTTACGAGACTCCGAGGCATGCGAAAAAAATTACCGCAGGCATATGTGTGATATTCCGAGGATAATTTTTTGAGCATAACGCAGAGATCGGGCAAAAAGACCGTTTCTAGACGGACACGAATTCGTTCCGCATAAGAAGCTAGTCTTTTATGTCCACTGGGTTTCATCTTTTTTACCAAATCCTGATTACCATTATAACGCAACAAGATTATCGCCCATTTCCTGGAAAACGCAGTCATTTCGAGCAAAGCGAGAAATCCTTTGACGTTGAGGGAAAGATATCTCACCTTCGTTTATGCCCTCCCTTCAAGGGTATTCGAGGTAAGCGCGTTTGCGAAACCCCGAATAGCATTTTCCCAAGGAGCAGTAATATCTAAACTGCGTTTCGCCGGTAATCAGGTAATTTTGTGGACAGGTCCACTCCTCTCCCGGCGCTTCATCTACAACCCATAAAACACTTGACATATGCAGCCTGATGGCTACAACATTGAACGAATGAGCAGCAATACCCTTCACCCGATTCAAGGGAATCAAACATGCTGATTGAGAGTATACCTTTCCATGAGTTGGCTTCCCGGTGGGACAGATCCAGAAAACTCCTTCAACAGTTCATCCCCCAGGCCCGGGGGATACTGGTTTTTTCGCGATTAAACATCTATTATTTCACCGGTTCGTTTGCCAATGGGGTTTTCTGGCTGCCGGTTGAGGGCGATCCGGTTTTCTTCTGCAGGCGCGGCATTGCACGATGCCGGATTGAATCACCGGCACCCCATATTCACCCCTTTACCTCGTACCGAGATATCGAGACAATCATGAGCGATCTGGGCTTTTCCCTGCCCGAACAGATTGCTGCCGAGATGAATGGATTGTCGTGGGCCCTTGCCAATACGCTCACCAAACACCTTTTCGCCCACCAGTTCGTTCCCGCCGACAAGATACTGGGCATGTGCCGGGCCCGTAAATCGGCCTGGGAACTTGCTATCATCCGGGAAGCCGGTTCCAGGCATGCCCGGTGTTTAACCGAGCTGCTGCCGCCGTTTCTGCATGAGGGAATGAGTGAGCTGGAGATATCCCACAAAATCTCGGATATCTTTTTTTCCGAGGGCCATCACGGAATCCTGCGAATGGAAAGTTATGGAGAGGAGGCATTTCTCGGTCATATCGCAGTGGGGGACAGCGCAAATTATCCCAGTGTTTTTAATGGTCCTGTCGGCCTGCGGGGAGTTCACCCGGCCACGCCATATATGGGATCGTCGGAAATCAAATGGACGGCAGGACATCCACTGACCATTGATAACGGGTTTACCCTTGCCGGCTACATGACCGACAAGACGCAAGTTTACTGGCTTGGAACCAAAAAAACCATACCGGCGGATGGGAGAGCGGCGCATGATTTCTGCATCGGCCTGCAGGATCAGATTGCGGAACTCCTGCGGCCCGGAACACTGCCCAGCCGCATCTGGAGCCATTGCCTCGGGGCAGTGGAAAACTCCCGGTGGAGCGAAGGATTTATGGGATTGGGCGGCAACAAGGTTTTTTTTGTAGGCCATGGCATCGGCCTTGCCATTGATGAATATCCCGTCCTGACAAAAGGATTCGATCTGCCCCTGGAAGAAGGAATGACCCTTGCCATTGAGCCTAAAATCGGCATCCCGGATTTTGGCATGGTGGGAGTTGAAAACACCTTTGAGGTAACATCAAATGGCGGCAAAAGCCTGACAGGCCGGAATTCTGCCATAATAACAGTTTAAGAAATCGCTTGAAATGAATAAAAAACCACCTCATTTTGGGATCAGCATAAAAACAAAAACCGCGGCCAGGTACATGTTGGAATAGCGGAAAAGCGCCCGCGCGGCAAAATCATCCTTGTTCACCCAGAGCAGGATTACCTTGCGGACCAGATGGATCCCCATGATAGTGGTTCCGATAAAAAATATCCAACCCAGATCGGCGCGGATGCCGAGACAGGCCGTTACCGGCAGGAGGACGGCGGTATAGGCAGCGATATGCAGCCGGGTGGTCCTTTCTCCGGCAACCACCGGCAGCATGGGGATTCCGGCCAGGGCGTACTCCTCTCTGGTGTAGAGCGCCAGGGCCCAGAAATGCGGCGGAGTCCACAAAAAAATCACCAGGAACATGAGCCATGGCACCACACCCAGATCACCCGCTCCCGCAGCCCAGCCAATGAGCGGCCCCGCCGCGCCGGCCGCGCCGCCGATCACAATGTTCAACGAAGTTCTCCGCTTGAGCCACAGGGTATAAACAACCACATAGAAAAAGATGGCGCCAAACCCCAGCATTGCTGCCAGCGTGCTGCCCGCCGCCTTCAGCAGCAGGAGTGCCGGGATCGCCGCGGCTGTGCCGAAATAGAGGGCGTACCGGGGAGGAATCCGGCCGGCCGGAATGGGCCGCCTGCTCCGGGTGCGGCCCATGACGGCGTCGATATCGCGGTCCCAGAACTGATTAAAGGCATTGGCTGCCCCTGCGGCCAGGACGATTCCCAGCAGTACCATGGCAAAGCGGAACGGAGCGGCAAGCAGGGACCCCTCCACCACCATCGAGCTCAGTCCGGTCACCATAACCAGGATAACGATCCGGGGCTTGGCCAGGAGAAAATAAATCTCTACCTGCTTCCACATGCTGTTAATTTTCATAGAGATAAGCGGCGATATCGCGTGCCTCCTGTTCCGAGACGCCCAGGTCGGGCATGGCTGTTTCAGGAGAAAAACCCCGCGGCTCCCGGACCCATTGGATCATGCCGTCGGGCGTATTGGGCACCACTCCCCCGAGATACACCTGGTGTTCTATCTCCAGCAGTTTCGGGCCCACCCGGCCTGAAGCCTTCCCGACCCCCGCAATCACATGGCAGGAGCCGCAGCCGTGACGGATGATCGCTCCGCGGCCCTGCTGCGGATTGCCCCCGTTAACCATACGGGTCAGGTGACCGTCCCCATGGTCGCTTTCCCGGATGTACAAGCCCGCCAAGACGAGAAAAATGACGATTCCGAGTGACAGCGTTATGATCAAAATCCGCATCGCGCTTCCCCTTCATTCACGCGGGAACGTCTGCGCCACCAGGACGAATTCAACGATCCGGTCGAGATCCGCTTCCGTTATCCGCCCCCGGTACTTCGGCATGGCAACTCCCTCCGGCGGCGCCAGTATGAAGCTGTGCAGCTCGGACCGGGAAAGGAGGTGTTTGATGCGGGCCAGATCAGGACCGACCTTCCGCCCCCGGGCGGAAACGGCATGGCAGCTGTTGCATCCGTAGCGGGCAAAGAGCTGCCGGCCCTGTTCGCTCTTTTCGCTCAGAACTACGCCGCCCGGTGCGGACGGCGGGATCGGGTCCGGCCAGCCGGTCCAGGGAGACCTGGTGCGCAGATCCGTCAGCCATAACATGCCGATAACGCATAAAACTACGAAAACCGCCCAGAACGGCCTTTTTCGCGCGCCCCGGTTCGGGCCGCGGTCCAGCAGCGGCAGCAGCAGCATCCCGACAAACAGGGATACCGGGAAAACCCAGTAAAATACCGGTGCAATGAGGGGCGGCAATTGGGCGATCAGGGCGCTGTACCACCAGAACCACCATTCTTCCCGGGGTATGGATTGACTGACCAGGTTTCCCTCAGGATACATCTCCCGCGGCCCCATTGTAAGCGCCAGGATGAAGGCTATTGAGAAAATCGTCAGCGCCACGGCGCCGGTCATGAACGTGGTGTGCGGGTGGAACCGTTCGCCGTGCTCCTCGGACAAAGACGCTTTCGTGTAAAGCTCCTTGTGTTCCTCGGCGGTGGTCACGGCCTGATCACGCTCCGCTTTGGTAGTTATCCCGTGCAGGATCACCAGGTAAATGTGAATGGCCACCAGGCCGAGCAACAGGAGCGGAACTACCCAGACGTGGACCGAAAAAAAACGGGTAAGGGTCAGGGACCCGAGTTGGGGCCCACCCTGTACCAGCAGGACCAGCTCATCGCCGATGACCGGGACGTTGTGGAACATATTGAGCACCACCCGCACGGCGTAGACCGCACGCTCATCCCAGCGCAGTACGTAGCCGGTAAACGACATGGTCAGCACCAGGAAAAACTGAAATACGCCGATTGTCCAGGTGCCCTGCCGGGGAACCTTGTAGCCCCCCAGCAGCAGGTGCCGGAAAACATGGGAAAACAGCATCACCACCATTATCCCGGCCGTCCAGAAATGAATCCCCCGGACCAGCCAGCCAAGGGTTATCTGATGGGTGATATGTTGGACGCTGTCATAGGCGTGATCCGCCGCATTGGTGTAATAGAGGGTCATGGTGATGCCCGTCACGACCTGGATCGCAAGCAGCAAGGCCAGGGTGGCGCCGTCACCCTGATACCAGGCTGCCTTGGGCACCAGCCGCTTGAGCACCGTGTCCCTGAAAGGGGCATAGCCGAAGGTTACCGCGATTTTGTTTCCAAGGGCCTCAAGTTTTTCCTGTACGCCGCTTCTCTTTTTTGGATCCATATTCCGTTCCTCAGGCCACGAGCGGCACGGAATGGAGATCGATCACAATCTCCCTGTTGACGATCCGGACAGCGTAACGGTACATGGGGCGCTTGGGCGGACCGGCCAGCCGTTCGCCGTTCCTGTCGAAAATGCCGCCATGGCACGGGCAGAAGAAACACTGGCTCCCGGGATCAAAGGTAAGCGGGCAGCCCAGGTCCGTACAGCTCCGGGAATAGACAACCGCCTCCCGGTCCGAGGGACGCCAGGCATACACTGTTTTCTCCCGCAGGGCCTCGCCCCATTCCTCCGGGGGGAGCTCCACCACGATTTCACGCATCTCCCCCACCGGGAATTCATCGACCGGCCCGAGGGACTGCCAGTTTTCCTTGTGGGGCCGGCGCTGCCATACCGGGGAAAACCCGGCGATCAGGGCTGGTATGCCGGCCATTGCGGCCACCGTCGCCCCGATACCCCGGACAGCCCACTTCAGCAGAGTCCTTCTGTTCATTGCAACCTCCTTCAACATCCGCCCAGATACCCGAAAACGGGCAGGCTTTCCACGAAGATGATCATGGTGAACACCGCGTTGAGCGGCCATCCGAAACTGGAAAGATAGCGGCCGCCCTCTTCATAGGGGTTTTCTTCTTCCCGGGCATCGCGCCGGGCATCCACGTAGCCGATCCATGTAGCGGCAATGGCCGGGACCAGCGCAATGACGCTGGCGATAATAAGCAGCCAGGCTACGGCGCTGATGCCTGCATAGACATGGCGGTCAAAGCCGCTCACGCACCCGAATTCGCCAATGACGTAAATCGTCAACAGGTGATACGTCCAGGCGCAACCGCCGCCCAGGAAAGCGAACCAGCGCCGGAACATCCGCGGCGGCGACAACTCAGCAGTTTGGGTATTCATGGCTTTTCTCCTCAGAGTATGCGCGGTGCAAGATACGTTGTGACAAACGCAACCAGCCCCGCTGCCACGGCGAAAAACCAGAACAGTTCGCTGTTCTGCAGCCAGAGCTGAAGCCGCGGCGTATCAACGGGTTCCTCCAGAAGCAGCATGCGCATGAGGGCCCCGCCCATGAGTAAAACGCCGGCAAGTACCGTCAAAAGGACAAATCCGTTGAGGGTAAAAAATATCGAGCCGTAGGCGTTGGTCTTCGGGGAAAAAGGCATATTTGCCAGGTTCCAGAGTTCCCCGCTCGTGAAGGCAGCCCCCAGGATAACCACCGCCGCCATACCCCGGAGAAGGAAGCGGCGGTCACCGCGCATTCTTGCCCGCATATTGAAAAACTGCACGACGCCGCTCGCAACCAGTAATCCGTATGCCGGCAACGAACCGGCCAGTCCCGGCAGGGGGAGGCCCATCTGCGGCCACTCGTCGGAATAGAGACGGAGATAGAAGTAACCGTAGATCAGGGCCGCCAGAACCGTGAACAGGATGGCGATCATTCCCAGCATGCCCCACCATCCGACTGTCCGGGTGCCTGATGAAAGCAGCGGGAGCTGCATCCTCTCGGCAAAGGCGTCGGCTTCCTCGCGGGGAAGATCGGGGTCAATGGTGAGCCACCTGCCGAACAGCCCCAGGACAAGCAGGGTTAAAGCTATTGCCGCGATAAAATTCTTCAGGAGGACGGATATGAAAACACCCAGGATGGCGACAGCAGTAAAAAAAGGAAGAAGCGTCGAGCCCGGCAGGTATTGCACTGCCTGCGGAATTCCGTTGGTGACGTCCGTGACCAGGGTGGCGCGCCAGCTGACCGGGCGATGGTCGAGACCGTCCGCCGCCCGGGTCAGCTCGCTTTGCAGGGCATCCTGCGGCGGTTCGAGCCATAATGGGTAACGGTCGCGCGCCACCGGCGGCCGCTGGAATCCGGACGCATGCGGCGGCGAAGGAGTAGACCATTCCAGGGTAGCCCCGTTCCAGGGATTGTCCGCCGCGAGTCGGCCGCGCCAGGCCGACCAGATAAGGCCCAGGAGAACGACAGCAAAACCCGAGCCCAGTGAATAGGCGCCCAGGGTGGAGATAAAGTTGAGGGTGCCGACACCCAGCTCCTCAGGATAGGTGAATACCCTTCGCCGCATGCCCAGGAGACCGATGATATACATGGGAACAAAGGTAAAGTTGAAGCCGATAAAAATCAGGCCGAAGCCGATGCGCCCGCATTTTTCGCCAGCCAGGCGGCCGCTGAATTTCGGCAGCCAGTGGTACATCCCGGCCAGGAAAGGAAAAACAGCGCCCCCGATCAGCACGTGATGGAAGTGCGCCACCACGAAATTGGTGTCATGGACCTGCCAGTCAAAGGGCATGGTGGCCACCATGACGCCGGTCAACCCGCCGTTCACGAAGACGAAGAAAAATCCCAGAATAAAGAGCATCGGGACAGTGTAGGGAGGCCTGCTCCCCCAGAAGGTGGCAATCCAGGCGAATACCTGAATCCCCGAGGCCAGGGCAATCATAAAGCTGGCGGCGGTAAAGAAAAGCATGGGCAGATCGGGCAGGCCCGCCGTAAACATGTGATGGGTCCAGAGTCCGAAACTGACAAAAGCGGTGACCATGATCGCCACGATCACCAGATTGTAGGCCACCAGGCGCCGGCCGGTGAGCACTGGAATGATGGTCGACAGCACGCCGGTGGCCGGCAGAAAAATGATATAGACTTCCGGGTGGCCGAAGAACCAGAACAGATGTTGCCAGAGCAGGGAATTGCCCCCGGCATGCACATCGAAGAACCGGAAGCCCAGGGAACGCTCCAGCTCCAGCAGCAGCGTCGCCAGGAGGAGCGGCGTAAAGCCGAAGAGGATCATGACGCCCGCGGCCAGGTATGACCACACAAGGATCGGCATGTGCTGGATGCCCATGCCCGGGGTGCGCAGCTTTAGGATGGTGACGACGATCTCAACGGCCGCGCCGATGCCGCCGATTTCAACCATGCTGAGCCCCAGCAGCCAGAAATCCAGGCCCATATCCGAGAAACGCGGCCCGGACAGAGGCGTGTAGGCGGTCCAGCCCGCATCCGGCACCTGGCCGGTAAAAATGCTGGCATACATGGTCAGGCCGCCGAACAGGTACATCCAATAGCCGAAATTGGTGAAACGGGGAAACGCCACATCCCGGGACCCGATGAAAAGCGGGATGAGATAGAGCCCCAACCCCTCGATGAACGGCACGGCAAAGAGGTAAAGCATGGTGGAGCCGTGCATGGTAAAGACGCGGTTGTATGTGTCGGGCGTGAGCAGGTTATTGTCCGGGACCGCCAGCTGTGTGCGCATGACCATGGCCAGAACCACCGCGACAAGGAAAAACGCCAGGGAGGTGACCATGTACCGGATGCCCAGGGGGCGGTTATTGACTTCGGCAATCCACCCGGCAATGCCGGGCGGCGTCTGCCAGGTCCGGGTGAACCGCTGCCGATTTTTTTCCGCGCTTGGGTTCATGGCAGGCTCCGCAGGTAGGCAGTCAGGGCGTGAAGATCCTCCGGCGACAGGAAGGATCGCGGCATCAGGCTGCCCGGCTTTATCGTTTGCGGGTTGGCTATCCAGCCGGCCAGCGAACCCTCAGAATTGGGAATCGTTCCCGCGCCCAGGGTACGGCGCGAACCCACATGGGTCAGGTCAGGGCCGGTATTGCTCTCGGACAACCCCCGGATGGCATGGCATGCCATACACCCCTGCTCCATGAACACCTCGCGGCCGCGCACGAGCAGCGGATCGGAGGGCTCCTCCGGTATCCGGCTCCGCCGGCGCACCCACTGCTCGAATTCCTCCGGATCATGGGCGATCAGGCGAAAAGCCATAAGGGCATGGGGTCCGGCGCAATATTCGGTGCATGTGCCGCGGAACTCACCGGCCTCATCGGCCATGAGCATCAGATGGGTGGGATGGTCGGGCAGCATGTCGCGCTTGCCGCCGAGCCGCGGTATCCAGAAGCTGTGGACCACGGCATGCGACTGAAGCTCGAAGTCCGTCAGGACCCCGGCCGGAATGTTGATCTCGTTGGCGTCGACAATGCCCAGGTCCGGATACTGCACTTCAAACCACCAGTGATGGCTGGTCACCTTTACCCGGAACCCGGGCTCTCCTTTGCCGAGTTCCATGGTATCGAGAATAGCCGCGAACAGCATGATGACGAGAATGACCGTGGGAATGACAAAGCCGGCGATGAAAACAAACCGGGACCCCGGACGGGAACCTTCACGCCGGCGGATCGCCAGGGCCCAGACCAGCAGGGCCATGGTGACCAGGTATACGATGCCGTAGACCACCAGCATCTCCCACCATATCTCTGCGATACGCGCGGCGGCCGGGCCGGCCGGATTCAGCATATGCTCGGTGGCGGTAACTTCCCGGGCGGTATTGAAAAAATTCATACAGATGAACCTTGTTGCTTATTGTCCGCTTGTGCCGGTTTCATGGCGCCCCGCATCTTTTTCATTGCTCATTGCAGTATTTGTCTTTGTTTACCTCATGTTACACCGGAGAAAGGACACGCTAAAAGGGGTTATTCTCGCATTTATTATCCGCATGCAGATTATATGCCAGCAGTAAGACGGCGCATGCAAAAATCCGGGCAATGCGGGTGGGGCGTTTTTGCCCTTGAAGGAATGTTCCCGCGTTAACGGCAGAGTTTGTACAGCGAACCAAGAATGAGAGGCGTCGCAAAATTCTACCCTGTAAAAAAATCTTTTTGTTAAACCGGTGGAACACATAAGAACATACGGATAGCAAGACAATTTCCACAAAAAAAATCACATATTTCGCTGCAGATGAATTAGAATATTGGATAATGAAAGACCCGTTGAAAAGGACGCCCTCTTCAAAATGAGTTCTTCTACAGACTCGTTAACCGGCATATCCCTCTCAACACGTAACCTGGGAAATATACATGTCCTATTTTTTTCTCACCCTGGCCATTTCCTTTGGCGTGATACTGGTTTTTGCCCTGCTGCTTAATTTCTGCCGCCGGCGCTTGAGGAAGACGCCCCACGGCCTGACCGGCATGTGCCACAGGGACGGCGGGGCAATGTGCTCCTCCTGTCGGGAAATCATAAAAAAAGATCAATCTGATTCTTGACACCCGGCGCTTCATCGCTTATCGTAGATTAACGATGAAGGAGCAATTTTATGTATATTGAAAGCCCCGCAACCACGGCGCCGCAGACATCCCACTCAGAAACCGAGGAACTGGCCATTTTGTGCAAAGCCCTCGGCCATCCCGCGCGCATCACGATTCTCCGGCACCTGCTTACCGAAGACCGCTGCATATGCGGCCGGATAGTTGAAGTGATGCCCCTGGCCCAATCAACTGTGAGCCAGCATCTCAAGATCCTCAAGGAATCCGGACTGGTGCTGGGCGAAGTGGAAGGACCAAAAACCTGTTACTGCGTCAACCGCAATAAACTGACTGAGCTTTTTACAGCCATGTCAACATTATGCAGGCAAGAGGAAGAGCAATGAAAATACCTGTTGAACAATCACCGCCGGAACTGCTGGACCTGCAGACCCCCGGGCGAATACAGCCCGCCGGCTCCATCACCATCACCCCGCCGGAATGCGCTGACGACGCCCCCTGCTGAGGCCCCAAGCCAGACCCCAGGTCCGGGGTTCATGATCTTCCGGGTTACACTGTTGAGCCGTTCGTCGACGGGTTTACCGTCACCCCGGCCGGTCCGGTGCCACAGGTCAGCATGGCCTTATCGCTCCGGGACCATCTCGGCACGGTGAGAGCCAGGGTGGGGGTCGCCCGCAACCAGTACAAAATCAACCCGGGTCTCTACTGCGTGGGCGAGGCTTCCGCAACCTCGCCGGTTTTGGTAACCGCCAACTACAAACTCAGCTTCGATGCGCTGCGCCGAGAACTGGCCGGAATCGACGCCTGGATACTGGTGGCCGACACCCGCGGCATCAACATCTGGTGCGCGGCGGGTAAAGGCACCTTCTGCGCCGAGGAGATCGCCCTACAGGTGCAGCGGGCCGGGCTGGAAAAAATAGTTTCCCACCGCGAACTTATCCTGCCCCAGTTCGGGGCCACCGGAGTCGCTGCCCGCCAGTTGCGCAAGCTGTGCGGGTTCAAGGGAATTTTCGGCCCTCTCCGGGCGGAAGATATCCTCAGGTTTCTCGATAACGGAAAAAAAGCCAATGAACCCATGCGGACGGTCACTTTTTCGCTGGGCGAGCGCCTGGTCCTTGTTCCGGTTGAAATCGCCCTTATCTGGAAACCATTTGCCTTTATCCTGCTGGCGCTCTTTGTCCTCTCCGGTATCGGCCCGGATGTTTTTTCCGTCCAGGCATCCCTGGCCAGGGGCGCCAATGCCGCATGGGCAACGGTGCTCGCCATCCTGGCCGGCGCATTGGCTGCACCGGCGCTGCTCCCCTGGATTCCCGGCCGCCAGTTCTGGTTCAAGGGGGCATTGGTCGGCGCCATCGCCGGCCTGATCTACCTTGCGGCGATGTCCGGAGGGACAGGCATCACCGAACAGCTTGGCCTGTGGCTCTGGATCGTTGCCGCCGCCTCTTATATGGCCATGAATTTTACCGGCGCCACACCCTACACCTCGCTCTCAGGGGTTGAGAAAGAAATGCGGCGCGGCCTCCCGGTCCAGTGCGCCGCCGCTGCCGCGGCCCTGGTTCTGTGGATCGCCGCCCCTTTCATCAATTAGTGTCCATCCAGAAACGAGGATTTTTGTTCGAGGTCAAGGCATGCGAAAAAAA
>JAMJFO010000081.1 GCA_023544645.1 Desulfobulbaceae bacterium | reverse complement strand
ATAGTTCTTTGGGTAATTTACACAAAACTTTTACCGGGTTTAAGGATATAACTATTACAGAAAATGCAACGATAGCACCTAAAACCCCTGTCATGGTTGCTCAAATTCAAAACAGAGAACACAGTATTGGTTTCGGTCCGTATGATGTAGCTGTCGCCAATAATCTCAAAGTATTAAAAGTTAACGGTAAGGTAGCCACTGACAAAGGATACCCTTATTTTGGCACTATCGGTCTAGTTTATAAGGACAAGAATCTGACAGGTATAACAAAAGACTTTGTTGAATTTGCAGTTTCTCCCAACGCCCATGACGCTATAAAAAAAGCAGGCGGAAATCCCATAGAGAATTAATCTCTTAACCCGTCAGAGGATGGGCTGTTGAGGATGAGCTTAATTGCTTCTCTTCTCAACAGTCCCTTTTCTCAAATATTAATATTGGCCGTGGCAATGTCTTGTTTCAATACAATCAAAGTTTGAGGTTGTCTGCGAAACCCTTCAGCCCCTCAAATAAGCCTGTATGGACAAAAGGGCATACAGGCCGATCCATAACCAGATGAGGATCAGGTACACTGCCCTCCTTTTTCCCTTGTGCGGCAGGTTCAGCAGGGCAGCTATCAGAATTCCCGGAAAGGCAATCCCGGCCCAGAAAGAGTGAATATAGCGCAGGAGTTCCTGGAGGCCGAGGAAAAACCACGGCCCGGCGATATGCAGCAGGCCGATCCTGGCCGGCTCCATTGGGGTGACAAAAAAGACGGACAGAATGAGGATGAGGCAGATGATCGGCAGGTTGTCCCCCCAGCGGGTAGTATAGCGACGCAGGTGCGGCCACGTGCAATACGCGCCGATGATCATGATCCCGGCAAGGTGATTGGCGTAAACCCGTTTTACTCCGTCGGCGGAAATCGCGAATAAAAGATTGTTCAGCCATTCCCCGACAATGGGAATGGCCAGGGTTATGCTCTCGGCAATCAGGCCGGCTGCTTCTCCGGTTGCATCATCACGCAGGACGTAGCCGGTGAAAAGCAGCAGCAGGGCGACTGGAATACTCATGGTCAGCCTGACCCAGGCGGCCCGACCGTAATAATGGGTATTGTCCCAGACCACCGCAATAAAGTGAATAGCCAGCAGCAGGAAAAACGCCTGGCTTGAATAGAAGTGCATGGCTCGCCAGAAGGAGCCGTATGGGACGATCAGTTCTATGGTGGAGGTTGAGTAGAAGGGTTCTGCCGGGTTGTACTGGAGAGCTACCACTATGCCGGAAATAATAGAAATGTAGAGGGAGATAAGGGTTTTGCCACCCCAGCGCACCCCAATGAACTTCTCCTTCAAACAGGCGGAAGGTCGATCGAAGCATGGCGGCGAGGTCATATGGTCACCTCGTAGCCGTTCACCTTGCCGTTTTCATCTTCCAGTATCCGCACCGGATAGACTGGCAGGTTTTTTTCGGCCGGTCCAGAGATTCTTTCACCGGCCAGGGTAAAGCGGCTCTGATGGCATGGACACTCGATCAGGTCCAGTTCCTTTCGGTGGTTTACCCTGCATCCCAGATGGGTGCACCGCCGGGACACGGCCATTGGACCGTGCTCGAACATGAAAAGGATGAAATCGTGTTCCGTGTATGATCCTCCCACCGCGATATCTTTCCTGACGATAATGTAGCGGGGTTTGGGTTTTACAGTAAAACCGGTGAATCGAAGAAGAGGGTACAGGAGGGCCGCGGCGGCAATCCCCATGCTTCCCAGCAGCAGCCTTTTTAGAAAATGCCGTCTGCCGCGTTCCGGTTGTTTCGGATGGTGTTCCATGAAAAAGCAATGCTGCTCAGGAAAATTTTTCCTGCAGCGCTGTTTTGACATGAGCCGGGACCACGCCGCTTACGTCGCCGCCATGTCGCGCGGCATCCTTGATGATGCTGGAGCTGATATATATCCAGCGAAAACCGGTCATCAGGAAAACAGTTTCCACCCTGCGCTGGAGTTTTCTGTTCATCAGGGCGAGCTGGAATTCGTAATCAAAATCGGATACTGCCCGCAGCCCTCGGACAATGGCGCATGCTCCGTTTTCCATGGCAAAATCGACAATCAGGCCGCCTGTTGTTTTTACTTCGATTCGATGGTTGCTGCTGCCGAAACACTGCTCGATCATCTCTATGCGTTCCTCAATGGAGAAAAGCGGCTTTTTGGTGGCGTTAATGGCGATGACAATGACGATTCGGTCAAACATCTGCATTGCCCGCTTGATGATATCAACATGACCATTGGTGATGGGGTCAAAGGTTCCCGGGTAAACGGCGATGGTCGGATTATGTATAGGGGCGGAGAGGGACGCTTTATTTTTTTTCGCAGGACTCATTTTTCACTCTGTGGTTCCGGTAAGCACGCTTTGCCGGTTTTGTTGTTTATATATCCAGATTCCAGTATCACCGTACCGCCGGTGCAGATGCAGATGCAGGCCGCCGATCTGTTCGGGAAGGGCTGCTTTCCATCTTTCCTCAGCAATGACAATACCTTTCGCTGCAACCAAACCTGTTTTTTCTATCATTGTCAACGCTGTTTCCGCCAGTTTTTTTTCATATGGCGGATCCAGGAAGATTATATCGAATGGCATATCCCGGGCATAACGCTTTTTGAGTGTAGAGTAGGAGGAGCTGCGCTTGAGGTCTGACCAGATGATTTCCGCAGGGGGATGCTCAAAGCAGCTGTCCAGGTTTTTGGCAACCAGGGTGAGCGCCTGCGGGGATTCATCGGCAAAAATTACCAGACCGGCTCCACGGCTCAGTGCATCCAGGCCGAAACTGCCGGTGCCGGCAAAAAGATCAAGAACCCTGGCGCCGTGAACCAGCTCGCCAAGAATGTTGAAAAGCGCCTCCCTGACCCTGTCGCTGGTGGGACGGATAGTATTCTTGTCCGTTGCTTTGGGAGTGATGAGCTTTCTGCTTCTTGCTTTTCCTCCGGTTATGCGCAATTTGCCGGTCCCCTAACAAGAAGAAAAAAACAGGTTGTTGAGTCAGGAAACCTTTTTCTTGCCTGTCACATGCTGTCTTCGGGTGATGAGACTGTAGAGGGCGAGGACCGGACCCGATAAAACATACGCCATGGCAACGATAAAAAGGGTAACCGGGGGTTCGGTGGCCAGAAGAATGAGAAAGAGCAGCATGAATACGACGATCTGAAACCTTTTTCCTTTTTTGATGTCAACATGTTTGAAGCTCAGGTAGCGGTGGTTGCTGACCATCAGGTAGGAAAGGATGTAAACCAGCACCAGAATGGAAATGTGTTTGATCGTATCGGCTGTGCCGAGAAATCTGCTGAACATAACTGTCGTGGCGATCAACATGGCCGCGGCCGGGCAGGGCAGCCCGATAAAATCAGGACCGGAAGAAGTTGCCTGGGAATTAAAACGGGCCAGACGAAGGGCCGTGGTCGCCACATAGAGGAACGCCGCCAGCCAACCGTAGCGGCCGTAGGGGGTAAGTGCCCAGAGGTAGGCAAGCAGGGCAGGGGCAACCCCGAAGGAAACCAGGTCGCACAGGGAATCAAGCTCCATGCCGAAGGTGCTGGTCGAATCGGTCATTCGTGCGACCCGGCCGTCAAGACAGTCAAAAACCGCAGCGACGAGGATGGCTACGGCGGCGGCAAAAAAATGACCGTTGATAGAAGATACTATCGAGTAAAAACCACTGAACAGGCTGCAGCAGGTGAGCAGGCATGGCAGAGGATAAAACTTGGAACTGCTGGGTATGTCCATGAAAGAAACCTTTGGATTTGAATGAATACACGTTGATATCTATTTACATTCTACGATAGATTCAGGTGGAAATTCAAACAAATAATTGTTTAACGAAGAATGTGCGCCTCAAACGGGGCCAGGGTATCCGAGAATCGTTTCGCCGGCTCGCACCTTGTCTCCCTTGTTGACGGATGGTGTAAAGTGCGATGGAAGATAGAGATCGACCCGTGAACCGAATCTGATCAGGCCATATCGCTGTCCGGTCGTCAGTGCGTCACCTTTTTCCGCCCAGCAGACAATCCGCCGCGCTATGAGGCCGGCAACCTGAACAACACAGTATTCGATATTGTTTTCCGAAGCAACGGTGATGGCGCAGTATTCATTGTGCAGCGCGCCTTTGTTCGTGTCGGCTGAATAGAATTTGCCGGGTTTGAGCGCAACCTCTTTCACTACGCCGACATAGGGAAAGCGGTTCACATGAACATTGAAAACATTCATGAAAATTGAAATTTTCATGACTTCGCAATGCATGAACCGGTCGTCAATAATTTTTTCCGCAACAATTACTTTACCGTCTGCCGGGGAAACAAACGCATCGGCACGGGTGGGGCCGACGCGTTCCGGATCCCGGAAAAACCACAGGACAAAGCCGGTGATAACCAGGGCCGGTATCGCGGCGTAGGCAATTTCGAGCATGGCCAGGACCAGGGCCGAAAACCCGGCAAAGAGAATAAAGGGGTATCCTTCCCGGGCAATAGGGATTCTGGGAGCTTTCATTGAGCAGTCCGCGCGTTAAACAGGGTTGATATCCCCGGAGCAGGAAGTGTATAAAGGCACGGCTGGCCGTACCTTTACGGGGTCTTTACAGTGGGTCACGTTTATTTTTTGGGAGCCCTGGCCATGGCTATGGTGCCGGTGCGGATAATTTCCTTGATGCCAATGGGCCGTAAAATGTCGATGACCGCCTTGATCTTACTTTCAGGTCCGGTGATCTCGACTGCATAGGAGGTGGGGCTGACATCGACAACCTTGCCCCGGAAAATATCGATGATGCGTAATACTTCGGCCCGGGTATGCGATTCCGCTTTTACCCTGATCAGGACCATTTCCCGTTCAACAAATTCTCCCTCGCTGATATCGGTGACCTTGATGACATCGATAAGCTTGTGCAGCTGCTTGGTGATCTGCTCGATAATCGTTTCCTGACCCCTTGTCACCAGGGTCAGGCATGAGACCTTGGGGTCCAGTGTTTCGGCAACGCTTAAACTTTCAATATTGAAACCACGGCCGCTGAAAAGTCCGGTAACTCTTGACAGCGCACCGGGTTTGTTCAGAAGAAGAACTGAAAGTGTATGTTTCATTGAACTGGTCCTATTATAAATCTCTGAAGTAATTGCTGCCGGGGCAGCTTAATATTTCAACCATTAACAGTTTTAGACAAGGAGCATTTCCGTTGTTGCCTTGCCCGCCGGAACCATCGGGAAAACACCTTCTTCCCGGTCGATGACAAAGTCCATGATAACCAGGTTGTCGGTTGCCAGGGCTTCCTTGATCACCGGAACGACTTCGTCCCTGGTCCTGGCCCGCAGTCCGACAGCGCCGTAGGCCTTGGCAAGCTCGACAAAATCCGGGGTTATCTCCATGGGGGTTGCCGAATAGCGGCGGTTGTAAAAAAGTTCCTGCCATTGGCGGACCATGCCCAGATAGTTGTTGTTGAGGATGGCGATCTTAACCGGCGCGCCCCACTGCTTGGCCGTTGCAAGCTCCTGGATGTTCATCTGGATGGAGCCGTCACCGGCTATATCGATAACCGTTGCATCCGGAAAGGCCATTTTCGCTCCGATGGCTGCCGGGAGGCCGTATCCCATGGTTCCCAGGCCGCCGGAAGTGAGAAGATGACGCGGTTTATTGAATTTGTAGAACTGGGCCGCCCACATCTGATTCTGGCCTACTTCAGTGGTAATGATGGCATCACCGCCGGTCAATTCGTTGATCATTTCTACAACATACTGGGGCTTGATGATATCGCCTTTCTGGTGGTAGGTAAGAGGATGCTTTTTCTGCCATTCAGCTACTTCATCGACCCATGGCTGGTGTTTTTCAGCGCTGGCTTTGGAATCAAAATCCGCTGATTTGTCAAACCACGCGTTCATGCTCTCAAGGGCAGCTTTACAGTCCGCAACGATGGGGATGTCGACTTTAACATTCTTGCTGATGGAAGTCGGATCAATGTCTATGTGGATAATGTCGGCGTGGGGAGCAAAGGCATCAAGTCTGCCGGTAACCCGGTCATCAAACCGTGCGCCGACCGCAACGAGCAGGTCGCTCTTGGCAACGGCCATGTTGGCGGCATAGCTGCCGTGCATGCCGAGCATGCCCAGGGACAATGGATTGGTTCCGGGAAAGCCGCCAAGTCCCATAAGGGTCATGGTTACCGGAGCGTGTATTTTTTCCGCAAGCTCTGTCAGTTCCTTGTTGGCATTGGACAGGATGACACCGCCGCCGACATACAGCACAGGTCTTTTGGCTTTGAGTATTGCCTTGCAGGCTTTTTCAACCTGACCGGGATGCGGGGCGTAGTTGGGCTGGTAGGTCTGCATCTTGATCTTTTTCTTTTCCGGGTATGTAATGGTCGATGCCACCACATCCTTGGGCAGATCGACAAGGACAGGCCCGGGACGTCCGGTTGAAGCAATATAAAATGCCTCACGGATGGTCGGCACCAGATCTTTGGGATCGTTGACCAGATAATTATGCTTGGTGCAGGGCCTGGTGATGCCGACAATGTCAACTTCCTGGAAGGCGTCGTTGCCGATCAGGGCCCGCGGCACCTGGCCGGTCAGAATGACCACTGGAATTGAATCAGCATAGGCGGTGGCAATGGCGGTGACGCCGTTGGTAGCGCCGGGGCCGGAAGTGAGCAGGGCAACCCCGACTTCACCGGTTGCGCGCGCGTATCCGTCCGCGGCATGGACTGCTCCCTGTTCGTGCCGGACAAGAACATGCTTGATGTCGGTATCCAGCAGTGCATCATAAAGGTCGATAACCGCGCCGCCGGGAAACCCGAACATGATGCTGACATTTTCTTCTTTCAGGCATTTGATTATAGCCTGTGCGCCTGTCATTTTAGTCATTGAAAAACCCTTTTTCTAATTTAAAACTTGAGATTGCCGGGGGCAATTAAATGAACAAAATCGTTCGATCCTGAAATGGATGAATCACGAAATATATAGTTGTTGCGGTATGCTGTCAAGCATGAAACCGCCCGGCCGGACAAACAGGAATGATTCCGGAAGGCAGGGCGGGGGTTCCCGTATTTTCAGTATTATCTCGCCCGTCTCTGCCGGCGGGGTGTTGAAGGGGAGTCGGTTGTCAGTTCTGTAATTCCTTGGATAGATCGTCGACCATGGTTGCAAGTGGTATACCGTTGGGCGCTTTGGCGCCGGGGTTGACGCGGATAAGCTCACGCCAGGATTGGATGGCGCCTTCCAGATCGTCCAGATCATTGTATTGCACAATTCCCTTGTTGAACAGAGCCTGTTCAAAACCCGGACTGGCCTCCAGGGCCTTGTCAAAGGATTCGATGGCTTTGTCAGGTTGGCCGTTGCGACGGTACATAACGCCAAGGTCGGTCAAAACAGGCGGATTGCCGGGGATAATGGCCAAGGATTTGTTGTAGGCTTCAATGGCCTTGGCCGGCTGGTTGGTGTCAAAGTAAGCATGCCCGAGCTGAGTCCACGCCTGCGCATTGTCGGGATTCTGCTGAACAGTCAACTGCAGGGACTCAATCTGCTGCAAGAGCTGATCCTGCTGCTGGTTCTGTGCTGGTAAATTGGGTTGCTGAGCTATCTGTCCGCCGGGCTGGGGGGAGCGGTCGCTGTAGATTACACCACTGAGAAACCCGACAAGCAAGGCAACTGCTATGCTTATAAACAGAGTTTGTTTGCTGACGTTCTTACCATTTTCATCCATATGATGACTCCGATATGTTAAATTGTGATTGGTAATTAATATATAATACCTCTTTGGGGTAAAGAAAAGCATTAGCGGTTTTTTTTACCATAAATCAATTCATCCCGTCGGCGCGATGTCTGAAAAATACTCTTGCGGAGCTGCAGTGGCAATCAGGATAGGAATTAATGAGATAGTAATGATGGTGAAATTGTATCAATAATGTTTTCTCCCTTCTTTTGTTGCCCATCAGATAACATTTCGCCAAGCCGGTGAGCGGTACCGCGAGGAGGTTTTCCCTCGCCTGGCCAATAAGGGAAAAACGGAAAACGCACGGCTCCCGCGTCTCATTGACAAATTTGGTGAGCTGACGCTGGCCTCACTCGATTCGTCCCATGTAGCCCAATTCTGCGACCTGAGACTCAAAGAGGGAGCTTCTCCTCAGACCGTCAAGCACGAGATCGGCCTGCTCGGTCGCATCTTGAAGCAATACGTCATTGATTGGGGGATACCCCTTCCCAAGGGTATTGTCACTGCCCAGATCCGCAAACCGACTAAATTTCCCAACTTGCGCTTTCACGATCTCCGTCATGAAGCCACGAGCCGTCTCTTTGAAAAGGGGCTGAATATCATGGAGGTGGCCTCGATCACCGGCCACAAGGATTTACGGTCGCTGCAGCGGTATACCCATTTGAAAGCAGAGGATTTGGTCGAGAAATTGGGGTGAATTGTAGATCTTCCCGGTTGCCCTCGCAATACCATCGGCGCGGCTTGCTTCCTCTCTCGTACCTTTCTCGTTCCTTTTCCAGGTGTCACATCGAAAAATGTTCGATGGGGCCACTCCCTTGCAGATACTGGAGGACCCTGGTTCCTTCGGCGCTTATCAGATCGGTCAGGTAGTCCCAGAACTCTTTTTTCTCAACCGTACGATCGATGACCTGGGGTGGCAGAAAGCGTCGCATTTCCTGGATGAACGCTTTGCGGACTTCAGGTTTGTCGGCCAGGTCATGCAACCGTTGACCCAGTAGCATCGTAAATTCTTCTTGAGAGCGTTTATGGTCCGCAACCTTGTTCGGGATCAGGGACAAGGGCAGGGTGATGTTTTGCTGCTTCAGCCAGCCGATATCCCAGAGATCGCGATTTTTGAGTCGGTTGGGCCTGAGAGCGAGGGCGACCAGCTTGTCGGCAAGGATTTCCTCACGGCTCTGTGCCTGGACTATCAGGCCGTATGTCCCCATCTCCACCCCGTAATGGTTGCGCAGAAGCATGGGACGTTGGTCATAACTGGGAATGGCGCAGATATAGATATGAATCCGCTGCGCCGGGAGATTCTTTTGTTCCGGCCGGGTGATGACCCGCAGTTTCCAGGTATCAGTATTTCCTTGTTCCCGCACCGGCTCGGTCACTTCCACAACCAAGTTGTATTTCACTCGCAGGCGATCCTCCAGCACCCGGCCTAGATCGGCCAGTGATTCGCGTGTAAATTCTCTGCCGCCGGTAAAGTCAAGATCTTCGCTCAACCTGTTGGATCCGTAACAGGCGCGCAGGCAGGTGCCGCCGATAAAAGTCAGGGCGTTAAGCAGACCGGCCTCGCTCATTTCCCGCAGGATATCGTGGTGCAGGAGTTCTTTCTCCACCACGGCGCGCAGCGGCGCCAGCTCGCCCTGATTGCGCAAGGCCTCGTTGACCAGATTGTCAAACAGGCTCACGCGCCGCCTCCCAGTCCACGAGAGTCAGGTCCCGCCGCGTCAGCTTCATATCCCGCAGGGCCAGGGCAACGGAAGCTCGCCACAGATGACAGCGCGGGTCATACGTTAAGTACGGGGCCAGCTGTGCCGGAGATTTTTTGGTATGGATGAATTCGATATGGCCGAAAGAGCCGCAATCAAAAATATTGCTCCGACCGGAAGACATCACGGTGATCCAGTTCATGGGGACCTGTGAGATGATTCCCGCATCACTCAGGACGGATTCCAGGCTCAGGTAGTTGAATTCATTCGCCCGCAAGCGGGCCGCCGCATGGTAGAGAAGTTGCCCTGCCGGGTATTCAACCTTCGGATACAGGTAAAGTCCCCGACAGACCCGCCGAAGCAACCCGCTTTTTTTCCGCGCGCGCGATCAGGCTTTTGAATGCGCTCATATTTTGTTCTGGCAGGGCACCACGTAAATCGCGCAGGGAGAACAGATCATGCTCCTGGTCCGCCGTATTTTCCAGAATCAATGTCAATTGCTTGAGAGGTTGCATGTGTTCAGTATACATAAAGTAACGTTTTTTGCAGCTTTATGTAAACTTAGAGGCAAGGAGGGGCGATGGCTGGCCGGGTTGGTGATAAGTATCGCTTTTTTTGGGCCCGCCAAAATTCAGGGCGGTTCTTTGAATCCGCCACCGGTCGTCGCATAAATTTATCAATAATGGATAACCGGACACCCTGTCAACAATAAACCTGGACGATCAACTGCATTACCGCATGCAGGGGGACGTCCTTGCTTTATTCATTTAAGGGAGGCTGCCGGGTAGAATGCAGTCCATGCCTCGTAAAACAAGAATCGATATACCGGGATTGTTACAGCGCAATAAAGTAAATACGTACCCAGTCCCCCCATGTGATATTTCAAGCCCCTTAACTTCGTGGTTTTCTGTACCTTTGATTGACTTTTCTTGTTAATCATCGTAATATTAAATTAATTTTAATTTAGGGTTACGATTGTGATCTGTTTTGCTGACCGGATTAATTATTTCTCTAATAATCTGAGAAGACCAGTGATTCCTGAAATTGTGCGGATATTCCATAAAGCTTTCCGGCCAATGGTAGTATTAAACGTCCTGCTCTCTGTAATACTGAGCGGGACTGTTCAGGCTGCGGATTGGTCTTCTGCCGCCGACTTGATCACTGCTCGAAAATATCATACCGCCACTCTGTTGCTTAACGGGCGTGTTCTTGTGGTTGGGGGCAAGGGCCTTACAGGTACCCTTGCCAGCGCCGAACTGTATGATCCGGCTACCAACAAGTGGTCTTCGGCCGGTAACTTGAGTGCTGCTCGATTGTTTCACAGCGCTACCCTGCTGCCCAATGGGCTTGTCCTGGTGGCTGGGGGCATGGAGCTTACAGGTACTCTTGCCACCCCTCTTGCCGGCGCCGAACTGTACAATCCCGCTACCAACAAATGGACTTCGGCCGGTAACTTGAGTGCTGCTCGATTGTTTCACAGCGCTACCTTGCTGCCCAATGGGCTTGTCCTGGTGGCTGGAGGCGAGTTTATCCCGGGTACCCTTGCCAGCGCCGAGCTGTATGATCCGGCTACCAACAGTTGGTCCTCTGCCGGTACCATGATCGATTCGCGATCGTCTCACAGCGCCACGCTGCTGTCGAACGGGCGTGTTCTTGTTGCTGGTGGAATACATGAATACGGTAATTCTGGTTCATCCTATACTCTTGCCGGCGCTGAGTTATACGACCCGGCCACCAACAGTTGGTCGGCTGCCGACAGCCTTGTTACTGCTCGATATGGACAAAGTGCCACCTTGCTCCCCGACGGCCGGGTCCTGGTCGCAGGGGGTGGACAGCGTATTTCAAGTTACGAAGGAGGGCGCGCTACTTCGCTTGCCAGCGCGGAACTCTATGATTCAGAAACTGACACATGGTCGCCCACTGACAGCATGTCCACTACTCGCGGCCCCAGCGCAACCCTGATGCCCGACGGCCGGGTTCTTGTCACAGGGGGATATGGTGCCGAGCTGTACAATCCTTCGACCGAAAGCTGGTCGCCTGCCGACAATCCGGCAATTGTCAGACATCAACACAGTGCAACCCTGCTACTCGACAAACGTGTCCTGGTGGCAGGGGGTTCGAATTCAACAGAAAATCAACTTGCCAGTGCCGAACTGTACGGGAGACCGGAACCGAACAGCAAAGCCGAGTTCCCGTGGCTCATTTTACAACCGGCCTTAAATTTTAACGCTTTCAACTTGCCATTGAGGTAATATTAAGGCCATTTCTGGACAGGCACCAGTTAGACCAAATCAGGAACAGCCCACAATTTATTCTGCCTTGCGATATCACATAAAACGAGAGCGGCTGCTGGATAGGCTTTTCCCCGCTTTTTCTCCCTTTATGTCACAGGAATTTATGCAATAGTTGACGCGACGTATCCCGACCCTCACCGCGATATAAGTAATTAAAATAGATTTTCAGGGAAATATATCAAAATTACGAGAGATTTCTATTTATTTGTGTCGTAAAGTTTGATAACAATAAGTAGTTGCCTTGCGGCATCTGAATTTTGAAAGCGGTACTATTGGGGGCAGAGTGGGAACTGTTCAGTTGGGGCACAGAAAATAGACGGGGGAAAAGCAATGCTCAGCAAGGAAGAAATTTTTGAGGCTCTTACATCTTGGAATTATTGGAACAGTCCCATGCCCGAAACCGTTCAACGACCAGCCTATGAAATGCAAATCATGAGAAAGGCCAAGGCTGGGGAAATTCTGATTCTCAAGGGCGTTCGCCGCTCCGGCAAATCAACCCTTCTCATCAATGAAATGAAACGGCTCGTGGCTGAAGGGCATGACATGAACAGAATTCTTTATGTCAACTTCGAGGATCCTCGGTTTATTAATCATCTCAATCTGGAGCTGATGGAGCAAATCAAAGAAACCTACCTTGAATTTATGGCGCCTGAAGATAAGCCTTTTTTCTTTTTCGATGAGGTGCAAAATATACCGGCCTGGGAGAAATGGCTGCTCAAGGAATATGCCACCAAGTCGGCTCATCTTTATGTAACGGGTTCCTGCTCATCTCTGATGAGCAGGGAAATCGGGACCGCTCTTTCGGGCCGTTACCTCGATATTGAGGTTTTCCCTTTAAGCTTTCAGGAATTTCTTGATTTCATCGGCATAACCGTTGATTCCAAGGCGGAACGGGTCAGCAAAAAAACGGAACTCAACCGGGCCTTTCGAACTTTTATGGATCAAGGCGGTTTCCCAAAGATGGTCGAACTGCCGGACGATGAATCCCGGCAAGACCTTTTATCCAGTTATTTTGACTCCATTCTCCTCAGGGATATTGTTGCCCGCCACAACCTGACCAACTACAGGACACTTGAAGAAATGGCCTCTTTTCTGCTGGCCAATACAGGTTCACTCAATTCAACCAACAAGTTGAAGAATACTTTTGGCCTCTCCTACGAAAAAGCCAAAGATTTCTGTGGATTTTTGGAGGAAGCATATCTGATATTCCAACTCCACCGTTTTTCCTGGTCTGTGAAAAAACAGTTGGCAAATGTCCGGAAATTTTACTCCATCGACACAGGCCTGGCCAACCGAGTCTCATTTCAGGTTGGTTCGCGGCAGGGGCAAAACCTGGAAAATATCATTTTCCTTGATCTGCTGCGACGTGGAGAGGAAATCTATTATTACAAAACCAAAAATGATTATGAGGTTGATTTTCTTGTCAAAGAAGGCAAAACAGTGCGTCAATTAATTCAGGTCAGCTATTCCATTGCCGATGAACAGACCAAAAAACGAGAATGCACGGCTTTGAAAATTGCCGCTGAAGAGCTGGGAGAAGACCTGCCCTGCCTGGTGCTTACCATGGACCGGAGCGAAACCATTCAATGGCAAGGGATGACGATAGAAGTTGTGAATGTAATCGACTGGCTTTTGAGATGCGATGATGTCTCATAGGGATCGGACCAAGCTATTTCGCAGAATTTACCTTGTACAAGTATAAAAGGGGTGACCTGAATTTTAAACGCAAGCGAATTTTTTATTATGTCACCAGAATTTTGGGGTGAATTGTAGATTATCCCGGTTGCCCACCAGGTGATATCCTTTATGGAGGTATACGATGGCAACAAAGGTCAAAACAGGGTCATCAACAGGGGTCAAGTCTCATCTTGTCATTACATTCTTATTCAAAGCCCTTGATTTTATCGCGGCCATTACGCAGCATATCCCGGA
>JAMJFO010000080.1 GCA_023544645.1 Desulfobulbaceae bacterium | reverse complement strand
TAATATATAAATACTTCATGATTTCAGACAAATAGATCAACTCAGAAAGTTGAGTTATGTCCATTGCTTTCCTTCTTACACCCTGTACTTAACATATAACAGCAGGATCAGGGCAATGAGAAGACCCGACCAGATCAGCACTGCCGTGCGTGTTGATTTTTTTGCCTTGTTGGCTTCCCACCAGTTTATCGGCCTTATTCCCTGGACCAGGAAGGTGACGACCCCGGCAAGGTTAATGCAGATCATGTTTATCAGAAAAAGCAGAAACGCATCCACCGCCTTGTAGACAAAACCTGAACCAAAAAGCATGCCCGAGGTGACGAGGGGAGGGATCAGGGCGACAGCCACCATGACCCCGATCAGGGCTGCAGGTGCGCCGGTGGTGAAAGCAAGCGCGCCGGCCACTCCGGATGCGAGGGCCAGGATGATGTCGGCATAACTGACAATGGTGCGGGAGAAGATTTCCGGCTGGTTGGGATCGACATACGCGAAATATCCGATGCTCAGCGAAACGACAAAAGCAAGAACCACCCCGGCCAGATTTGTTTTGCTGGCATTTCTGCCCAGCTCATCATCGCCCAGGGTTACGGCCAGCGACAGGGCAACATTTGGCCCCAGCAGGGGCGCGATAACCATCGCTCCGATCACCACGGCCACGTTATTGCGCAGCAGGCCGACAGCAGCCACAACCGTCGACAGCAGTACCATGACGAGAAAAATCCTCGTTAATTTTGAATTATCAAAAATCTCATTATATATTTCCTGCCTGCTTACCCGCAGCGGAACTTTCTCCGGTTCCCCTTCTCCAGCCAAGTCCCTTTCCTTCTGCTCCATTTCCCGGTGGGTCGGGCACGATGCTTCCAGGGGCAGCAGGATAAGGCGAAAGTCCTGCAGGTGCCTGTACTTTCTCTCAAACTGATCCATCAGGGCCTCGGATTTTTCGGCCTGAAGAATGATTTTAAAAATAATTTTTGACTCACAGCTGCACGTCTGCCAATAATCAGTTATATCGTTTTTTTCCAGAACACCAGACACTTCATTGAAGTATTGTTCAGGAACAATTATTTCCAGCAGTCGCAGGGCCATAATATCCTTCCAGCTGAAAATTGACCTGCTCCTTTGCCAAAGGAGCGGATTTCCCTCTTCCCATCAATCGCTCCCTTCTCTGTACATACTATTATGTGCATCAGGCTGCCTTGCGCAGACTCGCTATGGCGTCGCTCACCGGCGGGTCAAAGTGGACATCCATCTGGTTGAAGGCAATAACGATATTCTCCTTTTTGAAAGCAAACCAGATCGCCTTGCGCAGATCCGACATATAGATCCTCTGCTTCCAGGGATCGTTAATATTGAGATAAACTCCGAAAATTACCGCTGAATCGCCAAAATCAGTAAGGAGGACCCTCGGATCAACATCCTTGAACCGCCAGGGGACCTCCCGGGCTGTCTTTTCCAGCACTTTCATGACCTTTTCCATATCCGAATCATAGGTAACCCCTACTTCAACCCCGAGACGGAATTCATTGTCGCGCAGGGTATAGTTTTTAACGGTGGACTGCGAAAAGACCGAATTGGGCATGATCAGGTCTTCTTCGCGCCAGGTCCTGACAACCGTGGTGCGGATGCCCATGTCGATAACCTTAACCACTGTGCCTTCCACTTCGATCACGTCGCCGGGCTTGATGATTCTCTCAGCCAGCAGGATGATCCCGGAAACAAAATTCTGCACCACATTCTGCATGGCAAAGCCGATGGCGATGGCGAAAATTGCGCCGGCAGCAAACAGGGTGCTGAGATTGATGCCGATTGTCTGCAGCGCCACACCGAAACCGATCACCAGAACAGTGTAGTGGACAAGTCGGAGAATGGCTGCCAGCGTTCCCTGCTTGTCCTTGAACCTCCCCGCCAATGATCTCTGCAGCCCACGCTGGAAGATTGACGATATCGCGAAAGAAACAAGTATTGTAAAGAAGAAGAGGAAGATTGAAACGAGGGAGACTTCGGTTTCGGCAATTTTAAACAACGGCCTTACCGAAAACTCGGCCAATTGAGAAAAATATCCTTTAAAATCCATATTCATCTCCAGGAAATACTCGCAATTTTGTCGCCGATGACAAACCTTGCCAGCATTACATAAACGCGGCTCTATACCAAAATCAGCTGAGTTTCATTAAGAGCCGCTTTACTCGACATATTGAAGAATTACCTGATCCTGCACTTTGCAAAGCTCTGGTCATCGCCCTTGCTTTTATAAACAAACTGATTGCCGGACTGCAACAGTTCTACCATGAAAGCCGCACTGTCTCGGGTCACAGTCATCCGGTCACCGGTGGCGACATCAGCGTAAAAGCCTCCTTTTGCCTTGGACAGAACAGGTATATCATTGGTAAAAACATCAATCTCCCGCACAGACCAGCTTTTATCCTTCTGCGCCATGGACGTTCCCGCCAGGACGATCCGATACGACTCTGAACCTTTGTCCTTGAGCAGAATCACATAGAGGGTGGAGGCCGCTGCAACGGCATGAAGGCAGGCGTCTCCTTTCATCCCGGTAAGCTTTGCCTGCTCCTCCGGGGAGAATCGGTCGACAAAAGCTATTTCAGCCTGGGGAAAATTCTTATACAGTTCAAAGCGCAGGTTTGCGTCAATTTCAAGACACTCCTCCGCCAGGACCGCAGCGGCCGGAACCAGTAAAATCAGCACCACGACCATATTCAAAATAGTTTTTTTCATCACCCATCTCCTTGATCAATCCGCCCCTGGCGCGTCCTTCCGGTTCCTTTGCGCCGGGCGGGAAAACCGGCTGCCGGCTCACTCATCCTTTGTTTCATTTTCCTGCTCCCCTGCCGTTTTCTCTACTAATTCACCTTGTTCCCAGCGGCCTTCAACGACCTTGTTCCCGGACACAAACAATTTTCCCTGACCATGAGGGAGACCATGCCTCCATTCACCTTCATAAATTATATTATCTTCAGTGAAACCGGTGCCATAACCATGGTCACAGTCACCTTCAAGACATTCATCCGCCGTCACCATCACCGGAAAGAGCAGACTCAACAGAACCAGCGCCGCCAATGCCCATGTTCTCATATCCATTCCTCATTGTACGATTCTTTACACCGACATACAAATAATTCAATGCAACAAACCCTACCATGAAGAATACTTTTTTCACCGGCTGGATGCAAGATAATGACAAGTAACGGCAACGGACGGCAGCCTTCCCTTTGATTTTCATCAGAACATCCGGCCGGCAATTACCGACATATTCGCGTTTGACCATGTTACCGGTCAGACTTACATTAGAAGTAAAACAACAGATACGATAACTGAACAATGGAGGATGCCATGAAATATATCATTTTGATTGCAACAATGGTCGTAATGCTCTGCACTGCAGCCATGGCAGCCGTTCAAACCAGGGAGATAGAATACAGGTCCGCCGATACGGCAATGAAGGGATACATCGCCTACGATGATGCCGTTGAAGGCAAACGACCAGGCATACTGGTGGTCCATGAATGGTGGGGGCACAACCCCTATGCCCGCAAGCGGGCGGAGATGCTTGCTGAGCTCGGTTATACCGCCCTGGCCGTAGACATGTACGGAGAAGGCAAAACAGCAGGCCACCCCGAGGATGCCGGCAAATTCTCCGGCGAGCTCCGAAAGAACATGAGCCAGGCTACTGCCCGCTTCACCGCGGCAATGGAGGCGCTGAAAAATGAACCCACCGTTGATCCGGAAAAAATAGCGGCCATCGGGTACTGTTTCGGCGGCGGCATTGTCCTGGAAATGGCCAGGGCCGGCATTGACATTGACTGCGTTGTCAGCTTTCACGGCAGCCTGGCTCCGTCTGCTCCGGCAAAACCCGGAACCGTCAAGGCAAAAGTCCTGGTCCTCAACGGAGCGGATGATCCCTTTGTCAAAGCTGAAGAGATCGAGGCGTTCAAGCAGGAAATGGAGGCTGCCGGCGTGGACTATACCTTCATAAATTATGCCGAAGCGGTCCACTCCTTTACCAATCCGGATGCGGACAGATTCGGCAGGGAATTCAATTTACCTCTGGCATACAATAAAGAAGCGGACGACAAATCCTGGCAGGCAATGCAGAATTTTTTTATAGATATCTTCAAATGATCAAACAACGTAAATGCCACGGGGTAGAGCAACCACCCGTTGCGCATTTACCAACATAATAGAAGTTGCAGGCGGCTCGTCATTCCGGCGCTCCGCCTGAAAAAACCTAAAAGAGGAGGAAAATTATGTCCGAGCAGGTAAAACCAAGCAAACATTACCGGAAACTGTTGAAAAAGTTTCCGGATGTCATGACGGCGGTGGAGAACCTCGGAGCCACCATCCGGGACGCGGGCCCCATAGACAGGAAGACTTCCGAGCTGATTCAGCTGGCGGTTGCCGCCGCATCCCAATCAACCGGTTCAGTGCATTCGCATGCCCGAAGAGCATTACATGCCGGGGCAACAATGGAGGAAGTTCACCACACCCTCCTGCTCCTGATCTCCACCATCGGCTTCCCCAAGGTCGCTGCGGCGCTTTCCTGGGTCAACGAATTAAAGGATAAAAAGTAAAGCCTGCTACGCCTTGGATTCACCTTCTTCAGACGGCAGCGCCGGGGCATCATCAGCGGCGCGAAGCCCTTTTTTAAAGGAGGTAATTCCTTTGCCCAGGCCCGCACCGATTTCCGGCAGCTTTTTGCCGCCAAAAACGATGAAGCAGATGGCCAGGATGATCATGAGTTCCGGGGTACCGAGTCCAAACATTATATTTCTCCTTGCAGTGTTGGATAACCGGCGTGACTGCAGCAATCACGCCTGTTGCTGATGTATTTTTCCAGGGGCCGGTATATTCTTCACCAGGCTGATTACAGCCATGGCAGCCAATCCTGTTGCCCGGCGATGCGGTTTTATTGTAAGCGGCCGAGCAGACTGTGCTACAGGGTAGCACTTCGGGCGAAAGTATCAATGTGGCATATTGTCGCAATCGCACCCGGATCCAGGCACATTTTCTCCCCGAGGGGGAAAAACCGGGAGACTGATTGCAGAAAAATGTCATCCAGAGCTTTGCCGGCAACACTGTAAGGGAATCAGCGTTTCCGCTTTTTTCTTTGCCTCGCCTGCGGCAGGGACTTCCCGCCCCTGGACCTTGGCGCATCAGTTGCCGACAGAACCTGCTTCTGCTTTTCCCTTCCGGCAGCAGAACGTTCGACAAAACAGGGATCGCCGGTGAAGGGGTTGCGGCCAGTCCAGTACATGAGGGTGGAATAGGTGGACGGTGTCGGGGTGAAAACCTGGACCTGGCGGGGCAGGAGCTTCAGGCTGTTTTGACAGAACTCCTTCAGCCGTTTCATATCATCAAGGGAACAGCCCGGATGAGCGGCAATCATGTAATAGGTGAGGAACTGATTTAATTTTTCCCGGCTGTTCAGCTGCAGAAAAAGATCTCTGAATGCCAGCAGCTCATCGCTGCCCGGTTTGCCCATGCAGGCCAGCACCGCCTCTTCGCTGTGCTCCGGGGCTATCTTCATCTGCCCGGAAACATGGTGGCGGACGAGTTCACGCAGATACTTCAGCCCGTTCTTCCGGTCCGCGAGGATCATATCATAGCGGATGCCCGAGGCCACCACGGCCTTGCGCACACCCGGAATGCTCCGCAGCTCCTGAAGAAGCCTTATCTGTTCGCCATGATCGATCTTCATCTTCGGGCAGATCTTCGGGAACAAACATCTTTTTTTCAGACAGCTGCCCTCCCGGAGCTTCTTGTCACATTCAAAACCGTACATGTTGGCAGTGGGGCCGCCAACGTCAGGAATGATCCCCTTGAAATGGGGATGCGCGGCAATCCGCCTGGCTTCTTCGACAATGGATTTCCTGCTCCGGCCGGTCACGGTGCGGCCCTGGTGAACGGCGATGGCGCAGAAATTACACTCCCCGTAGCAGCCGCGGTGGGTGGCGATGGCAAAACGGATGGTCTCCAGCGCCCTTACTTTGCCCTGCCGCAGGCATGACGGATGGGCGTCGCGCTCAAAATCAAGGCCGTGAACCTTGTCCAGCTCCTTCTGCGAAAGGGGCAATTGCGGCGGGGTCTGAACCAGATAGCGGGTGTCCTGCTTCTGGGCAAGGGTGGTTGCCGTTACCGCGTCATTGTTGCGGTAAAAGAGATGGAACATCCTGGCAAACGCTTCCTTGTCCCCGGCGCACTCCTGGTATGAAGGCAGCTCCAGACAGCCTTCATACACTGTCTGGGCCGCGTAGCAGAGGCCGCGGATAAAACAGGGGTCATCACCACTCTGCAGGGCGCTGGCCAGTTCAACCACGGAACGCTCAGCCATGCCATAGAGCAGATAATCCGCCTTGGCATCGAACAAGATCGATCGCCTGATCCGGTCGGACCAGTAATCATAGTGGACAACGCGGCGCAGGCTGGCTTCAATGCCGCCCAGGACAACTGGCCTGGTATTCTTGAAATGGGAACGGATAAGGTTGGCATAGACCAGCACCGCCCGGTCCGGCCTGCGGGTGTTTTCTCCGCCCGGGGTGTAATCATCGCTGCGCCGCTTCTTGCCGGAGGCGGTGCGGTTGGCAACCATGGAATCGATGCTGCCGCCGGTAACTCCCCAGAACAACTCCGGTTCACCCAGTGCGGCAATATCCTCGCCGGTAGCACAGTCCGGCTGGGCAATGATCCCGACCCGGAACCCGGCGTCAACAAGGACCTTGCCGATAACCGCCGCCCCGATGAAGGGAGAATCGATATAGGCATCCCCGGTGACCAGGATGACGTCGAGCGCCTCCCAGCCCAGCTGCTGCATTTCTTTTTTCGTTGTCGGCAGAAACATTGGTTCTTTTCTCCCTTTACCCCACCTCCGCCGCAGATTTCCCGGCCAGCCAGCCGGTGGAAAAAGCGGCCTGCAGGTTATAGCCGCCGGTATCACCCTGGATATCAAGCAGTTCGCCGGCAATATACAGCCCCGGCATCTTCCGGGACTCCATGGTCCGCGGATCCACCTCCCGGGTATCCACCCCGCCGGCTGTGACGATGGCCTCGGTGAACGGGCGGTAGCCCTTGATCCGCAGCCGGAAATCCTTGAGCCAGGTCCGCAGCCGCTTCCGCTCCTTTGCGCTTAACCGGCCGCCGCTTTGCTGTGGATCGATCCCGGTCAGCTCCAGGCACACCGGAACCATCTCCCGCGGGAGGAGACCGCGCAGGATGGACTGCATTTCCTCGCCGGACCGCGCAGTCAGATCACGGATCAGCCGGGCATCAAGTTTCCGGTCATCCAGCGCCGGTTTCAGATCCAGGGAGAGCTCCACCCTCCGGTTATCTCGCAGGGCATCGACAACATCACCGCTCAGGGTAAGGATCACCGGCCCGCTCAGCCCTGTTTTCATGAACACCAGCTCGCCGAACTCCTGCCTTTTTCGTTTGCCGTCAATATACATCCGCACATTGATATTGCGCAGGTTCAAATCAGCCATTGGCGCCGTCACCCCGCCCTCGGTTTCCAGGGGCGCCAGGGCCGGCCGGACCGGGACGATCGTATGCCCGGCCGCTTCTGCCAGCGCATAGCCGTCGCCGGTGGACCCGGTGGCCGGATACGATGCCCCGCCCGTGGTGAGTATAACCGCATCGCCGGCGATTTCCCGGCCGTTGCATATCGCCCCCCGGATTCGGCCATCGACAACAAGCAGTGCATCGACAGCGGATGATGTTCTGATCTCCACACCGCACTGTTCAAGCCATTGGAGGAAAACAGCCAGCACATCCGGGGCCTTGCCGGAAGCGGGAAATACCCGCCCTCCCCGTTCCTTGACCAACTCCAGCCCCAGTTCCCTGAAAAACGCCATGAGCTCTGCCGAAAAAAAACGGACGAAGGGCTGGCGGAGAAAACGGCCGGTTCTGCCGAAATGCGCTATAAATTCGGACAGCTCGGCAATATTGGTCAAATTGCACCGCCCCTTGCCGGATATGCATATCTTGCGGCCCGGCCGCTTCATTTTCTCCAGCAGAACGGTTTCCGCGCCTGCCAGCGCGGCCTGTCCCGCGGCCATCAGCCCTGCCGCGCCGCCGCCGACCACGATCACCCTGCGGCGGCTCATGGCCTCGCCTCAAGCAGCACAACCCGGCTGTGCTTGATGACACCGGTGGTCTGCTCCGGCAAAAAACAGGCGAGGGCTGGTCGATCCCCCCGGCCAGGCTCCGCGTAATCAACGGCCTCTGCGGACAGCTCCAGGAACACCCCGCGCTTGAAGAACTCACTGCGGCCCCGGGAATCATACAAGCCCTCCAGGCTCGGCGGCAGATCCCGGCGCAGCATGGCGCGGGTCTCTGCCAGGGGCTTGTCCTCCAAAAACGGGGGAAGAAAACGGTGGCCGCACCGGAGCCAGTCATAGCGGAGCAGATTCACCAACAGATCCTGATCCGACCTTTGTCCTGCCAGCGTCCGAAGCATTCGGGCAAGCAGTTCCTGGGTGTGGGACAGGTCAAAGAAACGGTGCTCTTCACATACGGCCAGCAGACCGGCAAAAAAGGAATAGGGCTCTTCGCCCCCCCGGTTGATATACTTCCACAAGGTGCGGAACCAGCGGTTGTTGTAAAAGGCCTCGACACATTCGCACAACAGGTGCAGGCGGGCGAGGGAGCGGTGGTCCAGCCACCGGTTGGCCAGGATTTCATAGGGCGGCTGACGACAGAAGACCAGCCCGTGTTCTTCGGCCTCCCGGCGGATCGGCGTCTCCGGCAGCACCTTGAGCAGCCCCATCTGAATATAATGTGGAGCAAGGAAAAACACCCGGTTAAAGGACTCCCGGAAGCTCTCCCCGGTCTCATACGGCAGGCCCAGGATCAGGTCGACATGCAGGTGAATGGTATCCAGCCTCACCAGCCGGCTGATATTTTCAGCGGCAATGTCGACATCCATGCGCCGGTTCACCGCGTCCAAGGTCTCCGGGTTGGTCGACTGCATACCGATCTCAAACTGGAACCGGTCCGGCCCGACTTTTTCCAGGAGATCGAACATTTCGCCGGTGAAGCGATCCGGCGCTATCTCAAAATGAAACCGCGTCCTGCCGTGCTGCTCGGCAAGAAAACGCCAGATTTCCAAGGCCCTTTCCGGGTTGTCGTTAAAGGTCCGGTCAACGAACTTGATGATCCGCGGCTCATGGGAAAGGATCCGCGCCAGCTCCTGCCGGACCGTTTCAACATCCTTGTGGCCGACCTTCCGGCCAACCGAAGACAGGCAGTAGGAGCAGCGAAAAGGACATCCCCTGGAGGATTCGTAATACACCAGCCGGTTGGGCAGCAGGGTGGTAAAATCCTCGTCCCGGTACGGAAACGGAAAGGGATGCCCCGGTTCCGCCCTGTATACAGGCTGCAGAACCCCCTGGTCCAGGTCACGGTAAAACCCGGCAGGCAGCCCTTCCACCTCCCCCTGCGCCAGCGTGCAGCAAGGCGGCAGCTCCCCTGCGAAAGGCGCCTGCGGGCCACCCAGGATGATCGGCCGGTCCGGATCGATGGCGGCCAGATCATGGACAAGACGGCTCACGTACTGCGCGTTCCAGATATACACGGAAAAAAACAGGGCATCCGCCTTACTGGATGATATCCGCAACAGCGTATCGTAATAGGGATCATTGATGGTGAACAGGTCCATGCCGACCTTTGCAGCCGGGAGATGGTGCTCCAGGGCATGCCGGACATAGAACAGGGCCAGGCCGGAGTGCGAATAACGGCAGTTCAGGCCTATGAGTTGATAACGACGGACCATTCTTTTTTTTGCACCGTTGAAAACTTCAGGGAAACAGGAAGGCGGGGACGTTGGCAATGCCCTTCCCAATTATCCCATTACCAAAATATGCTACATGGCCGCAATCACCCTGTCAATAATCCATCACCAATCCTCCCACGCCCATGCGCGGGAGGGGTAACAGAGAAAGAGCCGGTTACCCCCCTGCCAGTTCGTGATTCGCTGCTTGCTAGCGCTCCATGAAAAATGTAAGGTAGTAACCGGCGGTCAGTGCAGATTTTGCCGGCCTGCTGCGGAAGCAGACCTTACATTGATTTTTTTTTTACCATCCATCCGTCCAAGGAGAGCGCCGCATGGCAATTAAAGTGAGCAGGTACATGAGCAGCCAGGTTGTATCAATACCCAGGAATATGGGTATCCGCGAGGCATTTTTCCTGATGAAGGAGCACGCCATCAGGCACCTGCCCATCGTCAACGACGCCAGACAGCTCATCGGCATAATCAGCGACCGCGAACTGCGCAGGCCCAACTGGGTTGACGAGGCCCACGATATTTCCCATGTGTACATCCTGGACAATGCCATGCACGTCAGCGACGTCATGATAACCAATGTACATGTCCTTCACACCTACGACACCCTGAACAAAGCGGTTGCGCTGCTGCTGGACGAGGGAATCGGCGCGGCCCCGGTGCTCGACAAAACAGAAACTCTGGTGGGTATGCTGTCGGCCATCGACCTGCTGCGCGCCCTGTCAGACATGATCAAGGAACAGAAAAAGGCCGGGAAAAGGTGAAACGCCTCTTCCTTTAATCATCAATAAACAGGCAGCGAATGAACATATCCGAACAACCGCCCCGGCAGTCAACATTTCACAGCCTGGACCCCAATACGGTCATCACCCTTGTCGAGAAATCGCTGGGCACCTATCTGACCAACCTCTGCCGGCCCCTGGCCAGCTACATCAACCGGGTGTACGAGCTGGAGGATGAAGACCGCAACGGCATTATTGTCAAGTTTTACCGTCCGGGCCGATGGTCGGCAGCCGCCCTCCAGGACGAGCACGATTTTCTCCTGGAGCTTGCCGGGGAGGAAGTCCCGGTTATTGCACCGCTCAAACTCAAAGACGGTACAACGCTGGGCAGTTATGAAAATATTCATTTTGCCGTCTTCCCCAAATGCGGGGGCAGAAGCTATGACGAGTACACCGATGACCAGTGGCTGGAACTGGGCCGCCTCATCGGCAGGACCCATGCTGTCGGAGCCCTTCACCTGCCCCGCGAGCGGATAACCATGGCGCCGGACAAATCGACCAGGCACCAGGTGGACTACATCCTCCAGGAACGGCTCATCCCTACCGACCTCGTCGGGCAGTACAAACAGCTCACCAGCCTGCTGATAGAGGAGATCGCCCCCCTGTTTACGGGTACGGACATGATCCGCCTGCATGGCGACTGCCATTTTGCCAATCTCATCTACCGCCCGGGCGAATCCTTTTATATCATCGATTTCGACGACATGGCGGTAGCCCCGCCGGTCCAGGACTTCTGGATGCTGCTGCCCGATTATGCTGACAGGTCCCTGGTGGAAATTGACCTGTTCCTGGAAGGATACGAAACCTTCCGCCATTTTGACCGCTCAACCCTGCGCCTCATCGAACCGTTGCGGGCCATGCGCTTCATCCACTATTCGGCCTGGTGCGCCCACCAGTTTGCCGAGGACGGCGCCTCTCCGGTGGAGCCCGAATTCGGTTCGCACCACTACTGGCAAAGGGAGATAAAAGACCTCGCCGACCAGCTTGAACGCATCAGATCGTCCAACGGCCCGGTTTCCGGCAACGCGTAAGCGCTATTCCGGCTTTTTTTATGATTTCTCCCGACCTCTCCCCCCTCACCCCTCGGGAAAAAAACTGAGGGAAACAAACCCTTCCAAAGAATTGGGATGAGAGTTGCCATTTCCGAACAAATGCAGGAAATCTTTTTTGTTCCCCGGGAAAGCAATTCTGGTATTGACCACCGGGATGAGCTTGATTATAGTGCGGCCCATACCAATCAGGGCCGTTAGCTCAGCTGGCAGAGCAGTTGACTCTTAATCAATTGGTCGAAGGTTCGAATCCTTCACGGCCCACCAAATATCAAGCACTTAGCAATCATCGGCTAAGTGCTTTTTTCGTTCCGTGTGTGAAAATGTGCGGAAAAATCTCACAAACAAGACCATGTCGTATATGACGGGACAACAACGGGTACTATCCCAATCAATTGATTTTATTATGTTATCTCAACACGGCAGTTTAGTTGTTTGAGGCCGGAGAAATTGACTGAGAATCAGTTGGTCAGCGGTTCAAGTCCGCTTATCGGCTTCTGAATTTGAATTTCTAAGGGTTATTTTCTTGGGGTCTTGCAATCAACCAGGTTCCCGTTCGGCATGCTGCACGGCTTACGGTTGAATAATGAACACCAAAACACAACAGTTGGCGATCTCCTGCATGGTTTAATCACCTGTTGCATAGGCTGTTGCCATAGCCTCCTTAGCATCAGGAATAGTGTTCCGGTATTCGGCGAGAGGACGGGCACATGGACGACGTTGCGCCCGGGGAATTTCCGCTACTTTCTATTGATCGGCGGTTATTCGCTGCATCCGCTCAAATGCATCCGACCCCAGATAAATCTGCCCCCGGAGGGATTCCCACAGCCCTGGCTGACCAATCCCGGCACGAACAAAATCAATATAGCCCAGTATCGCTTTACCTCGAAAATTGGCTGAACTGCCCGAGTATCCAATCGGTGTGGAGCCACTCCGGTCGACTTGCTGTACTGACCATGGCACAATAAGAACTCCAGGGCCAATCAGCTGCATCGGCTACCATCCCGGCCCTCACTGGATTGAGAACCACATAGCGCATCAACTTCAGGAGGTAAGTTTCTTTTTCAACTATGATCCCCCGGTAGCGCCCTTGAAAAACATGGCCGACACGATGATGTCTGCGGTCTCCGCGCGATGTCACATGATAGAGACCGCCCGCCAATTCTATTCGTAAAGGGCGTGCCATAAGTATTGATTAGCACAAAAATGCTGGATTGGACCCCGTCATTCTGATGTTCCCCGTCTATTCCCACAATTGCAAAGGCAAAAAAAGGGTACCTTGAATTTGTCCAGCAGGAAGATTCATCGGAAGTCAACGATTTTTTCAGCAAAAAGAATCTTGCCTCCGTGTTCGGTACGCAGGATTTTATTGACTGGGTGAGAGAGAAATTTTATGCGTTAATAAAACATGACGAAATCCCCCAATCACGACAACTCGCCCCGACAATTGCCGAGATAAAAGAAGCGGTATGCCGGAGCTACGGGATCGAGGTGCATATGCTGGAGCAAGCTAAGCGCGGTCAAGCGAACGAGCCGCGCAATGTTGCGATTTACCTTGCCAGGAAATGCAGCGGCTTGGCCCTGGGGGAGATCGGCAAGGAATTTGGCCTGGAGAAATACAGTTCGGTAAGCAGCATTGTCACCAGAATCGAAAACCAACTCTCCAAGAACAAAAGATTACAAAACAGGTTAGAAAAAATAAGGCGAAAAATAAACAAGAGTCAAGCAAAGATCCCTTTTGGACCCCTTTTGGACCCCTTTTGCCCCCTTGCCCGTCCCTCATCGAATACCGTGAACTTGAGCCGATGCGGGTGATGCAATGACAGCAGCTTATGCCACAGGTGATTATATTATGCACGAAATCGCCGCCTGTTTTGATGTACATTATTCAACGGTAAGCCGTTTGGTAAAGCACGCCGAACGAAAATCTGCTTGATTGCAAGACCTGTCTTGTTCTTAATGTTCTTAAAATCCTGCCCCATAAACAACAAACTCCGATGTTTCGGCAACCTGCTTGTAGCAGGGACTAATCAATGACCAAAGCATTACCAAGATATTTCTTAAAAAAAACGAGATGACTGGAATAATATTCCGTGGCTTGACATTTTTTTCAGGTGAAATATACTAAATAAAGTTACTTATAGTGATAAAATATTGTTCTTTAATTTACAATAAATAGCGATATGTCAGCCACTCCCGTTTTGATGGGTAGTTCGGGATGAAAATGTATTTTTAGCCATGT
>JAMJFO010000007.1 GCA_023544645.1 Desulfobulbaceae bacterium | reverse complement strand
AACCTGCTAAAGGATAAAAAACTACAAATACGGCTCAATCAAATTATCAAAGCAATATCGAGCCAAAACCAGGGTCAAGGTGAGACCTGACCCCTAAAGACCCCTAAATGACCCCAAATGACCCCTAAATCTAAATCCTGCAAGAAAAAAGGGAGCCGCATCATTACTGCAAAGCGGCTCCCTTAAGTTGGTATGTAGCTGGTCAATATCTTCTGCTTTGACCACTAGTAAAAATTATTTCCTAAAACTATTTACTGTTGCGGTATAACCCGCTTTGATCATGTCTATCTCTTCACTGCACTTGGCATTGTCACCGCACAGGTGTCCGGCATCTTCCAGGATTTCGTTTACAGCGGTATTCAATGGAGCCCAACCATACCAATGGGCATAATCATTACTTGCGTGGAAAGCTCCCTGGAATGCGCGTTGCCGATGCTCAAGAAAAATCAGGTAAAGCTCCTGCTCCACTTTTGTCCGGGCATAATAATATTGAAGGATATCCGGCCCACCCATGTCCCAATTCACTGGTGCTTTAAGAATTCCGTGACGATAAAGAGTAAAAACTGCATCAAAGGCTTTTGCATAAACCGCATCTGAAGCCTTGATTATTTCATCTGATGCATCCATAGTGGCCTGAACATAGTCCTTGGAATGACACTCATTGCAGTTCTCCTTCATCTGATTACGTAACTTATTAAATTCAGCCGGACCTCTGGCAATCTCTGCCTGCGAAACAGCTGCAACAAAACGGCCGGTGGGCTGCAGATCCTTTGCACTTAAAACACCAGCCGCAACCAGATATTTTGCCCGGTGAAGAACCCAGACAGGATCATCATCTACGCCATCGAACTTGCCGGATGGTAACTTGGCAGCCAGGTCCTGAAGATTTTTAACAAGCTCATCCACGGTCATGTGGCTGAATGCTAATAATTCATATGGTGCATTTTCCTTGACCCATCCATAAGCGTCAATGATCGCTAATACATTCTCCTTGGTGGGAACCCTGAGGCCTAGAAAACCCCACGGTGTGGCAACTTCATGGGACCCTTCACCCAGGTGACATTTCTGACAGGTGGGCATTCTTGCAGTATAGCTATTATTATTGTCATCTGTTTCCCAGCCAATACCATGTTTTGAAGAGATATACATTTCGTATTGAGGGTGATCAAAGCCCATGTGACAGTTTGAACAAGCTCTGGGATCCCTTGCTTCTTCTTTATCAAATTTATGTCGTGTGTGACAGGCATCGCACTGGGCATTTCCGTAGCGATACGCACTTTCTTCCTTGCCATCATCGTATTTCAAGGGACCCATATTACCACTCATGGCACCCACAAGTCCTTTCTGGCCAATTTTATGACACCCTGAACAACCTCTATATCCCTGTTCACCTAAAGCGGGAGGCAGTCTATGCCAGGCGGCCTGTGTTTTCATTGAAAACCAGGCTAGATGATGTTTTCCGTTTTTATGCGATGCTACTTGTTCTTCATGGCATTCTGCACAGGTTTCCGGTGTAGGTAGTGAGGCCAGTTTATAGTCCTCCATGGTTTTATGATCCTCTCCATGGCAGGTAGTACAGTCAGGTCCATCAGCAACAAGGCTATGTTTGCTGCTGCCATGATCCTTGACAATTCCTGGTGTTACTTTATTGTGACAATCGACACATTGACTCTCATCTGCCTGAACTGACAATGGTATTGCCATAAATAGAATTGTTAAACTTGTCCAAAACAAGCCGTTGGCTAATTGTTTCATAGTCCCTCCTTTATGTTTGGAATTATGCGAATGCATTCAAACGCATTTATTACACAACTTTTTCTACGATCTTCTTTGCAAAAAATCTTTGACCTAAGTCAAGCAAAAGGAGTCAGAGCAAAATTAAACATAAATTGTTCTCAGGTATCCGGTTTACCATCGCTGCAGGCAATACACCAGGGGAAGCCCCATTCCGGCAGTGCAAGGGTAAACTCCACCAGGAGAACGTTGCATAACGGATTGATGCTGATCGTACAGGTCGTTAACGTAATTTACCACGTCGACGAAAGGGCCTCGGCCAGCTTTCTGACCCTGGTCATTGTTTCCTCCAGGTCAAAGGTGAGCAGGCGCCGGTCGCGCACCACGATTTTACCGTTGACGATGACCGTTGTCACATCACTCCCCTGGGCCGCATACACAAGAAGATCAGGGCCATGGAACGGCTGCAGATGGGGCCGGTTGAGATCAACAAGGACCAGGTCGGCAGGGCTGCCGGGCCGAATCTGCCCTGCTCCTTCTGCCATGGCGAGCACTTTCGCCCCGCCGGCGGTTGCCATGCCCAGCACCTTCCCGGCCCTGATTCCCACCGGGTCCAGCGTCCGGAGCTTCTGCACCTTGGCGCAGATATCCATTTCCCGGAACATATCAAGGCCATTGTTGCTTGCCGCGCCGTCGGTTCCCAGTCCCACCTCTATTCCGGCGGCCAGCATATCGGCCAGCGGCGCCATGCCGGAGGCGAGCTTCAGGTGGGATTGGGGACAGAGAACAACCTTGCACTGCCGCCGGGCCAGAATCGCCAGATCCTCCTCATCGACCCAGACGCAGTGCACGCAGACCGTTTGTTCGTCCAGAACCCCCAGGGCTTCGAGATGTTTTACCGGGGAGGCGCCGCGGGGGTTTTTAATCAGCCCCTGCTCACCCCTGGATTCGGCCACATGGATAAAAAACCGCACCCCCCGCTCCTTGGCCAGCGCCTTTGCCCCCATGAGTGTTTCCGGGGAACAGGTATAGGGGGAATGGGCAAAGACCGCCGGGGTGACCAAAGGGTCCCGACCCTCCCAGTGGTCGAGAAAACGGGCCACGGCCCGGATATTCTCCCGAGGGTCCGGCACTCCCGGGGCCGGGAAATCAATGACCCCGTGCGCGGCCACCGCTCGCAGGCCGGCCTCGCTGAACGCCCGGGCCGCCTCGGCCTCATGAAAATAGGCGTCCGCCACCATGGTCGTGCCGGACAGGAGCATTTCTGCGGCTGCCAGCTTTGAGCACCAGTAGACCATTTCCGGGTTGACCCGGGCCGCCTCGGCAGGAAAAATATGCTCATTGAGCCAGGTCATAAGCTCCAGGTCATCGGCCAGGCCGCGAAAAAGGGTCATGGCCCCGTGGCAATGGGTGTTGACCAGGCCGGGCATCAGCAGGGCGCCGCCGGCGTCAATCCGCTCTCCCGCTGCAAAATCATCAAGGGCGGCCATGGGGCCGGTTCCGGTTATGCGGCCGTTTTTCATGGCGACATAGCTTTGATCAGTTCCCCATGGGGAGCCGGGATCAGGGAGAAGCACCGCGTTTATTATCAGGATATCTGTTGTCATGGTATTGAGAACTGCTTGCATAATTAATGAGATATGGTGTATCACAGGGACACGCCATCGGCGTCACAGAGACTCTACCCGAATATTGCATGATGACAAAATACTTTCAAATACATTACAGAGGATCCCATGGGATTTCGTTGCGGTATAGTAGGACTGCCGAACGTCGGCAAATCCACCATTTTCAACGCCCTGACAGCAGCGGCCATCGACGCGGAAAACTACCCTTTCTGCACCATTGAACCCAATGTCGGCATTGTGCCGGTGCCGGACGAACGGCTGGACAAACTCGCCGAGCTGGTGCACACCAGAAACAAGGTTGCCACCCAGATGGAATTCGTCGACATTGCCGGGCTGGTAAAAGGGGCAAGCAAGGGCGAAGGACTCGGCAACCAGTTCCTCGGCCACATCCGCCAGGTTGATGCCATCCTCCACGTTGTCCGCTGTTTTGAAGACGACAACATCATCCATGTCGGCGGCTCGGTGGACCCGCTGCGCGACATGGAGGTGATCGCCACCGAACTGATCATTGCCGATCTGGACACTGTTGAGCGGCGGCTGGCCAAAACCAGGAACCAGGCCAAGTCCGGCGACAAGAAGATCATCGCCCAGGTCGCTTTTCTGGAGCAGCTCCGCGACATCCTCGACAGCGGCCGCCCTGCCCGGGCTGCCGCGCCGGAGGACGCAAACCACCGGGAGCTGCTGCGCGAACTCTGCCTGCTCACCGACAAGCCGGTGCTCTACGTGGCCAATGTCAGCGAGGATGACCTGGTCCGGGGCAACAAATTTGTCGATCAGCTTACCGGGGTTGCGGAAAAGGAAGGATCGTACGTGGTGACCATTTCCGGCAATATCGAACAGGAACTCAGCCAGCTCAGCCGTGAGGAGCAGGCGGAATTCCTTGCCGACATGGGCATGGCGGAACCGGGTCTCAACCGGCTCATCCGCGCCGGCTACCAGCTGCTGGACCTGATCACCTTCTTCACCGTGGGCGAAAAGGAAACCAAGGCCTGGACCATCAAAAAAGGAACCAGGGCTCCGGGGGCGGCAGGTAAAATCCACTCCGATTTTGAACGGGGCTTCATCCGGGCCGAGGTCATTGCCTATGCCGACTACATCCAGTGCGGCAGCGAAGCAAAGGCCAAGGAAAAGGGCCTGATGCGCTCCGAAGGCAAGGAATATGTCGTCCGTGACGGGGACTGCATATTGTTCCGATTCAACGTCTGATCCCCGGAGAACAATGAGCAAGGATTCCACCCGGAAAACCATTTTCATCAGCGAACTTGCCGAAGGACGGCAGCTACACGACCTCTTCCTGGTCAGCAGAAAAAATCTTGCCGAGACCAAGAACGGCAAACCCTACCTCGCCCTGACGCTCATGGACCGGACCGGGGAGATAGAGGCCAGGATATGGGAAAATGCCGCCCATTTTGACAAAATCGCGGAGCCCGGCCGGATCGTCGCGGCTGAGGCCCAGGTCAAGGCCTTCCGGGACCAGCTGCAGCTCAGCATCACCTCCCTTGCGCCCCTTGCCGATGATGAATGCGAGCTGAGCTTGTTCATTCCGGCCAGTAAGCGTTCAGTGAAAGAAATGAAGCAGGAGCTTGCCGGGCTGATCGAGACCATTTCCGACCCCCATCTCCACCAGCTTCTGGCCTCGCTGTTTCAGGGAGAAGTCCTTCAACAGTTCAGCAAGGCGCCGGCCGCCAAACAAATGCATCATGCCTATCTCGGCGGTCTGCTGGAACACACCCTGAGCGTGGCCGGCCTGGCCGTCAGGATTGCCGAACATTACCCGGCCCTGGACCGCGACCTCCTGGTTGCCGGCGCCCTGGCGCACGATCTCGGCAAGATCCGGGAGTTCAGTTTTGCCGCTGTTCCCTTTGACTATACCACCCCGGGGCGGCTCGTCGGCCACCTGGTGCTCGGCAGTGAAATGGTCCGGCAACAGGCCGGCGAAATACCCGATTTTCCCGCGGACAGGCTTGATCAGCTCATCCACCTGATCCTCAGCCACCACGGACGCCATGAATTCGGCGCCCCCTGCCTGCCCATGACTGCCGAGGCGATACTGCTGCACCACCTTGACGACATTGATGCCAAGATAAACTTTATTGACCGGCTGAGCGAACAGGTTGAACCCGGGAACTACCAGTGGAGCGACTACCAGCGGCCGCTGGAACGTTTTCTTCTTCTGCGGGGACCGGAATCCGCGCCGGCTGATCAGGCGCCGCCGCATGGGCCGAGGCGCAACGGGACGGAAACGGATCCGGAAGGGGATGCTGCCGATGACAGTGAAGGCCAGGCTGGACGCCAGAGAAAACTCTTTTGACCATGTTTGCTGAAACCCTGGGACAGAAAAAAGCTGTCGGACTCCTGAGCCGTTCCCTGGAAAACGGGCGGCTGGCCCACGCCTATCTCTTTTCCGGTCCCCGGGGAGTGGGAAAAAAAACTACGGCCCGGCAATTTGCCGCCGTACTTCTCTGCCGGCACGAGGGGATGAACGGGCCATGCGGAACCTGCAGCAGCTGTGTGCAGTTCGCTTCCGGCAACAATCCGGATTTTGTCCATATCAAACCCCAGGGGGCGATGATCAAGATCGACCAGGTGCGCGCCCTGAAAAAAGCGCTGAGCTATCCCCCCCTGGAAGCTCCCCGCCGGGTCATCATGCTGGAGGATGTGCATACCATGCGCCGGGAAGCGGGCAACAGCCTGCTCAAGCTCCTTGAGGAACCGCCGCCGGACAACATCCTCCTGCTCACCGCCGATGATTCCGAACCCCTGCTGCCGACCATCGTTTCCCGCTGCCAGATCATTCCTTTTTACCCGCTGCCGGTAGAGCTGGCCGCGCAAATCATCGCACGCCGCAACAGCAGTCTCACTGCCGAAGAAGCCCTGCGCTTTGCCCAACTGGCCGGCGGCTGCCCCGGACTGGCCGGAACTTTTGACATCGAAGGCCTGCTGCCCGCGTACGAGCAGACCATCAGCCGCCTGCTGAATCCCGGCAAAAGCGAGTCGGCCAGGGTCGAATCAGCCCTGGAACTGGCCCTCCAGGCCGCTGAGCTGAAAGAAGGCCTGGAGCAGCTTTTTGACCTGCTCCGTTTATTCTTCAAGGAATCCATGCTTGCCGGCCTCCGGGCTCCGGATCAGGGCAGCGAGCCGCGGCCCATGGACGACAATATTCTGCGTGCAAGAGAACGCTGGAACTTGCAGCAACTTTCTGATAAGGTACAGGTTATTGATTTTGTGGCAAAGACGCTGGCCCGCAACTGCAACCGCCAGATGGCCTGCGAAGTGCTTTTCCTCAAACTGTTCAGCATACACTGAATACCCAAGGTATTTTTAATATAACGACTCGATATAATGGAAGAAACACAAACAGACGGTTGCGATCCCAACGAGCAGGACGAGCCGGCCGCCAATCACGCAGCCGAGGAGGAAAACTCCTACTACCGGATCCGTTTTCGCGGGAACGGACAGGAGTTTACCGTTCAGTCGCGGATTAGCAACCTCAAGAGCGGCGACCCGGTCATCATCAAGACCGACCATGGACCGGAGCCGGCGCTCATCGTCTGCCGCGCGGCCTCTGCCGGTGAACCTGATATGGTGCGGAAGGTATCGTATATAATCACCCGCCGGGCAACACAGGAAGAAGAAGAAAAATATCAACGGCTGCCGCTGCTTGAGCAGGAGGCCTATGCCACCTGTGTGAAGGAAATCAAAAAACTCGATCTGCCCATGAACCTGATCCGGGTGGAACGATTTTTCAACGGCTCCAAGATAATTTTTTACTTTACGGCCGAAAGCCGGGTGGATTTTCGCGAACTGGTCAAAAATCTGGTGCAGGAATTCCGCACCCGGGTGGAAATGCGCCAGATCGGCGTACGCCACGAAACACAGATCATCGGCGGGATCGGCGCCTGCGGGAGAGAACTGTGCTGCAGCTCATTTTTGAAGAAGTTCGAATCGGTCTCGATCAAAATGGCTAAAACCCAGGATCTTCCGCTCAACCCGACCAAGATTTCCGGACTCTGCAACCGGCTGCTCTGCTGCCTCACCTATGAGTACGATTCCTATCGGTCCATCAAAAAACAAATGCCCAAGGTGGGCAAAACCATCAAATATGAGGGCACGGTGTACCGTGTTGCCAGGACCATGGCCCTGCAGGGAACCATTCTGGTCGTGTCCAAAGACGGCGAGGAACGCATCCTCAAGGAAGAGCAGTGGAAAAAGGCTGAACCCGTGCATAAAGGCCCTGCCAAGGATCAGAAGACTGAATAATGACAACCTACATCACCACCCCCATTTATTACGTCAATGCCATGCCCCATCTCGGGCATGCCTACACCACCATTGTCACCGACACCTACAGCCGCTTTCGCAAACTCTGCGGCGACGATGTCCGCTTCCAGACCGGCACCGATGAGCACGGAGAAAAAATAGCCCAGGCGGCAGAGGCGGATGGGGTCTCGCCCAAGGAGTATGCCGACCGCATCAGCGAGTCGTTTCGCAACACCTGGCCCTCCCTGGCCATTGCCCCGGACAATTTTATCCGCACCACCGATCCCGCCCATGTCCGCACGGTGCAGCAGATCCTGCAGCAGGTATACGACCGGGACGATATATATTTCAGCGAATATACCGGCCTGTACTGCCAGGGCTGCGAACGCTTTCTCACCGACAAGGAACTGGTTGACGGCAACTGTCCCGACCACCAGAAACCGCCCAAGGAAATTGCCGAGCAGAACTATTTCTTCCGCATGAGCAGGTACCAGGAATGGCTCATCGACCATATTCAAAGCAACCCGGAATTCATCACGCCGGAGCGGTACAGAAACGAGGTGCTCTCCTTTCTCAGCGAACCCCTGGAAGACCTCTGCATCTCGCGGCCCACTTCCCGGCTGACCTGGGGAATCCCCCTGCCTTTTGACAACAATTTCGTCACCTATGTCTGGTTTGATGCCCTGATAAATTATCTCACCGGCATCGGTTATCCGGATGGCCCCGATTTCCAGCGGTACTGGTCGGCGGCCGAGCATGTCATTGCCAAGGACATCCTCAAGCCCCACGCCATTTACTGGCCGACCATGCTCAAAGCCATGGGCGTTGAACCTTACAAACGCCTCCATGTGCACGGCTACTGGAATGTCGACGAAACCAAGATGTCCAAATCCATCGGCAACGTCATCCGCCCGGGCGAACTCGTTGAACTCTACGGCGTGGACACTGTCCGCTATTTCGTTCTCCGGGAGATGAGTTTCGGTTTGGACGCATCTTTTTCAACGGAAGCAATTATTGAACGGCAGAACTCGGACCTGGCCAATGATCTCGGCAACCTCTTTTCCCGCTCCCTGACCATGATCGGCAAGTATGCCGACAATACCGTGCCCGAACCCTACAAGGGACTGCTGAACGATCTTGACCGGGATCTCATCAATGCGGTTGAACACATGGTCTCCGAGTACCGCCGCAACATGAACAGTTTCAACTTCAACCTGGCCCTGCGGGAAGTGTGGAAGGTGATCGGGATGATGAACCGGTTCATTGTCACCAATGCCCCATGGGAACTGGCAAAGGATACATCCCGGGAAAAAAGGCTGATGACCGTGCTCTATTTCCTGGCCGAATCCCTCCGGATCCTCGCCCTGGTTCTGCGTCCGGTCATGCCGGATGCCGCGGCAAAAATGGCCGAGGCGCTGGGCCTCGGGGCCGAGCTTGAAAACGCCACCCTTGACACCGCCGGCAAATGGGGATTGTCCACGCCCGGCACCAGGATCGCCCCGGGCCAACAGCTTTTCCCCCGCCTGGACAAAAAGAAGAAACAGGCGCCTCCCCCGCAAAAAGATGCCGGCAGGAAAAATAAAGAACGCGAAAAAAAGGAGGAAGGCCTGATCACCTTTGACCAGTTCGGCAAAATGGAACTGCGGGTCGCCCGGATAGTTGCGGCGGAAAAGATCGCCAAGGCCGACAAACTGCTCAAGCTGACAGTGGCGGCCCCGGAAGAACGAACGATCGTGGCCGGCATCGCGCAGCACTATACCCCTGAACAGCTCATCGGGAGGCTGGTGCTGATCGTGGCCAACCTCAAACCGGCCAAACTCATGGGGGTCACGTCACAGGGGATGGTCCTGGCGGCCAAGGAAACAGATGAGAACGGCAAAGAGCGGCTGGTGCTGGCAACTGTTGCCGATACCATTGCACCGGGCAGCAAAATTTCTTAACTGTGTCCATCCAGAAACGAGGATTTTTGTTCGAGGTCAAGGCATGCGAAAAAAATTACCGCAGGCATATATTTGATATTCCGAGGATAATTTTTTGAGCATAACGAGGTAAGCGAGCTCGCGAGACTCCGGGAGATCGGGCAAAAAGACCGTTTCTGGATGGACACTAACTGAGAGGCACACATAATATGTTTATCCTCGGAAATTTCATTCTGGCAGTGGCAAAGCTGATCAACTTTGTCTTTGACGCCTACATCATCATTATTTTCGCCCGGGCCGTGATATCCTGGGTGAACGCCGATCCCTACAATCCCATTGTCCGTTTTCTGATCCAGGCGACGGAACCGCTCCTCTCCCGCATCCGGCGGTTCATTCCCCTGCTGGGCGGCCTGGACCTGAGCCCGATAATCCTCATCCTGGCCATTATATTCCTGCAAAACCTCCTGGTTCCAACCCTCCAGCAGATCGCCCTTTCCCTGCGCTGAAAAGTGCCATGCCCTTTCTGCAAACCCTGCCGGATGGTACCCTCCTGCTCAAGCTCCTGGTCCAGCCCAAGGCCGGCAGGAATGAAATTGCCGGCCTGCATGCCGATGCCCTGAAGCTCCGCCTCACCACGCCGCCCGTCGAAGGACGGGCCAACAAGGCGGTGGTCGCCTTTCTGGCCAAGCGGCTGCGTCTTCCCAAATCTTCGGTTACCATCAAATCCGGCCTGCAGAGCCGGCACAAGGATATCATTATCCAGGGACGCGAAGAACAGGATGCCCGGAAAATCCTGCTCGGGCAACACGCAACCCATGCAAAATAATGACCTTCCGGAGGATCCGGCCATGGATAAACAGCTTATCCCGATCAGTGAACTTTTTTCCCGCACCTGGACTCAGTACAAACGCAGAGCCCTGCCCCTCCTCGCCGTACTCCTGATAGGCACAGTGATGTTCGGCGGACTGAGCATGATCACGGTCCTCTTCGGTATTTTCGGCGGGGCGATCCTGGCCCATGTCATACACGATACAACCGCCATCTTTATCATGGCGCCTCTCATGACTATCCTGCTGCTGGCCGTCATTATTCTTTTCATCTGGTGCCAGACCGCCCTGGCGGCCATTGTCGTTGACGAGGAACTCGGCATCATCGAAGCATTTCAGCGCGGCTGGGAATACCTCTGGCCCATGACCTGGGTGGTGACCATCCTGTCCGGAATACTGACCACCGGTTTTGCCTTGGGTGTCCTGCCCGGTTTCCTTTTCCTTGTCTGGTTCAGCTTCTGCCCGTTCATCCTGCTGGCCGAGGACCGGCGGGGGCTCGATGCCTTGCTGGTCAGCCGGGAGTATGTCCGGGGATACGGCTGGAATACCTTCGGCAAAATGGCCGTTGTCTGGCTGCTATCGGTTATGGCCGCCATTGTTCCCTTCCTGGGCCAGCTTCTTTCCATCCTTTTTGCCCCTTTTTTCATGCTGTACATCCTGGAAATGTACCATGATCTCAAGTCTGTCAAGGGCGCCATGGAGCCGGAAACCGGCGGCGCGGGCAGAATCTTCTGGTGGGCGGTAACGATCATCGGCTTTATCCTGCCGATAGCCGTCCTGCTCGGTCTGCTCTACTTTGTGCTGACCGGCGGACAGGATTGGCTGTCGCCCCAATGGCAGGATATGCACCGGACCAGCATTTAAAGGGACAGAGATTATTCAACAATCAGCTTGCTGTTGATCAGTCCGAAAAAGGAGGGGCCGGAAGAAGTATAGAACCAGCCCAGATGATCAAGGCAGGTGGCACAGAGGCTGTATTCCCAGGTATGGCCGGTAAACCAGGTAAACTCATCGGTGGGCCGGCCATGGTTGATGCAGCCAGGCGCTGCTGAAAAGCAGCGGATCTCATAGACGATTCCGGCTGGGTTGAAAAAGGTGTGCAGGTGTTTGCCGTTGACCGATATCTCCCGGTCCCGGCCTGTTACAACTGCCCGGCAGGTACGGCACAGAACCGCTTTCCCGGTCATGCTGTCCGGCCCGTCAGCCGGATCTTCCGCTGGGCGGCCGGGCAGCTTCGACAATTTTTCCCTGAAGAGCAGCAGTGGCTCAATCCATGTTTTTGGCTCGGCGATAGTGGTCAACAATGGCGTCCACCATATCTGGAATAGTATAGCTTTCGGGCTGAACATCCACCCGGAGCCCGCTCTCCTCGATCGTTTTCGCGGTGATAGGCCCAATGGCTGCCATGGAAACATCATCCAGCATCCGGTGCAGCTCCTCTTCCGACGCTGCATCGACCATGGTCAGAAAATTGGTCACCGTGGATGAACTGGTAAAAGTGACCATATCTATCTTTTTCTCTTCAAGCTTCTCGCGGAGCAGATCTGTTCTGCCCCCCGGGGGAACATTCCGGTACACCGGGGCAATGACCACTTCGGCGCCGGCGCCGGTGAGCATTTCCGGCAGAACATCCCGCGCCTTCACGGCCCTGGGCAGAAGAATCCTGCTGCCCTTCACACCCTGGCTGATAAGCGCTTCGGCAAGGCCTTCGCCGGTGAATTTTTCCGGAATCAGGTCGACCTTGATGCCGTACTTCACCAGTTCGTCCCCGGTGGCCTTGCCGACCACCGCTATCCTGACCCCGGCAAGGGCCCTGGCATCAAGACCGAGATGGTTGAGGCGCCGGAAAAAATAGGTAACAGCGTTGAGGCTGGTAAAGAGCAGCCATCCACAGGAAGAGATTTGCGCAAGTTCCCGGTCCAGGACCTGATAGTCGTCCACCGGTTCGATGTTGATGGTCGAAAATTCAAGGCAATCCGCCCCGTGCTCCTCCAGCAGGGCCACCAGTTCGCTGGCCTGCTCCCTGGTGCGGGTTACCACAATACGCTTGCCGAACAGGGGCCTTTTTTCATACCAGTCTATGGTCTTGCGCAGCTTGACCACCTCGCCGACCACCACCAGGGCCGGAGGCTTGATCCCGGCCTCCCGCACCACCTCGGTAATGGTCTCCAGCGTTCCTTCGACGGAATGCTGCTCCGGGGTAGACGCCCAGCGGACAACGGCCACCGGTGTTTTCGGATCGCGGCCGTTCTCAATCAGCTTTGCCATAATAATCGGCAGATTTTTAATGCCCATGAAGATGACAAGGGTGCCGGCCCCGGTGGCCAGCTTGTCCCACCTGATATTGGATTCTTTTTTGGTCGGGTCTTCATGGCCGGTAATAAAGGCCACCGAGGCCGTATAACCCCGGTGGGTGATGGGGATCCCGGCATAGGTCGCGGCTGCCGTTGCCGAGGTCACCCCCGGCACAACTTCGAACGGAATTCCCGCCGCGACCAACTCCTCGATTTCCTCGGCCCCGCGGCCGAAAATAAACGGATCGCCCCCTTTAAGCCGGACAACGATCTTGCCGGCCTTGCCATGTTCAACCAGCAGCTTGTTTATGCCTTCCTGGGTATAGGCATGGAGGCCGCCCCCTTTTTTGCCCACGTAAACAAGTTGGGCGGTGGAGGGCGCATGCTGTAAAAGCTTCTTGTTGGCAAGATAGTCATAGACAACCACCTCTGCCCGCTCCAGCAAAAACTTGCCGCGCAGGGTAATCAGGCCCGGGTCGCCCGGACCGGCGCCTACCAGATAGACTTTGCCGGTTTCCCGAACTGTTTTTTTCGATGCACTCATAATGATATCTGAACTAGGCTCCGTACTCTCTGCCGGGAATTTTGTCCCGCCTGACAATTGTTTTCGTTCATCAGCGCTCCGCTCCTGCCGTTTCATCGGCCAGGGCATCAAGCAGAGCTGCTCCGAGCAGCGGGATCATCAACTCGTGATGGCCGGTAAAATTAAATCCGCGCCCTCCTTCCAGGGTGGGACGGTGGACAACGTTGGTGGCCGGACGGTAATGCCGGATAAAATCAAAATTGGCCGTGGTCAGATTCCTGACTTGGTGGCCCAGGTTGCGGACCACTGTCAGGGCCTTGAGAAAGACCTCGGGCAGCAGCACCGCTGAGCCGATGTTAAGATAAACACCGCCTTCCAGATCCGCAACCAGGCTGCAGAATATCCTGAAATCGTGGTGGCTGGTCTGGCCGATGGCTGATCCGTCAGCGCCGGGATGGATGTGGATGATGTCCGTGCCCACTGCCACATGGACGGTGACCGGGATATCCATTTTGCGGGCCTGGGCCAGAATGCTCTGCTCATTATAGGGAAATTCCTGCTCCAGCAGAACCTCACCGACTGCCTCGCCGAGGCCGATATTTTTCTCCGCGCCCCGGCAGATCGCCCCGTTCAGGACCTCGCCGGTCTCACGGGCGGCGCCGAATGCCCCGGCGCCGAGGACATCGGCAACCTCCTCCGAAGTGCGCCCGACCATGGCAATCTCGGCATCATGGATAATTCCGGCCCCGTTCAGTCCAATGGCAGTGATTATGCCCCTTCGCATCAGGTCAATCAGCACCGGATTGAGTCCGACCTTGATGACATGGGCCCCCATGCCGACAATAACCGGTTTCCCGTTGCGGTGGGCCTCGGCGATACGCTGCACCAGTTCAGGAAAATCTCTGCCCGCCAGCTGGCCGGGAAGCGATTGCAGCAGCTGGCGGACGCTCATCCCGGCGTGCAGGGGACGGGCAAAATCCTCCACCGTGACCTTGGAGTGGCGGTCATGAACAGAGTAGGTATGCAGGCCTTTAAAATCAAGGGGTTCAGGTATCAAGCGAACAGCTCCTTTTCCACGAGTTCACACAAAATGTGCTCCACCCAGAGGTGGGCTTCCTGGATATGGGGGGTGGAGTCGCTGGGCACGTTGAGGACCAGATCCGCCACGGCTCCTATCTCTCCGCCCGGTTTTGTGCTGCCGCCGGTCAAAGCGGCGGTGCGCAGCCCCATTTCCCGGGCCGTGGTTATGGCCTTGAGCACGTTGGGGGAATTACCGCTGGTGGAAATGCCCAGGGCCAGATCGCCCCGTTTGCCCAGGGCCTGGATCTGCTTGACAAAGATCAGGTCAAAGCTGAAATCGTTGCCGATACTGGTGAGCACGGAACTGTCCGTGGTCAGGGCAATGGCGGGAAGCGGGTGCCGGTCTATCTTGAAGCGGTTGACGAATTCCGCCGCCACATGCTGGGCATCGGCGGCGCTGCCGCCATTACCGAAAAGAAGCAACTTGCCGCCGGACCGGAATGTCGCAACGGTCCATTGGACAAGCTGAACTATGCGGTCGGCCGATGCCTCGGCAAATTCCTGCTGCGCCCTGATGGACCCGGCAAGATTAGATAAAATATGACTTTTCATGGTGGCCACAATGAAAAAAAAACCCTGTACTGTCAAACAAAAAAACGTTTCCAGACCCAGGAGGACATGGAAACGTTTTTCAGACCAGCGGACGGAAAATATAATCAGTCGAGCTGACTCATGATGGATTCGGAAACCTCCTGGATGCTGGCTGCTCCATCAACGGAAATAACCTTGGGTCCGTCCACATTCTTAAAATAATTGACCGCGGCCATGGTGCCGGTGTTCTCATCATAATAAATATCATGACGTTTGTTGATCGCTTCCTCGTCCTGGTCGTCGGCCCTGGTGTTGAGATCGCCGCCGCAGACCCGGCAGACCAGCTTACCGTCTTTTTCGACCGGCTTGATTGCGTCAAAGGCGATATGGTTGGGATGGTTGTTGTCATTGACGCAGAGACGGCGGCCCATGATCCGCTCCTTGGCTATCTCGCGATCAAGCTGGATCTCGATGACATAATCAAGTTTCATGCCCGACTCCCTGAGCGCCTTGTCCAGGGCTGAAGCCTGGGCGAGTGAGCGCGGGAAGCCGTCCAGCAGCCATCCTTTTTCCTTGGATTTGCCAAGGGTCTCCAGCACCATGGGGATGGTGATATCATCGGGGACCAGATCACCGCGGTCGATATATTCCTTGGCTTTCTTGCCAAGCTCGGTGCCGCCCTTGATGTGTTCGCGGAAAATAGCGCCGGACTCGATGTGATCAATATTGTACTTTTTCTGCACAATGGCGCCCTGGGTGCCCTTGCCGCTGCCGTTCGGTCCAAAAGTCAAAATATTCATACCTGTCTCCTTGCGTTGAAATTAAAAAGGTTATGGCTAAATAACTAACTGATATAACAGAAAAAAGCCCACTGGATAATCATGAATGGCAATTCATTAAAGTACAAACTATAACGTAACTTCATCATTTAAGCTACGAAAATGTGCACGCATACTTTTTGACAAGATGATGCAAAAAGAGTATGTGTTGCGCAGACTAAAATTCAGTTATCAACCTATATACAGTACGGAACAGCATGAAAGAAATACAGGTAGGACTCATCGGGTTCGGAACAGTCGGCAGCGGCCTTGCCGAGGTTCTCATCGCCCAGCAGCAGCGGCTGGAAAAACGGACGGGGTTATCGATCCGTCTGGCCAGGGTGGCGGACATCATGACCAGGGAACTGCCGCTGCAGTTTGCCGGAGTCCAATTAACCAATGACGCCAACGACCTGTTCAACGACCCGGACATCGATATCATTGTCGAGCTCATCGGCGGTATTGAACCGGCTAAAACCTTCATGCTCAAGGCCATCGAGGCGGGCAAGCATGTAGTGACCGCCAACAAGGCCCTCATCTCCCAGGAAGGCTGGGAGATTTTCGAGGCCGCCGCCAGGAAGAATGTCGAGGTGGGTTTCGAGGCCAGCGTCGGCGGGGGCATTCCGGTGATCAAGGCCCTTAAGGAAGGACTGGTTGCCAATCGCATCGAGTCAATCATGGGTATCATGAACGGCACGGCCAACTATATCCTTACCAGGATGACCGATGAGAACATCCCTTTTGCCGAAGTCCTGAAAGATGCCCAGGCCCAGGGTTTTGCCGAGGCCGATCCCACCTATGACATCGAAGGGATCGACACCGCCCACAAGCTGGCCATCCTGGTAACCATGGCCTATGGCATGAAGATCAGCCTGGGGCAGATCGCCGTTGAAGGCATAACCCGCATTGAGCCGGTCGACATCCAGTTTGCCCGGGAATTCGGCTACCGGATCAAGCTGCTGGCCATCAGCCGCAACCACGGCGATCATGTGGAAGCGCGGGTCCATCCGACCATGGTCCCGGACAATCACCTGCTGGCCAGCATCAACGGCGCCTTCAATGCCATTCACTTCACCGGCGACGCGGTGGGCAACGTCCTGCTGTACGGCCAGGGAGCCGGCAAGATGCCCACCGGCAGCGCCGTAGCTGCCGACGTGGTCGACATTGCCCGGAACATCCAGTCCGGTTCCGTCAACCGGGTACCGGCCCTCTCCTACCTTCCCGATCAATTTGTTGACCGGCGGATATCGACCATGGAGGAACTTTCCTGTCCATACTATTTCAGAATTTCCGCCAGGGACGAGCCGGGCGTGCTGGCAGCCATTGCCGGAATCCTGAGCAAACACGGCATCAGCATTGAATCGGTCATCCAGAAGGGGCGCAAGCAGCGCGGTCCGGTCTCCGTTGTCATGCGTACTCATACCGCCCAGGAGTCCTCGATCAAAAAAGCGCTGCACGAAATCGACTCCCTGGAGCATGTCACCAGCGAAACGATTAATATCCGCATCCTGGAAACAGAAGAATAATTACACCCGGGTCCCGGCATGAAATATATCCTTCTTGTGGGCGACGGCATGGGCGATCTTCCCGTGCCGGAAATTGACAACAAAACGCCCCTCGAAGCGGCCAACACTCCAACCATGGACCGCCTGGCCAGACACGGCGAGATGCTCCTGGTCCGAACTGTTCCGGAAGGTTTTGCTCCGGGCAGCGATGTTGCCAATCTCTCCCTGCTCGGCTACGAACCGGAAAAATACTATACCGGCCGGGCGCCCATCGAGGCCGCCAGCATGGGCGTGGAGATCGCTCCCGACGAGATCGCCTTCCGGTGCAACCTGGTTACCCTTGACCACTCCCAACCCGGCAAAATCATCATGCGCGATTTCAGCGCCGGCCACATTGCCACGGCCGAGGCCGCCGAGCTCATCACCGCTGTTCAGGAATCCTGCGGCAACGAGCAGTTCACATTCTATCCCGGCATCAGCTATCGGCATCTGCTGATAGTCAAGGGCGGCCTGCCCTCCCTTACCACCGTACCGCCCCATGACTACATGGATCAGGACGTGAGCGAGCCATACAGCGCGTACCTGCGGATAGAACAGCTCAGGAAGCTGATGGAAAAAAGCGCATCAATCCTGGCAACACACCCGGTGAACCGGCACCGCATGCTGGACGGCCTGAAACCGGCCAACAGCCTCTGGCCCTGGGGCGAAGGGAGGCCGCTCAAACTCGAATCCTTTCGGCAGCGGTACGGTGTTGACGGCACTCTCATCTCGGCCGTTGACCTGCTCAAGGGCATGGGCATCTGCGCTGGGCTGCGCATTGTCAATGTCGAGGGCGCGACCGGCTATCTTGACACCAATTACGAGGGCAAGGCTGCCGCGGCCCTGCAGGCGCTGACGGACAATGATTTTGTCCTGGTGCATGTCGAGGCGCCGGACGAGGCCGGCCACCAGGGGTTGCTGAAGGAAAAAATACAGGCCATCGAGGACTTTGACGCGCGGATCGTCAAGCCCATTGTCGAGGAAATGGAGCGGCGCAACGAACCCTTCCGGGTGGTCGTGACCATGGACCATTACACCCCCCTCTGCCGCAGGACGCACGAGGACTGGCCGGTGCCCATGCTTCTGTATGATTCCCGGGGGACGGAACAGCCGTCCGGTCTTGCCTATTCGGAAGCAAATGTACAACGTGCCGTTGCGGAAAACGGGCTCAACCTCGACAGCGGGGCCCGGTTTATCGCCAGGTTTCTGGAAAAGGAGTCCCAGCCATGATCCGACTCAACATCACCATGACCGAGCCGGTCTTCCGGATGCATCACCGGATCATCTACGGCGACACCGATGCCGGCGGTGTTGTCTACAACGCCAACTACCTCCGCTATTTTGAAATGGGCCGGACAGAGCTGATGCGGACCCGCTTCGTCCCCTACAGCGCCATTGAAGAACGCGGCCTGCTTATCCCGGTCACCGAAACCTATCTCCGGTTCAAGGCCCCGGCCAGATATGATGACTGTATCATTATTGATACCTCGCTTGCGGAAATAAAAAAATACTCCTGCCGCTTCAACTACCGGATCATGAAAGAGCAGGAAAACAAGCGGGAGCAGCTTCTTGCCAAGGGTTTCACCGTCCATGCCTGTATCAACCGTCAGGGAAAACTGACGCCGTTTCCAGAGGATTTATGCCGGTCAATGACCATGCTCTGCGAGAACGGCTGATAATCATCAACATCCCCTTGACAATTATATTTAAATTGCTATAGTCTGCCTCACGTGACGCGGGGTGGAGCAGTCTGGTAGCTCGTCGGGCTCATAACCCGAAGGTCAGAGGTTCAAATCCTCTCCCCGCTACCAATGAAACAGCAAGGAGTTAACCGATAACGGTTAACTCCTTTTTTATTTTCGGCCCCCTGCTTTCCCGGGCAGGATCCAGCAACCATTTCCCCCAGAAAGATTTTCGCGCGCAAGAAAACATCCAGACCATTCCCATACCACTTCGTTTCTGTTGAAAGCATTTCTGGTTGACTTTGTTGGCAATTTTGCTTATAATGCAAGATTTGTATTTACCATTATGATTGAATGACCGGCTAGTTACACCCGGACAGAATAAATCTGAACCACCTTTATATTGTTTGCATGGAAAGTAATAATGCGTACGCCGGCACCATGATGACCGGTCAAATTCTCACCGCATTGCGCCAGATCGCCCAGGCCATTGATCTTCATTCCCGCTATTTAGAAAAAAATTATTCCATCACCGGACCACAGCTCATTGTTCTGCAGGTTGTGCGGCAGAATAAGATGATCTCCATCGGCAAAGTGGCCGCGGAAATGAGCCTGAATATTTCCACGGTGACCGGGATAGTTGCCCGCCTGGAAAAGAAAAATTTACTCACCCGGACCCGCTGCGCCAAGGATAAGAGACGATTCCTCCTCAATTTAACCGGCGAGGGGGAGCATTTTCTCCAGACCGCCCCGCAGCCGGTCCAGGAGCAATTCCTGACCAGGTTTGAAGGACTTGAAAACTGGGAAAAAAACATGATTCTCTCCAGCCTGCAGCGGCTTGTCGACCTGATGCAGGCGCCGGACTCCGCCATGGCGCCAAGCGGTGTTGTTCGCGACAGCAACGAACTCAATGCCAGGCCAGGGATAGAGCTCCTCTACGATCCCGGCCCGCAAAACCTGTGACCTGAGCCGGAGCTGTGGTATACAGTAACTATTTAAATGACCGCTGCTCTCTTGTCTAATGATTCAACCGGAAGAGAGAATGGAAAAAAAATATGCGAAAGGATATAATTCATATAGGCGCAGGCGAACTGCACTACGAGATCCAGGGAATGGCGGAAGTCGCCAATGATCTGCAAAGGCTCGGACTGTCGATTTCCCGGGAAAATATCGGTGATCCCGTCAACAAGGGCCAGCCGTTGCCGCAGTGGCTGAAAATGATCGTCCAGGAAGCCGTCCGGTGTGACGAAACATACGGATATTGCCCCACCAAAGGTCTGCTGGAAACCAGGGAGTACCTGGCGGCAAAGGTGAGCAGTGAAGCCAGGGTCGCTGTCCACCCCGATGATATTCTTTTTATGAACGGCCTGGGGGACGCGGTCGGAAAAATTTTCGGTTTTCTCAAAAGGACCGCCCGGGTGCTGGTGCCTTCACCCGGCTACACAACGTTCACCGCCGCCGAGGCAGCGCATGCCGGCTCACCGCCGACAACATATTTTCTTGATCCGCACCGGAACTGGCTGCCGGATTTAGAAGATATTGAAAATCGAATAATGTATAATCAGGCTGTTGCCGGCATCCTGATCATCAATCCGGACAACCCCACCGGCATGGTGTGGCCCCGGCAGCTGCTGCAGGATGTTGTCGGGCTGGCGAAAAAACATGATCTTTTTATCATTTGTGACGAGGTATACCGGAACATTGTCTACAACGGCCGGACAAACGTCTCGCTGGCCGAATTGATCGGTGATGTGCCGGCGATTGTCATGCGCAGCATATCAAAAGAGATGCCCTGGCCGGGAGCCCGCTGCGGCTGGCTGGAATTTTACAACGCCGACAGGGACGAAGGTTTCAGAAAATATGTGGATTCGATCATCAACGCCAAAATGCTGGAGGTATGTTCCACAACTCTGCCCCAGAAGGTCCTGCCGGCAATTCTCGACCACCCGGAATACAGGCCGTTCCTGGCAGAGCGGGTCAGGCTTTATGAAAAAAACGCCAACCTGGCCCATGAAGCCTTCAAGGATATTGACGGGGTGATGATCAACCGCAGCGACGGCACCTTTTACACTACCGTGGTGTTCGAGGAGGGGGTTATCAACAATGCCCAGACCCTGACCATCAAGGACCAACAGGCCAGGAGATATGTTGAGGAGCTGGTTTCAGCTCCTATGGCCAATGACAAACGCTTCGCATACTACCTGTTAGGTGGAGGCGGGGTCTGTGTTGTTCCCCTGTCTTCCTTTACCACCGGATTGCAGGGATTTCGCATGACCCTGCTGGAGACTGATGAAAAAAAGTTTTGCAGGATAACCGACACCATCAAGTCGGCGGTGCTTGAATATCTTGCGTAACCAGTTACATTGTACGGCACAAAACCAACACTAATTATACAGGACGCGCATAATGACCAGGATAAGAATCGGCTCCAGAAAGAGCAAACTCGCCATGTGGCAGACCTACTACGTAGAAGGGTTACTGAAAAAGGCCGGGATCGAAACGGAAATTATCACCATGGAGACCAAGGGCGACAAGATTCTCAACACCTCCATCGCCAAGATCGGCTCCAAAGGGGTTTTTACCGAGGAGCTGGAGGAGCAGTTGGCCACCGGCGGCATTGATATCGCGGTCCACAGCGCCAAGGACATGCCTTCCCGGCTACCCGGGGGCTTTTCCCTGATCGCGTTTACCGCCAGGGAAAAGGCCAACGATGTCCTGCTCAGTTTCAATCCGGAACTCGACCTGGACGACCGGGAGAAGAAAATTGTCCTGGGGACATCTTCGGTCCGGCGCCGCGCCCTGCTCAAAATGCACTATCCGCATGTGGAAACGGTTGACATCCGCGGAAACCTTCAGACCAGGGCCAGGAAGATGAAGGAGGGACTGTGCGACGGGGTCCTGCTCGCCTATGCCGGGGTGCACCGGATGGAGATGGAAGAGATGATCGTCAAAATTTTTCCCGAGGATCAATTCATTCCCCCGGTCGGCCAGGGATGCATCGCCATCGAGGCTGCCGACTCCCTGCCCCGGGAAAAAAAGGAGATGGTGCGCAAATGCCTCAACAATGATGACAGCGAGACATGTTTATTGGCGGAGCGCGCTTTTTTGCGCAAACTGGAAGGCGGCTGTTCGATCCCGGCCTATGCCCTGGCAACCCTTGCCGGTGATGAGCTGACCCTGGTCGGCGGCCTGGTCAGCCTTGATGGCCGCAGAAAGGTCCAGTCGATCCGCACCGGTCACAAAGAAGAGGGAGTGGCCATGGGCGAGGAATTGGGCGAGTTTGTTTTAACCAACGGCGGCCGGGAACTGCTGGCCGAAATCCGTCGCAAACAGGCTGAGGAGGAACAGTAACAATGACCCGGGAAATCACCCTGCGCTCCCCGGTGAGCCGTGATGCCCAGGCAATGCGGCAGCTGGCCCGGGACTCGCAGGTGCTGTCGGTGAATTCGACCTATTACTACGCCCTGATGTCTCGCATGTTCGGGGATACATCCATTGTCGCCGAACAGGGAGAGCGGCTCTGCGGATATGTCACCGCATTTCGTCCACCCCGTCAGTCAGACACGATTTTCGTCTGGCAAATCGGCGTGGCGGAATGGGCCCAGGGAAAAGGCGTCGGCAAACAGATGCTCAGCGCCATTATCAACCGGCAGCAACCCGAATTTCTGGAGGCTTCCATTGCTCCGGACAACCTGGCCTCCCGGAATCTTTTCACTGCAGTGGCCCGACAGATGGGTGTCGGCTACGTTTACGAAGAACCGTTTTTCACGGTGGAGGATCTTGGCAGCCGCGAAGGTGAGGAACTCCTTTTCCGGCTCGGCCCGCTTTCTTATTAACCCGCAATAACTCTCATGCCCGCTGCGATGCAGGGGCATATCAAAAAACAATTATCTGTATACAGGGAGACTCCGGTCGGCCTGAAACCTGCAGTCTTGATTTTTGCCCCCTGTTGCCGGACGGCCTGATGTCCCTCACGGCAATGCAGGGAGCAAACACATAATTTCCCAAGGAGGAGAAAATGCGAATATTTGAAAACATGGAATCCCGGGTACGCGGTTATGTCCGCTCTTTTCCGGTAATCTTCAAATCGGCCAAAGGAGCATACCTGGTCGACGAAATGGACAAGAGCTATGTCGATTTTTTTGCCGGGGCCGGTACGCTCAATTACGGCCACAACAATGAACGGATCACCCAGGCGATGATCGAATATCTCCAGTCGGATGGCGTGCTGCACGGCCTGGACATGGCAACCATTGCCAAGCAGAAGTTCATGCAGAAATTCTATGACACCATTCTGGAACCGCGCAACCTGGAATATAAAATGCAGTTTACCGGCCCCACCGGCACCAACGCGGTGGAAACGGCCCTGAAGCTGGCGCGCATGGTCAAGGGCCGCTCCAACGTCGTCGCCTTCACCAACGGCTACCATGGTCTGACCATGGGGTCGCTGGCGGTCACCGGCAACAACTTTTACCGTGACGAGGCGTATATCAGCCGCTCCAATGTCTCCTTTCTGCCCTATGACGGCTACCTCGGTCCGGATTTCAACACCCTGGACCTGTTCCGCAAGCTGCTGGTTGACAACTCAAGCGGCCTGGATCTGCCCGCCGCCGTTATCCTGGAGACCATTCAGGCCGAAGGCGGGGTGAATATTGCCAGCAGCAAGTGGCTCAAAGAGCTTGCCTATCTCTGCCATGAATTCGACATCCTGTTGATTGTTGACGATATACAGGTGGGCAATGGCCGCACCGGTGATTTCTTCAGTTTCGAAGAGGCGGATATCAAACCGGATATAGTGACCCTTTCCAAAGCCATCGGCGGCGGACTGCCCCTGGCCCTGGTGCTGATGAAACCCGATCTTGACCAATGGAAGCCGGGCGAACATACCGGCACCTTCCGCGGCAACAATCTGGCATTTGTCGCCTCCCACGAGGCCCTGCATTACTGGGACAACCTGGAGCTCAGCGAAGCCATCAAATACAAAGGCGCGGTCATGGAAAAAGAGCTGCTGGCCATTGCCAAAAAATACCCGGAACTCAATGCCGAGGTACGGGGGCGGGGAATGATATGGGGCCTGGAAATCCCTGAGCGCGGCCTGTGCTCCCGCATCTCGGAAACCTGCTTTGAAAACGGGCTGGTGATAGAGCTTGCCGGCGCCGACGACCAGGTGGTGAAATTTCTGCCGCCCCTGGTCATTGATGAAGAAACCCTCCTTAAGGGAATCGGTATCATTGAACAGTCGATTAAGACCATTCTCGAGGAGAAAAGCAACAACCTTACAGGAGAATTTTAATGATCGTCCGTGATGTCCGGGATATTATCGGCACCGACAGGGAGGTGCAGGGTGAAGGATGGACCAGCCGCAGGCTACTCCTCAAGCGCGACAACATGGGATTTTCCTTTCACGAAACAATTATTCCCGCCGGCGCTGAATTGCATCTCTGGTATAAACATCATCTGGAAGCAGTCTACTGCGTGGCCGGCAACGGCACCATCGAGGACCTCGCTACTGGAAAAATTCATCAGATCCGTGACGGGGTCATCTATGCCCTGAATGAGCATGACCGTCATGTTTTGCGCGGCGGCACCGAAGATATGCGCCTGATCTGCGCTTTCAACCCCCCGGTCACCGGGCGGGAAACACATGACAGCGATGGCGCCTACGAACTGGTTGAGGAGTAACAAATGGGTATCCACACCGTAGAAAAAATCGGCGGCACCTCCATGAGTCAGTTCGGCGACGTGCTGAAGAATATTCTCATCGGTGATCGCCGCGAAGATGATCTGTACAACCGAATCATCGTGGTCTCCGCCTATGGCGGTATTACCAACGAGCTGCTTGAACATAAGAAAACGAGCAAATCCGGAGTCTATTCGCTGTTTTCCAAGGATGACGATTCCTGGGCCTGGGGCGATGCCATCAGCCGGGTGGCCCAGAAAATGTGTGGCATCAACAAGGAGTTTGAGCCTCTGGGGCTGGACGTAAGGCTGGCGGACCGTTTCGTCAAGGAGCGGATCGAAGGAGTGCGGAGCTGTATGCTTGACCTGACCAGACTCTGCTCATTCGGACACTTCCAGCTCGATGAGCATCTGATGACCGTCCGCGAGATGCTTTCGGGCATCGGCGAGGCCCACAGCGCCCACAACACCTTCCAGATCCTGAAGTCCAGGGGGGTCAATGCCCGTCTTATCGACCTTTCCGGCTGGATGGAGACCGAACAGCTTTCATTTGACGAGAAGATCAACAAATACTTCAGCGAGGTGGACGTGAGCCGTGAACTGCCCATTGTCACCGGCTACACCCAGTGCAAGGAAGGGATCATGGATACCTATGATCGGGGCTATTCCGAGATCACCTTCAGCCGGATCGCGGTTCTCACAGGCGCCAGGGAAGGGGTGATCCACAAAGAGTATCACTTGAGCAGCGGCGATCCCAAACTGGTGGGCGAGGACAAGGTGGAGGTAATCGGGCGCACCAATTACGATGTGGCCGACCAGCTTTCCGACCTGGGAATGGAAGCCATTCATCCCGGCGCCGCCAAAGGCATGCGCAAGACCGATATTCCCCTGCGGATCAAAAATGTCTTTGAACCGGATCATCCGGGCACCCTGATTACCAATGACTACAAAAGCGTGGAGGCCAGGGTCGAGATCATTGCCGGCCGCCAGGGGGTGACCGGGGTAGAGGTCTGGGACCAGGACATGGTCGGCCGCTGGGACCATGACATGCAGCTGCTGCAGCACTTTACCGATCTCAAGATGCGCTATCTGGCCAAGGATACCAATGCCAACACCCTGACCCATTACGTGGCTGCCCCGCTTGCCGAGATCCGGGAACTTTCCGATGCCATCAGGAAATCCTTTCCCAACGCCGATATCCTGGTAAAGAAGGTGGCGCTGGTGTCGGCCATCGGTTCCAACATGGCCGACACCTGGGTATTGCCCACCGCGGTGAACGCTCTTGCCAATGCCGGCGTTGAAGTGCTGGGTCTGCATAAGTGCATGCGCCAAGTGGACATTCAATTCGTGGTGAACGAGGAAGATTATCCCAAGGCGGTCTGCGCCCTGCATACCAATCTGGTGGAAGAAGGTCAGCAGCCCGGATGAATCTGGTGGAAAGGGCGGCTGAACTGGTCGCAGCCTACACATTGCCCAGTGGGGCTTTCCTGCTGACAGCCCTTCTGGTGCTGCTGCAGAACAAGAAGATCGCCCGCCGTCTCACCAGCGGCCGGAAAGCGCTGCTGGCGGTTGTCGAATTCTGCCTGACCATTTCGGTGATTATTTTTCTCGCCGCCTTCACCCATCTTTTCCTCTCCGGAAACACCTTTTTTCATCCAGCGACATGGCTGCCCACGGCGACACTGTTCTTCCTTTGCCTGGTTGGCGGCCTGTTCGCTGCCAAAGCCATTCATGCCTTCTGGGAGCATCGTTTCGGCAGCCGCCAGCTTTCGCCCGCACCTACTATACCAGGGCTGCTCCGCGGGGTGATCTACGGCGTCTGTCTGCTGGCGGCAGGGATTATTTTCATCTGGCGGCAAGGGTACTCCCTGACCGGGATCTGGGTGTCCACCGGGCTGGCAACTGCGCTGATCGGCTTTGCCCTGCAGCAGACCCTGGGAGATTTTTTCTCCGGCATTGCCCTCAGCCTGGAAAGTTCCTTCCGCATCGGCGACTGGCTGCAGCTGGAAAACGGCGCCCATGGCCAGGTGATCGACATCAACTGGCGGGCGACCTGGCTGAAGGATTGGGACAATACAACCCATGTCATTCCCAACGCCAAACTGGCTGCCCAGGGATACAAGAATCTCCACAACGAGTATCACTATTACCACCCCTGGTATTTTGTCAAAGTATCTGCTGAAGTGGATCCCCGATTCGTCAAGGAACTGCTGCTGGAGGCAGCCTTCAAGTGCCGCCATGTCCTCGACCAGCCGCCTCCCGTTGTCCGCCTGACCGACGGGTCCTCACAGCCCTACACCTATATGGTATGGGTGTTTTTTGCCAACTATCCCACCATGTACCGGGGGCGGGAAGAACTGTACCGGGAAATCCATTACGCCTTGAAGCGGGCGGGCATAGGGCCGGCCATCGACATCCACGAATGGCGGACCCGACGGGCCGAGATCCCCACGGCTGAGCCGCCGACCCTTTACCTGGCCCTGAAAAGTCTGGATCTGTTTAACAGTTTTCCCGATGATGAAATCGAAGAAATTGCCCGTTCAAGCCAGCAATTGAATTATGACGCTGACAGCAAGATTGTCCTGGAGGGCGACAGTCAGGACTCCCTGGATATTATCACCAGCGGCATAGTCGAATCACGAATGAAGACCTCTGACGGCCAGAAAACCTACCTGGGACAACTGAACCCCGGGCAGTATTTCGGCCTGATTTCCATGTTGACCAATCAGCCCTCCATTTTTGAATACCGGGCTCTGACCGATGTGACCCTGATCCGCGTCGGCCTTGAATGCATGCAGGAGGTGCTTCGCAACCATCCCGACCTGGCCGACCATTATGCGGCCATTGTCGAGCAGCGCCTGGCAGAGGCCGAACTGGTCCGGGGTACCAGTGAAGCCCAGCCTGTGAGCAACACCAGCAAACATGTCAAGCGGATCATTAAAAAATTGATCCGCTAAAGCCCTGCCGGCCGCCGACACAGCCCAACCGTAAATACTCACGGCAACAGCAACCGAACCTTGCCTTTTACCAACATTTACTGCGGCTGCAGGGTACCGCGGACCTGCGTCGCAGCCGCCTGGGAATCTCTCCACTTCTCCACCCACTGTTTTTCACGCTTTTCGCCCATTGCACGCATAGGAATGATTCTTATAGTTAGTAGTAAGGGTAGGGATATCTCAGCAAAGAAAATAAAGGTGCTGCATGAGATATTTCTTCAGCAGAATTAACCGCAAAACCTCTGGAAAAGGAGGTACGTCATGGCAAGCAGATATTATTGTTCAAACGTGTCAGGGGAACTGGAATACTGGAGCCGACGGCTGCATAAACTTTCCAGCGAGATAGACGGCATCGCCTCTATCGACAAATATAAACTCCAACCTCAGATCGACGAGTTGCATATTATCATGACCGAGCTTGATGACAGGCTGTGCGATCTGGTAACTGCGTGCGACAGCGTTGAGAGCTTTGACAGCCTGGAGGGAAAAAGACCGGAAGGAAGCAGAGTGGAGGAACGACTGAGCAGCAATGAATTATTCGATTATGATTTTGGCGGCTGATCATCCGGGCCGCTGCAATAAATCAGGTGCCAAAGCAAGCATGCTGCCGGGGATATTTCCCCGGCATTTTTTTATTCATCTTTCGCAAGCACCCCTGCCCGGTGGAGAACCGGCACACAGACCGGACACAGCGAAAACAACGTAGTGATTATGCCGCCCGGGCCATGGCGAGCCTGGACAAATCATTGACAAAATAATGCCAGCCGGCGGGAACCCGAACAATTTCAGCGCCGATCATATAGCCCTTCTCATGCAATTTTCTCCAGCGGGGCCGGACCTGCATTGTATAGTCGCGTTCACGGGTGCGCAACACGACTTTCAGCTTTCCGTCCTCCTCATGGCACATTTGCCCTGGTATATTGGTGAAACAAATTCCCCGGGGAGAAATATTGGCCACCTGTGCCCGGCAGCATCTCACCTGCCTGGCCACGTTTGCCCTGCAACCTTCGATGCTGACTCGGGGGTCACTTCGTCTCTCCCGGTTTTCCCGATCAGCAGGTCCGGCGCCGTTGAGATCAATAAACCCCCGCACATCACCGAGACGGGACCGTTCAAACTTCTGATACAACAAACGGGTCATTGCCCATAGAACCGGGACAACGACCATTCCCGCCACCGGCAGCATCCACAAATAGACCATTAATTCGGGACGATAGAACAAGCGGCACCTCCTTGACCAGAGATTACTCTGTTCAACTCACCTGAAACGTTCCTGCTCGTGACCGGTAAATTGTATCCACAATATATACGTTTGGATTTAACCCGAACATAAAAATTCTGTGTCTAATGAGTAGGATACATCAACTTCTGAAAATAGAAGCTGTGCCGTAAATTGCAAATTTAAATTTATAATTTATAATAATTTCAGCTAATTATCTGTTTATAATTAATTACGGCAAACTTTCATGTCAAGATATTTTTCTTGTTTTTTGACGACGAAAATTAATTCCCGCCACCGGCGCAGGCAATGTTTTTAATCGGGCCGTTACGGATTCCGGGGTTTTTCCAGGGCGAGTTCAATGAGCCGGTCGACCAGAGCCGGAAAAGAGAGGCCGAACCGGGCCGCCGCCTGCGGCAGAAGGCTGGTCAATGTCATACCCGGAATGGTATTGGTTTCAAGGACATATATATCGCTGCCCGAAACGATCATGTCCGTCCGGCTATATCCCCGCAGCTGCAAGGCGCGGTGAGCGGTCACCGCGTATTCCTGGGCTTTAATCCGTATATCCTCACTTACCTCGGCTGGGCAGACCTCTTTAGTCGCACCCGGCATATACTTGGCCTCGTAATCAAAAAACTCATATTTCCCGTCCGGGATAACCTCCACCAGGGGCAGAGCGGCAAGATCACGGTTTCCCAACACTCCGACCGTTATCTCCCGCCCGGAAATATACTCCTCGACCATAACCTCGCTGTCATGTTCAAAGGCCAGCTCCAGGGCTGGTGATAACTTTGCCTCCTCCCTGATGATCGACATGCCGATGCTTGAACCCTGGCGCACCGGTTTAATGACCAGCGGCAGCCGCAGGGACGCAAGCAGACGTCCGGGGTCAGCGATATCATCACGGCAGGCCATCTCCCAGTCGGCCACCTGCAACCCATGCAGCCGGTACACCATTTTGGCCAGGTTTTTATCCATGGCCAGGGCGCTGCCCAGCACCCCCGATCCCTGGTACGGAATGCCCAGCAATTCGAGAAAACCCTGCATGGTCCCGTCTTCCCCGTGCATGCCATGCAGGAGGACAAAGGCAACATCAATCTTATCGGCATCTGCCGCTATACGGCCCAGGTCTGTGGACGGGTCATAACGGACAACCTCGTATTTTCCGGGATCAAGCGCCTTTTCCACCTCCCGGGCCCCGTTTAACGACACTTCCCGCTCTCTTGATACGCCGCCGGCGATTAACGCCACTCTCAGTCTGCTCATATTTTCCTCATATACATAGAGTTGTTTGGATTAAATTCATTCTATCATGATGCGTCCGCAAACATTTTCAAGAATTTTCTGAAAAAATATGGTTTATCAGCGCTGATTTCAGTATCCTTCCATTATGGACAGATCAGTTATCGAAGAACTCGCCCGCATTGTCGGCCCGGATAATCTTTCCACCGCTCCCGAGGACTTGAGCTGCTACAGCTATGACGGGACCGGACAGATCTTTCTGCCCCAAGCGGTCGCTTTTCCGCAGTCCGCTCAGGAAATATCCGCCATCCTCAAGGCTGCCAACAAACATGGCTTCCCGGTGGTGCCCAGGGGCGCCGGCAGCGGCATGACCGGCGGCAGCCTCCCGGTCCGCGGAGGGCTGGTGCTGGTCACCAGCAGGATGAACCGGATCCTGGAAATCGACCGGGACAACATGATCGCCGTGGTTGAACCCGGGGTTATCACCGGAGACCTCCAGGTTGAACTGAAAAAATCCGGACTCATGTATCCTCCGGACCCGGCCAGCCTCAAATTCTGCACCATCGGGGGCAATGCCGCCGAATGCGCCGGCGGCCCCAGCGCCGTCAAATACGGCGTTACCAAGGATTACGTGCTCGGCATTGAAGTCGTGCTGCCCACCGGTGATATCATGCAGACAGGAGTGCGCACCGAGAAAGGAGTTGTCGGCTATGACCTGACCAGGCTGTTTATCGGCTCCGAGGGAACCCTGGGCATCTTTACCAGACTGATACTCAGGCTGCTTCCCCTGCCGGAAATCAAGGCGACCTTCCTCCTGACCTTTCCCTCCCTGAACAGGGCAACGGAGCTGGTGACGCAGATCCTTGGTGCCGGCATTTCCCCCTGCACTCTCGAATATATGGACAGAACAGCCATTTCAATTGTCCGCTCCCATATCCCCCTGAACCTGCCGGCTGAAACCGCGGCCCTCATTCTGCTCGAAGTGGACGGGACAGACCGGGAAGTCAAACAGCAAACCCAACAGGTAGAACAGTACCTGCAAGAAAACGCCATAAATTTCCGCAGGGCCCACAGCAGCAAAGATCACGATGAACTCTGGGCAGCCAGGCGGTCCATATCCCCGGCCACCTTTTCACTGAAACCGCACAAAATCAGTGAAGACATTGTTGTGCCCAGATCAAAAATTCCCGCCCTGGTCAACTTTGCCGAAGAGCTGGCCCGCTCCCTTGACCTTGTCATTCTCACCTTCGGCCACGCCGGAGACGGCAATATCCACGTCAACATCATGGTGGACAGGGAAAATGAACAGGAATATACCAGGGGCCTTGCCGCCAGAACAAAATTGTTCGAATTCGTGATCGGGCAGGGGGGAACCATGTCCGGCGAGCACGGCGTGGGCATAACCAAGTCGCCCTTCCTCTCCCTGGAACTTGATCATACCGCCATAGAACTCATGCAGCGGATCAAACATCTCTTTGATCCCAACTCCGTTCTCAACCCGGGAAAGATACTCCCCGAGCCCTGATAAGTGGAATCAGGCATAATTGCGTTGACAAACAGACCTGCTGCGAATAAATTAAGGAATTGCGTTTTTCATTTTCCATTGAACGATGGACAGGGGTTCATCACTATTCAACAACAAAGGATGTGATTTTATTATGATCGAAGTAGAAGTCAGAGGCGATATTGAGTACGCGATCCGCCAGCTGAAAAAGAAACTCCAGATTGACGGGATCAAGCGCGAACTCAAGCGGCGTGAATACTATGAGAAACCAAGTGTCAAGAAACGCCGGAAAAGCGCTGAAGCTCTGCGTAAACTTCGCAAGTTCAACCGCATGAAAAGCAAAATGTAGTCCGGAAGGCCTGTCGTTCATCACGACGGGCCTTTTGCTTTAGCACCAGTCAATTCAACCATCGCCAAGGCCCTGAGCAGCAACACCCTATCCCATTACCTGGACGCCTTTCTTCACCATCTCATTGCCGAACGAAGGCTGGCGGGCAACACCGTTGCTTCCTATGGTTCGGATCTCCGCTTTTTTCTTGCCTACCTGGACCGGGTCGCGCCTGGGGCAACCACGTCAACGGTCACCAGCAAACATGTCCGCGACTTCTTTCTCCATTGCCATCGCAAACAGATATCTTCACGCAGCAATGCCAGAAGGCTGGCGGCACTGCGGGCATTTTTCGACTACCTGGTTCGGGAAAAACTGCTCGACAGCAATCCGGTCAGCGACATTGATCGGCCCAAAACCGGCAACATCCTGCCAAAGGCCCTGAACGTATCCGAGGTGGATCAGCTGCTGGCCCCACCATCCCGGACCTCCCCGCTCATCCTCCGTGATCATGCCATGCTCTATCTGCTCTACGCCACCGGAATGCGGGTTTCGGAACTGGTGCAGCTGCCGGTGGTCAACTGCAGCATGACCAGTGGTCATGTACGAGTGCTGGGCAAAGGCAACAAGGAGAGAATCATTCCGTTCGGCGAGGCGGCCGGCGAGCGTATACGCGCTTATGTTGAGCAGGCGCGGCCGGCGCTGCTCAAGAAAAAATCAAGTCCGTTCCTTTTTATCAGCAACCGGGGAACGGCCATGACCAGGGCACGATTCTGGCAGATAATCAATGCGCTGGCGGTCAACGCGGGCATCCGCAAGCGCATCAGCCCCCACATGCTGCGCCATTCATTCGCCACCCACCTGCTGGCCGGGGGCGCCGATCTTCGGGCGGTCCAGATGATGCTTGGCCATTCGGACATATCAACCACCCAGATATACACCAAAATCGACTCCGGGCGGCTCAAGTCAACCCATCAGCGATATCATCCCCGGGGATAGTCCAGCCGGAAATGCGGCGACCGGCGACCGCTTACTTTTTCACGGGCGAGACGTAGGTATAATCCTTGAGGGCCTTTTCATAGGCATTGAGCAGTTTAATGCCGGCGCTGGGTTTGATAACGTCCGCCTTGATCGCCTTGTCGACCTGCCTTTTCATGTCCTTGACCAGCTGGTTGCGGTGATACTGGTTCATCTCCAGGACCTCAAGGATGCTGCTACCCCTGACCTTCTCCTCGATGTACCATCCCTGCTCCTCGTCGGGATCCAGGTAGACATGCACTTCGTTGGCCCGGCCGAACAGATTGTGCAGATCACCCATTACGTCCTGATAGGCGCCGGTCATGAACAGGCCGATGAAATATGGCTCATCGGTCAATGAATGCAAGGGCAGACTCTCCTTCACATCCTTCAGATCGATGAACTTGTTGACCTTGCCATCCGAATCACAGGTAATATCCGCTATGGTAGCCTCATGGGTCGGCTCCTCGTCGAGGCGGTGAATAGGAACAATGGGAAAGAGCTGGCCAAGGGCCCAGTAGTCGGGAAGGGATTGAAATACCGAAAAATTACAAATATACTGCTCGGCAAGTGTGATTTTCAGCTCGGCAATTTCCTCGGGCATAAACGGTTCCTTCTCGTACTGGGCGACGATCTCCGCGGCAATCTTCCAGAACAGGGTTTCAACCGCCCCTTTGCTCTCAAGATCCATCATGCCGAGCAGAAACATGGACTGGGTCCGCTCATGAATGGACAGCAGGTCATGATAGCATTCGGTCAGGGTATCAGGACTGAGCCTCCTGCTGATATCCTGCATGCGCCTGACCAGTTTATGGCTTTTATTTGTCACCTTTGGCGGGGCGACACCCGCTTTTTCAATGGTGCCGAAAACATCAACCACGATCATGGAGTGATGCGCCACAAGCGCCCTGCCGCTTTCACTGATAATATTGGGATGCGGCACCTTTTCCTCGCCGCAGACATCCACGATGGACGAAACGATGTCGTTGGCATACTCCTGCAGACTATAGTTGATGGACGAGCTGAAAACACTGGCCGATCCGTCATAGTCAACTCCCAGGCCGCCGCCGACATCAATATACTCAACATTGCAGCCGTACTGCCGCAACTTGGCATAATACCTGGCTCCTTCCCGGACCGCCCGGTTGATGTCCCTGATCTCCGGGATCTGCGAACCGATATGGAAATGAAGAAGCTTGAAGGAGGAGCCAAAACCCGATTCCTGCAGCAGGTTGACGGCCTCAAGAATTTCAGCGGTGCTCAGGCCGAACTTGGCCGAGCTGCCCCCTGAAGCTCCCCACTGGCCTGAAGCCTTGGCATTGAGCCGGATGCGCATACCGATCAGGGGCTCCACTCCCATGGCCGAGGCCATCTCTATAATAGTCCTGATCTCTCCCATTTTTTCCGCAACCAGGACGACTTTTTTACCCAACCGGGTGCCGTGCAGAGCGTGCCGGATAAAATATTCATCCTTGTAGCCGTTGCAGACAATCAATGAATCATAATTGGTATGCATGGAAAGCGCGGCAAGCAGTTCAGGCTTGCTGCCCGCTTCCAGACCGAAGTTGAACGGTTCGCCGGCATCGATTATTTCCTCGACAACCTCGCGCAGCTGATTAACCTTGAGCGGAAAAACACCGGAATAGCTTCCCTTGTAGCCAAAAGACTCTCCTGCCGCGGCAAATGCCTGATTGAGACTGATAACCCGGTGGCGCAGCAGGTCCTGAAAACGGATCTGCAATGGCGGCCGCAACCCTTCATCATAGGCCTCCTGGACAATGTCGATGATCCTGATGGACTGCTCCGGATCCTGGGACGGGCTTACCCTCATGAAACCCTGATCATCGATATCGAAGTAACCTATACCCCACCCCTCAATATTGTAGATCCCGTTGGCCATCTCCCTCATGTTAAGGGCTCCCGGAACTGTCACATCTTTCCCCATCTGCTCTCCACCATATAAATGTATAGGTTTGCGGTTATGCGGCATATATCATGCTGAGGGTTCGGTAAATCAGCTTCGCTGCCAGAAAATCCGGAGCAGGATCATGTTCCCGGGGCAGCAGTTCCACCACATCCATGCCTATGACCTTTTTTTCCCGGACGACCCTGCGGATAAGACCGGTCAGGGTATACCAGTCCAGGCCGCCGGGCTCCGGCGTTCCTGTTGACGGCATAACCGATGGATCAAGCACATCCAGGTCAATGGTCAGATACACCGTATCACTTAACATTTCCAGGGCCTCGGAGGCGGCATTCATCCCGTATTTGTGGAGATCATGGGCAAAGATCACTCGATCACGATCCACCCTGTCCACCTCCTCGCGGTCCATGCTTCGAATACCGACCTGCACGGAACTGGACAGCTCATTGATCCTTGCCATGACGCAGGCATGGTTATAGCGGCTGCCTTGATATGAATCGCGCAGATCGCTGTGGGCATCGAACTGCAGGACACTCAGGTCACTGAAACAGCCGGCCGCGGCACGAGCCAGACCAATGGAAACCGAGTGCTCGCCGCCCAGACCGACCACAAACTTACCGGCCTGAAAATGCGCCAGGGCATTCTTCCGCACCACTTCAACCATTTCCTCCGGATCCTGCGGGCAATCCACCGGATCAAGAGTGCATATCCCCCTGCGAAACACCTCGGTGGCGGTCTCAATATCATACAGCTCCAGGTGGGCGGAGGCCCTGAGCAGCGCCTCCGGCCCCCGGTCCGCTCCTTTGAGCCAGGTCGAAGTATTGTCGTACGGAACGGGAAGAACAATGATCGCCGACTGCTCATACCCTGTATATTGTTCGGGAAAGTCACCAAATTTCATGCCGCACCCCTATTTAACCCAAAGCTGCCGGACCCTGAAGCCGCTTCTCTTTTCCATCGGTTACCCGGCCAACGCAAACCCGATTCACGGCTCCGGCTCTTCCTCGATAAGCTTCAAACGGACCGGCTGGAGAGCCTTGAGCACATATTCCGCCCCGCAGTTGGTGCAGGCGACAACATCGCCTCTCTCCACATAAAATTCCAACTCAACATCACCATCACATAGTTCGCACCGACCGGCGCGATGCTCTTTTTCATACCGCTTGTTCCGCTTGCCCACGCCCATACCTCCTCATGCACAAAACCGAGTCAAACCCACTCTAATTACCGAACGGCTGTTGCCGGAAGCTGCAGCTCATCCGGCAGCCATATTTCATTGTAATGCCCGGGAATAATTGAACATCCTTACCATCTCCAGCCGTGCTGCGCGTTCACGTCAAACCCTTCTGCCATGTCAATGGCTTTCAAAATCAGCAATTACCATCCGTACCCGAGGAATGCACCAAAAAAATTCAACAAATAACCAGCCAATGCCTTTTAAAAAAAATCATTTTTTTGGCAGCGAATGGAGGGGGAAACGATAAGGGAAAATTGAGATGCCGGAGTGTAGCGGAACTATACGCACCCCACCCATGACAGATCCATAAGCGGGGAGGGCGCATGCTGCGAAGCCGCAAGTATTTGCACCCCAGGGGCATAACCGTCAAGATACCTGCAGGCGCACTGCAGCGCCAGTTCAGGCAGGTTATTGGTTTCACTGAGATGTGCCAGCACAACACGCCTGAGTCCGCGGGGAGCCATTTTCAAGATAAACCGTGCCGCATCCTCGTTGGCAAGATGTCCATGTTTGGATTTGACCCGCTGCTGCAGGTACAGCGGATACGGCCCATCCCGCAGCATTTTCGGGTCATGGTTGCTTTCAAGCACCAGGGCTTCGCACCCCTGCAGGTGATGTTCGATTAAAGTGGTTATCTTTCCAGTGTCTGTACAGTATCCGACCTTGTAGGTTCCATCGGTAATAACGAATCCCACCGGGTCGGCAGTATCATGGGAAATGGCAAAGGGATGGATCTGGAGGCCTGACAGGGTGAACGGCTCGCCGGTCCCGAATTCGCGGCGGCCAAACAGCTTGCCGAGCCGGCTGTCTGCGGCCCTGTAAGTGCCGCTGTTGGCATAGAGAGGGATCTGCGCCTGGCGGGACAATATTCCGGCGCCGCTGATATGATCATTGTGTTCGTGAGTGACCAGCACCGCGGTAATCGCTTGGGGTTGCCGGTCGATGAGCTGCAGCCGCCGCCGGATCTCCTTTCCGGAAAACCCGGCATCAATCAGGACAACGGTGTCCCCGGACTCGATCAGGGTGCAGTTCCCCCTGCTGCCGCTCCCCAGGACACATATCTTCATTCTGTTCCGCCTTTCCTGAAGTACACTCAGTTTCGGCCGGTATGGCCGAAGCCGCCGGCGCCCCGTTTTGTCTGCTCCAAGTCCGCCACCACCCTGATCCCGGCATGACAGACCGGCGCCAGAACCAGCTGGGCGATCCGGTCGCCCCGGTTCACCGTATACGGTTTCCTGCCGAGATTGACCAGCCCGATCCTGACTTCACCCCGGTAATCGGCATCAATGGTCCCGGGGGCGTTGACAATGGTGATTCCATGCTTGACGGCCAGGCCGGACCGGGGCCGCACCTGCAGTTCATAGGCCGGCGGCAGGGCAACGGCAAAACCGGAAGGAATAAGAGCGATGTCTCCGGGTTCAATGGTCACCGGTTCATCCACTGCCGCGGCAACATCCATGCCGGAGGCGAGTTCGGAATGATAACCGGGCAGATCCAGATCCCCTGATCCCTCTGGATCAAGCCAGGCAAATTCAATCTCCACTACCTGCATGACTCTCCTGTACTATATAGTAAGATTATTGAGGAAAAATCAAAAAAAAAGCCGGCCCCCGCAATCGGTGACCGGCATGAACGCAAGGCATATGAGCCTTTATTTTTCTTCCTCCATAGCCGCTTTACGGCTCAGCCGGATGCGGCCGCGACCATCTATTTCAATGACCTTGACCCTGACTTTATCCCCTTCCTTGAGGATGTCAGTGACCTTTTCGACCCGTTGCGGCGCAAGCTCTGAAATATGCACCATCCCATCGGTTCCCGGCAGGATCTGGACAAAGGCGCCGAAGTCCTTGATTGTTCGAACCAGGCCTTCATAGATCCTTCCCACCTCGGGCATGGCGGTAATAGCTTCAATTTTTTCTCTCAGGCCCTTAGCCGACTCGTCATTGCTGCAGAATATCTTGATGGTGCCGTCATCATCCACATCGATTTTAGCGTCGAATTCGGCGCTCAGTTCCCTGATAATCTTGCCGCCCGGGCCGATGATGTCGCGGATCTTGTCCGGATGTATCTTGATGGTGATATATTTGGGCGCGTGTTCCGAAACATCCTGACGGGGAAGGGCTATGGCCTCAGCCATCTTTTCCAGAATGTGAGAGCGGCCGTCGCGGGCCTGGCTCAAGGCCCTGCCCATGATCTCACGATCAACCCCTTCAATCTTTATATCCATCTGCAGGGAAGTGATGCCGTTGCTGGTGCCGACAACCTTGAAATCCATGTCGCCGAGATGGTCCTCGTCGCCGAGAATGTCGGTCAGCACTACAACCTTGTCCCCTTCCTTGATCAGGCCCATGGCAACTCCGGAGACCGGAGCCTTCAACGGCACACCGGCATCCATCAGGGCCATGCTGGCGCCGCAGACCGTTGCCATGGAAGACGAGCCGTTGGACTCCAGCACTTCGGAGACCACCCGCAAGGTATAGGGAAACGCCTCGGCTTCGGGAAGAACCGCCTGCACCCCTCGCCGGGCAAGGTTGCCATGACCGATGTCACGCCGGCTCGGACCGCGCAGGAAACGCACTTCACCCACACAGAAGGGGGGAAAGTTATAATGAAGCATGAAACGGCGGTACACATCGCCGCCAAGTCCCTCCAGGTGCTGCTCATCGCGTTCGCTGCCCAGTGTTCCGATGACCATTGCCTGGGTTTCACCCCTGGTGAAAAGAGCAGAACCGTGCGCGCGAGGAAGGACCCCGACCTCACAGCTGATGGGCCTGACTTCATCAAAGGTGCGGCCGTCAATCCGCTGACCTTCATTGACAATCCGGCCGCGCATGAGGTTTTTCTTATATCCGTCGAGCATCTCAAAGACCTCTGACTCGCTTTCGTACAATTCCTCGTCAACCTGCTCCAGTATCGATGCCTTCAGTTCATCATATGCGGCATAGCGCTCCATCTTGTCCACGGTTGTCACCACCGTCTGGATACGGTCAGCCGCCAGTTCCTCGACCCTGGCCTTGAGCGGTTCATTAACTGCCGGCGATTCGACCTGCCGCTTGGGCTTGCCTATCTCTTCACGCAGCTGATTCTGCATGTCAATAAGCGGCTGGATGCCCTGATGGGCAAAAAAGATAGCATCAAGGATCACCTCTTCGCTCAGTTCTCCTGCCCGGCCTTCAACCATAACGACCGCGGTCCTGGTTCCGGCAATGACCAGATCCAGGGCTGATTTTTCCAGCTGGCTGGTGGTGGGATTAAGCACGAATTCACCGTCAATGTAACCAACCCGTGCCGCGGCAATGGGCCCATTCCACGGAATATCCGATATAGTCAGGGCAAAGGAAGCGCCGTTCATGGCCAGGACATCCGGATCAATTTCCGGATCCGCCGAAAAAACCGTGGAGATAATCTGCGTCTCACACATGTATCCATCGGGAAAAAGGGGCCGAAGGGGCCTGTCGGTAAGACGGCAGGTCAGCACCTCCTTTTCACTGGGCCGGCCGATCTCCCGGCGAAAATAACTGCCCGGAATACGGCCGGCAGCATACATGCGCTCCTGGTATTCGATTGTCAGGGGCAGAAACCCCATATTTTTTGGTTTTTTATCCGCAACGGCGGTGACCAGAACGATACTGTCGCCGCTTGTCACGACAACGGAACCGTCGGTTTGCTTGGCAATCTTCCCAGTCTCAAAGGTTATTGTCTTGCCGCCGATCTCGACGTCTGTTTTCTTATACATGCATACTCCTTGCAGTCTGAAGCGTTCGGAACGCTCTGCCTTCAAAAAGTGAAGGACTTTCTCCAGAACCCGCCTATCGGATTCTCACTGTTTTCCTCTGTAAAACTGACCGCTCTTGACCGAACGCCTGCCGGTGATGGTTCACCGGTCTCCCGACCGGTGACTCTACCAACAGAACAACAAAACCGCCGATCATCCTGACAGGACAATGCGTGCTGTTATTGCCAACGAGATACGCCTTCTTCCAGATGGAAAAATTGAGCCGAACCAGCTACTTGCGGATGTTCAGCTCCTTGATCAAGGTACGATACCTGTTTATGTCCTTGCTCTTCAGGTACTGCAGAAGACTGCGGCGCTGTCCGACCAGTTTCAGCAGACCGCGTCGGGAATGATGATCCTTCTTATGGGTCTGAAAATGATCAGTCAGGTAGGTGATCCGGTCTGAAAGCAGGGCTATCTGCACTTCAGAAGATCCGGTATCGGTATCGTGTGTCTTGAACTTTTCAATTATTTCTTTTTTCTTCATTCCTTGCTGTGCCACTTCGCACCTCCATTTTTTCTTCCCAAATCACTGGAAGTTTTTTTCACTCTATACCATTGATTGAAAAACATTCAACTGAAACAAGCATCAACCTCACGGTTGCATTCATTTATTATCACTTCCGGCCTCCACCGGTTCCTGTCCTGCCGCGGCCGTTCGTTCATCCTCTGCATCAAGCATGACAACTGCCCTGTCCACGGTAATCATCCCTGCCAGCAACGCCTGCAGGCCTTCCGACTCCAGCAGTGACTCGCCGGGCAGACTGTCAGCCACCGAAAACATACCGCTGCCGAGCCTCCTGAGTTCAACCAGGTGGGCACCGCAGCCGATTTTTTCCCCGATATCTGCCGCCAGCACCCTGATATAGGTCCCGCGGCTGCAGGCAACTGTTATATCGATCCTGCCAGCGCCGGCATCGTACCCATTGAAGTCGATGGAAAATATCTCGATCTCCTTCGGCTCCTTTACCACATCTATACCTTTTCTGGCATAGTGATACAGAGGCTTGCCCTTGTATTTGGCCGCCGAATATCTGGGCGGCACCTGCTGCTGACGGCCGGTAAAATCTCCCAGGCAGGTTCTGATCTCTTGCCCGGTCAATTCCGGAACCGGCGAGGTCCGGAAAACCTCTCCTTCCGGATCAAGGGTTTCGGTCTCCTGGCCGAGCTGCAGCAATGCCCTGTATATCTTTGTCCCGGCCATGAAACGTTCGATCAGTCTGGTCGCCGGCCGCCCGGCACAGATTATCAGCAGACCGGTGGCAAAGGGATCAAGGGTCCCGGCATGCCCGACTTTCTTTATTCCCAGCAGACGCCGGACCTGGCGCACCACACTGAACGAGGTGACTCCCCGGGGCTTATCGACCAGAAAAATCCCGGCGGTAAAATCGTCAGGCTCCTGGACATCGGTCCCGCAATCATCCATCTCTCAGCAGCTGAACTCGTCCAACAGCACAGATAGCACCCTGTCGCGCACTTCATCAACAGTTGTTTCGGCAGCCCTGAAACCGGCGGCATTACGATGCCCGCCGCCGCCAAACCGTGAAGCCACCGCAGCCACATCACAGGTGTCCTTGGCCCGCAGGCTGACTGAAACCCGATCAGAACCTGTTTCCTTCAGAAACACAGCAACCTTGACCGAGGTGACGGACCGGGGCAGGTTAATGAAATTTTCCGTATCCTCCAGGGTGCACCCGGTGCTCTCAAGCATATCCGTGGTAACCCTGATGATGGCGACGCGTCCATTTCCGAGCACTTCCAGGGTGGCCAGCACTTTCTGCAGCAGCTGCAATCTCCCAACCGAATAATTATCATACAGGTGTCCTGAAACCCAGCCGGGCTTGACCCCGTAGTCGACCAGCTTCCTGGCCACGTTAAATGTGTGGGCGTTGGTCGACTCGTATCTGAATGAACCGGTATCGGTAACTATGGCCACAAAAAGAGCTAACGCCGCCTTTTCGGATATCTGGGGGGCCAGGGTTTCGGCCAGATCAAAAACCATTTCCCCGGTTGACGCCCGCTGGGAGTCGATCCATGCGGTATCGCCGAATCCGTTGTTATTCATATGGTGATCGATCACCACGAACGGCCGGATCTTCATCAGCTCATCGGCGTTCATGCCAAGACGTTTTCGGTCTCCGCAGTCAAGCGAGATGCAGAGAACGTCCTCACCTGCCTGGCGGACAAAATCATGCAGGGCAGGAATTTCGGTCTGCATCAGGCCGGTGTCGGGAAGAAACTCGTACAGGTGTGCAACCGGCTCTTCCAGGTACCTGAAAACCTTTTTGCCCATCCTCTCCAGCGTATCCGCCAGACCGATGAGGGATCCCAGGGCATCGCCATCCGGGTTGATGTGCGTCACCAGAACTATGTTATTTGTCTTGCGGATGATCTGCAACAGGGACTCAGGCAGGGTCTTCATCGGAACTCCTTTGCTCGGCAATCTGCCGAAACAGGTCTTCAAGGCGCTCTGTTTCCTCGAAATGCCGGTCATGGTAAAAAACCAGGTCAGGCGTATACCGCATGTTCATCTGTTTGGCGAGATGGCTGCGAAAAAAGCCCTTGGCCCTTTTCAATCCCTTGGCGGCCTCGCCGGCTTGCTTGCCGGCAGGAACGTCAAAATAGACCTTTGCCAGCTTCAGGTCGGGAGTAACCTCGACGCGGGTAATGGTCACCTCGCGCAGGCGCGGGTCCCTCACTCTCTGCAGCAGCTGGATCGACAGCTCGTTTTTGATCGCTTCCGCGACCCGCTTGGGGCGAGAGCTTTCCGGTTTGCCCAGGCCGGGCAGTGTAAAATCAAATCCCATTGTATATCCGAACTACTTCAACCGCATACAGCGAAACGGACCTGTTGCAACCGGTCCCCGAATCGCCTGCATCCTCTCATGCTACAGGGTTGCCGCAACCTCCTCCATCACAAACGCCTCAAGCTGGTCGCCCACCTTGATGTCGTTGAAGTTTTCCACCCCGATTCCGCACTCATATCCGGTGAGGACTTCTTTGGCGTCCTCCTTGAATCGTTTAAGCGAACCTATATTGCCGGTATAAATGACAACGCCGTCCCGCAACACGCGAACTTTGGCGTTGCGCTCTATCTTGCCGTCGATGACTGCGCACCCGGCAATGGTTCCGATCTTGGGCACATGAAAGGTCTGGCGGACATCCGCCGTGCCGATGACCTTTTCCTCAAAGGTCGGCTCCAGCATCCCCACCATGGCTTTTTCAATGTCCTCAAGGGCGTGATAGATAACGTCATAAAACCGGATATCCACATGCTCCTGTTCGGCCAGCTCCTTAACCTTCACCGTCGGCCTAACATTGAAGCCGATAATGATCGCATCCGAAGCAGCAGCCAGGTGAACATCGTTCTCGGTGATCGAACCAGCGCCCTCATGAAGGACCCGGACCCGGATCTCGCTGGTGGAGAGTTTTTCCGCTGCCTGTCCAAACGCCTCCAGGGTACCCTGAACGTCTGCCCGCAGAACAACCCGCAACTCCTTGAGCTCCTGCTCGGCCATCTTTTCAAACAGGTTGTCAAGAGACACCTTGGATGCGGCAGCCAGTTCATGCTCACGGGCCTTGAGCTGACGTGATTCGCTGACGCTTTTGGCCATTTTCTCGTCAGTCACGACAATAAATTCATCACCAGCCTGGGGCACGCCCGAAAGTCCCTGGACTTCCACCGGCATTGAAGGCCCGGCCTCCTGAACCTGGACGCCTCGATCATTGGAGAGCGATCGCACCTTGCCGGAAAACTGACCGGAGACAAAATAATCGCCGCTCCGCAGCGTTCCCTGCTGCACCAGAACCGTTGCCACCGGACCGCGGCCTTTATGCAGCTGCGCCTCTATGACCGTTCCCCGCGCTTTTCGCTTGGGATCGGCCTTGAGCTCGAGAACCTCTGCCTGGAGCTGAATGTTTTCCAGAAGTTCATCAATGCCGATATTCTTCTTGGCCGATGTCTCGCAGTATATCGTATCTCCGCCCCAACCTTCCGGTATGAGGCCGTAGTCACTCAACTCGCGTTTAACTCTTTCCGGATCGGCATTATCCTTATCGATCTTGTTCACCGCAACGACGATTGGAACCTCCGCGGCCTTGGCATGGGCGATGGCCTCCTTGGTCTGCTCCATAACGCCGTCATCCGCGGCAACCACCAGGACAACGATATCGGTTACCTTGGCGCCGCGGGAACGCATTTCGGTAAAAGCAGCGTGACCGGGAGTATCAACGAAAACGATTTCCCCCGAAGGCGCCTGAACGTGGTAGGCACCGATATGCTGGGTAATTCCGCCCGCCTCGCCTTCGGCTACATCGGTTTTCCGGATGGCATCGAGAATCGACGTTTTACCGTGATCAACATGCCCCATAACCGTAACCACCGGCGGCCTGGGCGCCGCCTCACCGCCCTCCTCCTGTTCCTGCAGACTGATAACTTCCAGTTCCTGGGTCATGCCCTGCTCAACCTCAAATCCAAAATCCGAGGCCACCAGGGTCGCCGTTTCAACATCAAGGGCCTGGTTCACCGTTGCCAGTACTCCCAGGGACATCAGCCTGGCAATAACCTCGCTGGATTTGACTCCCATGCGTTTGGCCAGGTCGCCGACGGATATGGTCTCAAAAACCTTGATCCGCTTCTTAATGGCCTTGGTTTCAGCAACCGGAGTCTGGGCTTCCCTTTCCCGGCGGCCCATATCTTTTTTCCTGCGCCCTTTGCGGGGGCGCATAAATTCAACATCTCCGCCGCTCTTAAAATCAACGCGCTGGCGGCCTTTCTTTGTCGGCAGCTTACCGGTTCGCCGTACTCGTTCATTATCATCCATCTGGATGGAGACAACTCTTTTGCCCTTCTTCTTGCCCTTGCCGCCGGCCGGTTCCGCTTCCTGAACCGGAGCGCCGGTCACGTCCTTTCCAACCGGGGCGGGGCGGGCGGGACGGCGCACCGGCCTCGGCCTTGTCTCGGCAGCAACATCAATGTCAACCTTGCCGACAACTTTGGCCAGCTTCCGGGGCTTTTTACTTTCCTTTTTGACCGGTTTTCTCGATGCATCTCCTTCCACCGGCGGCTCTTCAAGATCTTCTTCACCGGCAGCTTCGACATCTTCTTCAAGCGGCTCTTCGATCCCGGGAGCCTCTTCAACCTCTTCCTGCGCCGTTTCCGCTTCGACAGTCACTTCCGCTTCCTGCCCTGCGGCTTCCCCGCTCTCTTTGTCTGCTTCAATTCCGGATGCGGCTTCGGGTTCAGGTTCGACTCGGCTATCGACTTCGGCTTCAGCTTCAATTTCAGTTTCAGCTTCGGCTTCCTCGACCTGCCTGGCCAACTCTTCCTTATCCGCTTTTGAACGCCGCCGGACAACAGTGGTCCGCCTTTTGTCTTCCTCGGGCCTCTTCTTGACCTTTATCCGTTTCTCGGTGACCTCTACGGTGGCCTTGCCAAGTACTTTACGGCGGATATCAGTGGCAGTATCCTCATCAACCGTTGAACTGTGGCTTTTAATCGGATAACCAAGTTCAATCAGTTTATCAGCCAATTCCTTGCTCTTGAGCCCAGCCTCTTTGGCCAGTTCATAAATGCGAACCTTGCTCATTAATTACTCCCGTCCTCGTTCCTTATCGGCTCTGACTATTTTTTGTTTTCTGAGTTTTTTATATATCATTGTCCGGCAGGCAGTATCAGGACAGCAATAAAAACCGTATCCCCGGCCCTGGCCCTGGCCCTGGCCCTGATCATCATCCACCAGGCGTCCATGTTCCAGGACAAATCTGCTCAGCTCATGTTTCGGCGCTTTTCTTCTGCAACTTCTACAGGTCCTGATCGGCACATGACCACGTTTCATCCACGTCATTTCTCCGCAGGCTCTTCACTGCCCGCATCAAATTCACTCCCCGCATCGGGATTACCGTCATTGTCCTCATCAGGAGCAGCCTCAACCTCTTGCGCAACAACCTCTTCCTCCGACTCGGGCGCCGCCACTTCAGGCACACCGGATGCAGCTTTGAGCGTGGCCTGATCCTTGAGCTTTTCGGCTGCCTCTTCATCAACCCTGGCAATGGTCATTATCGTTTCAATATCTGCCGCGGCAAGCATGGCCGAATTTTTGATACCCGCGGCGAAAAGCTTATCGCCAAGGCTTTCATCGACCCCTTCCACGGCCACCAGATTCTTGTAGCCCGGGTCATCCAGATTGGCATAGCGCGTCTCGCTTTTCACATCAATGCGCCAGTTCATCAGCCGTGACGCAAGCCGGACGTTCTGCCCCTGTCGGCCGATGGCCAGCGACAGCTGGTCATCAGGGACCACGACCAGCAGTTGGTGATTGTCCTCGTCAACAATAACCATGGACACCTCTGCGGGCGCCAGGGCATTGTATACATATTTTGCCGGATCAGGACTCCAGGGAACGATATCAATCCGCTCTCCCTGCAGCTCCTGGACCACGTTCTGCACCCTGGAGCCTTTCATACCGACACAGGCGCCCACCGGGTCCACATCGGACTCGCTTGAAGAGACGGCTATCTTGGCCCTGAAACCCGGCTCCCGGGCCACACCCATTATTTTTACGATTCCCTCGGCAATTTCCGGGACTTCCATTTCAAACAGCCTGGTCAGGAACTCATTGCAGGTGCGGCTCAAGACCAGCTGGGAATCCCGGCTCTCCTGGCGAACCTCCTGGAGGTATGCCCGAATCCTGTCCCCCTGTTTAAAAGAGCGTTTGGGTATCTGGCCGTCCCTGGGAAGCACCGCATCGGTCCGGCCCAGGTTAATGATCATGTTGCCCCGCTCGAATCGCTGCACAATACCGTTGACGATTGATCCCTGCCGGTCGCGGAACATATCATAAATAACATCACGCTCCGCGTCGCGCATGCGATGGATGATGACCTGCTTTGCCGACTGGGCGGCGATCCGGCCGAGATCACCTATATCGAGAATTTTTTCTCCCAGATCGTCTTCAACCTCAACATCCGGGTCCAGCCGCCTGGCTTCATCCAGAGAAATTTCGGTTTCCTCGTCTTCAACGGTTTCCACAACAGTACGGTATTGAAAGACCTCTATCTCGCCGGTCTCTTCGTTGAACTGCACTTCGATATCCCGCCGGCTGCCATATTTTTTCCGGGCCGCCGACCTGACAGCCTCTTCAATAGCCTCAACCAGCAGTGCCCGGTCAATACCCTTATCGCGGCTGATCTGATCAATTATCCGTTTTAAATTTTCTGTATTCATGTTTCTGCTCCACCTGGCACAGTTGCCATCACCTGCTCAGAGTATCCTCTACTCCATATTTACGGCAGGCTGCTTACAGCAGCAGCCTTGCCTTGGCAATATTATCAAATAACAAACTCATCGGTTTCCCGTCGACATCCAGAACAACATTCTCCTCGTCGACCCGATCAATGATGCCGATAAAAACCTTCTGCTCGTTCAATGGCACCCGCAGCTTGACCCGGGCCTTGCGGCCGGCAAACCGTTCAAAATCCTTCACTTTTTTCAAAGGGCGCTCAAGTCCGGGAGAAGAGACTTCGAGATGATATGCGTGCTCGATGAGATCCTCCACGTCCAGCCAGGTGCTGATTTCCCGGCTGACCGCGGCGCAATCATCAATGGTAACGCCTTCTTCCCTGTCTATATACAACCGCACCACCCAGCCATGCCCTTCGCGTCTGTACTGGACTTCAACCAGCTCAATGCCCATGCTGTCAAGCACAGACGCCGCATATTCTTCAATGGCCGCCAAAACCCTTTCTGATCCGGTACTCACTGTTCTGTCTTCTCTCGCGCTTCGCCTGTCTGCAGACAATAAAAAAAGCGGGCAGAGCCCACTTTCACAAGCGGCACTAAACCGCGTATGATCCGGCCCGCCTTGCGCTGCAAAACAGACCGGCAAGTTGACAGGCCCAACGTTGGAGCGGGCAACGGGGCTCGAACCCGCGACCCCAAGCTTGGGAAGCTTGTGCTCTACCAGCTGAGCTACACCCGCATGTCAACTCATCAAAAGAATACCATATTAAACAATAAGCATTGTATTGTCAACATGGATCAAACTGCCGCACCATTTTCGAAATCTTACGGACTTCCGGAACGATCCAGGCGAGGTCGCAATATATGCTTACTCACGCTCCAGCTTGCCCTGCACACTCGGAAAAAGACTCATGTCCGTATGCGGCAGGAAAAGCGATGCCATGTAAAAGGTCATGAACTCCGGATTTTCCGAAAGCTCCATGTTGGTGATAAGCTGACGAACCTGGACCCTCTCTCTGAACCGCTTCACATCGGTGAGGCTGATCTGGCAGCCCAGCATGGAGGCATTGCCCAGGTAATAAAACCGGTCGCGGTCGATATCGGGCAGCAGACCGATGCAGATGGCCCGCTCCAGATCAATAAAAGCACCGAAATTACCGGCAAGGATCACCCGGTCAAGATCATTGAACCCCAGCCCCACCGAGGACAGGATCGTCTGGTATCCGGCGTACATGGCTCCCTTGGCCCGCAACAGGTTGTCCAGGTCAACCTCGGTGATGACGATATCCTCGCCAAGCAGCGAATCCTGACCCCAGGCGAGAACATATTCCCAGCCATCCGCCCCCTCCCTTATGCGGGGATGATCAAGACTGCGGTTGAATTTGCCCTGCTGGTCGATGACCTTGGCCTCCAGCAGCTCGGAAACAATGGAGATCAATCCGGATCCGCAGATCCCGCTGGGCTTTATCCGGCCGATGGTGATAATCATCGGATCATAGGTTTCCGGGTGAATATGAAAATTTTCGATGGCCCCGTGCGATGCCCGCATGCCGTATTTTATCCCGCCGCCCTCGAATGCCGGTCCGGCGGAGCAGGCGGTGCAGACCATCCAGTCCCGGTTGCCGACAACGATCTCGCCATTGGTGCCGATATCGATGAACAGAGTTATCTTCTCGGACTTGGCCATCTGGCAGGCGTGGACGCCGGAAACAATGTCGCCGCCCACATAACTGGAAATACACGGATAGAGAAAGAGCCGGACGCTTGGATGAGCATGGATACCCAGGCCTGCCGCCTTGGTCAGCGGGAACAGGCTGACACTGGGCACATAGGGCGCTTCGCGGATATATTTGGGATCAAGCCCCAGCAGGAGATGCGACATGACCGTGTTGCCCGCCGCCATTATATAGCTGATATCGGCCGGGCTGATGATCACACTGCGGCAGATATCCTCAATAATCCCATTGATGGTGGATATGACCCGGTCCTGCAGCGCCCGCAGCCCTCCTGCCCTGCCGGCGTAAATAATCCGGGAGATAACATCCTCGCCATACCTGATCTGGGCATTGTAGCCCGACGCTTCGGCGATGACCTTGCCGGTATTGAGGTCGATGAGCACGCCGCTGCAGGTTGTGGTCCCGATATCAACGGCGAGGCCGTACAGGCGGGCGGTGGTATCGCCGGGCTCGACATCGATGATCCTGACCGGTTCGTTTTCCCCCCTGCCATGAAGCAGCAGCAGGGTGACCCTCCAGTCGGATTCGCGCAGGACCGCCGGCAGCTCCCGGATCAGCTCCGGATGATCGTAGGAGGGGTCACTTTCCCCGGGCCGGGCCTGTTTAAAGCCTCTCATAACGCGCTGCATGTCGGAAATATTATCCTCAATGGTCGGCGGCTTGAGTTCGAGAAAAAGCTTGGTGACCGGCGGATCAATATCCCAGGTGCCGGTCAGAGCTTCCAGGGAACGGGCGGCAATGGTCCTGGTGGTCTTGGGTTTTCGCTTCAGCGCCTTGCGGCCATCCGATAATTTCTCCGGCACCGTTATTTTCAAATCCGACTTAACAGCGGCCTGACAGGCAAGACGCAGGCCCTGGTCCCACTCTTCCTGCTTCAGGCTGGCCCTGTCGGCATACACCTCGCCCTGGTCGACCTTGATCCTGCACTTGCCGCAAACGCCGTCCCCACCGCAGTAGGCATGGATATAGACACCGGCGGCAGCGGCGACGCTTAATAAGTTCTCGCCCTCTTCGACGGTAACGGTTATATTATCCGGTTGAAATTCTACGGTATGTTTCATGCGTTATACAAGCTCGTCTTGAAGCAATCTGCAATCATATAAAATAATAAAGTAAACTCCAATTCATAGCACAAAAGTGCTGCAGATTCAATGAAGGAGAAAACCGTTGCCAGCGAAATCAACAAAAAAATGGTTGACCGTAACCGTGACCTGCCCGGAAAAATTAGCCGAAGCTGTTGCCGACCAGATGGGCGTGATGAGCGGCGTTGGCGTTGAAATCCGCCCCCTGCCCTCATCCGACAAACAAGCAATCACCGGCTTTTTTGCCCTAGAAGGAAACAATTCCGCGAAAAATATTGAACAGGAAGCAGCAAAAACCCTGGAGAAAGCCACCCGGGAACTGGAAAAGCTTTTTGCCATCTACAACCTTATTCTGCATGAGCCGGTCACCGCAATTATTGACGACCAGGACTGGGCAACCAGCTGGCAGCAGTTTTTCTCCACCGTGGAGATAATCCCCGGACTGGTCATCAGGCCTTCCTGGGAAAAATACACCCCTGATCCCAACCAGCATGTGATCACCATGGATCCCGGCATGGCTTTCGGCACCGGCCAGCATGCTTCAACCAGGCTGGCGCTCATGCTCATCGCATCCTGTTTCGACACCGACCACAGCCGGAAACCGCGAAGAGTCCTGGATATCGGCACAGGCACAGGCATCCTGGCCATGGCGGCAGCCGCCTACGGCGCCGACCAGATAATGGCCATCGATAACGACCCTGAAGCAGTCACTGTTGCCGGGCATAATGTTGTCGCCAACCACTTTGATTGGAACATCGGTGTTTCCACCCGTCCCCTGGAGGAACTGGAAGGGCCCTACGATCTTATCAGCGCCAATATCGTCCACGATGTGCTGGTCGACATGGCCCCGCGTATCATGCGGCTTGCCGGGAACAACAGCCATATTATCCTTTCCGGCATTCTCACCGGGGACCAGGAAAAGAACATCGCGCATGTTTTTCAGGAAAACAGCATGCGCCTCGTCCGCTCCGAACATGAAGAGGAATGGACGGCAATGCTCCTGCAGAAAGCGCCCTGACCGGCGCTTTAGAATCCAACAGGCTTCCTTTTTCTTCCCTTCCACTTTAATTTCTGTAAGAATTAAAAATAATTCAATCATTGTCCACAGCCAAGCCAGGGCCGGCGACACATCATGGTATTTTAACGCAAATTCTTGCCTTCGTTCAGCCGATTAGGTATACACATAATCAAGTACATTGTTTTCCCTGCAACCTGACAAAAATGGAGCGAAAAACATGGGAGCCTACGAAGAAACATTTCGGAAAAGTCTCGAAGATCCGGAAGGATTCTGGGCGGAAGCGGCCCGAGACATTGACTGGCACAAAGAATGGGATGCTGTGCTTGACCGGTCTAAACCCCCGCTCTACCGGTGGTTCAGCGGCGGCGAGATGAACACCTGCTACAATGCCGTTGACCGGCATGTGGAGAACGGCCGGGGCGATCAGACCGCCATTATCCATGACAGCCCGGTGACCGGCACTGTCCGCAAAATCACCTACCGGGAGCTCCAGGAGCAGGTGGCGACTTTTGCCGGCGCCCTGCGCGGCCAAGGCATCAACCGGGGCGACACAGTTATTATCTACATGCCGATGATCCCGGAGGCCGCCGTAGCCATGCTGGCCTGCGCCCGCCTCGGCGCGGTGCACTCCGTTGTTTTCGGCGGGTTTGCCGCTCATGAACTGGCCATCCGCATCGACCATGCCCGGCCCAAGGCAATCATCATTGCCTCGGGAGCGATCGAAGGAAAAAAGACCCTGGCCTATAAGCCGCTGGTCGACGATGCCATCAGTCAGTCTGATCACCAGCCGGAAAAATGCATCGTTTTTCAACGTGACTTCGTGACCGCTGAACTGCAGGCCGGCCGCGACCTCAGCTGGACCGATATTGTCCGGGAAGCGGAACCTGTGGACTGTGTGCCGGTCAAGGCCACCGATCCGCTCTACATTCTCTACACCTCCGGAACAACCGGCATGCCCAAGGGGGTAATGCGGGACAACGGCGGCCATGCCGTGGCCCTTAAGTGGTCCATGAAGAACATCTACAACGTGAACCCGGGCGACGTCTACTGGGCAGCCTCCGACGTGGGCTGGGTCGTCGGTCATTCCTACATCGTGTACGCTCCGCTGCTGCATGGCTGCACCACCATCATCTACGAAGGCAAGCCCATCGGCACCCCGGATGCCGGGGCATTCTGGCGGGTCATCAACCAGCACAAGGTCAAGGTGCTGTTCACCGCACCGACCGCGTTCCGGGCCATCAAAAAAGAGGATCCCCACGGGCAGCTGCGCAAGCAATACGACCTCAGCGATTTTCAAACCCTGTTCCTTGCCGGAGAACGGCTGGACCCGGACACCTATCACTGGGCAGGCAGGCTCCTGCAGGTGCCGGTCATCGACCACTGGTGGCAGACCGAGACTGCCTGGGCAATCGTCGCCAACCCCATGGGTATCGAAGAGTTCCCGGTCAAGGCAGGATCGCCGACCAAACCGGTTCCAGGCTATGACGTGCGGGTCCTGGACCATGCCGGCAAGGAGGTGGGGCCCGGCGTTGAAGGAAATATTGTTGTCAAACTGCCCCTGCCTCCCGGCACCCTGGCCACCCTCTGGCGCAACGACGACCGATTCGTTTCATCCTACATGAAAACCTTTCCCGGCTACTACGAGACCAGCGACGGCGGCTACATCGACGAAGACGGCTACGTCTACGTCATGGGCAGGATGGACGATGTCATCAATATCGCCGGCCACCGGCTGTCAACAGGAGCCATGGAAGAGGTCATCGCCACCCATCAGGACGTTGCCGAATGCGCTGTTTTCGGCACCGACGATGAAGTGAAGGGACAGAAACCCATTGGGCTCATCGTGCTCAAGGCCGGCGTTGCCAGGGATGAGCAAGAGATCAAGAACGAGCTTGTCCAGATGGTCCGCCACCAGATCGGGCCCATTGCCTGCTACCGGGAAACCGCGGTGGTCAAACGGCTGCCCAAAACCAGGTCCGGCAAGATCCTGCGCGGCACCATGCGCTCCATCGCCGCCGGCAAAGAATACCGCATGCCGTCAACCATTGACGATCCGACCATCCTGGACGAGATAACCCGGGACCTGAAAACCCTTGGATACCCTGAGTGAAACTCCACGAATACCAGGCCAAGGAGCTGTTTCGCAGCGCCGGCATCGCCGTACCTGAAGGATTGATCGCCTCAACGGTCCAGGAGGCCGAAGAGGCCGCCAACCGGCTCGCGTTTCCCGTTGTAGTCAAGGCACAGGTCCATGCCGGCGGACGGGGCAAGGCTGGAGGCATCAAGGTCGCGCACAGCATGGCGGAACTCCGCCAGGCAGCGGAAGAAATCCTTGGCATGAACCTGCAGACGGCCCAGACCGGCTCGCAGACGTTCACGGTCAGCAAGGTCCTGGTTGAGCAGGGGGTTGCCATCGAGCGGGAACTGTATCTCTCGATCCTTCCCGACCGGACCAGCGCCGGGATTGCCATTATCGCCTCCAGTGAGGGGGGGATGAATATTGAGGAAGTGGCGGCCGCTGATCCGGACAGGATCATCAGGATCATGATTGACCCGCTCCTGGGAGTGCAACCCTTTCATCTCCGGCAGGCCGGATTCGGCCTCGGCCTGCAGGGAGAACTCCTCCGCGGCTTCAGCTCACTGCTGGCCGGGCTCTACCGGCTGGTGATCGGCAAAGATCTTCTCCTGGCCGAAATCAATCCGCTGGTCATCACCACCGACCGGAGGATCATCGCCCTTGACGGCAAGGTCGAGGTTGACGGCAGCGCCCTTTTTCGTCATCCGGAAATGGCGGCAATGAAAGAATCCGAAAACACGGATCCACTGGAGGCGGAAGCGGCCAGGCACAACCTCAACTACATCAACCTGAACGGCAATATCGGCAACATGGTCAACGGGGCCGGGCTGGCCATGGCGACCATGGACATCATCAAGCTTGCCGGCGCCGAGCCGGCAAATTTCCTTGATGTCGGCGGCGGCGCCAATGCCGACATGATCGAAAACGGCTTTCGCATCATTCTCTCCGATGCCAGGGTCAAGGGAATCCTGATCAATATCTTCGGCGGCATTCTGCGCTGTGATGTCCTGGCCAGGGGGGTGGTTGAAGCGGCCGGGAAGGTCGGCTTAAGGGTGCCGGTGGTCATCCGCATGGAAGGCACCAATGAAGAAGAGGGCCGCAGGATCCTTGCCGAGTCGGGCCTGGACCTGATCACCGCCCGGGACCTCAATGATGCGGCAACAAAAATTTCAGCAATCGCGGCCAGGCCATGAGCATCTTTGCAGATCAGGACTCCAGGGTCGTTGTCCAGGGAATAACCGGCCGGGAAGGAAGCTTTCATGCCGGGCAGTGTCTGCGCTACGGCACCCGCATAGTTGCCGGAGTAACCCCGAACAAGGAAGGAGAGGTCATCAATGGCGTGCCTGTTTTCAACACCGTCCGCAAGGCGGTTGATACAACCGGCGCCAACACCTCGCTGATCTTTGTTCCGCCGGGGTCTGCCGCCGATGCCATCCTCGAGGCAGCTGACGCGGGCATCAAACTCGTTGTCTGCATCACCGAGGGCATTCCGGTCCACGATATGCTGCGAACCTACCGCTATCTCAAAACCACTGACTGCCGCCTGATCGGACCCAACTGTCCCGGCATAATCACCCCCGGTGTCTGCAAGATCGGCATCATGCCCGGATCCATCCACACCCCTGGTTCCATCGGCGTTATTTCCCGGTCCGGCACCCTGACCTACGAAGTCGTCCACCAGCTCACCAGCGTTGGGCTGGGCCAGTCAACCTGTGTGGGTATCGGCGGCGACCCGGTGATCGGCACCAGTTTCATTGATTGCCTTGCCGCCTTCAGGGACGATCCCCGGACCAGGGGTATCGTCATGGTCGGCGAGATCGGCGGCAATGCCGAAGAAGAGGCGGCAGCGTTTATCGGCGCTCACCTGGACAAACCGGTTGTCGGCTTTATTGCCGGGCTGACCGCCCCTCCAGGAAGAAGAATGGGCCATGCCGGCGCGATCATCAGCGGCGGATCCGGCACAGCCCAGGCTAAAATAAAGGCCATGGGCGAACACGGCATCCAGGTCTGCGAAAACCTTGGAACCATCGGCAAATTCTGTAAAAATATCTTTCAGGGGATGTAAATGGCTCAACAATACAGGGTTCTGATCGGAAAACCCGGCCTTGACGGCCATGACCGCGGCGCCAAATTCATCGCCCGGGCCCTGCGCGATGCGGGATTTGAAGTTGTCTATACCGGCATCCGGCGAACCGCGGAAGAAATTGCCGCCTCCGCAGTCCAGGAGGATGTCGCCGCGGTCGGCCTTTCCTCCATGTCCGGCGGCCATGTCCGCCTTTTCCCCGCGGTCATTGAGGCCCTGCGAAATGCCGGGGCGGGGGACATCCCGGTTCTCGGCGGCGGCATTATTCCGGACGAGGATATCGAACCGCTTAAACAGGCAGGGATCGAGGCTATCTTCACCCCCGGCACCCCGATTGAAACGATCATCGAGGCCTTTCGCTCAGCCTGCCGCAAACATCACAGCCATCGTAGCTGACGGACACCATGGAGCTCCTTCAACAACTGCACCGCGGCGACTCCCGGAGCATCGGCCGCGCCATATCCCTGGTCGAGGATCAGGATCCTGCCGCCGCCCGGATCCTTGCGGGACTGGACCAGACGAGGATCGAACAATCCCTGGTGGTCGGCATCACCGGCCCGCCCGGCGTGGGCAAATCAACCCTGACCGCCGGCCTCATCCGCCATCTGCGCGATCAGAACCAGCGGGTCGGCATTGTTGCCATTGATCCCTCCTCCCCGGTATCCGGCGGAGCGATCCTCGGCGACCGCATCCGGATGATGGCCCACGCACTGGACAGGGAGGTTGTCGTCCGCTCCATGGCCACCCGCGGAAGGCTTGGCGGCCTGTGCGCGTCGGCCGGGGCCGCAGTCCGGATCATGGCTGCCAGCGGCTGCCAGACCGTCATCATAGAAACCGTTGGCGTCGGTCAGACCGAAATGGATATCATCAGGCTGGCCGATATGACTGTGATGGTGCTGGCGCCGGGGTTCGGCGACGACGTTCAGGCCATGAAGGCCGGAATACTCGAGGTGGCGGACCTGCTGGTGATCAACAAAGCCGATCAGCCGGGCGCCGACAAGCTGGCCCTGGACCTGGGAGCCGTTTTTACCGACACCGCCGACCGGGATTTGCGACTGCTCAGGACAGTTGCCAGTGAAGACCGGGGGCTGGACATGGTGCTGGACCGCATCATGCTGATGGCAAAACAATTCCGCCAGGACAACACCCTGCAGAAAAGACGGCAGCACTCATTTGCCCTTGAAACCATGGACTGGGCCATGGAGATGCTGCGTCCGAAAATATCCGGGCTGATTGCGCCGGGCGGAAAAACCGACCCCAGGCTTGCGGCACAGGAAATAGTGAAAAAACTTGGACAGGAATCCAGCCAATGACTGCAAAAAATCCCGCTCATCAGGAATGGATCGACAATGAACTTGCCGAAAGCCTGGCCAGGTTTCCGGAACGGAAAGACCGGTTCACCCGCCACGGGGAACAGGTTGTTCCCCGGCTTGCCGTCCCGGACGAGATAAACGACAGGTACCTGGAAGATATCGGTTTTCCCGGCCGCTACCCCTTTACCCGCGGGGTCCAGCCGACCATGTACCGGGGCCGGCTCTGGACCATGCGCCAGTATGCCGGATTCTCCACGGCGGCCGAGTCCAACCAGCGGTACCGCTACCTGCTTGACCAGGGCCAGACCGGCCTGTCCGTCGCCTTTGACCTGCCCACCCAGATCGGCTACGATTCCGATGATCCCATGAGCCTCGGCGAAGTCGGCAAGGTCGGTGTTGCCATCGACACCCTGGCGGACATGGAAATTCTCTTTGACCAGATCCCCCTTGATAAAATATCCACCTCCATGACCATCAATTCCCCGGCCATGATCCTGCTGGCAATGTATATTGCAGTGGCCGAGAGGCAGGGAGTTTCATCCGGGAAACTGCGGGGGACCATCCAGAACGATATTCTCAAGGAATATGTTGCCAGGGGCACCTATATCTTCCCGCCCCGCCCCAGCCTGCGCCTGATCACCGATATTTTCCGCTGGTGCGCCGAGCATGCGCCGCAGTTCAACACCATCTCCATCTCCGGCTACCACATCCGCGAGGCCGGCTCAACAGCGGCCCAGGAAGTCGCCTTTACCCTGGCCAACGGCATTACCTATGTCCAGACCGCCCTGGATGCCGGCCTGGAGCTGGAAGTTTTTGCCAAACGGCTGGCCTTTTTCTTTAACGCCTCTTCCAACCTGCTGGAGGAGGCAGCCAAGTTTCGGGCTGCCCGGCGCCTCTGGGCCAGGATCATGAAAAACCGGTTCAACGCCGCCGACCCGGCCTCGATGATGCTCCGCTTCCACACCCAGACTGCCGGCAACACCCTGACGGCCCAGCAGACCGACAACAATATCGTCCGGGTGACTATCCAGGCCCTTGCCGCGGTACTGGGGGGGACCCAGTCCCTGCATACCAACTCCCGCGACGAAGCCCTGGGCCTGCCCACAGAGGACTCGGTGCGCACGGCCCTGCGGACCCAGCAGATTATCGCCCATGAATCAGGCGTTGCAGATACAGTTGACCCGCTGGCCGGTTCGTATTATATCGAACAGCTCACCGACGGTATCGAGCATGAAGCCGTTGCCCTTCTCAACCGGATCGACGACGCCGGCGGCGTTGTCGCCTGCATTGAGTCCGGTTTCATCCAGAGTCTGATTGAGGATGCCAGCTACCGCTACCAGCAGGAAATTGAACAGGGGAAGCGGATCATTGTCGGGGTCAACGAGTTCAGGGTGGCCGAGGAAAAATCCGTGCCCGCCATGCGGGTGGACGCCCGGGTGGAAGAGCAGCAGATCAGGCGGCTGGCCGAGGTCAAATCCGGGCGGAACCGGCATGACGCCGCAAACGCCCTGCAGGAGCTTGAACGGACTGCCGGCAGCGATTCGTCACTCATGGAGCCGGTCATGGCAGCGGTTCGCAGCTACTGTTCCCTTGGCGAAATCTGCAATGTTTTACGAAAAGTTTTTGGTGAATACCGCCGGTAACAGGTAAAATAGCATATGATAAAAAAAATTGATCACCTGGGCATAGCGGTGCATTCCATTGCCCGGGCCAGGCTTTTTTATGAAGAGGTTCTCGGGCTTACCTGTGAACGCGTGGAAGAAGTTGCGTCGCAAATGGTGCGGACCGCTTTTTTCACGGTGGGTGAAACCCATATTGAGCTTCTCGAACCCACCGGCCCGGACAGTCCCATCGCCCGGTTTCTCGCAAAACGCGGGGAAGGAATCCATCATATCGGCTACCTGAGCGACAATATTGAGGAGGAACTTGACCGTGCCGATGAACATGGCTGTCAACTCATCAATGAAAAACCCGTGGCAGGAGCAGGGGGGAAGCGCATCGCTTTTCTCCACCCTGGATCCACCCACGGCGTCCTGACTGAAATATGTTCCAAAGGGTGATCTGAGGTAAACTATGCAGGATATCATACTCCAGCTTGACGCAAAACGCGCCGCCGCCCGCCTGGGAGGCGGACAGCGGCGTATAGACCAGCAGCATGCCAAGGGCAAGCTGACCGCCCGCGAACGGATTGAACTGTTCCTTGATGCAGGCAGCTTCGAAGAATGGGACATGTTTGTCGAGCACCGCTGTGTCGATTTTGACATGGACAATCAGAAAATCCCCGGGGACGGAGTGGTTACCGGTTACGGAACTGTCTGCGGCCGGCTTGTTTTTGTGTTCAGCCAGGATTTCACCGTCTTTGGCGGTTCACTCTCCATGGCCCATGCGGAAAAGATCTGCAAGATCATGGACCATGCCATCAAGGTCGGCGCCCCGGTGGTCGGCCTTAACGATTCAGGCGGAGCCCGCATCCAGGAAGGGGTTGACGCCCTGGCCGGATATGCCGACGTCTTTCAGCGCAATGTGCTGGCATCCGGTGTTATTCCGCAGATATCGATCATCATGGGGCCTTGTGCCGGCGGCGCTGTCTACTCGCCGGCCATGACCGATTTTATTTTCATGATCAAAAACAGCTCCTACATGTTTGTCACCGGCCCGGAGGTCGTCAAAACCGTGACCCATGAAGAAGTCACCGCCGAAGACCTGGGCGGAGCTTTAACCCATTCCCGGCGTTCCGGGGTTGCCGACCTTGCTTTTTCCAATGGCGTGGAAGGGCTGCTGATGCTCAGGCGGTTCATCAACTTCCTGCCGTCCAATAACAAGGAAAAACCGCCCACCTGGCCATGCAATGACCCGGCCGACCGCATGGAAAAATCCCTGGACTCCCTGATACCCCATGAACCCAACAAGTCCTATGACATGAAGGAACTGATTTACAAGGTGGTGGATGAAGGAGATTTTTTTGAACTGCAGCCGGAATACGCCGCCAATATAATCATCGGCTTTGCCCGCATGCAGGGCTCCACTGTCGGCATTGTCGCCAACCAACCCATGGTCCTGGCCGGCTGTCTCGACATTGCCTCTTCCCGCAAGGCAGGACGATTTGTGCGCTTCTGTGACGCTTTCAACATTCCCATTATCACCTTTGTCGATGTCCCGGGCTTTCTGCCGGGCACTTCCCAGGAATACGGGGGCATCATCAAGCACGGGGCAAAACTGTTGTATGCCTATGCCGAAGCCACGGTTCCCAAGGTTACCCTGATCACCCGCAAGGCGTACGGCGGCGCCTATGATGTTATGTCCTCCAAGCATCTGCGCGGTGACGTCAACTTTGCCTGGCCCACGGCAGAGATCGCGGTCATGGGGCCCAAGGGGGCGGTGGAAATTATTTTCCGCAAGGATGCCGCCGACCCTGAAAAAATCCGGCAGAGCACCAGTGACTACATGGAACGCTTTGCCAATCCTTTTGTGGCCAGCAGCCGGGGTTTTATCGATGATGTCATCATGCCCCGCCATACCCGCAAACGAATCTGCCGGTCCCTGGCCATGCTGAAAGACAAAAAACTGGAAAACCCGTGGCGGAAGCACGGGAATATTCCCCTGTAGGTATATCCTCATGTTCACTACCATTCTCATTGCCAACCGGGGTGAAATTGCCTGCCGGGTCATCAAAACGGCCCGGGCCATGGGCATTGCCACTGTCGCGATCTATTCCGATGCCGACAGGGGAGCTCTGCACGTGCAGAAGGCTGATGAAAGCATCAATATCGGTCCGCCCCCGGCCAGGGACAGTTACCTCAATATGGAAAGGATCGTCCAGGCCTGCCGGGAAACCGGAGCCCAGGCAATTCATCCGGGCTATGGCTTTTTGTCTGAAAATCCCGAATTCTGCCGACTGCTCGAACGGGAGTCAATCACCTTTATCGGCCCGCCCGCCGACGCAATCACGGCCATGGGCGACAAGATCACCTCCAAGAGGATCGCCGCCGACGCCGGGGTCAATACCATTCCGGGTTTTGACGGGATAATCAGTAACAAGGACCATGCTGTCAGGGTAGCCCGCGAAATTGGCTATCCGGTCATGCTCAAGGCTTCGGCAGGCGGCGGCGGCAAGGGAATCCGCGTCGCCCGCAGCGACCGGGAGTGTCAGGAAGGCTTTGAGCGATGCGCCAGCGAAGCAATGTCCTATTTTGGTGATGACCGCATCCTGATTGAAAAGTTCATCGAAGAACCCCGGCACATCGAAATCCAGATCATGGCCGACACCCATGGCAACATCATCTACCTGGGCGAACGTGAATGCTCGATCCAGCGGCGCCACCAGAAAATCATCGAGGAGGCCCCCTCTCCCTTTGTTGACGAAGATACCCGCCGGGCCATGGGCGAGCAGGCTGCAGCGCTGGCACGGGCAGTCAACTACTCCTCGGCCGGCACGGTTGAATTCATCGTTGATCAGGAGCGGAATTTCTATTTTCTGGAGATGAATACCCGGCTGCAGGTTGAGCATCCGGTCACCGAAATGGTCACCGGCCTGGACCTGGTTGAACTGATGTTCAAGGTTGCCGCCGGCGAGAAACTGCCCCTCTCCCAAAAGGATGTCAAGCTGAACGGCAGCGCCATAGAGTCCCGTATTTACGCTGAGAATCCGTTTCGGGACTTCCTGCCCTCCATGGGCCGGCTGGTCTACTATCAACCGCCCGAACAGGAAGCGGAAAGGGTCCGTGTTGACAGCGGTGTATTTGAAGGCGGGGAAATTTCCATGTACTACGACCCGATGATCGCCAAACTGATCACCTGGGGCGAAGACCGCGATTCCGCCATCCGCTTCATGCAGGATGCCCTGGATGAATACCTCATCCGCGGCATCAAGCACAACATCGGCTTTCTCGCGGCCATCATGGCCCATCCCCGCTTCAGGGAAGGGAGGCTCTCCACCAACTTTATCGCCCAGGAATATCCGGACGGATTTCAGAAGGAGGACATAGTCCAGGATGACCCGGCTCTGCGGATTGTCGTGCTCAGCGTCATGCACCGGCTGTACATGGACCGGGCGGCAAAATTAAGCGGCCAACTGGCCGGGCATGAACGCCGGGTCATGGATGAATGGGTGGTGATCATCGACAATGAACACCACCAGGTCAAGGTGAGCCCTTTCCAGGCAAAAAGCGAGCATCACGTTGAATACCAGGGTGAGCATTATACCATCCACACGGATTGGTGTTTCTGCCAACCCCTCTTCCGCGGGACAATTAACGGTCAGTCGTGCTGCTTCCAGGTCAAACGGCGCGGAATCCGCTACGCCATTACCCACCGCGGCCTGCGAACGGACGGCATGGTCATGACCCCAAGGGCGGCGGAACTGTACCGGATCATGCCCGCGCAGGATGATACCGGCATGGCCGGTTTCCTGCTGGCGCCCATGCCCGGCCTGCTCGTCAGACTTTCGGTCGAGGAAGGACAGGAGGTCAAAGCCGGTGAGGAGCTGGCCATTATCGAGGCCATGAAGATGGAAAACGTGCTACGGGCAACCCGGGACGCGGTCATTTCGAAAATCGTCGTTCAACTCGGTGACAGCCTGCATGTCGACCAGGTTATCCTGGAATTTGAATAGATTATTTTTATACTACAAATAAACCTAAACGATAGGACATGAACCGATTATCACTGGGAGACATCTCCATAACCTGGCTTGAAGGGGGGATTTTTGAACTGGATGGGGGCACCATGTATGGTGCGGTCCCCAAGGCGCTGTGGCAGAAACGGTTTCCGGCAGATGAGCAGAATTACATCAGGATGCCCAATGCCCCGCTCCTGGTGCAGACCGATGAATTCAACCTGGTTATCGACACAGGCCTCGGCAACAAACTGACTGAAAAACAGCAGCAGATTTTCCGGGTCCGTCACCCCTGGTCAGTACCGGAGAGCCTGGAAAAGCTCGGCCTGCAGCGCCAGGACATCCACTATGTCATCCTCACCCATGGCGATTTTGATCATGCCGGCGGCATTGTCATGCACGATGCCCAAGGCGCCCCTGAATTAACCTTTCCCGCAGCCAAGCATGTCATTCAATCCATGGAGTGGCACGATATCATGCATCCCAACAGCAGGGCGGCCCATACCTACTGGCCGGCCAATTTTGCCGGCCTCAATTCAGGGGGGAACCTGGTAACGATAAAAGGTGACAGGGAAATAGTGCCGGGGGTTACGACGCGCCACACCGGCGGCCATACCCGCGGCCACCAGGCAGTGGTGATCCGGGGAAGCGAGGGATGCGCAATCCATCTGGGCGACGTGCTTCCCACCCACACCCATACCAACCCTCTGTGGATCATGGCCTATGACAACTTTCCCCTGGACCTCATCGAACAAAAGGAAAACCTTATTCCCCATTACCGTGATCAGGAATGCTGGTTCACCTTTTACCACGACCCCTTTATGAAAGCCTGCCGCCTGGATGAAGACGGCAGGGTCGTTCAACAGATATCCTGATCTCCCGGCAGATGCCCTTGCGCAGGATATACAACCAGGCAGCACCGCACACTTTACATATTACTTCCCATCCATTACCAGCTCAGGGGTCAACTGGGAGAAGCTGACTATTTTTCCCCCATGGACAGCGACAAATTCATTCGCGTTCTTTTTGAGTTTGAAGGGAATTGCCTCCTTGCCCATGGGGCCGTCAACATTTGAGCCGACAACATAATACACCCCAAAAGCGCTTTCATACATCCCGTCGGAATAAAGGGTGACCCAGGCCATATTGGTCTGAACCGGCTCCTGCTTATATTTTGCCGGATCAGCGTTAAAATTGACCATGCACTGGGTTGAGCAAAAATGCAGAGTGCTTCCGTCCTTAGCCCATATCTGATTATGATGCTTCGGGTACTTTGCCGGATACATACCGCAAACAACACAGGTATCAGTTTCAGTTGGCTCCTTGATTTTTCCTGTTTTCTTTCTCTTCTGATCGATGAGCATCCTGGATTTCGCCAGCTCTTTTTTGGCCGCAAGATACGCGCCCTGAAAATCCACAACTTCGCCGCCATAGGTTGCGGCAAACTGCTCTGCCGACAAAGTGTCGGCAAAGGCTATCTTCGATTGCATGGTCATGGTGCCGGGCGCTGTTGAACCAATGACGTAAACAGCTTTCTCAACCGGCACCATTGTATCAGGATCAAGATACAGCGCAACCTGGGCCGCAGAGGGTTCGGCTTCGGAGCTGACAGCCTTGTCTGCCATGCAGCGAATAGAACATGTGGTGAAATCACCCTCGAGATGATGAAACGAATGCCTGGTCCGGGCCCACATGTTAATCATCATGCCGCAATTCGGACACCTCATCTCCTTACTGTACATCTTCGGTTTCATCATAGGGTGTTCCACATCCGGCACCTGCTGCTCCTTTTTCATTTCAGGCTGGCCGTGCTCCATGGCGAACGCACTGGTAAAAGCGCCTCCGATCACCATGAAGGCCCCTAGCGCCAGCAGGGCGACCAGGGCCTGCGGAAAAATATTTGTTCGCGATTGCAGACTTCGTTGCGTATTCATGTTTACCTCCTTTCCGGTACCGTTATATTTATTTCCATCTTTTATTGCCATGGTGAAAAAAAGCCGGGCCGCCTCTCTCCGAGGGGGCCCGTTCATCTCATGGATCCATGGTTTTCCGCACCTGCTGGACAACAGGTGCGCCTTTTTCTCCGGTTTTCTCCCCGTTCCTTAATCTCATTATACGGGACCAGCGGGACACAAGTCAAAAAAGAAATGAAGATACAACACGTTGTTCACATTGTGGCACAATGAATCCTGGTCGCAACGTTTGTATATTCCGCTTTCCCACCGATCATACGCACGGCAACAGCAAACAAAGAGCTGCAATAAATATGCCTGGTAATCCTGTCTGCAGGCACTGCCAATATTCATGTTCAATCCATATGATCAGCCATCTGCAGCATGGGCTCCCGGCCCTGCAGGACCATGCCGAATTGCTCATATTTCCGGTTCCGGCTGCGATCCAGGTCGTGCCACCGCGCCAGCAATTCATACTCCCGGAGCCAGGTCATCCGAAATGTCGCCGGATCCTCAAAAAGCAGAACGCCCCTGGCGTAACCGATCAGGACAGCATAATGGCCGTCATCGAAATCGTTCCGCCACTCCTTCTGGGTCATGAACCTGTCGGCCCATGCCTGGAGCAGGATAATGACGGGATGCTTTTGGTCAATATACTTTTTCGCCTCCCTGATGGTCCAATGCTCCTTTGCTTCCACCACGAAGCCATGATTTTCAGCCACCGAAATCATCTTATCCACCCGGGTGCCGTCCTTTCCCGTTCCCAGGGCCCTGATCAATTCGTCTTCCCGGATATCAACCCCGTAGTAGGCCATGACAATCTGGAGACATTTGGCGCCGCAGTCAAATTCAAAGGTCTGCCTGCCGCTATGCAGGTTGATCATGGGCACGCTCCTCACTGAGACTGCGAACCGCGAGACAGGCCGCATAAAGAGATTGGGCAAATATGCGACGCAACCGGTTGATTGCCGCCATGTCCGGCGTATTATCCGGATTCATGTACAGCTGCTGATTGGTCTCCTGGAGGATTGCCGGCACCCGCCTGCCGACCCTGCCCATCGCATTGACCGAGTGTTGGGCGCACACATGACCATATACGGAAAAATACTCGGAACCATTGACAGTCACCCTGACCTCCGGCAGCCTTTTGCGCAATTCTGCCGCATACGCTTCTATATAAATATCAGGGCAAAAATTGCACGGTTCGTCGTCCAGGGCGGAATGCTGCACGTTCATCAGATCAATCTGGTCATCGGCGACACCGCGGGCGGTCACCGTTGCATGTCCGTCCAGGAGAAATCCTGCCCCGGATACAATATAATCTTCTATGGCTTTGTTGAAGGGCGCCAGATATTTACCGGCAAGAGTTCTGCGTAGCCGGCCGTCGGGCTCGGCCCCGCTCCGGTAAACAGGTTCATCGTGCATATCGCGCAAAGGCACGCTGTCTTCAATGATATCGGGATGCCGGTTTGCATCGAGAATGAGGCTGCAGTAAGGGAAAACGACCTGCCGGCTATCCAGCAGATCCCTGAAATCATACAACCAGTTTGTATACCAGTCCACATTCTTCAGCAGGAGGGGGAAACGTTCCGAAAGACTCTGCAGAGGAATCTCTTCGGGAATGACAATGCTGCTATGGGAGATAACGACAAGCAGCTCTTTCAGCTCCATCGGGAAATCGATCTCCTGATCAAACGGATTATGCGCCATGTGTGTTGCAATGCTATCTTCTTCTCCTTACCCTGTCAATATCCGCTCTTTGGTGTGCGTTGATTTACAAGCCGTATAAACAACCGCTGGTTCCATATTCGATCCTTTTTTCTCTGGTCCGCTGCCTTGCCTGTCCATATTCTTTTCGCTGCAGATGTATTGTGGGCACAACCGGCACATTGCTGACAGGTCATGCATCCTGAAATATCCGGCAGGATCCTGACGAACCATTCCTCCCGCCGGTGGCACGGATCTTGATAGGGCAAATAATACTCCTTCCGGCAGCAGCGGGATGGAGGATACTGGATTAAAGGGTCCGGCAGTCTGATGCCGACACTCGCACAGCGCTGGGAGATGACTCCTGAAAGATCGGCCTCAATGTCGGTCAGGAAACAGGAAAAAGAGAGATCATGAAAAATATTATCGAAGATCCTCAGCTCCATAACCGGGAGTTTATTTTTGTTGATCGGTCCGAAGCCGGCAGCAGGCTCGGCCGGATTGTCCGGGAAAAGACGCCAACCGATGGACTGCTGCTGGCCATTCCTTCCGGCGGAGTGCCGGTGGCGGCTGCCATGCAGGAGCATATCAGCTGGCCTTTGGACCTGCTCCTGGTCCGTAAGGTGCAGATCCCCTGGAACACGGAAGCAGGCTTCGGCGCCGTTAATATGGACGGCGACCGGATATTCAATGAGCCTTTGCTCAACTCCTTGAATTTAACGGAACAGGAGGTGGAGCGCCAGGTTGACAGGACTTTGCAGACCATTGCCCGGCGCAAAAAACTTTTTCGCGGCAGCAGACCTTTTCCGGATATTATCAACAAAAATATCATCATTGTTGACGATGGACTGGCATCGGGCTTTACCATGCTGGCTGCGATCCGGTTCGCCCGCAGACGCAATCCCTCCTCCATCACCGTTGCCGTCCCCACCGGAGTACTGGATACATGCAACAGGATTGCCGCTGAGGTGGATCTCCTCTATTGCCTCAATATCAGGGAAAACTATCCCTTTGCGGTTGCCAGTGCCTACGACAACTGGTACGACCTTACCGACCAGGATGTGCTGGACTGGCTTGGCCGGGAATCACCATAGACAGAGGGCAGTGTTCAGGATCAATGCGGATCCTGGACACTGCCATAGCCATCTTTTTCCCTGCCCGGGTTTTCTGTTGGCTCGGTGCCGGCAACCGCCCATCCCTTTCAAAGACCAAGGGGAATGTACCAGACATGAACCAAAAAACACTCTTTGTCGAATTATTCTTTGATGGACTCGTAAATAGTCCATCATACACTCAAAGATGGCTAAGTAAAAATTTCGATATACAAGGAATAGTGGTGTCGGCCAAGCGGAGGCGTACATATGGCACGTCGAGCATTGGCCGTACCCGCTATGACGCAGTAGATCGGACTTTTTACGACGCCATCATTCTTTATCGAGATGAACAGAGACCGGGGCCGACCTGGTGATCGTGTTGAACACCGGCGAGTATTTCTGGGCCATCCTGATCATCTCTTCCTTTTCCTCCTCGGAGACGTCCGCGTCTATGGTGAAATATACCCGGATTTCCTGATATCCCACCGGAACATCCTCTGAAATTCCAAGGAACCCGCGGAGATCCAGGTCGCCTTCGTATCTGGACCGGACCCCCTTTATTTCGATTCCCCTGGCTGATGAATGGGCAACCATTGCGGTGGTAAGACAGCCGGACAGGGCAACGAGAAGATATTCGACTGGATTTCGGCCCTGGTTATTGCCCAGAAGGACAGGAGGTTCATCCATGTCATAACTCATTGGCGGCCGGCTGTCGTCCGCCTGCAGGGCGCCGTAAAAATCCTTGATCGTCCCGCGGCAATGGGTCCCGCTGATCCATTCGTTGGTCGCCCGAAATTTAAACCGGGCAATTTCAGGATTGTCCTTGACCATGTCGATGGTTTTAAATAACTGATCGACGTTTACTCCATTGACTTCCTTTTCCTTTATTAATTGCGTCATTGTAGTTCTCCTGTGGATAAGTATATTTTTACATTGTCAGCTTGTGCTGCCGGCCGTTACAATTTCCGAGCAACCTCTACAATACCACAGTGTATTACAAGTTTTATGCCAGACATCCTTTGTTGGGCGAAATTTGCAAAAACGATCACAATAAACAAATATATATCAAAAGAAGTTCTTGGATATTTTCATTTTTCAGCTCTTTTCTGGACAAAAAAAATCCTTGTTAATCCTGTCATGCAGGAATCCTGTCCTGTGAAATCGGACTCATTAACGACGTAATGGATCGGCCGGCCATTGTCAGGAAAAATCCAGCCATCGAACTTTCGCTGAATTCACCGAATTTCACCTGAATTTTCCCCATTACAAACAAGCACAAATCAAAAGACTGCCCACCTCCATTCATAGGCACGAGAAACGAGATCGAATCGAAGTTGTTCCAACTTGTTGAAAATTCAGATGATCGGTGCTATAGGAAAACATGATGACTTCACCTGCCGTTTCATCCCTGCGCTCATTCCTGGTTGCGCCCAAACCTCCGGCGATCCGCTATATCGGGTTTCTGCTGTTTTTAATGGCCTACACGCTTATTGCCCATCGCTTCGGCGGATTGCCTTCAATACTCCAGGCGTGGCGCATGGAGATTCCGCTGCTCCTTTATCTCTACTTCTATTTCAATAGGATCAGCCGGCCCTGGCGATGGCAGTACCTGACGTCGGCCCTGCCCATCTTCCTGATCTACGCCATCTTCGACACCTACCATGTGCTGTTCGGCAGACTGGTGCGCATCACCGAAGTGACCGAGTTGCCTGAGATGTTTTTAGTCATGCCCTTGCTGAACAAGATATTGCTGAGCCTGGCCGTGTGCCTGCCCCTGGGAATTTTTCTGCGCTCAGTGCAATGGCGCCGGCCGCGTCCACTGATATGGGGGGCAGTGCCGCTGTTGGCGCTTGTGGTGGCGGTAGAGGTATTTCCGGCCTATTTCATGGCGGGTTTTGAGCGGACCCAGAAACCAGTCGATTGGATGTCGGACGCCAGGAGCGCAGGCTTTAACGGCCGGATCAGCATGGCCTTTTACAACGAGGCACGAAGAATAAATTCCCTGGAAAAAACAGCGGCCTATCGGGACAATATCCCTTTTCTTAATGCCTATGGCGATGTAGTGCAGAAAGTCAGGAATGTTGTGCAGAAAAATAACGTTCATTTAATCGTGCTGGAAAGCTTTCTCGATCCCGACCTGTTGCACAACGCCAGTTTTTCCCGCAGTCCCGGGCATCCTTCCTTTGAAGCTCTTTTCAAAGACAATGGGGGACTTTCGATCTCTCCGGTGTTCGGCGGCGGGACCGCCCAGGCGGAGTTTGAGGTGCTGTGCGGGGTTCCAGCCATGCGGGAGCTTTCCGGCATCGAATTCGATGTGTTCACCGGCGCCCAGACCCTGTGTCTGCCCAATATCCTCAACCAGGCGGGATATAGCACCATGGCCACCAATGCCTTTTTGCCCGATTTCTTTAATTCCACGAAAGGGTACAGGGGGGCAGGGTTTGAAAATATCTACTATCCCAGTGAATATGCACTGGGAATGGAAACTTATTTCAGCGCAGGTGATGTGACCGACGAAGAATATATGTACGATGGCGACCTGTTCTCCCAGAATATTGCCTTTGTCAGTGATTGGATCCGACGGAATCCGGGCAGGCCGCTGTTGAACTACATGCTGACAATCTACGGTCATGCACCCCACCAGATTAACCGCGATAAACGGCCCAAGGTCGTCGAGTTCGAGGGTATGGGAACATTCCGTGATGATCAGCTGGAAAGGGCAGTGAACCAGTACTACTACCGTACCCAAGCCATCGCCGCCTATGTAAAGCAGCTCATTCGAATCGATCCGAGCAGCATCATTATTCTGGTGAGTGACCATCTGCCGTCCCTCACCTTTGGGCCCAATACCTATAAAGATCTCCACTATCTCGATAACACCAGCAACTCCATTCATCTGAACCGTATCTACATCATCGAAAACGGTAATCCCGTACAGTACGACACCATCCATCACTACGATGTTCCCCGCCTTATTCTCAACTATGTAACCCGGAAGAGGTCCGGCCAAATGTTTGTCCAGAACACTGATCCTGAGGAAAAAAGTATCGCCATGACCAGTCTCCGGGAGCAATACATGACGATTATGGCCCATGCCATGGACGGAGGACCGATCTTTTCCCGCTTCGATTACCGGGAAGCCCGCGCCAACTGAATTGCCCGGGTCCCGGACTGCCCATCTCAAGACACGAAAAAAGAAATAGAGAGGCAATTTGTCCTGGTTCACCAGTTTCATGACTGGAAGCAGCTGCTGTGAGTTTCCCATGGCGCCAATAATGGAGTTGCTTCCACCGGTCAATTGGGTTTACAATTAACAAGTACGGTACTGGGGAAGCATACAGACCACCGTCAACTGCCAAATGGATGGAAAGCGGATTTTCGGCATGACATTTGCTGAAAGTTGATTATTGCCCCTGAATGCAATAAGCTGAACGACTGCTGTGGAAGTTGTATCGACAAGACTTCCCCGGTGGCAGGAGAACCGGTACATGACGATGCAACCACGATCCAAGCCCCCGGCCCGGAAAGCATTACGGTTCGGCTGGCGCATATGCAGACTGATTTTTATGTATTCCCTGATATGGTTTATACTTGCCGGGCCTGATGCGGCAAGCTGGATCATAGGAATACCCTCGGTGCTCCTGGCTGTTGCTGTCTCCATTTTCCTTTCCCCCGGTTCCGGTTTTGTCCTTAACCCCGCCGCCGCTCTGTTGTTCATGCCTCACTTCATCCTGCTATCCATCACCAGCGGCATCGATGTGTTACGCCGCACTTTCGCCCTGGTGCCAAAAATCAATCCGGGCATAGTCACTTACAGAACCGCGCTGGACGGCGGCGCCCGCATTCTGCTGGCCAACGTTATCAGTCTGCAGCCCGGCACCCTGAGCGCCGACCTGGTAGAGGACACGATAGTCATCCATGTCCTGGATACGGAGATGCCGGTTCAATCTACCATCCAGAACCTGGAACGCCGTATTGCCCGTATTTTTCCTGACCAACCACCAGCGGGAGAATTAAAATGATCTATGTAGGGGTGGCGCTTTTTCTCCTGTTGACGGTAGTTTTGGGGATGATCCGGATTATTGCCGGCCCCACCGTGGCCGACCGGATGATGGCTGCTCAGCTCTTCGGCACCAGCGGTCTGGCCATTCTGCTGGTATTGGCCCAGGGAATGAACATGCCCGAATTAATAGATATTGCCCTGACATTTTCATTGCTGGCGGCTCTGGCAACAATGACCTTTGTCCGGCGGGTCTGGTACGAGGAGGAAAAAAATGACGATTCCTGAAATCATCGGCCTGGTCAGCATTGCCGTCGCATTGCCGTTTTTTTTGTCCGGCACGGTGGGCATGCTGCGGTTTCCGGATATTTTCACCCGCCTCCACGCCCTGACCAAGGCGGACAATGTCGGCCTGGGATTTCTCATCCTCGGCCTGTGCCTGCAGGCAAATGACTGGTTCATCGTCATCAAGCTGGTGCTCATCTGGGTACTGGTGCTGATTGCCAGCTCCGCTTCCTGTCACCTGGTTGCCCGCCGAGCACTGATGAAAGGAATCCGGCCATGGACAGCGCAATGACCATTATTCTTACCGGTTTCGACCTCCTGCTCTCCGCCACCCTGCTGTGGCTGGCCTGGCAGCTGCTCCGGTCTACGGATATTTTCAAGGCAATAATTTTTTTTATCTGCTTTGGTCTGCTGATGGCCATTGCCTGGGTGCGGATGCATGCGCCTGATGTGGCTCTGGCGGAAGCGGCCATTGGCGCGGGGCTGACCGGGCCGCTGTTCCTCGCGGCGCTGCGGAAAATGGAGCGAAAGCAAAAAAAAGAACGACGGTTTGATCCAGAGGAAAAACGGGATAATCCCGACAAGCGCTGGCAGGTACGAAGTAGAGAGGCAAGCCCCCTCATGTGGATAGTGGCGGCTCTCACGCTCTGCTTTGCCGGCCTGCTGATCCGGACGGTATGGATAATTCCCCGGCCGTTGCCCGGCCTGGCCCAACAGACAGCCGCTCACCTTGGCGCAAGCGGGGTGGACAATGCGGTCACCGCGGTTCTTCTCAACTTCAGGGGATATGATACCATGCTGGAAGTCATGGTTCTCCTGCTGGGGGCGATCACCATCTGGTCGATTACCCATGCGCCCTTTCCTCCCAGGCTCCCGGATACCAGTCCTGTACAGAAATCCGCCGTTCGCCTGTTGCTGCCTCTCATCTGCCTGACAGGGGGCTACCTTGTCTGGCAGGGGGCCTATCAGACCGGGGGAGCCTTCCAGGGCGGCGCGGTCCTGTCGGCCGCCCTGGTGCTGCTGCTGATTTCCGATTTCCTGTGGCTGCCGGATATGCACTCCCTGCCGCTGCGCATGGGCATGGTCCTGGGGCCGCTGGTGTTTCTCTCCATGGCCGTGCTGGGAATAATTACCGAGAATGCCCTGCTCAGGTTTCCCCCGGAACAGGCAGGAGCATTTCTGCTGTTTCTGGAAGCAGCCTGCGCGATCAGCATCGGCCTGTCCCTGGCCGCTTTTTTTGCCGGCGGCAGACCGGCATCAGATCTCCGGGAAAAGCCGTACCAGACAGACCAGCCGGATACGGAAAAGGAGGGATCATGACCAACATGCTCTACAGTTTTACCGGCCTGATCCTTTTCGTCTTCGGCCTGTTCGCGTTAATCTCCTGTCCTCATCCCCTGCGAAAAATACTGGGGGGAAATGTCATGTCCACCGGCATATTTCTTTTTCTGGTTGCTACATCCTATCGTACCGATACAGCATCTATTGATCCCGTCCCCCAGGCCATGGTGCTGACCGGCATCGTCGTCTCGGTAAGCATAACCGCCGTGGCCCTGGTTCTGGCCACCCGCCTGCAGCAGTCGGCAAACCGGGCAATGAACCGGCGGGAGAAAAAAAATGAGGGCGGAGCAGCGGAAGGATAATGGTATCTGCCGAATCCTGGATAGCTGTTCCGGTTGTTGTTCCACTGGCGGCGGCCCTGCTTTCATTCCTGGTTCGGCGCGGCTCGCTCTTCATCTCTCTGGCGGCCGCCATTATCAATGTCCTGGCTGCCGCCATTCTGGTCAATCAGTTTTTTGTCAGCGGCCCTGCCCAGTATGCCGTTGGCGGATGGGACCCGCCTCTCGGCATCTCTCTGCGCACAGACGGACCAGCCCTGATCATGCTGGTGCTCACCGGCCTGACCGGAGTGGCAATTTCCCTTTATGCCTGGGGATATTTTTCTTTCCGGATCGACCAGCCCGCGCGCGCCGGCCGGCCGGAAAAACAGGAGCGTTTTTTCTGGCCGCTGTGGATGCTTCAACTGACCGGTCTGAACGGCCTGTTTCTTTCCGGCGATATCTTCAACATCTATGTGACCCTTGAACTGATCGGTGTTTCAGCGGCCGGCCTTGCCGCCCTCTCGGGCAAATCAGCTTCCATCACTGCCGCTCTGCGTTATCTGCTCGTTTCTCTTCTCGGATCCATGAGCTATCTGCTGGGAGTGGTGTTTCTCTATAAGACATACGGGGTGCTTGATCTCGGCCTGCTGCAGAAAATGGCGGGCCCGACACCGGGCGTCATCGCCGCCCTGGCGGTTATGAGTGTGGGACTGCTGCTTAAGACCGCGATATTCCCCATGCATTTCTGGCTGCCGCCGGCCCATGCCAATGCTCTGGCTCCGGTCAGCGCAATCCTCTCCGGACTGGTGGTCAAAGGATCATTTTTCCTGCTGTTCAGGTTGTGGTTCGATATTTTTTCGCCGGCCCTGCCCCATACGGCATTCAGCCTGATGGGAGCGCTCGGAGCCGGAGCCATTCTCTGGGGAGGTATACAGGCCCTGCGCCAGCAGCGCCTGAAACTGCTGATCGCCTATTCCACCATATCGCAGCTGGGATATCTCCTGATCGCTTTTCCGCTGGCATTTACCGGGGGGAACAGTCAGACATGGAGCGCTGTCCTGTTCATGGCTTCAGGTCACGCCTGCGCTAAAATCGCCATGTTCATGAGCGCCGGAACCATAATGCTCCACCTAGGGCACGACCGCATCAGGGAACTGGCGGGTATCAGGGCTTATCTGCCGGTCACCGCCTTTGCCTATGCCGCAGCCGGGGTCAATCTCATGGGACTGCCCCCTTCCGGCGGCTTTATCGGCAAATGGATGATGCTCATAGCCTCGCTGTCCACCCATCAGTGGCTCTGGGCCCTTGTTCTGCTGGCCGGAAGTTTTCTGGCTGTAGCCTACGTCTTCCGGGTGGTGGAGCAGCTTTTTGTCATCCCCCCCGACGCGCCGTTTATTGAACGCCACCCGCGGGCCGGACTCCTGGAATGGCCTGCCTTGATCCTGGCCCTGATTTCCCTGCTGATGGGCCTTATCGCGCCCTATCCCCTGCGCCTGCTTGATACCGGCATGGCTCCCCAGGTCGTGCAGGTGATTGGAGGCTGAGCATGAGCTGGGAAAATGCATTGATAGTCGCCATTCTGATGAGCTCTTTTCTGCCCGGCATCATCATCTTCATGCTGCCGGAAAAGAGCACCGGACTGCGAACCAGCCTCAACCTGTTCGGCGCCCTGCTCAAGATGACGCTGGTGGTTATCATGGATCTTGCCATTTACTATGGCCGGGTTTTTCACATGCGGCTGGAACTCATGGAGGGAGTGGAGTTGTTTTTAAACGCCGACCCTCTTTCTGCCATGTTCGCCACCCTGTCCAGCGTCCTCTGGCTCCTGACCACCATTTATGCGGTGGGCTATCTGGAGGGCTCCCCCAACCGCAGCCATTTTTTCGGTTATTTCAGCCTGTGCGTCACCGTGACCATTGGCATTGCCATGGCCGGTAACCTGATCACCTTTCTGCTTTTTTACGAAATGCTTACCCTGGCCACCTATCCCCTGATCATCCACCGCGGCACCGATGAGGCGCTGGCGGCCGGCCGCAGCTATCTGTTTTATGCCTTCGGCGGCGGTGGGGTTTTTCTGTTTGCGGTCATCTGGCTGCATACGCTGGCCGGCCCTGCGGATTTCACCTCGGCGGGTTTCACCCCGCAGCTGATCGACAATGACGCCCCGGTCCTGCGGTTTATTTTTCTGCTGATGATTGCAGGGGTAGGAGTAAAAGCAGCCCTGGTACCGCTCCACGGCTGGCTGCCCAGGGCCATGGTGGCCCCGGCGCCGGTAAGCGCCCTGCTGCATGCGGTGGCGGTGGTCAAGGCCGGGGCCTTCGGCATCACCCGCATCGTTCTCGACGTGTACGGCATAAAAAACATCATTCAGCTCGGGCTGTTGCCGTGGCTTATGACCCTCTCCTCGATCACCATCATCTGGGGCTCCCTCAGAGCCCTGCAGCAGGACGGCCTGAAACAACGGCTGGCCTATTCCACGGTCAGCCAGATATCCTATATCGCGCTGGGCATCAGCCTGGCCGATCACCGGCTGGCGCTGATAGGCGGCCTGGTCCACCTTGTTCACCAGGGATTGATGAAGATCACCCTGTTTTTCTGTGCCGGAAATCTGGCGGAAACTCTAGGCATTCACAAAATCAGTGAGATGGCCGGCGTGGGGCGCCGCCTGCCGCTGACCATGGCAGCCTTCACCATCGGCGCCATGGGCATGATCGGCATCCCGCCGACAATCGGATTTGTCAGCAAATGGTATCTCTGTCTCGGCGGGATTACGGCACACAACTGGTGGGTGATCGTAGTGCTGGTCATCAGCAGCCTGCTCAATGGCGCCTATTTTCTGCCGATTATCATCACCGCCTGGTTCGGAAAACAACAGGGATCATGGCCCCGGGAAAAAAATTTCGGCAGGTTCGAAACCCACTGGATGCTGCTGGCCCCGCCACTGGTCACCGCCCTGGCGGTCATTGTGGCCGGCATCATTGCCAACGCCCAGTTCAGCCCCCTGGCTTGGGTGGAATTTGTCGTGCAGGAGTATACCCGCTGATGGTTTTTCCCGCTTTCCAGAACGTCATCATGCATACGCTGGGCCTGTCTCTGGTGGCCGGAGCCCCGCTGCTGCTGATGGCCGGCTGTTGTCTCCGCCCCCTCCGGGAGGCAAGTTTCCGGCTGCTGCCTTTGTCCGTTCTGCCTGCGCTGCTGGCCGTGCTGTTCATTCCTCCCGGGGTGGAGGTGGAAGTGGGATGGTTTTTCATGGGCGGGGCCATGGAACTTGATGCCATGGGACGAATTTTTCTAACCCTGACCGCCTGTGTCTGGTTGTTCGCCGCCCTGTCGGTCCATGAAAAATTCAGACAGGATCCCCATCGTTTCAGGTTTGCCGGTTTTTTTCTCGCGTCCATGAGCGGAAATTTCGGCCTGATTCTGGCGCGGGATGTTCTGGGATTTTATCTGTTTTTTGCCCTGATGAGTTTCAGCGCCTACGGCCTGATCAACCACAACCGCACGGAAATGACCAGGAAAGCGGGGCGGGTCTATCTGGTTCTGGTTTTTCTTTCCGAACTGGCCATGTTTACCGCTCTGGTTTTCCTGTCGGCCCGGGGAGAGACCCCATCGATCAGCGCCATCCCTGCCGCGGATTTTTCCCCCCTCCTGCTCTTTCTGCTGTTCATTGCCTTCGGCGTCAAAATCGGCGCGCTGCCTTTGCAGTCCTGGATGGCGCTTTCCTACCAGCAGGCGCCGATACCGGCAGCCACCGCCCTGGCCGGGGCCATGGTCAATGCCGGCATCCTCGGCTGGCTGCGGTTTATTCCCCTGGGCCATATTGTTCTGCCCGGAGGAGGTATTTTTTTTATCGTTATGGGTTCATTGGCCGCCATTTACGGGGTCATTTTCGGGCTGTACCAGGACAAGCCCGGACGGGCGCTGGCATCGTCAAGCATCAGCCAGATGGGCCTGGTAACGGTTATTGCCGGCTACGGCCTGTTATCGGATGAAGCCGGGCAGGCGGCCCTGACCCTCATGGCCCTGTTCGCCATGCATCATTCCCTGGCCAAGACCAGTCTTTTCCTGGGTTATGACATGATAGACCGGGGCGGCAGAGTGTCCGGAATTTTTCTGCTGGCCGGATTGCTGCTGCCATGCCTCTCGCTTGCCGGCTTCCCGCTGACCAGCGGCGCAATGGTCAAGGGAGCCCTGAAAGAGCTTGTCGCCATGGGCGGCGGCTCATGGTACCTGTTCGGCAAGGTTTTTCTGCCCATCAGTTCCATGGGCACGACAGTTCTGATGCTGCACTGCGCCCGCCTGCTCCGGCAGCATAACAGATCAAACGGAGAGGGAAATACAACTGTTGCCGCCAGGTTATGGATAGCGAGTATAGCGCTGGTTGCGGCAACGCCCTGGCTCTGGCCGCCCCTGCACAATCTCGGCCGCCATTCCCTGCAATGGCAGGCCCTGGCTCAATCGCTGTGGCCGGTGGCCCTGGGTACCGTGCTGGCCCTTGTCTGGTTTGCAACCGGCAGCCGGCTGCCGGCAAGGAACCGGGATGTGGCTGATTTTGATTATCTGGCCCGCTCACTGTCTGGCGGATTCATGCAAATCCTGGTAGCGGTTACAGATTTCTTTGCCGGACTGCGGCATGCCATGGAATCCTGGCTTTCCCGGCAGGAGAATCTCCGGGACTTCATCAGAACCAGGGGACCCGGTAAGTGGGAAAAAGTACTGGGCCGATGGTCAGTGGTCTATCTGTTCTACCTGCTTATCTGCATCTTCCTGTTTATAATAATGTATGGCACTCTGTACAGCTGACATCAGGCCGGCCGGCATGATCTTCCGGATAAGAATGATCAGCGTCGAGCCCGTGACATGCGCCGCACTCTTCCATCCCCTGTAGAGGATGCGGCGTCGGCCGGGCCGTTCCTGTTTTTTCATCAATCCGGGCTTCGGACGCACCGCTGTCCGGAGCGGCGCCCGAGGCCGGGGTATGGCAGCGCGTGCAGCTGCCGATACTCCAGCCGGCATGCTTGAGAGGATACGGCTTCACACCGTCCCGGCCATGGCAACCGGTGCAGTCACGCCGTTTCTCGATGGGGTGCAAAACCATGCCGGCGGACTTCACCGCGGCCGTTTCCGGGAAATCCAGCAGCTCGGGGGACTGGAACAAGGCAAAAACAACGGCGACCAACAGGATCAGAGCCCCGGTTGTTATTGCCAATCGCATGGAATACTGCTCTCTCACGGTATCTGCCTCCGGATGTCAAACAAAGTTAAAGCTCTCCGACTGCACATGCTCCATGGGCAGGCCGAGTCTGTCCAGGGCCTCCTTGACCGCCTTTTGCATCGGTTCCGGGCCGCAGATAAAATAATCCCGCTCCATCCTGTTTTCCGGAAGCTGCCGCGCCAGAAGTTCGGCCGTTATCCGTCCGCACTCACCACGCCACTCCTCCGGCGGTTCCTCGAGAACATGAACGATCCGCAGATGCAACCTCGCCCTGAGCCCTTCAAGCTTTTCACGAAAGGTGGCGTCTGCCCATGTCCTGCTGCCGTATATCAACAGCGCGGGTCGCGCATCATGCCGGTCGGCCATTGTGCGCAGAATGCTCATTACAGGAGTGATGCCGACACCGCCGGCAATAAAGACATAACCGACCGCTGCATACCGGTCGATGGTAAAACTTCCATATGGACCATCGAGGTAAGCACGGGTTCCCGGAGCCACTTCCCTGATCCGGGAAGTAAAATCTCCAAGCTCCTTGATGGTTATCCGGATCCTGTCCGGTTCCATGGCGCTTGAAGAAAAGGAAAAAGGATGCTCCCTTATGGAAAAGGGCGGCCTGCCTATGGTCAACCAGGCGAATTGACCGGGATTGAATTTCATGCCTCCATGGCCATCGGGGGTCAGGGTCAGCGTCCATGAGCTGCCGTGCTCCCGGGCAATCTCCTCTATCCGGTAGGGCCGCCTGGACATCATCCAGGGCTTGACTGCCCGTACATACACCAGTGCGAGCACCCAGGAGACTGCCAGGGCAATCCACAGACCCCGTTTTACAGGGCCCTGGGCGTAGTAGCCGACACCGACGACATGCGCCATAGCCAGCCCCACGCCCGCAACCGATACATAGCCGTGAATGACACGCCAGCGCTCATACAGAAGACCGAGTTTGATCCGGTAGAGCGATGTTGCTATCACCACGCCAAAGGCCAGAAGTCCGAACAATCCGGCCACCATCCACCACGGGGCCGAAGCGGGATGCAGCAGGACAAGAGTCCCGGGACTGACTGCGAAAATGATCACTGCGTGCAGCAGAATAAGGAAAAAAGCAATCAGCGAGATAGCGCGGTGAAAATGATAGACAACATCAATTCCGTAGGGGGCGGTGATATTCTTGAACCTCCCCGTGAGAAAGAACTGCAGGCCCATCATTGACAGTCCGGCAAAACCGATCCCCACGGCAAATTCCCGCCAGAATCCGCGGCCCGGCGGGATCGAGCCGATAAGCATGGCCACGAGTGGCGCCATGACCACTGCAAAATAGACCCCTATCCAGAAACCGCTCCGTAAAACCAGTTGTATGCTCACTTTTCCCTCTCACCGTCCGTGGTAGCTGTACAGGGCAAATTCACGGTTACAGCCGCCCCCTTTCCCGGGCGGCTGCTAACACTGATCCTGCCGCCATGGCTTTCGACAATCTTCCTGGCAATGGACATGCCCAGGCCTGTGCCGCCGCTTTTCCTGGTATAAAAGGGCGTAAACAAGGACTCCAATGTCTCCCTGTCCATGCCTGCGCCATTATCCCTGATGACGATGTCCAGAAATTTTTTCCCTGGAACAACAGAGATCCTGACCCGCTGCCCATCATCAGAAGCCTCTATGGCATTGTTGATGAGATTCACCAGCGCTCTCTGCAACTGAACAGGGTCCACGTCAACCCTCATCGACTGATCGGAAAATTCAGCCGCCAAGGTCACCCCGGACTCTTTAGCCCGGGCTATGCACATATCCACGGCCTGCCTGACAAGGACATTGACGTCCTCTTCGCTGCATGCCAACCGCATCGGTTTGCCAAAGTCGAGCACGTCGCGGACAATTGCCTGCATATTTTCAGCCGACTCGGATATGGTCCGGGCCGCCTGCACAGGATCACCTTTTTTCTCCCGGATTCTCCGCGCATAGCCGATAATCGTGATGAGCGGATTCTTGAGATCGTGGACGATTGCCGTGACAGCCTGCCCAATGCCATTGAGAGACCGGTCATGTTCCGCCTGTTTCTGCAATCTCCGCTCCCGGTCAATGAGATACCCCGCAAGGAAGGCGAACATGCCGGTGAATATCATATGCAGTATCCTGTCGACCAGATCCAGGTATGTCGGGGACCACTGGCCGAAGAAGAAGGGCAGGTAGAGCAGGGACGTAAACAGGTATGTCAACAGGGCGCCTTTCAGTCCAAAACGCAGCGCGGCGAGAAAAATCGGAATGTAATACAGCTCCTCAAGGACCACGTGGGGAGACAGATTCTGAAAAATCAGGACATGCCCCAGGGAGAGGAGGGTCAGAGTAAGGCCGATGGCAATGATAAACGATCTTTTCCGCAGCATTGTCGCCTTTTTCTGCTTCAATTAAAGTTACCGGTTTTTCTTCTTCTCAGGAATTTGTCCGCCTCCACTGCGACGATGACGGAAGAAGCAACGACCAGTATCTGCATCCACTCGGACATTGAAATCGGTTCGGTTCTGAATACCCACTGCAAAGCCGGCACATAAATGACGGCCAGCTGGGCGAGAAAAGCGGCGATCATGCTGAAAAACAGAAAGGGGTTGCTCAAGAGCCTGATGCGGAATATTGACTCAAGTTCGGAGCGGCTGTTCCATGCCTGGAAGAACTGGAAAAAAACCATGGTGGTAACAGCGACTGTCCTGGCCTTTTCCAGGGAGTCCCCGGCATGGAGGGCGGTAATGAAATTGTAGACAACGCCGGCCGAAATGATCAACCCCACCAAGATGGTCCGCTCTATAAGAACCCTGGACATGATGCCTTCTTTCGGATCCCTGGGCGGCCGGTCGATTATTCCTTTCTCACCGGGTTCAAAGGCAAGCGCCACATCCTGGAGACCGTTGGTGACCAGGTTGACCCAGAGGAGCTGAGCCGGCACATACGGTATGGGCATGCCCATGACCACCGTGCCCAATATGGACAGGATGGCCGCGACACCGGTGGGAATGAGAAAGAAGGTGACCTTACGGATGTTGTCAAAGACGATCCTGCCTTCTTTCACCGCATTGAAAATGGAGGCGAAATTATCATCGGTCAGGACCATGTCGGATGCCTCCTTTGCCACATCGGTGCCGGTTCTTCCCATGGCAATGCCGATATGGGCCGCCTTGAGGGCCGGCGCGTCATTCACCCCATCCCCGGTTATCGCCACAATATGTCCCTGTTTCTGAAATTGTTCGGTGATCCTTAATTTATGCTGGGGCGAGACCCTGGCATAGACATTCACCGATTCCGTCCTGACCAGGAGCTCATCGTCGGTCATCTCCTCCATTTCACTGCCGACAACCACTTCGGCCCCCTGGACGGACAATCCGAGTTTTTCGGCAATTGCCCTGGCCGTGACGGCATGGTCCCCGGTGATCATGACCACCCGGATTCCCGCCTTTGTGCATCCCTCAATGGCCTTTATCACCTCAGGCCTCGGCGGATCCATCATTGCCTGGAGCCCTGCAAAAATAAGACCATATTCTGCGTCCTGGTGTGCCAGTTCGGCCATGTCATCCGGCGCCTCCTTGAAGGCAAAGGCCAGCACCCGGAGACCATCCCCGGCAAATCCCGTCGCCATGTCCATGATCTCTTTCCTGGCGACATCCCTGTCCCGCATGTCTTTAACGCACATCTCCATGACCTTTTCAGGAGCGCCTTTGACGAATATCAGTTCACCGGACCCGTGTTTGTGCAGTGTCGCCATATATCCTCTGTCAGACTCGAACGGGACAATCCCGGTCTGCGGATATTTCCTCTTTTCTTCCTTTGCTGCAAGTTCACCCTTCATTGCCGAAACGATGAGCGCTCCTTCCGTGGGATCGCCATCAACCTTGTGTCGGCCTTCCTCTTCAGAGAGTTCCGATTCATTGCACAAAAGCCCTATCCTCAGCACCTGTTCGAGCTCGGCAAAGTCCTTCGGCTTTATGTCCCTGCCCTGATGAATGATTTCACCTTTCGGTTCATAACCGCTGCCACTGACTTCATAGACATGTGTTCCATCGTAGACCAGCTTGACGGTCATCTCATTTTTGGTCAGGGTTCCGGTTTTATCGGAACCGATCACCGTGGTGCTGCCAAGGGTCTCCACTGCCGGCAGTTTTCTCACAATGGCATTCTGCCGGGCCATCCTTGACACCCCCACTGCCATGGCAATCGTCACCACGATGGGAAGGCCTTCGGGTATAGTTGCAACAGCCGCCGCGACAGCAGTCATGAACATATCCTTGGCGCTCTCGCCCAAAAAATACCCGGTAAAAAACAGGAAAATCGAGGACCCGAGCACGATCAGGCCGATAACCTTGGCAAAATCGTTAATTTTTTCCTGCAGCGGCGCCGTCACCGCGCTTATCTCCCTGACTTCCCGGGCAATATTTCCCAGGATTGTCCCGGTTCCCGTTGCAGTGACAACTCCCTTTGCCCGACCGTTGACCACAGCCGTTCCCATGAACGCCATGTTTCTCTGGTCGCCGGGAGTGAGGTTTTCCGCGCTCATGGGCTCGGTTGTTTTTTCGGCGGGAACGGACTCGCCGGTGAGCATCGCCTCATCGACCCGCAACTCGATGGCATGGACCAGGCGGAGGTCGGCGGGGACCTTGGCGCCGGATGCAAGCACAACGATATCTCCGGGCACCAGCTCTTCGCTGTTGATCTCTTTTTCCCTGCCGTCCCTGATTACCCGGGCCTTCGGCACAACCATCCTTTTGAGCGCCCGGACACTCTCCTCGGCTTTGTATTCCTGAAAAAAGCCGATTAGTGCGTTGAGGATCACCACGGCGGCAATAACCCCTGAATCTATGTATTCTTCCAACAGTAATGTAACTATGCCGGCGATGATCAGGATGTAGATAAGGGGGCTGGTAAATTGATGGAGCAGTATCTTCAGCCTGCTGATTTTTTCTTCATCAACCAGCTTGTTCGGACCGTGCCGGGCAAACATTTTAGCCGCCTTTTCAGGGGACAACCCGTTTTCGGAAGTGTCAAGTCTGTCCAGTGCTTCTTTTGCGCCAAGCTGATACCAGTTCATTTATACCTCTCTCCGTGCAACTCCCCACAGGGCATGTACCTGAACGATATGATTACCCACGAAGTTGCAAATGGTCCCAGGTGCCGCAGATTTGAGCAACGCAATAAACACGATAAGCCATTGCAGGTCTTAGAGCAAGGAGTTGTGAACATCATGGTGTTGACGAGGAAATACGATCGATGGAGTAAACGTTATGCATGAATCCTGAACAGGGAAGGAAAAAAACATGAATTAGGGCGACGAATTGCGTACAATAGGAAAAGAAATTCAGGATTCACCATGGCCAAATCCTCCCGTGGTGAGATGGAAATCCGCGAAAAATTCAACCCTCAACATTCAGCATTCTCATGGGACTGTTAATCCGTCATCGCTCAACCTTTGTCCTGCAGGCAATTCTGCTTGCCGGCGCCGTTGGCGCTGTCTGGGAACAACAGTGGCTGACCGCGGTGATCACCGCCGGCATCATTATCATTACCCTGGTTCCCCTGTTTCTCAAAAAAGGACTGCACGTTTTCATTCCCCCTGAATTCGAGCTGCTGGCCATTGCCTTTATCTTCGCGTCCCTGTTTCTCGGCGAGGTCCGCGGCTACTACGTTCGTTTCTGGTGGTGGGACATATTGCTGCATACCGCTTCCGGATTTCTCCTCGGCATTGTCGGCTTTCTGCTGGTCCACGTTCTCAATGAAATGGAAGAGATAGACCTGCACATGAAGCCCGGCTTCGTGGCCTTTTTCGCCTTTCTGTTCGCAGTGGGGATGGGCGCGATCTGGGAAATCTTCGAATTCGGCATGGATCATTTCCTCGGCACCAATATGCAGAAGCCAATGCTGGGCGATCCTTCCGGGCTGACAGATACCATGTGGGACCTGATCGTCGATACCCTGGGCGCCCTTATTATATCGGTGCTCGGGTACAGTTATCTCAAAACCACCGGCAACAAGTCATTTCTGCAACGGTGGATCCGCGAATTTGTTGACCGCAATCCCCAGCTGTTCCGCCGGCGGCAATAAGTCCGCTTGCATGTCCGGTGTGCCCCCTCCGTTCCGGGGGCCAGCCCTGCCGATCAATCCGGAGAAAAACGTAGTTATCACCGCGTTGTTTTTTAGCGGGAGCCCGCATCACCCTCCGGCGGAGCCATGAATTCCGGGCCAACGGGGTCCGGAATATTTCTGCTGATCACATCATCGATCTCCTCCAGCTCCAGGGAACTCAGGGACCAGCCAAAGACCTGGTTGACGTTCTCCAGCTGTCCGGGATGACGGGCTCCCCAGAGAGCGATCGCCCCCTGTTCCAGCACCCAGCGGACAGCAAGTTCAAGTACGCTGCGGCCATGTTCTTTTTTCGCCAGTTCATCAAGCTCGGATACGGCCTGAAGATATGTGGCATAGCGGGGCTCCCTGAACTTGGGATCATGCCGCCGCAGGTCATCCCCCTCAAATGTTGTATCCGGTTTCATCCTGCCCGAGAGCAGGCCCCGACAGATAGCCCCATAGGCCAGCACTGCGATTCCGTGCTTTTTCGCATAGGGAAGCACATCGGCCTCAATCCCGCGTTCGAAAAGATTGTAGGGCGGCTGGACAGAGTGCAGCGGCGCTGCCTTACGGAATTCATCCATCTGCGCCGGCGAATAATTGCTGACGCCCACCGCCCGTATTTTTCCCGCCGCCAGCAGTTCGGTCATGACCTGCGCGGTTTCCTCAAACGGCGTGTCAGGATCGGGCCAATGGATCTGATACAGATCAATGTAGTCGGTCTGCAGCCTGCGCAGCGAATCTTCAACCTCCTGGAGGATCCTCCCGCGGCTGGAATTTCTGGAGATTTTTCCTTTATCGCTCCACTCCAGACCGCATTTGGTGGCGACCACGACCTGATCGCGCTTCACGTTCCCATTGAGGAGGGCTTTGCCAACGATTTCCTCAGAGCGGCCGAACCCGTAAACCGGCGCCGTGTCAATGAAGGTAATTCCCTTGTCCAACGCGGTCAGGATAGTGCGGATTGATTCATCCTCCTCGGTGCCTCCCCACATCCAGCCGCCGATAGCCCAGGTCCCCAGACAGATTCTGCTGACGGAAATTCCGCTGTTGCCCAATTGTCCAAGTTCGATGTTTTCTGTCTTCATTTACTTTCTCCTTTTCCGCAGTGAAATTAACCAGCCTGGTTTCCGCCCCCGGTGAGGCGGCGCCTCAACTGCTTTTCCAAGCAGCACGGCCGTGTTCCATTTTTTCCCGGGGCTGCCGTTGAACGTCAGTACTTTCATCACTTCACCCCTGTCCGGCCAGATAGGCGCACTTGAATTTGCCGGTTATTTCCAGCTGTCTGTTAATATCATCCATTCCCCTTTATCATGCAAATACTACACCAGAGAATAGGAGGAGAATACTACCAGCCGCCACCGCCGCCTCCTCCTCCACCACCGCCGGAAGAACCGCCGCCGCCGCTGCCTGAGCTTGAACCGGGGGCAGTGGACGATGAGGATATGGTTGCCGACAGGGAAGTGCCGAGGCTGGAGGCCAACGAGGAAGGGGTGAAATGATGGTGACCGCTGTACCAGGAAGGAGAATATTCCCCCTTCTGTGCTGCCCGGGCAAGAATATCATTGAACTGTTCCCCCCATTCCTGTTCCACGTTCAGAGCCATGGCCCAGGGGAGGAGTTTTTCAAAAAGCGCGGGTGTTTTCTCCGGCGGATTGAGGAGATTGAGCCGGTCCTTTTCGGCAACCGAAAGATACATTTTCAGCCCTTCCAGCTGGTCCATCACCCTTCTGCCCATGATGGTCGGCGCCTTGAGAAGATGATAAAAAAGAACGTTGACGATAAGCACTGCTGCCAGGACCAAAACTGCCATGAACGAGACCTGAAAAACAAAGATCGAAAAACCGGCTATCCAGCCCCCCAGAAACGGCAGTGAAAAAATGGTTACAAAAAGCGCCGCGCCTTTTTCTCCCAGGCCCGATGCTTCCGACCTGGCGATCTTCCAGGCATTATAGACTTTAAGCAGCAGGGCATAACAGCCTGCGGTCCAGGCCGAGAGCCAGACAGACATGAACAGGGCAACTTCCTTTTCCCGGGACGAGGCAATTATTAAAGCGATTATGGGGATGGCAAGAAGAACACCCGGCACCATGAATTTGCTGTTGCGCTTGAAGTGCAGCGCTTCGAAATCAGACTGCAGGCTCTTCTTGAATGCGGTAATTGCCGCTCTGATTTCCTTGTGATTGCTCTGCTTGAGCTCCAGGGTGCCGGAACGGGCAAAAAGTTGGTCGGCAATTTTCCCCTCCCCGGCGGAGAGCATGTTTTTTGTCGCTTTATCTGAACGCTTCAGGGTGAATGTGCGCTTATCATTGTCGATGACCAAGTATTTTTTGACTGCCAGGTTGACCAGGGCGGCAGCAAATGCCTTGTTGTCAAACCCCATGCGCATGATAAAGCGGGCAGCTGCCGGGGTGTATCCTTCCGGCGGGTCAAAGCGGGGGATGATGGCCTCCGGTTCCGGATCCCTGCCGACCCTGTTCCAGACAATGCCATAATAGCACAACAGAGCAAACAGACCCAGGAAACCGAGCACGAGAAAGCGGTTGTCACGGAAAAAATAGGCTGCCTCGTCCTTGAATTCCGGCTGCCTGACCACCCCCTTCTGCCAGCCTGCGGCAACGGTCAGCCCCTCCCGGGGTGCAAGCGGCTCTGTTGTGCGGAAACGGATCTCGCTGTCGGAGATAACCGTTGCCTCGGCGTTGGATGCGGTGGAGCCCCGGCTCCCCGTATAGACACTGTACTGTTTGATTTTCGCCTGTTTTGGCAGATTGATGGTCGCGGTGGCCACATCGATGGGGAACTCCCAGCCATTGCCGGTGACATTCCAGTAGAGCTCGTCGTACTCAGCAAAAAACCCTATCTGCCGGTCGGTCTGGTAGATGATGGTATAGGTGTACGGACCGGAATCGAGAAAAACATCCTCCCTGCCTATATACACCCTGATGCCGTTATCCCGGGCAGCGGTATGGTATGGTTCGGAGCGGCCGTCGCGCTGGACATCCAGGACAGTGAAATCAACCTTGAACCGGCCACCGGAGGGGCTGGTGTACTTTGTGGGAAAATCCCGGTAAATTCCCCTTTTAATCCTGTCGCCCCGGGCAACGACCGAGATCGTTTCAACAACCCTGATACCACCGCCTGACTCCACCTCTATCCAGCTGTCAAAACCGGTAATCCGCTCCTGCGACGCCTCCGGCTGGGCGAAAACCGGCGCCGGGGCCAGGCAGAATAATCCACATACAGACAGGACAATGAACAGGAGATATAAAGGGCGCGGAAACGTCATTGCGCTTAACTCCATGAACCGGTTCAGGAAGTGAAATCGACCTTGGGAAGGGCCCGGTCCGCTTTATCCTCTATTTCAAAAAACTCGCCTTTGGCAAAATTGAACATGCCGGCGACAATGGAATTGGGGAAGGTCTCGATGCCGACATTGAGATTGCGCACCGTGCCGTTATAATACCGCCTGGCCATCTGGATCTGGTCCTCGATCTCTGCCAACTGCTGCTGGAGATCAATGAAATTCTGGTTTGCCTTCAGGTCGGGGTAGTTCTCGGCAACGGCGAACAGTCTGCCAAGGCTCTTGGTCAGGGCCGATTCAGCGGCAATCTTGGCATCGACGCTGGAGGCGTTCATGGACCTGCTTCGCATTTCAGTCACCTTTTCCAGCACGGAACGCTCATGCCCCATGTATCCCTTCACCGACTCAAGCAGGTTGGGAATAAGGTTTGAACGGCGCTTAAGCTGCACATCGATGCCGCTCCACCCCTCTTCCTTCATGTTGCGCAGCCTGATAAGCTTGTTGTAGACGGCAACAAACCAGAGAACCAGCGCGGCTCCAATGGCCAGGATCGCGACAAATGCTGTCAGCATAACAAAAGACCTCCGTTAATGGTTGACAACTCAACAAAGACCATACAATGGTATAATTTCCAGCTGTCCGGCTTGCTATCGTATGGCCCAGACAGTCTCCGGCCGATGAATGCCTTTCGGACTGAAGTGAGTGCAAGAGGGATTTAATTTGAGAGTATCAGCGCAATACCAAATAATACTCAGCCACATTTCAGTTCCTTTGACACTGGGCTTTGCGTTTTCTTCTGTTTCAAAACTCAATCCCCGCTCAGAGTCCCAGCGCTGTATGGTTCTTACAAGCCACTTCCCGGCAAGATCCATGATTTCTTCCCGGCGATGATCAGTTTCCTTAAGACATAGCCAGAGCGGTTGCATAATATCCAGTACATGGCAGGCGGTTGTGCTGCGAGGGGAGAAATACTTTAAACTTTCAGAATGATTCAATATTGTGTCTATAGCCTGATTCGGCATTTGTAAAGATTTGCCATACTGGGTATACGTTCCGCGAGTGAGTCGGTAAAAGCCATTGACCGGCTGGGACCAATCGCCTTCAGGATACGGATCGCCCCACATACCACTGTGCGCATCAATATGCTGCTCCAGCCAGGAAAATAGACTGGAGATTGCGTTTCCGGAGCCGAAATATCTTGCATTGAAATAACAGGCGCTCGCAAAGTGATCCACCCAGGCGCCAGCTTGCCAAGCGTTTGTTGCCCATGGCAGTCTATCAAGATAATCGAACAATTTTTCTTCCACGATTTCGTCTACAACGTAAATCGGATACATCAGTGACGATCCTAGACATTCCAGCGCATAACCGGTGGCCATCGTCATATATGCGGAATGGGCGCACTCCAACATGTCCACATATTTTCCGCCCTTATGCAATTTTCCTTCACCGTATGGCCCATGGGCCAATCCTGTTTCCGGGTCCTGAAATGCTTGTAATTTTTTTATCAAGTCGCGGCTTTCATAATCCAGGAGATTCTGATTAACCATTGCCGCAAGCTCAATGGAATCAGTCCATGCCCGAGACTTTCCTCCGACACCCGGCACGGCCTTAAAACCGTCTGCGTCACGGTGATTTTGTAAAATTGCCGGGATGTCGCGCGTCAAGTTATGTGTAAAGTCTTCGTAGAGATTACGAAGACTTTCATCTGTTAAACGTGAACGAATTATTTTTGCCGGATTGCCGGCAACTACAGCCCAGTCTTGTACGCTCCTGGTAACAATTGAGCCAGCACCGACTATCGAATGTGAGCCAATTTCCACACCGTCTACAACAATTGCATTGGCGCCAATCCAGACATCATCACCAATCTCGATCCCCTGTCGTTCAATAGGCTGTTTATAAACAGGCCGAAGCAAATCATCAAATGTATGGTTGAAACCGAGTATCTGGGCACCACTCGCCACACGGACCTCGTTTCCGAGCCGTACTTTACCGCGGACTATTGCGCCTGCATTAATTGTGCAATTAGCGCCTATCTTGATATCGTAACCAACCTGTGTTTCGCTCCCTATGACCGAATTTTCGCCAATTCTCAGATGCCTGGGAGAGATGGTCGCCCTGGAGGAGATATAGACATTCCGCGAAAAACTGCACTTGCCCTTCAGCGACAAGAGACGTTCTCGTAATTTTTGCGCGAGCCTGTCCAGCGCATTTGAATTTTTTGCAAACAGCCAAGGCTCTCGGCCAAAAGGATCTCCGGCAACAGCGTCGAGCACTCTGCTCGAGGTCTGTAAAATAAACAACCGAAGTTTGAACTTCATCTTCATATGGATTTATTCGAACTCATGGCGGAAGATATGGCGTTGCACATGCGCAGATCTTCTACTATCGGATTCTGTTCCTGCCAGGCCCCGGCATTGGTAAAAATCTGTCCTTCATAGAATCGTTTCAATGATATTGGATCGTTAAGGTACTCAGCATATAACGATCTCATTACGCCACCGAGCTTCCGCCCGGTTTTTGGATCAATTTGAGGATTTCGCGCATACCCCTGACCAATATTGATAACCTTGCTGACAAGCTGTTCATGGCTTCTGTACGGATAGTGGAATATCTCAATACCTGAGCGAGCTGAAGCCGCAGGACTGGAATAGGAAATATCGTGCGATCCGGCATGAACCACGATATCAACAGCCCCTCTGCCAGCCACTTTGGGTAGTAAAAATTTACCGGCGGAATTGATTGAGACCTTTCTTCGTTTTATCATTCTTTTATAAAACGGCGCACTGGAAGGTGAACCTGACGGCAACATGTTATGACGCCTGGCTTTAACTTTTTGTATGTTTTTAGAGTACTTGGCAAACTCTCGTTTTAAATTTGCGCAGTCACACCACCAGAACTCGTCACCATCATTGTTGATTATCCAGTCCGCATTGAAATCGCAGAATGCCCGGCGCGCCAACCCGGTTACCCATTCGCTTTGTGAATATGGTCCTGGCTCTACCGTGTAATCCAGATAGCCTTTTTGCCTGTATTCGTCCAGAATATCTGTTGTGCCGTCAGTCGAAGCGTTATCAATGACCAGAAAATGGTCTACCCCTATTTTTCGATGATACTCTATGTTCTCTCTGATCACATCCACTTCATCTTTAACAAGTAAAGACATGACTAAAATCATATATTTCTTCCTGTCCTTATTTATATCCTGGAAAATTATGAGCAGAATGAATCATCGCAACGAGTAATGCTCCAGACGATGTTGACATCATCATGGTTTTCAATGTGCAGGTAACAAGAAATCGCTTTTTCCGGGTTCGCTGAAGAAACAGGACGCTTGCCGGATTTTCATTTTCTCTGTTTTTATAGACACTTTTCCGTCACAAAATCAAGCCCATTCTCTGCCGGCAGTTAACTCGGCCCACTGGCCTGGAAGAATCCCATCGCTTTCGCCTGAAAGAATATGAAAAAATGCAGAGCATGAAAAAAGGGGCTTGGCAAAGTGCCAATTTTTACGTGGACCACGTCATTTTGAGATGGTAGCATAATCGTGGACACTTCCTTCCGTTAAATTTCATATTACGGCAGGAGGTGATTATGATAAAAAGAAACAGCACTGAGACCATACTTTTTATGATTATAGAAAAGATTTTAAATATCAAAAAAAACAAACCATTATTTTCATTTTTAATTCTTTGTTATGATATGGCGGAAGAAGTGAATAATACATTATCTACACTGACCCCGGAATATCA
>JAMJFO010000079.1 GCA_023544645.1 Desulfobulbaceae bacterium | reverse complement strand
CTCTTTTTTACGAGGTGAAGCCGGTCAGGTTGAGAGAGCAAGTCAAAAGAAACATTAAACGCTTCCCGGATGATTTTATGTTTCAACTCACTCCCGAAGAGGTTGAATTGACGGTGTCGCAAAATGCGATACCTTCAAAACAGCACTTGGGAGGCTATCTTCCATACGTCTTCACGGAACAAGGCGTCGCTGCTCCCCTGAAAGACCTTGGCAAAAAGTGGTTCGCCTTTTCGAAGATGGATATCGGGGCAGTGGAGATGCTTGGCAAACTGGAGAAACTGGCGAAGGTGAAGATATGAGCGAGTTAGTTGAGCTGCCGAATATCGAGGGTCACATTTTCACTCTGCGGGGCGTGCAGATGATGCTGGATCGCGATCTGGCAGAGTTGTATGGGGTAGAAAACCGGGCACTTAAGCAAGCGGTAAAAAGGAATAAGGCCAGGTTTCCCGAAGATTTTATATTTGAGCTAACGGATGAAGAGATCGAGTCTTTGGTATCACAATCTGTGATACCTTCCAAGAAGCATCTTGGAGGGGCAAGACCCTTTGCCTTTACAGAGCAAGGTGTGGCGTCCCTCTCGGCAGTTTTAACCAGCACAAGAGCCATAGAGATCAATATCGCAATCATGCGCGCCTTTGTGAAAATGAGGCAATTTCTTACGCATAACGCAACGCTCTTTCAACGGCTTGATCAGGTGGAGAAGCGGCAGCTTGCCAGTGAACTGAAAACCAATGAAAAATTTGAGCAGATTTTTAATGCGCTGGAAGACAAAAACATCAAACTCAAGCAGGGTATTTTTTTCGACGGCCAGGTGTTCGACGCTTATTCGTTTGTTGCCGATTTGATCCGATCCGCCGGGAAATCAATTGTCCTGATCGACAACTATATCGACGATACCGTCCTGACTCTTTTTTCAAAACGACGAAAAGGCGTGTCACTCACCATCCTTACCAAAACCGTTTCAAAGCGGCTGAAGCTGGATGTCAAAAAATTCAATGAACAATACCCGCCATTGACAGTAAACGAATTCGGGAATTCACACGACCGGTTTTTGATAATTGATGATTCCCTGATATACCATTTTGGCGCTCCCCTGAAAGACCTTGGCAAAAAATGGTTCGCCTTCTCGAAGATGGATATCGGAGCAGTGGAGATGCTTGGCAAACTGGAGAAACTGTCGAAGGCGCAAATAGATGGGTGAAAGAAGCATGTCCACCTGGAACTACCGTGTTCTCAAAAGAACGAATCAGAAGAGCGGCGCAGTTACATACGCCATTCATGAAGTTTACTATGACGATGCCGGCAAACCGGAGGGATGCACTGAAGACAGTGTTGCCCCGATGGGTGAATCCCTTGCGGAATTGAAAGAGGATATGGATCATTATCAACAGGCCCTGAAAAAGCCGGTGCTGGTTTATGACAGTCTGGAAGAAGCAGAAGAACAGTGGGGTTAGGCTCAAAAATCAGCGTTATCACAATCTGTGATGACCTTGCCCTTTTGAGTTCTAATGGTTTAAGCGCCTGAACGAGCCATGATTGAAGCGGTGGTTATAAACAGGAGACCGGCCGGGAGACTAAAAAATGCACAGTAAAAAACAGACAGCCAACCTCGAAGTTCTCAAAAGCATTCCCCCGGAGGATATGCGTCTCATTATTCAGGGGTGCCTTGGGTCGTGGAGTGCCCAGGCCGATTACAAGAACTACATCAAGGTCTATGAATTTTTTGTTCTGGAAGACAAAAAGTTGGCCGAGATAGCCAAATTGTTCAAGGTGTCGAAAGGCATAATTGAGCGCAAAATCGACCGGCTGGTTTCATTGGTAAAGCGGCAGCCCGTGATTATTGACAAGTTGACCGCCGATTTCGACATTTTCTTAATGCCGATCACCAGGTTACTATTGTCGGACAGGGCCTTGCATGCTCTCGAAAGAGCCGGGGTAGCCACGGTCGGCGATCTTCTGCGGCGCGGGGAAAATGATCTTCTCATGATCCGTAATTTCGGCAGAAAAACTCTCAATGAGACCAAGGCGGTCCAGAGGAGTCTTCTCGCCTATTTGCAATCAAAATCAGGACAGTCGGAGGCCGATGCCATCGAGAAACTGAAGGTTCGCTCCGAGGAAATAGTAAAAGGACGGGCGGAATGGTCGCTCAAGGACCATGAACAGCTTGTCCGTATCCTGACCGCTCTTGAAGGACGGTTGACCGAAGCCGGAAGCCTTGTCGAATTGATTTTAAACTCGTCTCCCCGGCATGGCCGTCATATTCAGCAGGGATTTATTCTTCCTTATCACATATGGAAGCAACTGTGGTCCTGGTTGGAGTCGCAGCGTCATTCGGAAAAGATTGTTTTCGATACTCCGGGAAAGCCGGAGCCATTATGCCGCCTGGCTGTTGAAGGAGAAGGACAAAAGGAAAAGTGAAAGTGACGGATAAAATCTATTTTAAATACTGTGCCAGGGAAAACGCCACCGAGCAGGAGTTCCGCCAGCAATGTCTGCAATCCTTTGCCGATCACAAGGCGATGGATACCATAAGTGAACCGGTCGCAAATTGCGACCGGTTCGAAAACTTAAAACATTCTGGCATTGGAGAAACGTCTCACCGAACATGCCAAGCATTTTCAAATCGTCTTTGATGCCATTAAACAGATGTTCTCGGAAGGAGAAAAACCCAAGAAAAAGATCGGGTTTTGAAGAGCTACAGCCTGAAGAGCTTCATACGAAATGGCCGCCATCCCCGAAGGTTGTTATCGGGGATCCAATCTATGCAAGCAGTTACAAAATGGATTCCGGCTAAAAGCCTGCCGGAATGACGACTTTGCTTCTTTTTGCCAAATGCTCTGAAGAATGAAAACAATTTATAACTCTGCATTCATAATTCTGCATTTTTTATTGGGGGGTAGTCACTATATGATAAACCTAATATGGTACTATTAAATTATGAATGTAGAATGCAGAATGAAAATATTTCATAATTCTGCATTCATAATTCTGACTTTGCGTTGGGCCATACGGCACCCCGGCCGACAGCTATGATGCCCTGGCCGCCCTGCATGAGATTTTCGACCAGGATTCCGATAAACAAAAAATTATTGATTATCTGATCTCCGAGGCCGCAAGCAGTGATCAAAGAGAAATAGAGTTTTGATATGAAATATTATGCACACAGCCTTGAAGGACAGCCGCCGGAGAATTGGCAGCCGCTGGAGGAGCATTTGAAAAATGTGGCTGAGATGGCGGCGGAGTTTGCCAAACCATTCGGTGGTGATCAATGGGCCTGTTTGGCCGGCCTCTGGCATGACCTCGGCAAATATTCCCCTGCCTTTCAGAAAAAGCTTTATGACGCCAACGGCTTCGAGTGTCATATAGAGACGCAACCGGGCAGGGTAATTCATTCGGAAGCAGGGGGGCATCTCGCAGCACAGAAGGGCTGGAAGGGAGTTGATCGCGTATTCTCATGGCTTATCATGGGCCATCACGCCGGGTTGACGGATTACGAATCGGAACATGTCGGCCCCAAGGCCTTGGAGCCGAAAATGCGTGAACCCTTCCGGTCGGCAACTGTTCTGGAAAATGTGCCGGGCAGCATTTTGGATCAAAGCCCACCCAACCAGAAATTCCCGCAAGGGGCTGATCCTTCCCTCTTTATCCGGATGTTGTTTTCCTGCGTTGTCGATGCTGATTTCCTCGACACGGAAGCCTTTATGAACAAGAGGAAGTCTTCTCAGCGTAATCAGGCCTACCCGGAATTGGCTGAACTCCTGCCCCATTTTGATGCATACATGGATAAACTCTGTGCCGGAGTTGAACCTTCGCCGATCAACAAAATCAGGGCGGTTGTTCTTTCCCAGTGTCGAGAGGCGGCTGTCAGGGAGCCAGGGGTGTATTCCCTTTCGGTTCCGACCGGCGGAGGGAAGACCCTGGCATCCCTGGCTTTTGCGCTGCGGCATGCAGTGGAGCACAAGATCAGGCGCGGAAAGAGCCGTATTATCTATGTTATCCCCTTCAACAGCATTATCGAGCAGACAGCTGATGTTTTCAGAAAAATTCCAGGCTTTGAAAATGCGGTTGTCGAACATCACAGCAATCTGGCAGAGACCGATGAAGACAGTGAAACCGTCCGTAACCGGTTGGCTGCAGAAAACTGGGACGCGCCGCTGATTGTCACAACCTCCGTGCAGTTTCTTGAATCGCTTTATGCCTGCCGAACAAGCCGGTGCCGCAAACTGCACAACATTGCCAACAGCGTGGTCATCTTCGACGAGGCCCAGTGCTTGCCGCCCGAATATCTCCGGCCATCAGTCCATGTCATCCGTGAATTGTACCGCCACTATCATGTTACCCCTGTGTTGTGTACCGCGACCCAGCCCGTCCTTACCCAAACAGAGTCATTTGACTTCAAATTCAGGGAGGGGTTTGAGGAAGTAACGGAGATAGTAAGCAATCCTGATGAACTAGCCGGGAAATTGAAACGCGTGGAGGTCGTATTGCACAGGAATGATCTGGTTCCTGTCGATTTGCCGGAACTTGCCGCAACGCTTCAGAGTGAAGAAGGGGCCGTTCTCTGCATCGTAAATCGCAGGGATGACGCCCGCCGGTTGGCACAATTGTTACCGTCCGCCCATACGGTGCATCTTTCAACCAACATGTGCGCGGCGCATCGCACCCACACCCTTGCAGGAATCAGGAAAAGCCTGTTGCGAAAGGATTACCCGTTTTTTGTCATTAGCACTTCACTGGTTGAGGCGGGGGTGGATATTGATTTCCCGGTTGTGTACCGGGCGTTGACGGGAATTGATTCAATCGCCCAGGCCGCAGGCCGCTGCAACCGGGAAGATAAGTTGATAATGAATGGTAAAAAAGTGTATGGCAAGACTGTGGTTTTTGTCCCAACCAATCAGCCTCAATATGTACGCCAGCAAGCCGGGATAGCAAGGGAGCTGTTGCAGGGCGGGAATTTAGATAACCTGCTGTCCCCGGAGAATTACGAAAAATATTTTCGCCAGCGTTTCTGGCAGCTTGGCGAGGACGCTCTTGACAAAAAGCGGATCATGGAACTGCTGTCCGGGCGGATGAATTATTATTTCCGCACCGCCGCCCAGCGTTTCAGGCTAATTGAGGATGACTGGCAGGAAAGTGTTCTTGTCCCCTACGGCGAGGCCGTAAAGCTCCTGGGGCGGTTGACCTCGGAATCCTGGCACGAGCGCGCATTGTTACGGCAGATGGGGCGATTCATCGTCGGCATCCCGAAATCATTGTTCGCGGCGTTGGCGGCCAGGGACTATATCAGGGAATCCGGGTATCCCGGTCTGTTCATGCTTGATCCGGTTTTGTATGACGAAAGTTTTGGTTTTGTCCCGCCGGACGAGGCTGCCGCCATTGATCCAGAGAAATTTATGATGACCGAATAAAAGGAGGACTGCGTATGAAAAAAAGCAACCCATTCCGTTTGAAGGTGAGCGGCTCGAATGCCTGTTTTACCAGACCGGAGATGAAGGTGGAGCGCGTGAGCTACGATGTCATGACGCCATCTGCCGCGCGGGGAATCTTCGAGGCCATTCTCTGGAAGCCTGCCATTGCATGGAAAATTTTGCAGATCGATGTGTTGAATCCGGTGCGTTGGGAATCGGTGCGGCGAAATGAAGTTGGTGCGGTGATTTCTGCCCGGAATGTGAACTCGGCAATGGCCGAAGGGAAAGGCAATCTCGGCCTGTATGTGGAAAAGGAACGGCAGCAGCGGGCCGGGCTTTTTCTGCGGGACGTGGCTTATGTGATACATGCTGAATTTGAAATGACCGATCAGGCCGGACCGGATGACAACGTGACCAAGTTTGAGCAGATGTTTATTCGTCGCGCTTCCACCGGCCAATGTTTTCATCGCCCCTATTTCGGTTGCCGAGAGTTTCCCGTTGATTTTGAATTCCTGCCGCGAGGGGCGGAGAGGCCAGAACCCATCAATGAGAGCCGTGATCTTGGCTGGATGCTCTACGACATGGATTATTCAGGCAGGGACGCAATGCCGCAGTTTTTTCATGCCCGACTGGAGAATGGTTGTGTTGACCTCCGAAATGTGGAGGTGCGTTCATGATCCTGAAGGCCTTAGCTGATTATTACGAACGAATGCTTAATGACCCGGAATGCGATGTGGCTCGGCCGGGGTGGTTTTGGGGGAGATTGGATTATGTTGTGTCTCTTGATGGTCAAGGTAATTTCAAGAGTATAAGGTCGCTGCAAACAGAACAAGATGGCCGCCTTGTTGGGCGTACAAGCTTGTTACCGTTTATAGGCAAACAGGCATTAAAACACGCAAATAGTGGAAAGGACGCCAACTTGCTCTGGGATAACTCCTCTTTTGTCCTTGGGTTGGGAGGGAAGGGAGAACTCAAGTTGGAGAGCTTTATCTCAGCAATAAAGAAAAGTCTGGGAGATTCTAAAGATGACGCTATTGAATCACTCATATTGTTCTTAAATAAAGAACTTGCTTCCCCTGATGCGTACATGCAGATATTGTCGCATCCTGAGTATGGTGAGGGGATAAGCAGTGGTCAGGCTTCAATCACTTTCGAGTTGGATTCAGACCAGAACTGTTTTGTGTTCCAAAGAGAACAGATAAGTGAAAAGATATCTGACTTGACTGATACTTCCGGACCTGTTGGAACTTGCTTGGTTACAGGAAAAACTGGACAACCAATTGAGCAATGCCATGTTGTCATAAAAAATTTGTATGGCGCAAAAAAGGATCCAAATCTTATATCCTTTAACAAAGATTCCTTCTCTTCTTATGGCAAGTCCCAAAGTTTAAACTCTCCTGTAAGCACTACGGCTGCTTTTGCATACACAACAGCTTTAAATCATCTCCTGCGAAACAAGTCACGGCAGAAATTTCAATTGGGTGACACCAGTACGGTGTTTTGGGCAAGAGAGAATCATGAGTTCGAAGATGAGTTCACGGATTTTCTCGGAGAACCACCCAAAGAAGTAGAACCGGATTATGGGAAAATTCGCTCCCTCCTTTCAGCAGTCAAAAAAGGAGTTCGTCCCCCGGAAGACGATATACCTTTTTACATTTTGGGTATCGCTCCTAACGCTGCCCGTATCTCCGTTCGTTTTTGGTATGCAGGAGATATCCGAGATGTCAAGCAGAGGATAGCCCAGCATTTCGAGGACCTAGAGGTTGTTCGAGCCCCTCATGATAGGGAGTTTTTGTCACTAAAGCAATTATTGCTCGCCACTTCAAGGCACTCAACAAAATATCCATTCGGGGATAGAGAAGATATTGCACCCAATCTTGGCGGTGAAATATTCAGGGCCGTTATAAATGGAACAACTTATCCCCGTACTATCCTGCAGAAAATGGTTAATCGGGTGAAGTCTGAGCAGGGTTTATGTGACAAGAAAGGGAAACAACTTGCAAATGTTACTCATGCACGAGCTGCTCTTATTAAAGGTTTTTTGGTGCGCGACTCACGATTAAAAGGGATAAACACAAAGGAGGTAGGGAAAATGCTCGATAAAACGAATGTAAATATCGGCTACGTGCTTGGTCGATTGTTTGCTGCGCTGGAAAAAATTCAAATTGAATCGCACAAAAAAGAGGGCCAAAAAAAACCTGAACTTAATAAAACCATTCGCGACACTTATTTTAGCGCGGCAACCAGCAACCCGCTGGTCATTTTTAAACGGTTGCAGGATCTGGCCATTCATCATCTGGCCAAAATTCGCAACTCCGGCAAAAGTACGGTGTGGCTTGATAAACTCATGCAGGAAGTCATGGATAAAATTCCGGCCAGTGGCATCCCCGTCACCCTCTCCCTCGAAGACCAGGGCCGTTTCGCGGTCGGCTACTACCATCAGCGTCAGGATTTTTTCAATAAAATAGAAGATGAGACCAAAGGAGAATGATCATGAGCGAAGCAATCAAAGAAACTACCCCGATCAAGAACCGCTATGAATTTGTCCTGCTTTTCGACGTAAAGGACGGCAATCCCAATGGCGACCCGGACGCCGGCAACCTGCCCCGCATCGACCCGGAAACCGGCAATGGCCTGGTCACCGATGTCTGCCTGAAACGCAAGGTGAGAAATTATGTCGGTCTTGTGCATAAAGAACAGCCGCCCTATGAAATTTATGTAAAAGAAAAGGCGGTGTTAAACAGGCAGCATGAAAGGGCATATAAAGCGTTTGAGCTTAAGCCAGCGAGCAAAAAACTTCCAAAGGCCGAAGAAGACGCGCGAAAAATTACCGGTTGGATGTGCCAGAACTTTTACGATGTTCGAGCTTTTGGTGCGGTCATGACCACTGAGGTTAATGCTGGCCAGGTTCGTGGGCCGGTTCAGTTTACTTTCGCTAGAAGTATTGACCGGATTTTTACAGGTGAACATAGTATCACCAGGATGGCGGTGACCAAAGAACAAGACTTGGAGAAAGAACGGACCATGGGTCGGAAGTTTACTGTGCCTTATGGCCTTTACCGTGTGCATGGTTTCATTTCCGCAGCGCTTGCCGACAACACTAATGATAAAAAAGGTACCGGTTTTTCGGAAAAGGATCTGGAATTATTCTGGGATTCCCTACAGAACATGTTCGACCATGATCGTTCCGCTGCCCGGGGCGAAATGGCAGCCAGGAAGCTGATCGTTTTTAAACATGAATCAGAACTTGGAAACGCTCAGGCCAGCACGCTTTTTGATCTGGTTTCGGTTGAAAAGAATTGTGGAGAAATGCCGGCGCGTTCTTTTGTCGACTATCAGGTCACCGTCGGATCCGCACCCGCCGGAGTGAAATTGATAGAAATGCTTTAGCCATAGCCAAAGGGGATACAAGTTGTACCCCTCTTGATTTATTCAGAAGCAAAGCGAACTAAAATGCACCCAAAACTCGAAAAGAAATTCCGCGAGCGGGCGGTGGAACTCGGCAATTCCGGCGATCCTGCCGTATTGCCGGAGCTGGTTGAGCTGACCCGTTCGCCTGTTGCCAATGTCCGGCGCTTGGCGGTTTCGGCCATCGTCAAACTTGCGGGGCTGGCGGATGGAAACTGCGCGGTGGCGGCCCTGGAACCGCTCTTGCGGGACGATTTCCCCCAAGTGCGGCAGTATGCGGCCAAGGCCCTGAGCGTTTACGGCACGGCGGCGAAAGGCGCCCTGGCCGATCTGCGCGACATGGCTATCAGCCCGGTGGAGAAAGAGTACAACAACAAAGCTGCCAGATGCGCTATCGCTCTCATTGAGGAGGCAGGTTGGATCGAAGAAGAGAAAGCCGTCCACTGTTGCCGGCGTTGCGGGGTGAAGCTGGAACCGGATGAATACCTTCGCAGCCACAAAGCCTTTCAGCGTCCCTTCTGCAACTACTGTTTTGATGAGGTGTTTCTTGAGCGGCGCAGCTTTGAAACCAAGGTGGAGCTGCAGAAGAACATCCGAGCCAAGGACGGCACCTGGGTACAGTCGGACGGCGAGCGCCTGATCTGCGAGGCTTTGGATGGCGCGGGGATTCGATACCGCTACGACGAACGCTTTCGCATCTTAGACGGCTACGCCATCCGGCCCGATTTCTACCCGCCGGAATTCGATGTTTATGTCGAATACTGGGGCATGGACACCGCCGACTACAAGATCGGCATGCTCAAGAAACAGCAGCTCTACCAGCAGCAGGGAAAGAGGTTGGTTTCGCTGTACCCCGAAGACAAGCCCCGGATGCGGGAGAGGTTGCTGAAGAAACTGGCAAAATATAAATGACTTGCTGGGCCTTTGCTTTGCTGCGTTGGCAGCCCGGTTGTCAAGTAATTCCTGACACCTGATTCAGGGTTTCGTCACTCTGCATCTGCTTAACCCCTTTGCCTTGCGGATGAGCGCAGTGTCAAAGGTGGCAAAGCTGGCGCACTTCTTTGGTGCGCTTGCCAGGTGCAGGGCATCGGCAAAATCCAGACCTTTCCGGGCCAGGTCAATAGCCTGGGCAAATGAATCAGGATCTTGGATTGTTACCTTTGGCAGCCCGAAAGTTTTGGTGAAAGCATCAAGAATGGCGTTTTGGCTGAAACCGTACGAGTATCGAAGCACCCATTCGGTTTCAAGTATAACAGTGGCAGGGATGAAAATTTCATTTTCAGCGAACAGGCGCATGACTTTCTGGAACTGCTTTTCATCATCGCGGGTCAGGAAACGGACCAGGATGTTGGTATCAATCGCGACCACCGAACTTCTCCTTCACACCTTTGGCAATGGCTTCCTCCATTTCGGCAAGTGTCTTGGCCTTGCCTTTATAGGGCAGACAGCCGGCGACATCGGCGATAGAGGTGGTCGGAAAGGGTTCTGCGGGTTTGAGCAGAATGCCTTCGTCGGATTCGATGACATCAAATTGTTGGCCGGGCTTCCAGTGATGAGCTTCCCGTACCAGTTTCGGGATGATGACCTGGCCTTTGCTGGAAAGGGTTGTTGTCGGCATGAATCTACTCCTGAAATTGACTTGGTAAGATTATTGTAAGACGGTATAGGGGCTGTGTCAAGATGTGTAACGCATTGGAGATAATCATAATAGACCGTTTGAAATGAAAGGAAACGAACCGTTGCCCAGGCTGAAGTATTTTAATTTACTAACTAAAATTTAAGGTTAGGGGATGAATCAAGAGGCAGAACTTGGTGAAATAATCCTTTACCAGTCCGATGATGGTGAAGCAAATGTAGATGTTCATTTTCGTGATGAGACTGTCTGGTTGAGTCAGAAGCAGATGGCGGAACTGTTTGCAAAAGATGTCCGGACCATCAACGAACATGTAAAAAATATTTATAGAGAGAAAGAAATGTCACGCGATTCAACTATCCGGAAATTCCGGATAGTTCAAAATGAAGGCGGGAGGGAGGTTACCAGGCAGATTGATCATTACAACCTCGACGTCATCATCTCGGTCGGATACAGGGTGAAATCCCAGCGCGGCACCCAGTTCCGCATCTGGGCAACTTCAGTTCTGAAAGATCATCTGGTAAAAGGGTATACGCTTAACCAGCGCCGACTGGCAGAGAAGGGGACTGAAGAAGTTCAGCAGGTTCTATCGCTGTTGACAAACACCCTTGCAGGTCATGACCTTGTCAACGATGAGGGCCGCGGAGTTCTTGACATTGTCAATCGCTATGCAAAAACCTGGCAGCTACTGCTCCAATATGATGAGGATACTCTTTCTTTCCCAAAGCATGCTCATGAGGTGGAAACCTGTCTTGAACTTCCGGCTGCGAGGTCAGCCATCCTCTCATTGAAAAAGGATTTGGCTGCCAAGGGTGAGGCAACCGAATTGTTCGGCCATGAACGAGAACATGGACTGGAAAGTATCGTTGGCGCAATACACCAGACCTTCGGCGGGCATGATCTTTATCCGGGGATAATCCTGAAAGCGGCCCATCTGCTGTATTTCGTCATAAAAGATCACCCCTTCAGTGACGGCAACAAGAGGATCGGGACGTTTCTTTTTCTGTTGTTTCTCAGGCAAAACAACAAATTGGACAGGGACAGTTTCTCAAACAATGCGCTGGTGGCCCTGGCTTTGTTGACGGCGGCAAGCGATCCCGAACAGAAGGAGATACTGATAAAACTTATAGTCAACCTTATTTCGGATGAAAATTGATGTCTGCAGATGAGAGACCCTATGTCGAAGAAGACCTTCTTCCCCTGTCTGCCCTGCAGCATCTGCTGTTCTGTGAGCGGCAGTGCGCCCTGATCCACATTGAACAGGTGTGGACGGAAAATCTTTTCACCGCGCAGGGAAGGGTGATGCACGAGCGGGTGGATCAGGGAGGCAGGGAATCAAGAAAAAATATCCGCCTGGAATTCGGCGTGCCGTTGCGTTCCCTGCGCCTGGGCTTGTCCGGGAAGGCGGATATGGTTGAATTCCATAAGCAGGAGGATGGTTCCTGGCTGCCGTATCCTGTGGAGTATAAGAGGGGCAAACCCAAAAAAGATGACTGGGACCGGGTCCAGCTCTGTGCCCAGGCACTGTGTCTTGAAGAAATGCTGGGCTGCACAATTGCTTCCGGCGCCCTGTTTTACGGCAGGAATCGGCGGCGGCAGGCGGTGAATTTTGATGACCGGTTGCGGCGCGAAACAGAGAAAACCGCAGAGCGGTTGCATGAGCTGGTCCGATCGGGCAGAACCCCGCCTGCCCGTTACGAAAAGAAATGCGATAGTTGCTCCCTCAAAAATCTTTGCATGCCGAAAACGGCCGGCGCGGGAAAAAACGTGGGAAAATATCTTTCGCGGATGCTTGCGGAGACCAAATGAAAAAACTCCTCAATACGCTGTATGTGACCACCCAAGGCGCTTATCTGGCCAGGGAAGGCGAAACGGTGAAGGTACGGGTGGAAAAGGAAACCCGGCTCCAGTTGCCTATTCATACCTTGTCCGGCATCGTCTGCTTTGGCCAGGTTTCCATGAGTCCTTTTTTGATGGGGCTTTGCGCCGAACGCGATGTCAGCGTCAGCTTCTTGACGGAATACGGAAGATTTCTGGCTCGTGTGGCCGGGCCGGTTTCCGGCAATGTTCTCCTGCGCCGGGAACAGTACCGATGGGCGGATGATCCTGTCAAATCAACCGCTGTTTCTCGCTCTGTCCTCATCGGCAAAATATGCAACTGCCGGACAGTCCTGCAAAGGGCTATCCGGGATCATATCGAAAAGTTGCAGGATGATGCTCTTCAACAGGCAGTGGACAGGTTGAATCAGATTATGTCTCACCTGCAGTGTGATCTGGAACTGGACCGTCTCCGAGGGTATGAAGGCGAAGCGGGAAAAGTATATTTCAGTGTTTTTGACCAGCTCATCACTTCGCAAAAGGAAGAATTCTTTTTTCTGGAGAGGAATAGACGTCCTCCTCTGGATAGGGTGAACTGCCTGCTTTCTTTTCTTTATACTTTGCTGGTTCACGATGTCCGGTCAGCCCTTGAATCGGTCGGTCTTGATCCGGCTGTTGGTTATCTGCACCGGGACCGTCCAGGACGCCCCAGCCTTGCCCTGGACATCATGGAAGAATTCAGGCCGTTTTTGGCGGATCGTCTCGCCTTGTCCCTGATAAATCTCTGTCAGGTAAAAGCCAAAGGGTTCAAGCAAATGGAAACAGGGGCGGTACTGATGGATGACGAAACGAGAAAAACAGTTCTTGTTTCGTATCAGAAAAGGAAACAGGATGAAATTATGCACCCGTTTTTGAAAGAGAAGATGCCGGTCGGCTTGTTGTTCCATACCCAGGCGCAGCTTCTGGCCCGTTTTATTCGCGGCGATTTGGACGGATATCCTGTGTTCTGCTGGAGGTGAAATGGAATGTTTGTGCTGGTAAGCTATGATGTGTCGACAATGGATAAAGGTGGGCAGAGGAGGTTGCGGCGCGTAGCAAAAACCTGCAAGAACTATGGGCAACGAGTGCAGTATTCCGTCTTTGAATGTATTGTCGATCCTGCTCAGTGGACTGCTCTCAGGCAGAAATTAATCGATGAGATTGAAGAGGAAACGGACAGCCTGCGTTTTTATTTTCTTGGTTCCAACTGGCAGCATCGTGTTGAACATATCGGCGCGAAAGCAGGTGTTGACCAGGAAGGCCCGTTGATTATATGAGAATGTGTGCGAACCCCAAGCGCACAAGGTTTTCCTGCCAGGTTCGCATAAGCAATAACACTATGTAATTAAAGGAGGTTATGAATTTATATGAAAAATATGCAGTTTATTTGTCTGTTACGAAGTCGGGTTCGCTTAAATTGAATCGCAAATCGTAATATATTCGAGAACAGATAAATAACGGTCGCCCCCCACGCGGGGGCGTGGATTGAAACAAAATAATATAATGTATAAGCACAATTAACTTGAGTCGCCCCCCACGCGGGGGCGTGGATTGAAACCAGGTTGACCCCATGAAGGGTGTATCCGTGTTTGCAAGTCGCCCCCCACGCGGGGGCGTGGATTGAAACAAATTGAAGGTAGATGTTGAGGAAGAACTGGACGAAGTCGCCCCCCACGCGGGGGCGTGGATTGAAACCAGGTACCACCCCCAGTTTAACCGGGAGCAGTTTGTCGCCCCCCACGCGGGGGCGTGGATTGAAACACAAAG
>JAMJFO010000078.1 GCA_023544645.1 Desulfobulbaceae bacterium | reverse complement strand
GGCTTATCTTCAAGCTGCATCCCAACGAAAACATCGAACGCGCCACCCGGGAAATCAATGCGTACGCGCCGGGAGCCATGGTGTTCGCGACCGGGAGCGCGGAAGAAATGATCGCCAACTGCGATGCCCTGATTACCCGATTTTCATCGACCGCTTTCGTCGGGGTAGCGCTTGGCAAGGACACCTACTCGGACTGCGATACGGACACATTACGGCGCCTGATGCCTCTGCAGAATGACTCGGCGGCTTTGAACATCGCCAATGTCTGCCGCCGGGTCCTGGCCGAGAAATGATGGAATTCCATGTCACTTTTCCGGACCCCCGCCTCCTTGACATCAAACATGGCGTATGTTATAGAAAATACTTGAAAAATCAATTTCTTTTCATCCGCCGGGGAAATGATATTTGAAGGCTTTGGTTACAGGAGCGACAGGATTTATCGGGAGCCATCTGGTGGACGCCCTTGTGCGACGAGGGGACCAGGTCAGATGTCTCGTGCGCAATAAAAACTATTTAGGCTGGGTGAAGGATTCCCCTGCCCAGTTTGTCGTCGGCAATTGCCGGGACAAGGATTCTCTGAACCAGGCCGTGCAGGATGTTGATCAGGTGTTTCATCTTGCGGGCGCGACCACGGCGGTCAAAGAAAAAACGTACTTTGAAGTGAATGGATTTGGTACCGAGAACCTTGTCCGGGCCTGTATTGAAAACAATCCCCGTCTCCAGAAATTTATCTCTATTTCGAGCCAGGCAGCAGCGGGTCCGTGCCGGAGCGACGGGCAAAAAAATGAATCCGACCCTTGCGAACCGGTTTCGCCCTATGGGAAAAGCAAATTGCTGGGGGAAAAATTGGCCCTGGCCCACGCCCATGAGCTACCCCTCCTCATCCTGCGGCCCTGTGCCGTCTACGGGCCCAGGGATAAAAGCTTTTATACTCTTTGCAAGGGGCTCTCCAGGCGCATCAATCCAGTCCTTGCTGATAACGATCAACATATCAGCATGTGCCATGTCCAGGATCTTGTCCGAGGGATTCTGTTGGCTGCCGAGACCCGGACTGAGAGCGGGGAAATATTTTTTCTGTCTGACGGCCATGACTACCGGATGGGAGAAATTGGCGACATCTTCGCGCAGGCGATGCACATAAACCCGCTGAAGCTCCGCCTTCCCAGGCAGATGCTGTTTGGCATGGCCTTTATTGCGGAATGTTTTTCCAGAGTCACCGGCAAGCCTTCCATCATGAGCAGAGGCAAGGTTGAGGAAATGATCTGCAAGAATTGGCTCTGCGACATTACAAAGGCCAGGGCTGTATTGGGTTTCGAACCCCGGATTTCTCTTGCCCGGGGAGCTGAGCTCACTGTCGCCTGGTACAAAAAAGAAAACTGGCTGTAGCCATAAAAAGGGCAATCATGGCCGGCATAGAGATCATTACCGTAGAAAGAAGATCGGAGCTCAGGGACTTCATTGACCTGCCGTGGAAAATTTATGGGGAGTATCCCCATTGGGTCCCCCCCCTTAAGAAAGAGGTCCGCCGTTTGCTTGATCCCGGCAGACACCCTTTCTGGGAATTTTCCGAGCGCATCCTCTTTCTGGCCCGCCGTGGCACGGAGACGGTGGGAAGGATCGCCGGCATCATCGATGGCCATCATAACGAGTTCCATGGCGAGCAGATGGGCATCTGGGGATTCTTCGAATGCAGTGATGATCCGGAGGCCGCCTCGGCCCTCTTCTCTTCCGTGGAGGCGTGGGTTCGCCGGAAGGGGATGACCTTTCTGAGGGGCCCGCTCAACCCGTCCATCAATTACGAGGCCGGCCTGCTCATTGACGGCTTTGAGTATCCGCCGGCGTTGATGATGCCGTACAATCCGCCGTACTATCCGCGCTTGATCGAATCGTGCGGTTTCAGCAAGGAAAAAGAGCTGTTTTCTTTCATGATCGATGGGGAGTACCGGCTTCCCGGGTGGCTGGATCGTCTTGCGCAGCGGCTGGCCGGGAAAAAGGGTATCCGCATCAGACCCTTCCGGCTCAAGGATCCGGTTCCTGAACTTGCCCTGGTCAGGGAGATATTTAACGACTGCTGGTCCGGCAACTGGGGTTACGTTCCCTTGAGCGATCATGAGATCCGGGAAATAGGAAAAAGCATGGTTCAGATTGCCGATCCAGACCTGGCTTTTTTCATCTACTATGAGGATGACCCCGCTGGGGTCTGCGTGATCCTGCCCGACGTCAACCCGCTTCTCAAGCGCCTTAACGGCCATATCGGCCTTGCGGGTTTGCTGAAGTTCCTTCTCTATCGGCGGGAGATCACCGGATTGCGCGGTTTGCTCTTCGGGATCAAGGAGAAGTATCGGCAAATGGGACTCCCCCTGGTGGTCTTCCGCCACCTGTATGAGGTTGTGCGGAAGAATGAAAAATATCGCTCTATGGAACTGGGCTGGACCCTGGAGGACAACGAGTCGATCAATTTCCTGGTCGAGGAAGCAGGCGCAAGAATACACAAGAAATATTGCATATATAGGAAGGCGGTTTAGGATTTTAGGCGTTTAGGCGTTTAGGCGTTTAGGCGTTTAGGTGTTTAGGTGTTTAGGGGTTTAGGTGTTTAGGCTGAAGGCTATTAGGTAAAAAAGGAAGCAAGTTATACCCGATACGTCTTCTATAACGTGTCTTGCTGTTGTTCACAGTCTAAATCCCTAATTGCCTAACAGCCTAATAACCTAAAATCCTAACAGGCTAACAGCCTAAAATCCTGACAGCCTTCAACCTAACAAGCTAACACGATATGGATATAGTGGCTGAACAGCAAATCCCAACCATAGCTTTCGTCTGGCGGCCTGAAGAGATGGTCCCGCCTGTAACCCAAATGGCACAGCGCACGGGAAGCAGGGCCATCTTCGATGTATCCATGCTGGGCGTGGATGTGCTCGGTTCCGCCCTGCGAAAAGCCGACCCTGCCGCCCAGGTCAGGGATATCAAGATTTCATCCCCTGCCTTGCTGGATCCGTCTCTGGAGCAGTTGCTGCAGGAAACAGGGGTCCGGAACCTCTGGATTGAATGCCACCCTCTGTTTTTCCGGGGAGATATTTCCTTCTTTCTCCAGAGATTGAGGGACTTGCCGCAAGACTACAACGTTTTTCCCATCATCGGTGACCTGGATCTCCTGGCGTCTCTATTGACAGACAGCCCGGGCATCGGGCGCATCGTCCTGAAAGGATGCGAGGCATCCGGGTTCGTGAGCGGTGAGACGACCCAGGCGCTCTATGCGGCGGTCAAAGAAATGCGGCACAACTTGTCGCAATCCATGGAGATCCTTATCTGGGGCGGCGTCGCCACCCCAGAGGCGGCGGCGGCGTTTCTTGTCACCGGGGCCTCTGGGATCGTTTTTGAGAGCGTCCACTGGCTGACAGACCTGGTTGGAGTTGATGATCGCCAGCGACGGCAGCTCGCCAACCTCCGCCTGGATTCTACCGATCTGGTCGGCCTCGACCTGCAGGTTCCCTGCCGCTTATTCAACAAGGGCAACTCGATCGCGTTCAAGGAGCTCAAACAGCATGAGAGCTCGCTGTGCGGAGCAGAGATCTCCCTGGAAAACCGCCGGTCCTTCGCAGACCGGGTGAATGCCGGGATCATCCACCCTCTTGCCAGCCATTTCACCCCGGACGAGGTCATCCCTCTGGGGGTGGAAACCTCCTTTGCCGCGTCCTTTGCCGAGCGTTTCGGGACGGGAACCGAGAAGGCCGTAACTGCCTTCCTGGAAGAGACGCAACGCCAATGCCGCCTGGCTGAAGGAAAAAAGGATTTCTTCGTAAACAGCCCCCTGGCCGGAGAGATGGGAACCCGCTATCCCTTCATCCAGGGCGCCATGTCCTGCATCACCGATGTCCCCGAGTTTGCCTTAGGGGTTGCCGAGGCCGGCGGATTGCCCACCATCGCCCTTGGCCTGATGGATGCGCAGACTCTTGAGCGGAGGTTGGAACGCCTGCCGAAGGTCCTGGGCGGACACCCTTATGCGGTGAATATCGTCTCTCTTGCTGAGAACCCGCACCGGGAGACCCATCTGGCCTGGATAAAGAAACACAATCCCCGTTTTGTGGTGATTGCCGGCGGCGACCTCTCACCGTTAAGGGAATTGCTGGAATGCGGTATTGAGGTCATCTATATCGCCCCTGACGAGGCCCTGTTGCAGCTCGCCCTTGAGGCCGGCGTCCGCTACGTGATCATCGAGGGCTATGAGGCCGGCGGCCACGTGGGGCGTCACAGCACCCTCACCCTGGCGCAACGGGTGCTGGACCTGAAACGGCTGAAGCCATCCCTGTTCCAGGAGTGTCGCATTGTTCTTGCCGGGGGAATCTTCAATCGGGAGTCCGCATTCATCGCCGCCATGCTCGGAGCGGATGGCGTGCAGATGGGCACCGCGTATCTGGCCAGCCGGGAGATCGTGGAAACGGGTGCCCTGACACCGCTCTATCAGCGCCTGATCCTGGAATCGCGCCCGGGGGCAACGGTCGTTTCAGGCCAGGCTACCGGACTCAGGGTGCGATCCTTGCGGACCCCTAGGGCAAACGCGGTTATATCCCTGGAGAGAGAGTTCGCGGCAGGTCACCAGGACGAACGCTCCTTCCGGACGAAAATTGAAGAGATATCCGCAGGCAGCCTCTTCGCCGCGGCCCGGGGCATGGACAAAGTAAGCGAGGCGCCTCTGGATGAACATGCCTGCCGGGAACGCGGGCAATTCATGAGCGGTGCCTGCGCCGGTGTCATCAGTACGGTTCTGGATCTGCCGGCCTTCCACCGCGAGCTGGCCGCAGGCCCTCTTCTGCTGCATCAGCCCGTTGTCGGCAGGGGCAATACAACCCCGGAAACTCTGTCCTCTCAGGTCCATCGTCAACTGAAGCCGGTCATCCCCCGCAGTGGCTTCCCGGAACGGGTTGCCATCACCGGGATGAGTATTGTCAATACCCTGGGCAAAAACCCGGAAGAGGTCTGGGCCTCAAGCATGGCCCTGAAGAGCGGAATTACCCAGGTTCCGTCTTCGCGCTGGGATCACGCCCTTTTTTATGATCCCCGGCCGCAGGTTGCGGACAAAACCTACTGCAAGGTGGGCGCCTTTTTGGACTTTTCCGTCTCCCGCAGCGAACTCGGAATTCCTCCCCATGATTTCCGGTCCATGACCGGGGCGACAAGGCTCACCCTGTGGCTGGCGGACAGGGCCATCCGGGCATCCGGTATCCTGGATTCGGGCATCCCGCGCGAACGCATCGGCGTCCTTATCTCCCAGAACTCGGGCGAGGCGGCCGGAACCCTCACCAACACCATCATCAGGGCATACGTTCACGACATCCTCGCCGCCGTCAACAGGGCCGTTCCCCTCACCCCGGAACAGCAGAACGCCATCGAACGGGAGGTGAAAGCCGGGCGCATGGCCCCGGATGACACCACCCTTCTGGGCAGGCTCAACTGCGCGGCGGCCGGCTTTATCTGCAACCGCTATGGGTTCATGGGGCCGAGCTATGCGGTCTCTGCGGCCTGCGCGACCTCACTGGTCGCGCTGTACAGCGCCATCCAGATGATCCGAAATGGCATCATCGATGCCGCAATTGTCGGCGGGGCTGAAGATAGTCTCACCCACCTGCATTTTCTGGAATTCTCCGCCCTGGGCGCACTGTACGGGTTGTCAGGCCAGGAACGACCAGCGCACGAGGCCTCGCGCCCCTTCGATGCTGAACGAGGCGGGATGGTCCTCGGCGAAGGCGGGGGCATGATCGTCATCGAGCGGGAAAGCCTGGCCCGCACGCGAGGTGTCCCTGTCCATGCCTTCGTGACCGGCATGGGCGCGAGCAACAACCATCTGGGCATGGTGGAGTCCTCCAATCTCACCCAACAAATGGCCATCCGCGCCTCTTTTCGGGGGATGCCCTATGGGCCCGATGCGGTGGATCTGGTGGAATGCCATGCCACCAGCACCAGGCAGGGAGACGTGGAGGAGGCCCGCGCCCTGAAGGGTGTCTTCAATTCCTCCAAGCGTACCGTGCTCACCTCCTTCAAATCCCAGATCGGACACACCCTGGGCGCTTCGGGCATCAACAGCCTCATTCGCGGAGTCACGGCCATGAAGGCGGGGGTATTTCCGCCCACCCTCAATTACAACCATCCGGACCCGGAAATCGGCCTGGAAGGATCAAATCTGCTCATCACCCCGGAGCCGATTGCCTGGAAGGGCAGAGCCGACCAGCCGCGAAGGTTTCAGGTCAACGCCTTCGGATTCGGAGGTTCCAACTACGTGGTGCAGGTTGAGCAGGCAATGGATGAAGCGGGTACGGTCCTGGTCGCAGCGGACAGAGAGCCCGGTCTCGATGACGAGAAGGATGGGGGAACATCCGCGCTCCGGGGCGTTTCTTTCTTCCGGACCGGGATCGACGGTCACAACTGCCGGCTGGCCGTGGTGGCGCAATCCGACGCGGAGGCTCGCAGGGTCATCGACAGCTCCGCCGCCCTTGCCGAAGCCGGAACTGCCTCGCCCAGAACATTGAGGTCCCTGGCGCAGCAGGGTATTTTCCTGCGCCGCGAAGATCTGCCGCTCCTGCCGCTCGCCTTTGTCTTTCCCGGACAGGGGTCACAGTATAGCGGAATGGGACGGGAACTCTACGACTCCTTTCCGGTTATCAGGGAGTGGATGGATCGGGCGGCGGCCGCAGCGGACTTCGACCTCCTGCACCTGTTGTTCCACGACCGGGAGGAGAATCTGCAGAAGACCCGGTGGCAGCAGCCTGCCATGTTCGCCATGGAACATGCCATGGCCCGATATCTCCTGAGCCTGGGCATCCACCCTGTAGCCATGGCCGGTTACAGTCTGGGCGAGCTGACCGCTTTATGCCTGGCCGGCGTCTATTCCCCGGAGGACGGGTTTCGAATCGTGAACAAGCGGGCCCTCTGCATGGACAAGGCCGCCGGCATGCATGTGGATCCCGGCGTCATGGCGGCCGTGGATGTTCCCCCCGATCTGCTGCAGGAAATAATCCGGGGACAAGGCGATGTCCACATCGGCAATATCAATTCGCCGAACCAGATCGTCCTCTCCGGCGGCACCGAGTCGGTCAAGGATCTATGCAAAAGAATCAAGGAAATGGGCTACCGGGCCACCTTGCTTCGGGTCAGCATGGCCTTCCACTCTCCGGTGATGAAGGTTATCCATGATGAGCTTGAGGAGTTCATTGCCGCTATCCCCTTCCATTCCCCGCGGATTCCGGTCATCTCCAACAAGACCATGGCACCGTATCCGCCGGATCCGGGTGAAATCAGGCGCATCCTGATGGCCCACCTGGAATCTACCGTCCATTGGATGGATAACGTCCAGACCCTCTGGAATGACCACAAAGTCAGGCTCTTCGTGGAGGTAGGCCCCGGCGATGTATTAAGTAATCTCATCGGCGACACGCTTCCTGATGCCGCATGCATCGGGACGTGCCTTCCTGAAGCCGAGAGTCTGACCTGCAGGACCGCCCTTGCCCAGCTTTTCGTGCACGATCATCTGCAGGTTCAAGGCGAACCGATGGTTGTTTCCCTCCCTTCATTCAGGACATCTCCCGCATCCGGCCGCACCGCCCCGGAGCAGGCCGCTCCTGCTTCTGCCGCGTCGCCTGCGTATCAGGACCATATCGAGGCGCTTATTCAAATCATCATGGAGGCAACAGGATTCGACCGGGAGGAGATTCAACCCGATATGGATCTGCGAAGGGACCTCTCCATCCGATCCAGCCGTCTTCCCATCATCATGGATAGTGCGGAACGTTATTTCGGGATCACTATTGAACTGGAAGATTTTATCGGCCTACGCACGGTGAAGGACATTGCGCAGAAGATTTCCGCTCTCGTCGCCGGCAAAGAGGATACCGACCTGCCGCCGACCGCCAGGGCGGTTGATTCAGGTCCGGCAATCCCGGACGGGCAGCCCGAGCCCGCTCTTGCCGGGTCATCCGCGCATCAGGCGGCCCATACAGAAGCGCTCATCCAAATCATCATGGAGGCTACTGGATTCGACAGAGAGGAGATTCAACCAGATATGGATCTGCGAAGGGACCTCTCCATCCGCTCCAGCCGTCTCCCCATTATCATGGATGCGGCCGAACGCCATTTCGGGATCACTATCGAACTGGAGGATTTTATCGGCCTTCGCACAGTAAAGGACATTGCCTGGAAGATTTCCGCTCTCGTCGCCGGCAAAGAAGGCACCGGCCTGCCGCCTGCCGCCAAGGCTGCTGCCGTCGACCCGGCGCGGGATGAAATCCTGCAGTCCGCAGAAGATGTGGCAAGTATAAAGCGGCTCGTCTTCAAGAGCGTTCCTCTGGAGTTGTCGGCATCGGCGCCGATACAATTAAGCAAGGGCGAGGCAGTGGTTTTTCTCTCCACGGACAGGGATGACCATATTGCGCAAGATGTCGGGTATATATTGCGGCGGGAGTATGGGGTGGACCCCTTTCCCCTGCTCTGTATGCAGGCGGAAGGCGCCGGACCGGAAGGGTATGATATTCTGACCGATGAAGGGGCTTGCCAGGCAGCGGAGAGAATATCGGGTCTGTCGTCCCTGGCCGGGCTGGTTATCACCCTGCCTGAAGGCTGGTCGGGAAAATTGCGAAGCATGGCCGATGTTTCGCGCTTTTTGCAAGGACTGTTTGTCCAGCTGAAAACATTTCTGCAATCACCGGTCAGGAAATTCGTGCTGCTTATTCATTGCCGAGAGGATGCCGAAACACCGGGGCGGCTCGCGGCGGAAGGGTTGCTTGGCATGTTCCTGAGCGCGGCGCAGGAGTATGCATCGGTCCAGTTTCGCTCCCTGGAAATCGAGAAGAACACCGACCTGCGCGCTACGCTGCGGGATGCCATGGACCGGGGATACCCGATGGTGGAGATGGCCCATCGTGCCGGCCGGGTTTTTTCCTCCGAGGGGCACATCGCCCCGTTGCTCTTCAGCGATTCTGCAAGTATTGGTCTGGGTCCCGGAGAGGTTGTCGTCATGTCCGGAGGCGCAACCGGGATCGGCGCCCACCTGGCACGCAGTCTTGCACCCTTTAAGCCCCGCCTGGTCTTGCTGGGAAGGACTTCTGTCGATCCGGTCGGCGGGGTGGATATACCTGCTGACGATGGCAGGGTAGCGGAGATTACCCGGACCCTGGCGGATCTGCACTCCCTGGGGATCGAGGCAACGTATCATGCCTGCGATGTCGCCGACCCCGTGGCGGTTCGTGGGGTCATGGCCGAGGTGGTGGATCGTTATGGCCAGATCAGCGGGATCATCCACGGCGCCGGCGTCCTCAGGGACGGTTTCCTCAGCCAAATGACTCCGGATGATTTCTCCATGGTCACGGACAGCAAATTCCTCGGGGCATGGAATCTCTTCCAGGCTGCCGGAAAGACCGGCTTGCGGTTTTTCGTGGCCCTTTCTTCGGTGGCCGCGATCCAGGGAAATCCAGGCCAGACCAACTACGCGGCGGCCAACCGGATGATGTCGGCGCTGATCAGAGACCTCCGGCAACAGAATGACGCCATCCGGTTCAAGGCGCTGATGCTTCCGCCCATAGAGGGGGCGGGCATGGCCGAGGATCAGGATATCCGGGAGCTGATGAGGAGAAAGGGCGTAGCATACATCCATGTCAATGAGCTTGCCGGGCTTTTCTGCCGGGAGCTCTTCGCATCCCCGGACAGCGACGATTGGGTCATGTTCATGCGGACTCTCCCCGCTGTGGAGACGGCAATGCTCAGTGACCTGCCCCCTCCCAGGCCCAATGGCGAATTGGCCGGAGACTTCGCGTCGTTCAGCCCGGAGGATTTTCCCCTGATAGAGGGGCTATCCAGCCTGGACATCCGCCGGGAGCAACTCGAGGCGTGCAGATCATTTTCCCGGGAAAAGGATCTTTGGCTGGAGGATCACAACCCCTTGCCGTTCGTCAAGCATCCGCTGGTCTCCGCCGCCATGTTTGTGGAGACATTCATGGAAGCCGCCCGGCTCCTCTATCCTTACCTGCAGGTGCGAGGTTTCCGCCAGGTGCGGTTCATGGACATGATTCAATGTCCTCCCGGGGTTCCACGACCTGCCAGGATCTCCTGTTGCCGGGTTACCACCGGTCTTCCCGAAGTGGTGTGCGAGGTCATTCTTGCAGCCCGGGAGATATCCCCGGCCGGGAGATTGACCGACCGCTTCACCCCGCACTGCAAGGGCCGGGTGATCCTTGCCGGCGGGGATGGCAGTAGAGAAAGTCTCGGGAGTTTCCCGGATTTTCCTGTCCGGTTAGATGAACTGCGGACCGGCCCCATGGAGAATGAAAAGGTGCTCAAGTGGTACAAAGAGCGCAGTGGTCTCGCAGGCAGGTATCGCGTCCTGGAGTCCCTGGAGGGCGCAGGGCCGGGAGTTATCCGGGGACAAACAGTCTACCGGCAGACAGATGATTTCGCTAATCTGCCCGGCGCGCAGTACCAATACTCTCCGTATCTTTTCGAAACCCTTTTGCAGTTGGCCGCCTTCTACGGCGTTGCCATGGGGATGCCGGAGCAACGATCCATGATTCCCATGGAGATCGGCGAGATGCGGTTCAGCCGAAAGTGCCGGGAGGGGGAACGGATTATCCTGGAAGCCCGTATGCGGGCGCAGAACGAGCAAGGATTCACCTGGGACGCCAGGGGCCTTGACGAGCAGGGCCGCACCATCATGCAGGTTGCCAATATGCGGATGCACTGGGTTTTGGACTGAGGAGGTTGTTAGAGGGAGTACTGGCGGTCATCAGACGGCAGTGTTTTGATGGGGCTTCACCCACCCCCAGGCCCCCGCCCGTCAAGGGCGGGGGTGATTGTTCCCTCCCCCCCTCGCGGGGGAGGGTCAGGGTGGGGGGGATGACCAAGGACACCAGCCATGAAAGGGGGGGATATGACCAGGGCACACCAACCATGAAACCACGATATCCCTTGCAGGACCGTGCCAGGGTACTGCGCAACAACGCCACCGAAGTGGAACGCCGGCTTTGGCGCCATTTGAGAAACCGGCAAATGGAGGGAGTCAAATTTCGCCGTCAGCAGCCGATTGAGGGATACATCGTTGATTTCGTTTCCTTTGAAAAACGCATTGTCATCGAGCTTGACGGCGGTCAGCATGGGGATGCCCAGGCCGAGGACCGGCAACGGGATGGCTGCCTGACCATGAATGGGTTCACCATGCTGCGCTTCTGGAACAATGAAGTCTTTGAGAATGTAGAGGGGGTATTGGAGGTCATCAGGCAGCAGTGTCTTGCTGGGGTTCCACCCACCCCCCGGCCCCCGCCCGTCAAGGGCGGGGATGATTAACACGGAGTTATTACCGGGCGCAGCTGCCGAAAATGAAGTTCCCTCCCCCCTCGCGGGGGAGGGCCAGGGTGGGGGGGGTGACCAAGGCACACCTGCCATGAAACCATGTCCCTTCAGTTTTTTTTCTTTTTTTTCGTCCTGCCGGATGTTAAACTAAGTTTATAGAACTAAGTTTTCGGGAGGGAGTGATATGCAAACCGTCAATATCCACGAGGCAAAAACCAATCTTTCACGCCTGATTGAACAGGCAGTCAAGGGAGAGTCCTTAACTATAGTAACTATAGTTCCGCCGAGTAAAACCGCAAAAGAAGCAAAAAGTCCACTTGATTTTTGATCACGGTGACACGATATGAGAACCAGCAAAGAACAGCAGGCACACTTTTTGCTTTTATCGATAACACCGCTATTTGGGGTGTTGACAGGACGGATTCCGTCCTGATAATAACTGGTTAGGCCATGAAAATATTTGTCATTTTATTATTGTTACTACCCATAAAGGCAATTTGTGCTATGGAATTAAGAGTAGACCCACAAGGAAATCCGATTATTGAGCAATTTAGTGAAGAAGGTTTCATTGATTGCGTTCTGAAAATTAGAGATTTGGAAGAAACAAATAATAGTTACAAATTTCATCTCTCAGCGTCACATGAGGGTGAAGTATTAGGTATAAATGTTGAAGTAGTAAAAGGTATCAAAGGTGGCTTTGATTCTGAAACATCACTAATACAAGAGCATGTGTATAAGAAAGGGGTAATATTTCGTCGCTCAGGTATCGAGAGCGATCGTCTAATAGCAGTTCTAGCTAAGCTATACGGATTTGATAAGAAAGAAATAAAAATGGTACAAGAAGAATCATTTACGGGTATTGCTTTGCATCAAGGTGAAATTAACATGGTATCAGAGCCTATTAAAATAAAGATTTTCGGTAAAGACTCTGAAAAAGATGTTGAAAACGATTATTACGAGTCGTTCTTTAATCTTGACCTGGCAAACGGTTTTGTTTATTGGAATGAAAAAGATCAAGAATATAGGGAGCCATTAATTCGTGGCTTATCCCAGTAATGGCCTAACCAGTGCGTCAACAAGGACGCTCCTGTCGTCGCGCCTGTTACGCAAGCGTTATGCTAATCCAAAATAAGCAACTATGAACCCAGACTGGATTCTACAAAAAAAAGAAACACGCCGAGCCTTCTCGAATGCAACATGGGTTCCCTTGAGAGCATCTATCAATGATGAGAAAGGTGAAATTAAAAATATTGGCTACGTCAGTGAATACTTTGGATGCGGTTCTGTAGCCTTCCCTCCTGAGCATCTGGAAGCCGCTGAAAAACTCAGCTGGAGTAGTATTGGAATCGGTCACAGTGCACAGCCGCATGCTTACGAGGATGGTTACTACTCATCCATAGAGCAATATCAATACAATGACAAAGAACCAATTGGAATTCACCTCGTCTTCGAACATCCCCAACCGGTTGTTGGTGGAAGGCAGTGGATATTAAACCCTGATTTAGTTGTTGCGCTTCATCTAATAAAAGAAAGAACAACTTGGGTTAGGCCAGAAGAGAATTTCGTTGAGGTGGCAAGGGAGGTCATTGATGAAAAAGGCGAGCAGCAAATGATCGAGATTAAGCGAGAGTTTCTTCTCGATTATTTGGCGGCAAGAAACCTATCACTGCGGCTCTCTTACTACCGTCAACGAGTTGAAAATGTCGTTACACTTGAAAGTAGTAAGTATACAAATTTGGAAAATCATCAAGAACAACGCGACGGCGGGAGATTTGAACTATTAATTCGTAGTCTAGATGATGTTTTTGGTGGAAGTTGGGCTTTATTCCGGACTTGGCGAACTGATGTTGATGAGGATGAAGACGCTCCGATAATGGGTCCTGAAAGTGATGATAATACTGACTATGAAAGCTCGCAGGGCCATCGTAGTGGTTACGAAGGTACACGAGTAGAGGGTGAGTTCTGGCGTGATGAATGGATAGAACATCAAGGACAAAGCAGGCGAGTTAGAGGAGATGCAGATACCAATCTTCCCCAATTTATAGTGGAGACTGATGGAACACGCATGGCATCTACCGACCTAAATAATGAAGATATTGGCAGATGGCTGTGGTTTCGTTCAAGTATTGTAAATGAACTTCTCGCTCTTCGCGGCTTTTCTCTTAAGTGGTATACGGCAGAAACGGGTGGTATTCAATCTACATCCGGGTATTCAACCCATTTCGGAATCAACACTTCGGATTTAATCACAGTCTACGCTTATGATGTTGCTCGCCTTGCAGCATGGGAGCAACATATTTGGTCGGCCCATAACGTTGTACCTGATGGAAAGGTTTCGATTGAGCTATTAGCCTCACAAGTGAAAGCTCAACCAGCATCTACTCATGCAGTTGAAGAGCTTCTCTTCAAGGTTATGGACATGATCGAGGACGGATTTCATCGAGAGTTCAATGTTTCTATTTTCTCTCATGCAATAGACTACCACGCAGCTATAAAGCAAATATCCCGTTTCGCAAGCAAGGATCAAACATCATTGTTGAGATTGGCTAAAGAACTCGTTCGTGTTTTTTCTGATCGACTTAATGTAGGTGAACTCCGTAAACTTTCAACGCATCCCAATAAGGAAAAGCTTGGTTCGAATAAGCTTCTTGAGGATGTACTGGCTCAGAAAGTAGAGGCTGATAAAGCTCGTCGCATTTTCGGCCCAATTGTTGGCGCATATGATATGCGAGTAGGTGATGCACACCCAACTAGTGTCCGTACAGCTGGCTATAACGCGTTGATTTTATAACAAAAAAATAGA
>JAMJFO010000077.1 GCA_023544645.1 Desulfobulbaceae bacterium | reverse complement strand
ATGGAGTGTGGCGCGGGCTTCGTTCCTCAGACCGCACGGGAAGCAGCGCCGCACAAACACGGCCACACGTTGCTCCACCCACCACCCACCGCAGGTAAGCGCAGACTCCGTGCGTGGCCGTATCTGTGCCGCGCTGCTTTATAAACTCCCGCCCACCCTCTCTGCCGAAGGTTACAGCTGAATCAAAGAGCGCAGAGACGGCTTGCGTCCGTCACAGTCTGTGCAGTTTTCTCCGAATAAAGAATAAAAAAGATTCTGCGAAAAGCACAGTCAGCGCCGGCCGCAAGCCTTCGCATAACCAGCATTATGAAAAATTGCCTGTGTTTTTCCGGGGTATTACGGGTTGCCAGAGGCGTGCAGAAAGAGTTGTTCCGGTGCGGCGCCGGTGGGCAATGTTACATAATGCTACGGCGGTTATGCGACTTTGCGCTACAGCTCAAACAACCGTGGTTGCAAATGCGATGTCTTGGCCCCTGGTGTGCCGCTGATGCGGATGGGAGGGCAGTTAAAAGAAAATGAATACCCATTTGTCAGGCCTGACCCTCAGTTCCTCCCGCCAGTCAGCAAAGCAGTGGTCGGGATAAAGAAAAAGTGATTTTTCAAGACCTGACCCTAAAGGCCTCCTGCGACTTTGCGCTACAGCTCAAACAACCGTGGGTGCCGGTGCGATGTCTTGGCCCCTGGTATGCCGCCTGCGGCGGAAAAAACGGAAAAGAAAAAGCGGTTGATTTTCAACGGGCTACCAATTGAATTATTTAAGAGCGTTCGAAAGCGCCGGTCAGCAAAGCAGTGGCCGGGATAAAGAAAAAGTGTTTTTTCAAGACCTGACCCTAAAGGCTGTGTGAAAAATTGCCTGTGTTTTGTCCGGGGCTTTACGAGTTGCCGGGGGTGTGCGGGATGAGTTGTTCCGGTGCGGTGCCGGTGGGCAATGTTACATAATGCTACGGCGGTTATGCGACTTTGCGCTACAGCTCCAAACAACCGTGTTTGCCGGTGCGAGCCTTGGCCCCTGTTGTGCCGCCTGCGGCGAGAGGGGAAAGAGGTAAGAAAAGGCGGTTGAATTCAACCGCCTCGTGAATGATCAAATCTTTGCCAATGCCCAGCAATTAATGAGAAAAAAATAAATGCGTCCCCTTTTCTTCCTGGTTATTAGCTATTTCGCATCTTCCTCGCTGTGCATGTAATTACTTATGATTAGCTCTATGCCAAAATCTGCAAGCTTCTTTAGCAATTTAGGTGAAAAGGTTGGACCACCATCAAAACTGTCCTGAAAATGTCCACACCACCAATATTTATCATAATCGCTAAATTCTTTTTGTATCAACTCACGCTTTGGCGACAGTTTATCAAGTAAAAATAACAAGCCTTCTTCAAGTGACTTCCACTCTTGCTCTACAAAATCGGTTTCTGATGACATTCCATCATATGACCAGAGAGGAGTACAGTGCCTTTTGCTATCTTTATTTGCGGCCATATCTCTGGTTTGGCAAGGTTCAAGCCCTAACACCCTTGTTACTTCTGACGGGACGAGCTCTGTGCCTTCAATCCTAAATTCTACGGTATATGTGTCCATCAATGACTCCACCAAAAAACATTTGAACTCATTTAAGATGCTAAACCAGGACAAACAATTACTGTAATCATAATTAGTACTCCTGTGACTGCATCCCTAACAAACTTTATAACTTCCTTGCAGTCTTCACCACAAGTAGGAGCAGGTTCAGGTTCTTCTGGTCGGCCACTTCCGCACTTACCCCCCTTTGGTTTGCCATTTCGTTCCCATTCTGCATATGCTTCCTTTAACTCTTCATAATCTGCATCACGAGCTCCTTTTTCTTTCCAACATCGGTGAAACCATTTGTGAAAGTCTTTGTCATTAAACCCATACCACTTTTCCTGTTTATGCAATCCTTCTGGGTCGAAGTAATTCACCGGATTCCCCCCAACATACGCATACAGGTTTATCCCCCCATCAAGCCCTATGGGATCGGCAGTTATATACCGTCCAGTCTCCGGATCATAATACCTGTTCCAGTTATAGTGCAGTCCAGTCTCTTCATCAAAGTACTGGCCCGGAAACCTCAAATTATTCCCAACCGTTTCAACCTCCACCAACGCATTCCCAAAAGCATCATACTTCGCACTCCATACCACAGCTCCGTTTTGGGCAATAATCTTCTGCGGCGTTCCGAGATGATCGTTCTGGTACCAGTAGTACTGGTCATTCTCCCGAACAAACAGCGGATTGGTGGACCAGGGAGAACCTGCATTGTAGCCATAGGTACGCAGCTCATTGCCTGACGCATCATATTCGCCCGCCAGCCCCTCGTCATTGTAAAAGAAATAGGTACGGCTGCCACCGGCCTCTTTCCATAACCTGCGGCCAAAGGGATCATACCCGTAAGATACCGTGACGCTGCTGTTTTCCTTTACCTGCTGCAACCGGTTGTCCACGGTATAACTGAAGGTGGTCGCCGCGGTTCCCGCGGTTTTGCTGATCAGATTACCATGATCATCATAACCAAGGGTCGTATCACCATAAGAGCTGAGCCGATTATTGGCATCATAGTTCCAGTTGCCGTACTCCAATGAGGTCGTCCGGTTGCCCAGACCGTCATAGGTGTAGGCCTCGTCATCCTGCGGGCCCTGGACCGCAGTGAGCCGGTCTGCGTCGTCATAGCCGTACGTGTAACTGCCGTGCCCGGTATTTTTTGCATTGACCCGTCCGTTACCGGCCCTGGCATAGGTATAATCAATGACCGGGTTGCTGCCCGGATCTTTGGTCGTTATTCCGGTCAGCTCCTGGACCTGGTTATAGATAAAATTGAGGGTCGAACCACCGGGCAGGGTTATTTTTGACGGCTGGTTCCAGGCATAGGAGTTGGTGGTCACCTCGCCCGCTTCCCCGAGATTGAGGCCGGTCGGCCTGCCTGCCTTATCATAGCTCCAACTGCGGGTCCTGCCCGCCGGGTCGGTGTAGCTCTTTTTCAGGCCGTTGCCGTAATAGGTAAATCCCTGGCTGAGACTGAAACCCGGATAATTGACCGTTTCACCGGTCCGTCTTTGCAGATCGTCATACTGATAGCTTGCCGAGGTAATTGTATCGTCATACCCGGTAAGGCTGCCCAGCTTGTTGTAGGTATAGGTAATGGTCTTGGCCGGGTCTGCTGCTGTGCTTGAGCTGAAGAACTCGGTCCTGGTGAGACGGTTGAGATAGTCATAGCTGTACACAACCATGCGGCCGGTTGCATCGACACTGCTGATCAGGTTGGAGTTATTGTCATAGCTATAGGTTGTCTCCTGCTGCAGCGGTTTGGTTTCTTTTACCAACCGGTCTGCCAGGTCATACGCAAAATACGTAATTCCGTTATTGGGATCTTCCAATTCAAGCAGGTTGTCACGGCTGTCATAGCTGTAACGGATTACCTCGCCAAGCTCGTTGGTCTCGCTGACCTTCCGGTTCAGTTCGTCATAGGTATAACTGGTTACCCGGCCCAGGGGATCAGTCACGGTTGCCAGGTTGCCAAAGCTGTCATAGCTCAGCAGGGTGATGCGTTCTTCGGTTTCCGAAAGCACATCTTTTTGACTGATCACCCTGCCCCTGCTGTCATACGCAAGTTCCCGGGTGAAGGTGGGATAGATGATCCGGCTGACGAGATCACCCGCGCCGCCGCAGCTGGAACAGCCGCTCTGGGCAGAGTATTCATAGCTGATCTCCTGCCCGGCGCCGTCAATGGTTTTACTCAGGCGGCCAAATGAATCATACTCCTGCCGGGTTATGTTCTGTTCCTCGTCCCGGCTGCTGATGAGTCTGCCGAACGGGTCATACTCCATGGTCCGGATATTTGCGTAGGGATCTTCCGTTTCCAGAAGCCTGCCGTCGGCATCATAGCGGAACTTGAACTCCTTGAGCAAGGCATTGATCGCGGAGGTACGGTTGCCTGCCGCGTCATATCGCAGCTCGGTGATCAGTTCGCGGTTATGATCATGGATAAAGCGAAGATTGCCCTCTGCGTCATAGGTAAGGTGCTGCTGGTACCCTCTGCCGTCTTCTATGGTCAGCGGCCTGCCGGACGGATCATAGTCCAGAAATTTTTTACTTTCCCCTTCCGGATTGGTAATGGAGACCAGGTTGTCCAGAGCGTCGTAGCTGTAATTGGTTACTGCGTCGAGCTCTCCCGGACCTCCTATCCTGGTGACGGAAAGCAGCTTGCCGGTGGCCGACCAGGTGAATTCCGTGCGCCGTTCCAGCTCGGTGCCCTGTGCTTCAACGGTTGCTGTTCTGTTGCCGTCATTGTCATACTCATGCGCGGTAATGATGCCCATGCGGTTGGTCTGCACCAGCAGGTTGCCGGGCTGGGTGTAGGTGCGCTCAAGCCAGGTTCCATCAGGATAAAGGACACGAATGATATTGTCCCATTCATCCATCACCTTTTTCGTCACCAAGCCACGTTCGTCCGTCTCCCACAGGGTACGGCCGTCCCGGACAATATCGGCTTTGCCGATCCCGTTGACCTCTTCTTTTACCAGAAAACCGTCATAGTTGAACCAGCGCTCCAGGAGCCTGTTGTCAGTGTAATGGACAGCGGCATAGTATTCCCTGCGGCCCTTGTCATAATCAAACTCAAAGGTTTGGCCATTGCCCTGGTCGTCCTTGACTGAACGAACATTGCCATAGGTGTCGTAGGTGATATTGCGAACCTTGCCGCCCGGTTCCTCTACCCGGCTCAAACGGCCGTCAGTGTAGCTATAGCGGGTTGTATTGCCCAGCTGATCGGTTACTGAAGTCAGGTTCCCGCCGGTCCAGCCATACTCCACTCTTCTGCCCGACGCATCGCTTACCGCTATGAGTTGATCTCCCGAGTACTCGTACCAGAGCAGCTGATTGTCGTTTGCATCGGCCCAGCCGGTGAAGCGGTCATTCTCATAGATGGCCCTGGCATGGGTCACACTGCGTGTACCATAGGCCAGCAGGCGCCCCTTGCTGTCATAGGTCTTCCAGTTATCGTTCTTGTCCGTCCAGCGCAACCCGTCCGTGTTTTTTTCGACCCGGCTGGACCGATGGCGGAACCCGTCCGGGTTGGAGGTGGTGTTTGTATAGGTGCCGTTATGACGCCCGATGGCTGCAAGCTGCCCCCTGCCGTCATACTCAAAGCCCAGGTTATCGTAGTTGAACTCCCAGAACCAGGCATCGTGCCGGTAATAGCGATGGGCCGAGATAGGCCCTCCCGGGGCCTGAACGCTCAGGTCCTCATTGTCCCGTATGTACTCGCGCATCAGTATATCAACCGAAGAACCAACCGGCACTTCGCGGCCTTTTTTCAGTTCACAATCGGGACTGTCGTTGTCCGGCTTGGGCAGACATTTTGCCCCGCTGATCGGCTGGGGCGTCGGTACCGGCGTGGAGGTAGTGCCGCCGCCGCTGCCTCCTCCGCCGCCGACGTTCCAGCTGCCGCCGCCGCTGCCGCTGCCACCGGCGCTGCCGCCGCCGCTGCCGCCGCCACTACCGCTGCCGCAGATGCCATACACCGTGTTCCAGCAGAACGAGTTGCCTCCCTGGCTGTAATTGCCGTTGGCGCAGGTATAGCCATAGGTTACCCCCAGGCACCTGTTATAGGTGTAGCAACCGCCGCCGCTGCCGTCATCCTGTTCAAGGGAGTTGAGGCAGGTGATCCGGTACGGGATGGTGATCGTCTCCTTGGCCTCCAGGCTGTCAGGAAGCCCTTCCAGCAATTCAAACCGGTAGTGTTCGTCGGAAGACGGAATGTTGAACACCAGGTTCTCGGCACGGACAAGGCCGTAATTGGTCAGGGTAAACTCACCGTTGTAGATCGCGCCGGTGCTGAGGAGGGGGAGAGGCAGGGACGCCGGTTCCAACACCACTACCGGCGCAGGCACATCAGTCTCATAGATCGCTGTCAGGATAATCTCGTAACGGTCCTCAATGGTGATCTCGGTCACTTCCCAGGTCACCGTAACCAGGTTGTAGTCCAGAAAAATATCTTCAGTAGCCGTGATGCCGGGATTGACAAGGATCCGGCCGATCTGTTCCTGATGGTTGTTGGCCGTAATCCGGTACTTGTAACGGCCTGCGGGCAGGTCTTCATACAGGACCTCGCCGAACTCATCCGTGGTACGGACCGGTTCACTGACCAGGGTAGCCTCATTCTGCAGGGTTATTTTTGCTCCGGCAAGTCCCTGGATAAATTCGCCTTGTCCGTTCAGGGTACCGGTATAGATGTCTGCTACCTTGAACAAACCGTTGCCCAGCCCGTCCTCGTTGACGATCACAAACAGGTAAATTGTGGTATCGGGATAGTTGAAGCTCTTTACCAGCAGTTTGAACTGGTAGGCCCCTGCGGGTACTGTTGCGGGGGAGAAGGTAATGGGTACATCGCGTTTCTCACCTGCTTCGATATCGCCCATATCCGCCGGGATATTCAACTTCAGCCAGTTAGGAGCAGGACTGTTGTCCAGGTTGACCAGGGACAATCGTACTCCTTCCAGGGCTGCCAGTCCGTTATTGTTCAGGGTGACGGTCTCTGTGACAATATCCCCCTTCACTACCCCGGTCTCAATCCGCATGGGTGCAAAAGAGAGTGACGGCATGGCCAGGCTCAGAGCGGTATTCACCGTGATCAGACCCCACTCCTCATCAGGCCCTGACTCATCGCTGATAACGCGCAGAACAAACTGTCCGCTGTCCGCTGCAGTGTTATCCGCCCACAGGGTCAAGGGCAGGGTAACGGTTGTTTTTTCAGGTACTGTCCCGTGTCCCTGGCCGGGAGTGACATGCAAGCCAGGAGGCAGTTCTCCTCCCGGCTGATCTGTTGCTTCATACAACAGCCTCAGGTTGGTCAGTTCGGTACCGGCCCCGGTTTTTACCAGAGGGGCAAAGTCCTGTTCATAGTTGCGGGGAATGGACAGATTGACCGTGGCCGGCGTTACGGTTACCCGGGTAATGGTGAACTCCCCATGAACCGGCTTGTCCAGCAGATCGGGATGGACCAGGCGCACCAGGTAACGGCCCGACTCTCCGGCAAGGGGGGTAAACGCATGGCTGAAGTTGCCGTTCTGATCAGAGATAACTTCATAGCTGCGTTCAAAACCGTTCAGGGTAATCACCAGGTTCAGGACTGCATCGGCTAGGGGGTATTCGGTGTCCCGGTCAATGGCCTGCCCGGTGATAATGACGTCCTGGTCGCCTTCGGAAATCTGCGGCGTTATCTCGGTAATTTTTCCGTAGTAAGAAGTATCTGTCAGGGTCAGGGCAAAATCACCGGTCAGTCCGTTCATCCTGACTTCGTCTTCCCGGGTGTGGTGATAATAAATATCGTCGATGAAGAGGCGCACGGTCAGCTCATCCGGAGCGCCCGAGGGTACCTGGATAACGGTGGGCTCGGAGGTAAAGACACCGCCGGGCGGGATTCGGGCAACCACATGCCCGTTGGACAGGGTTACCACCTCTGCGCCGCTGCCTTGCTGGAACCCGGAAGTCACTAGCACATTGTTGTCGTTGTCCACCAGCTGGTATCTGATGGAGTTGGAGTCCTTGTTGCCGCTGTTGGTCGCGGTAATGATCTCGATGGTTTCCGCGCCGGTATTTTCCAGGGAAAACCAGACGGTGCCGGTCACGCCGCGGACAAACTCCTCATTGTTCAATTGCAGGGAGAGCATACCGTCAAACACATCAACCTGGTCCTCACGGATAATGGTGACCTTTTCTCCGGGATTGGGAGTGAGCACAAGGCGCACTTCCGCGTCCGCGATATCGGGCAGGTCTTCATACCCGCCAATGATAACGTCAACCCGCTGGTAATCCCCGGCTTCCAGGTTAAATTTCTCCCCCAGGTGGGTCCTGTTATTGATCCGTACCTGCAGCTGGACATTGCTTACGCTTTTTGTGCCTAAATTTTTTACCCGATAGCTGAGCCGGTTCATGACGCCCCGTTCAAGGCGGGAGCCGGGCAGCAGTTCGGCGCGCAGTTTGGGTAAACTCAGGGACCTGCCGATGCTTTCAATGCCGTGTTCATCCACGGCCTTGAGGATATAATCGCGTTCTTCCCCGGTATAGCCGCTATCGATGTAGCTCTGTCCGCTCAGCATCTCCTGGTTGATCTTGATGGAGCTGTTGTCCTGTTGAAGGTAGAGGTTGTAGCCGGACATGTTGCCGTGATTGGGATGGGTCCAGCTCAGCACGGGCGATTCAATCTCCTGCTGACTGATGGTAAACCCGCTCACCGGCAGGAGCTTAAAGTTGGCATAGGCTGAGTTGGAGGGCAGAGAAGAGTTACCGATACTGTCTTCCGCTGCCACTACATAGCAATGTTCCGTGGCCGAGGGGGTGGGATCGATCACCATGGTCTGGCTGATTCCCCGGACGAGAGGGGTACGGCCTTCCAGGGAGGTGATCTCCGTATCTGCTGAGCGGTACAGTGCATAGGTGACCGCTTCCCCGCCTGTCGGTGCCTGCCAGGTAAGCTGAATACCCTGGGACACCAGGTTCAGAACCAGGTTTTGGGGCGGGTCAGGTGCGGAGGAGTCGGTGCGAATGGAGACCTGTGCGGAAAGACCGCTCAGCGCCTCTTCTCCTTCCACTTCCCTGACCGAGGCCACGGCGTAGAAGTAGAGACCGTCTACCCCCGGCTGATCTTCATACCCGGTCTGGTTATCGGACCGGCCCAGCGGCTGCATGGCCTGTTCCGATTCTCCCCTGCGGAATACGGTGTAATTCACTGCCCCGGCAACTTCTTTCCAGGTAAGTTGCACTTTCCCTCCAGGCAGGGCCTGGGCAGTCAGTCCGAGTGGGGTCTCAAGCGGCGGCAGGTCGCCCTGGTAGACCTGAAACTGGTTGGTTGCTTCGATCCTGGTGGATATATTATCCAGGTTGTCCCTGCCTGAGTAGAGAAACGACAGGGTCTCAGCCGCCAGCAGTCCTGCATCCGCGGGCAGACTGAACACAGCCTGCCAGGCATCTTTCTCCCCGGTTTGAGGCTGGATTCTGGTTGGAGCCGCGATGGGGGTCATTGTCCGGCCCGGGCCCGAGAGCCGGTAGGACAGGGTTGGCTGTTCGCCGGGTTTTATGGGCTCATCAAGGCCCAGGATTACGGTGAGCTCCGGTTGGCTCTCATAATTGATGGGAGCGGCGGGAACTGTCTGCAAACGGGTTATCGTGGGGCCATCGGTGTCTAACTCAATTGTGGCGGTACCCGAATAGGAGGCGGGCGATAGTACAAGTGACAGGCCGGTCAGAACCGTCAGGAGCAAGAGAACAAAAGTGGCCCGCTGTCTGTTGTTGGAGGGGAAACAATTATGGTCTGTCATTGGGTCAAAAAATCCTGTATTAAAGTTAATGCCGTATGTTCTCGAAAAACACGAAGCTCTGCATGGTTCTATAAAATGATCACGGCAGGGTTTCGCTGGTTAGTGCCTGAACAAAAATCCTCATTCATGGATCGACACTAGTTATTTATGATAATAGAGGCGCCGGACTCAATTTCCGTACCTCTGTTGCCGGCTTTGTCACGAGAAGAAAACAATATGTAGGCAGTACCCGACGGTGTTGATTCAGTGACAATAAAGACACCGCTGTACGTCAAGGTATCCAGAGCTTGCATCTCAACCGCATAGGGACTTCCGTTGTTGGGCACTACACTGACAAACGGCATGGCCAGCAAGGGCTCGGATACCGTGATATTTATATCCAGTCGTCCGGGTGCGATACGGACTCCATCGCTTTGACCATGTGGTTCCACTGTCACTGCTGTGGCCGTGGGAGCAATACGGTCGGAAACTGCAGAAACAATTTCAGACAGCGGGCCTTCGTTGCCGGCAGCATCCACAGTGGAAACCCGATAGAACCACTCACTATCTTCCGGAGTAAGGTCTGTGAAAGATGTCGAGGCAACCGGATTCGGGGTCAACTGCTGCGCCTGAGCTGGGGTACTAAAAAAAGCCTGTGCCCGATAGACATGGTAACCGCTCACGCTTTCTCCTGCGGGGGCTCGCCAGCGCAACTTGATCTCTCCTCCTGCCTTGGGAGTTGCAACAAGGTTGCCGGGCTCAGTCGGCAGGGAAGTATCGAGAGTTACCGTTACAGAGTTGCTCGGACTGCTCTGACCGGCACGATTGCCAGCCACGGCTTGAAGAAGGTTCTCCCCTTCGTTTAACGTAATTGTGGTTGAGAAAGTACTGTTTCTGTCAATCGGGACCCGGGTGGCAATTGTCCCGCCATTGTTGAGCAGATCGATTGTTGCTCCCTGTTCTCCGGTCCCGGTTACAATAACCTGGGTGCGGTTGGTGATCCTGCCATTTTCGGGACCGGTGATAATGGGAGCCTGCGGCGCCACCAGAGAAATGTTCACGGTTAAATTCCGCTCGGAAACATTGCCCAGGCTATCATATGCCTTCAGAGTGAGCTGATGCGCACCATCGGTACTCCCCGCGATATCCCAAAGCCAGGAATACAATCCATTTTCCGGCAGATAGTCGGTCTGTTGACGGGCACCATCCAGGTGAAATTCAACCTTGCTGACGTTAATGGGATCCGTTGCCTGGACCTGAATAAGACTGATCCTGTTCAAAGTGATGCCATCGGTCAGTGATTGTCCGTTCACCAATAATTGTCCGAACTCGGGCCCCTGCTGATCCAGGGTGGGAGTAGCCGAAACCGAAGTGACTCCATCACCGAATCCATTGGAGGTATTTACTGTTGTAACACCAAAAAAGTAGGTTGTATCATTGGTAAGCCTTGCAACTCGTGCCGAGGGACCCGTGGTGATCATCCTTGGCTGCATCCCCTGGACTGAGTTGAATTCAGAAGTAGACAGGTAAACAGCATAATATTTTACCTGATCGGCAGGCTCATGACCGGGCCATGAAAGAACGACATACCCTGATTGTGCCTCGGCATCGATCGCAACAGGATTAGGCAGGACCGTAACGCCGGTGATGGTTTTGGACTCGGATTGGTTCTCGTCTCCATCAACGCCGTAGATGGTGCATGGATAACTGGTGGAGGGGGCCAGGTTGTCGACAGTATAGCTGTTTGTGGTCTTGGCCAGATTCACCGGATCTCCGCCGTTGAAGATCAATCGATAACCGGCAAGATCTCCGGCACTGTTCACGGAATGGTTCCAGCTGAAGGTCAGGCTGGTGCCGTTGTTAACAACCTGCAGGGCGGTTACCGGTTCCGGTGGCTCGACATCTCTTGCCACAGCTGTTACCGGGGTTACCGATGTGTGCCCATTACCCATGGTGTCCACGCCGACAACCGCAAAATAATAACGGCTGTTTTTGGTAAGTCCGGTGGCTGTATAGGTAAACGTTCCGGCAGGAACAGTTGCGACCGGTGACATGGCCGCCACCTGGGTAAAGAGGGCATCGGAAATGTAAATCCGGTAATAATCGATGTCTCCCTGGATTACCTCGTTATAACCGGTCCAATCCAGGATTGCCTCGGTGCCATTCCCGTCAGCATCCACTCTCAGGGTATCGACACTGAGCGGGGCGGTTTCATCATACTGGATTGTCGCGCTGACGGAGCTGCTCACGTTTCCTGCCCTGTCGCCAGAAGCAATTGTGAAGGTATTAATTCCTTCCTTGAGTGTTACGACATGAGACCATGTGGTGTCGCTATTGATCTCAATTACCTCTGTTCCGTTAATACGGATGGAGCTGCCTGCTTCCTTGTTTCCTGTGAGGGTCTGCACAACAAATGAAGTCGGTGTCTGCACCGGCTGCAGAGTTGGAGCTGCAGGTGCAACAGTGTCACAGGTAAAGGAGAAACCGGCCTGGGTGGCATTCCCCACCAGGTCACGGGCCGTAATTCTTGGAAAGAATTTATTGTCAGTAAACGGCTGTAAAGGAGTAAAGCGGACCCGACCATCCTGTTCCAAGGTCCAGGTTCCCTCAATATCAGCACCGCCGGCATCAAAAATTTCAGCTGAGGCAAGGGTCGACTGCTGCTCCAGGGCCGTATGTTGATCAGTAAAGATAAAGGAAATACTTTCCGGCGGACTGGGAAGATAACTGTTATCCGGAGGTTCAACTCCCGAGAGTACGGGTGCGGTACGGTCGGAAATAATGGTAAAGGTAACACTCTCCCCCTGATTCCCGGCCAAATCCTTGCTGAAAAGAATGTGACTGTTCTCTCCTTCTTCAAGCGGCAGGGTATACGTCCATGTTTCCGTGTCGTCCAAAGCAATGATCTGTTCATCATCCATCCACAGCACCGTACCTGAATCCTTACTGCCGGACAACGTGACTTGCGCTGCGCTGGTCGGAGTTTCATAAGGTTCAATTGTCGGCACGGCAGGTGGGGACAGATCGACGGTAAAGGTGAGAACTGCAGTTTCACTGTTGCCCAGTGGTTGATCAGTGGGATTTATGGTGACCGTATAAAAACCATCTGCAAGAGGAGTATCAGGAGTGAAGCTTAAAACAGCATTGTTTAAGCTCCAGCTTCCTGGAATTTCCAAGTTGTTCTGGTCTACAGCACTGCCTTGAGTTGTGGCAAGCGGGTCAAGTTCGGTAGTTGTCTCCAACAGGGTCATATCAACTCGAACAACCGGCCGTATAATAAAGGCACCTTCGGCCGGTACCGAGGAGTAAAGGATCGGGGCCGTCGTATCGCGGACAATGTCGGCATAAACCGGACTACTGACCATGCCTGAAGCTGTACGGGTCCGAATGGTGAGGCTGTTGATGCCTTCGCCAAGTTCCAGGTTGTAGGACCAGGTCGTCTGCTGGTCCGGTCCAATCACTTCCGTACCGTTGATCAGGATTCCGCTATCGGCTTCCTTGGTTCCGCTCAATGTCTGGAAATCAAGGGCTGTCGGACTTGTCACCGGATCCAGCGTCGGCAGCGTGGGAGGATCATACAGGACCAGCCAGTCGGAATAATCCACTTCACCCTTGTTTGCGTTATCAAAGGCGTCATAGATAGCGGGCAGATTAGTGGGGTTGATGGAATTATTGATAAGGTTGGTGGTTAAAATTCCCCACCAGTTTGTGCGGGCATTTATCGGATGTGGGGCATCGTTGTACAGGTCATACTGACCATTTCCGAATAGAGAGTTGTTGGGCATTTCGATGATATCGGTCGCCTTTAAAAATAGACCGACAGCATCATTGTCATAAATCTGATTGTTGCGGATCAGCGGCAGAAGAATATTTCCTGCTTCACCTCCATGGGTCAGGCGCAACCCGTCGATTGTATGCGCATGTATTTCATTGCTTTCCAGATGAGGTGACAGAACAGCCTTGTGCAGATCGACAATAAGGCCGTAAACACCCGTGTGGAAGTCATTGCTGGTTACAGTCAGTGTCGAGTTCGGGTGTGAAGTGTTATAACTCGCTACCATTCCTCTTGCCGATTGAAATATCTGGTTGTTGTCGATTGTCAACACAGACTTGGCCCCCAAGGTGGTGTTGAAGGAAACACCATGGGTCAGGTGATCGGATATAATATTGTTGCATATGGTCCCGGTAACAACAGGGTCTCCGGAAGAGCCGTCTGCGTGGAGAGACAGGGCGATATTGCCGTTATAGGCAATGGTGTTATTGCACAAATTGAAGTCAAGGCTTGTGGTACCCTGGGTTACCCGGCAGTTGATTCCATTGCCGAGGTTATTGGTAATGGTGCTTCCTTCCACCAATGCGGAAACAGCGGCATTATTGCTGGCAAGAATATTGAGGCCGTAACCCGAGTTGTCACTGATAAGGCAGTTTTTGATTGAGAGCTGAGCCTGGTCATTGGAACCGTTAAAAGTGAGCGCATTTTCAGCATGCTGAATTATCACGTATTCCAGGAACACAGAGCCGGTTACGGTGATACCGTTCCAATCCCCGGGGCTGCCGCCTCCAAGTGTTGTCGACTGGAAAGTAATGGGCTGTTCGGCTGTTCCTATGGCCATCAGAGTGCCGTTGATGATCAATTCCGATCTGGAAGGATCACTACCCCCGCGAACTGTATCAAGCAGAGTGGAAACGGAGATGGTGGTACCCGGCTGGATTATAAGGGTCATGCCTTCAGGCACGTTCACGTCACCTTCCATTATAACCTGACCAGACCATGTTTCATCGGCCTGTAGTGTCCCTGATACTCTTATTTCGTCAATGCTTACAGTCACCCTGTTGCCCGCGCTCGGAGATTCAACAAAACCATCAGAAGAGATCACCCGTGACTTAAGCACATAAATGCCGTCAGCCGGGGTCATCCATTCATAACTCCACCGGCTGGTGCCGGTGGCTACCTGCCAGGTCTGACCGCCATCTGTGCTGACTTCGACCCGGTCAATACCGGGCTTGGAAACGGCCACACCATGAATGGTGAGATACGGACCTTTTAAGTTGGCATTGTTGACCGGATCAAGCAGCCAGGAAACGGGTGTCTCGGACAGGGTCTGTTCCTGGCCAAGCCACTGGCTGTAATC
>JAMJFO010000076.1 GCA_023544645.1 Desulfobulbaceae bacterium | reverse complement strand
CACGATCCGCTGGTACCTGACGGCTCGGTAAACCAGCAGTGAATTGAAAGCCACCGCCAGGGACATGACCACGACCACGAATTTAAGCAGCCGGTTCTCGACAAAGAGGTTGCTTGCTTTCTGGAGGAAGATGGAGGTTTTCATTCGTGGAATTCCCGTTGAAAATATTCAGGGTAGTTTTTCATTTTCAAAAACCCCAGCAGGTAGAGCACATGCTTGAGAAAACCCCGGGACTTGGTCCTCTTGGTCCGGGTATAGAAATACTGGACCGCCAGGAAGACAATCCACATGAGCTTCCCGTAGATCAGGGCCAGGGTCAGGGTAAACAGAAAGATGACCAGCTCGTCCACCTCGAACCAGAGAATCTGGAACGGCTTGGACAGGTACTGGGGAAATCGTTGGCTGAAATTGTTGGCGGCCATCCGGGTTTCTCACTGATCGGCAAATATTCAGCTGATCATCGCGCCGACTGTCTGGACAACGCTGTCCGCCTTCAGCAGGAAGGCGCCGCCCAGAACAACCCCGGCCGCGGGCAGGATCATCTGACGGATGGCCAGAATTGCGGCAAAGACCATGCAGGCGACTCCGGCAATAAAGCCGATCGGGCCCAGCAGGATCTGGTTGACGCCGATATCATAGAGATCATAGGCAAAGGAACCTGCAGCCGGCACGGCCATGGCCATGGCATTGGCTGATGTGAGCAGACAGGCGGCGACGAGAACGGCCAGCGCGGTGAAGAATTTTGCCTGTTTTGCTTTTTCCTGGTGATGGATAATTCCGGTGGTCATGATTTCCCTCCTGTAAAGTAGTGAACGTGGGTCAACTGCCCGGGACAGGCGTAAATTGCTGTCTCGGTAAAATTACCTGTATTTCCACCCTGCGATTCCTGAAAAACTCATCGGGGTTTTCGGTACGAGGATGGTTTGACCCTCTGCCCTGCACTGCTGTTGCGGCAAAGCCATGGCTTTGCAGGTAGCCGGCAACAGCCCTGGCCCGTTGCAAGGAGAGGGTCTGGTTGAGATGATCCGGGCCAAGCTCGCAGGTGTATCCTGTTATGACCAGAGGAGCGCTTCGGGTGATGCCGCACGCGTTGAGGCGAGAGATAATGGTCTCTGCTTCAAAGGGGGAGAGGGTAGCGCTGCCCAGCTGGAAATGGACGACGAACAATCGGCAATCAGCTGCAACTCTTTTTCCGGGAGTATCAAATTCACCGATCACAAAGGTCAGGCAGGAGATATCCCGGGCCATGTTCATGTGGTATTTGAAGCTTTCCTGCCTGATCTCCTTTGCCTTGGACAGGGATGGCATCAGAAGAGTAGCGAGAATTATCAAAGCAAAATGTTTTTTCATTTACTTGGTGCGGTGGAGTAATTGCCTTATCGGCAAGGGTTGCTTTTAGTCTCTGCTTTCTTTTTCTCGATTGGGTGACCTTTTTTCGCTTTTTTTTGTTGGCATTCCTTCTTGACAGGGAGAGCTTTAACTCTTTCTGTAAGAAGCCAATAAAGCTGTTTATTAATTATTTGTTTGTGCTTTGTAAGAGAGGTTTCAGCGTAAATTTAGCGATTTTTTTCCCGATAATTTGCTACCTGTGCCTGATTTCGAATTCTATAAATCCGTTTGATGTGTTGATCGTCCAAGCGAAATGAGAAGGTAGTTTCAATTTCTTCGATCACCTGTTGCAGGGGGAGCTTCTTCCCCGGTTCATGGTTACGATAACGGCTATAGGCATACCGCTCCCATTTGGTTGATATGGCAGCGGTCCTGATAAGACTGAGCCGTGTCTTCATGGCGAGGCGACACAGCTGGGCGCGAAGGACCTCCCTGTTACCCCAGATTCGTTCAAGTAATTGGAGGCCGATCAGGTCATCTGAGCACAAGGGATCCTGGATAATGCCTTTCCGGTTCAGGTGGAACAGAATCCGTCTGGGGATAGATGAAACGGCGGCATATTCCCTGATTGTATTCATGGGGCCACCTGGGAGATCCGTTCATAAATATTGCTCATCATGCGAAAGGCATGACGGCGGCTTACCTTGAACTGTTTGGAGATATCCTCGAATTTGACAGGCTCCTGCTGCTGGAGAAGCCATACGCAGATCTTCCGCTGCCGTTCGGTTACCTTATTCAGGGCCTCTTCAATTTTTTTCTTTTCCGGAACAGGCGGTTCCTCCTCCTCTTCCGGAGAGGTGAACTGATAATCTTCCAGGAAATCAATAGTCCTGACGCCGGAGGCCATCTTCAGGCAATTGGTTTTGAAAATAACCCTGAAATAGGGAACAAACCGATTCGGTTCACCCTTTTCATGGCAGTTAATAAAGGCCTTGTAGGCGGCAATGGCTGCTTCCTGATAGAGATCGTCGCGGTCAGCAGCCATGTGTTTGAAGTATGGTGAGGCAAATTGACGGATGAGCTTATGGTTGACGGAAACCCACTGCAAAGACAATTTCCAGATTTCTCCGGTGCTGATCTCATCGTTGTACTGGATTGGGCGGGTCATGGTGCTGTTCCTTTTTCTGATTTCTTCTTTAAAGATTAAATAAAGATTAAAGATGATTAGCCGGCTATGGGCATTTGCCTGTAACCCTTGAATGAAGGGCGTTCCAGCTGATTTATTTCTGGCTTGGTGTGAGTGTTATGCCCCCTTTGTGTGACTGCTATGCCCCCTTTACTGTGAGTGTTATGCCCCCTGGTGTGAGTGCTATGCCCCCCTGTTGTGAGTGTTATGCCCCCCATGTGTGACTGCTATGCCCCCCGGATGTGAGTGCTATGCCCCCTCTGAATTTTCGGAAAATTCTTTGCGGGTCATATTTTTCGCACATGAACCTTGTCTTCCTTGTCAATTTTCCATGCTTCGATAGCGCCTACTTTGACCAGTTCGGCCATTGCGCTGCGCAGATTGCGCCGGTAATCCACCAATCGCCCGCACTCGGACCCGCAGAGGTGCTTGAGGGTGGCGACCTTGATGGGATACGGTTCGCGGTGGCTCGCATAGAAGCCGTGCAGCCACTTGGCCAGGTTGGTTTTAAGGTGTAATCGTTGGCGCCATTGCAGCTGGGTCCAACCGGCGTCAAAAAGGGCGGCAAGCTTGGGGTTGATCCGAAGGAAATATGTCTGTTCCCGGTCGTTATAGTAAAATTCATCCACCAGAGAGCCGGCATAGGTAAAGGTTTCGTCTGTGTATCTATGGCTGAATCGGACGTTGATTTCGACCGCCGTGGCCGTGAGACGACGCAAACAATCCTTCAACCATTCCCGTCCGGATTTTCCCGATTGTCGGCCGATGGCCTTGAGAAAGGTTTTCACCTTGAAGCGCAGATAGGTGCCGGATGGTTTTTCCAGGTGCCGGGCCTTCATGTGCAGGGCCTGGACCAGGACATCAAAATCACCCTGATCAAGGCGCCAGCCGGTATAGCGGATATCGAGACCCTTGACCGCGGCTACCATTTCACCTTTTACCGCGCGCCTTCGACCGCGTTTGACTACCCCAAATAGTGCCGAGCGAAGACAGAGGTTTGGAACGCCTCGTGTTGTTGCCGGCCAATCAGGCAGGAAGGGAATCTGTTCCAGTTCTCGCACTTTTTCCTGGAGAGCGGGAGACAAGAGGTTCAGGCAGTTTTCGGGTTTTCCTGATGTTGGACCTGGCACAACGCTTTCACCTATCTTCTGTGGACTTCTATGCTTCTTCGCGGCCGGCCGATTTGAACCACATGGATGCGCTTGCTTTGAAACCAGGAGGTGAAATCCTTTTCCAGGATCAGCACCGTCTTGCCGGGTTTGTACGCGGTCAGGTCACCTTTCTTGATGGCCCGATGAATGGTGTGGTAGCTGCATTTAGCCAATCTGGCGGCCTCTTCTATGGTGAAGGAGTTAGCGCAGATCATTTCGACACACCTTTTCGACTTCAGCCCTGATCTCCTCAGGTTTGCCCCAGACCCAGGTTGTCCTGCTGATCCCGGTTGCTTCTTCCAATCGCAAAGCGACCGGTGGCGGACAGCGTCGTCGTCCTCGGATGATGTGACTCAAAAAATCAGGTCCGATTTGAGCTTCCCGGGCTATCTTACGTTGTGTAATTCTCTTTTTTGTAGTCTCCATGGCCATTTTTTATGTTAAAAGTTGACCTTTGTGTCAACAAAAAAGTGACAAATTTTGCAAAAAATGCGTTTTTTTCTTTTAAAAATTGAGCAAATGCTCTATTGTTGACTTATGGATCAATCAATTGCACAACAATTCGGCAGGGCCCTGGTTTTTCTCCTTGAAAAAGAGGGTTGGGGTGCCCAGACTCGTCTGGCGCGGGAGAAGAGTATCGACAGGGGCTATCTGAACGCCATCATTCAGGGCCGTAAAACCGGTTCGGAAAATGTACGCAGCAAAATAGCTGAGTATTTCCACATGCCCTATGATGAGATGCTTGCGCTTGGGCGGAGATTGCTTGAAGCTCCCGGGCAAAAGAAGGAGAAGGGGATAATGCAATGTTTGGAGCAAACATCACAAAATGCAGAGATAAGGGCTGGGAAGAAAGGTGAATATGTAGAGACCGATCCCGGTTCCCTGCGTATTTCAGAAATCATCCAGAAAGCAATCGAAATCTTCGAAACAGATTCAGAGTACCGGTTCAAACTCGCTGATCTGATTGACACTTTTCATGGGGCACTAATGACACAGAAGGAAAATGCCGGCTTAAGCAGTAAACTGGAGGCGATGGAAAAACGAATCGTTGACTTGGAAAAAATATTGGCAGATGAAGACGGAGCGAAAAAAAATATAAAGCGCATTTAAAAGGTATTGGTCTGAATTATTTGTCATTTTTTTGATATTTGGATAGATTCCTTTTTCACGTTAATCTGTGGAACTGAAGTGTGCGCGGCCTCAATGGGGCACATTCATCTGACCGTAAAGTGCTCAAATTCAGAAGTTCATGACAAAGCAAGAAAGTGCGATAGACTTCATAAAGAAAAAAATCCGGCATCTTGTTTGTTTATCCGGAATATTTTCTTTTTTCATTTTTCCAAGCTTGGCTAATGCAGAGCCAATCGAATTCGGCAGTGCCTCCCTGGAAGAAATCATAAGAAATCTCTGCCAGGAACATCCGTCTCTGAGTGGGGCTTTTGTACTGGAAAAAGGTGAAGATGCGCTGCTGACCCGTGCCTGGCTCGCGGACCGTTCCGTCACGAGCATTGACGTGCAATATTTTATCTGGAGCACAGACAATATCGGCATCCTGGCGGCTGAAAGCCTTCTTCGTGCAGCAGACAGGGGAACGCGAATCAGGGTGATTGTCGATGATTTTATGCTTGATGCCCCTGATGAAAGCATGCTGGCTCTTGCTGCCCATCCCAATATTGAAGTAAGAATCTATAACCCCAAAAATTCAGTTGGAGTTTCTGCTCCGGAGAGGATTTTTGGCATCATCAGTAATTTCCGTTCCTTCAATCAACGAATGCACGATAAAACGTTTATCGTCGACGGTATGGTGGCTATTACCGGCGGCAGGAATATGGCGGATGAATACTTTGATTATGACCATGACTACAATTTCAGGGATCGGGATATCCTGCTCCTCGGACCGGTTGTTGTTGACATGCGGAACAGTTTTGAACAGTTTTGGCAAAGCAGCCTCACTGTTCATGTGGACTCTCTGCTGGAGCGAGAAAAAAAACGACTGAAAGAAGAAAGAATTGCAGAAATCTATGCAGAGCTCCATGCTTACGCCTCGAATCCTGAAAATTTTGCCCCGGAAGTAAGGCAGACCCTGAGTGATCTCTCAAACAGAATTCCACGGTATGCACCGGAGATTACCTGGGGAGATATACTTTTTGTCAGTGATGTGCCCGGCAAAAATCAGAGTTCGGGATTCCGGGGGGGCGGGAAAACAACTGCAATGCTGGTGGATGCCGTAAGCAAAGCTAAAAAAAGCATCACCATCCAATCTCCCTATTTAATTTTTCCCGATGATGGGATTGATTTCTTTGCAGAATTTATCCGGAAAGGAGTTGAGGTAAAAATCAGCACCAATTCGTTAGCCTCCACTGATAACCTCCAGGCGTTCAGCGGCTACAGTAAACAGCGCCGTAAAATAACCAAGGCCGGCATCAAGGTGTATGAATTTCGTCCCAGCCCCGCCATCCAGAAAGAGTTGATAGATCGTTATGAAGAATTGGAAAAAAATATCCCGACTTTTGCCATTCACGCTAAAACAATGGTCATCGATAACGAACTTCTGTTCATTGGCACATTTAATCTCGATCCCCGGTCAGCAAACCTGAACACTGAGGTCGGGGTTTTGATTAAAGACAAACAGTTGGCCAGTCAGGTCGAAGAGTTTATCGAAAGGGATATGCTGCCTGAAAACAGCTGGGATGTCTCTACCGGCGATACCGACACCAATGCACCTTTCTGGAAACAGCTGCAAATGTCATTATGGACGATTCTGCCGATCAAGTCTCTGTTGTAGATAAGAAAATATCATCAATTATCAGAAACGGCAGTTTTGAAGGGAATATTTATGGAAGAAAAACTGCTGGCAAGTTCGGGCACTTAAGAATGGGCTGAATTTTTGTTACGTATATTTACGATGAATCCCAACCTCACCAAATTCTTGACTGGTTGAGGTTGCCAGTACAAAACCCAACCCTCTTCCTTGTAATAGTCGGGCATAAAGTTTAATAGGAAACTGAATCGATTGAGCGAGGGAAGGTCATCCAGCCTTAATACTTGGTGGTAGACTGTATATGCAATGGTCAGTTCAGGCTAAGGATCGTAAATGAAATTACTGTTTAGGTTAGGTTTACTTGGATACCTTTTTGTCTTATTCGCGGGGCCAGCATACTCCGGTACTGCAACCCTTGTTGCTGATAGTAACAAGAATGGAAATTTTGCCCCGGGCGGATTTACCGTCTTTAACGCCAAGCTGTATTTCGCTGCTGATGACGGCATACACGGGCGCGAGCTGTGGGTCTATGACGATGTTAACCCACCCGGCATGTTGCCAGCGATGGTAGCAGACATACAAAGTGGGTCTGGCAGTTCTTCCCCTAGTGATTTTGCTGTATTCAACTCCAAGTTGTATTTCCAAGCCAATGACGGCATAAACGGTGCTGAACTCTGGGTCTATGACGGGGTTAATCCACCAAGCATGGTCGCCGATATACTGAGTGGTCCTGGTAGTTCTTCCCCGAGAGATTTGATCGTCTTCAACTCCAAGCTGTATTTCACGGATAATGAATACGTTTACCTTGATTCTGAACTGTGGGTCTACGATGGAGTAAACCCTCCTAGTGTTGTGGATGCCATAAACGGCTATAACCTGAGTGATTTTACAGTATTCAACTCCAAGTTGTATTTCGCAGCCAATAACATTGGTTATAGTGCATTGTGGGTATATGACGGTGTCAATCCGCCAAGCATGGTTACCTGGTTTGGTCCTTGGACCAGTCTGTCGAATTTGATCGAATTCAGGTCCAAGCTATACTTCTATTTCACCTATGAGGGTGATATTTCTTTATATGTTTATGATGGTGTCAACCCGCCAAGCATGGTTACCTGGTTTGGTCCACTTACTTCTGGTGCGAGGAATATGTATATGATTGTATTCCACTCCAGATTGTATTTCCTCAAAAACGACTTTGCCCACGGCGAGGAACTTTGGTCCTATGACGGTGTCAACCCGCCAAGCATGGTAGCGGACATCCGGGCCAGTTCATACAACTCCGACTCTTTCGTGCGCTATATGACCGTATTCAATTCCAAGTTGTATTTTGCGGCCTATGAACCCATAAACGGTTATGAACTGTGGTCCTATGACGGGACCAACCCGCCGGTCATGGAAGCTGACATACGAAGCGGTCCCGGTAACTCAACCCCGAAGTATCTGACTGTATATAACTCCAAACTGTATTTCTCAGCCGATGACGGCATACACGGACGAGAACTGTGGGTCTTTGACAATAATATTCAACCCAACCCTTCTAAGTTGTTTCCATTTTCATACCAGCTGCTTTTACTCAAAGGAAACACTCCGCCCTAGAACAAGAATCGGGGATAAAACGAGGCAACCTATTTCAGTGAACACTTGAGCAGATTTCCTTTTTGATATTGCCAGTACGAATATCAACCAAATAGCAGAAGCTCTCAAGTTGACCTTCTCTGCGAGTATACGTAAAAAAAACCTCTTAGATATTTTGCAGCCAGATGTACCATTTGGGCCTTTTCCAACTCTTCCGGAAATTCTCCACATCTGATTCCACCGCTTTCAGTTCCTTCTCGTTGCCATCAAGAAAGGAAACCATGGTGAACTGATGGCCCTTCTTGCCGTATTCTTCGTCAAAAAGCCGGGCCATCTCGTTTGGCGAAAGGATAGGGCGTTTGAGAACTTCGGTCAGCGGCAATGACAAGCCTGCAGAATCCTCGCTCTGTTCATAGGCCTTGTATATGAGCTCTGAGCAGACAAGCGCCGAATCAGTGCGGAAATCGAAATTGAAATCATAGGGCCGGCCGCTGTAATGAAAGGCTCTGATGATGGCCTGGGCGATATCCTTCCGGGAGAGAGTCGGGCGGAGTACCACCAGGGAGTCTGCCGCGGCTGAATGTTCCAATGTCGTAAATGATACTCCCTCGGCAATGGCTTCAAGAACGCGGGGCAGGTGTTTTTCCTCCTGCGGGGCCACGCTCAGCTGATACCTCTCAGGGTATCGCGCCTGCAGGAGATTGTCGATCGTCCCGTCCTTGCTTCCCTGCTCGGCAAGCCAATCAGCCAGTCCGGGTTCAGTAAAAAAACCGGTTCGCTCTTCCGGAGTTCCTATGTACAGGGCGGCATGGGTCCAGAAGCCTGGAATCCCGACATTGGTGGCAAACCATTCCCGGCGCTGGAGGAGAATGTCTCCCGGCTGGAGTTTGTGGCGTACCTGTTCGATCTGTTCCTGCGTTATCAAGGAGATTCCCGGTCGCCAGACCTTGACGATTCCCATGAGTTCGGAAACGTTTTTCTGCACCGGGAACCAGGCCGTAAAACCCAGATCGCCGACAATTTTCAGGGCATTCTGCGCGGTAAGGATTGGTCCTTTGCCTTTTCCTGCTTGCCATATACTGTCGATGTCTTCTTCAATGGCCGGTTGCAGCGGATTGCGGCCGGTTGGTTTGTAGTACAGGTAAAGGACATGGAGGCGGGCAAACTCAGCTCCGCGAAGAACATTGAGAAAACGATATTTCAAGCGGGTATAGGTGCCTTTTTCGAGGCCAAGTTCCGGCACTGCTTCATTGAGCATGACGTGCATGCCTGGATTATTTTCCATCCTCTCTATATAGTCCATGGCAAACCGGTACTGGGCCAGGAAGCAGGCAAAGGCCGTCAGGAATGGCTCACGTTTGTTCTCTTTGCCCTTTTCTTCAAGATATATATCCGCATACATCTGGCCTAATGAATCGAAGAACAGGATATGGTCGAGCACATTCTGCCAGGTTTGCCAGGCGATCAGACGTTGGTCGCGATTCAACGGCTGGGCGCTGCTGTTTTCATTCGCGGCAGGGAAAATTTCAGGATGGTCATCAATGAAGGTGATGGCCGCCGCCATTCTAAGGCGTGCCGCCTGGATCATCTGCAGATCATCCGCATGCCGCTGCTGGTACTTTACCGTTGCCAGGGAAATGCCGGGGGGTATCTGGAAGAATGTGGCGATAATGAAAACCATGAGTCCTTTAGAAACAACGGCATGTTTCATCTTGAATCCCTTGCAGTAACTGGAGTTTTTCATACGGGAAAGATCAGGAATCGATATACTTCTTGACTGTTCTTCGGTCAAGCTCGGTCTGTTTGGCGACGGCTTCATAGGTTCCGAGTTTTTTATACAGTACCTTGCAGTACTTGCTCATTAACTGCTGCGCCGTCAGATTTCCCTCCACCAGCATTTCATTAAAGGAGCTGGTTGCTGATTTTTCTAACAGTATTCTATCGCCCTCATACTGCTCCTTGAGGAGAATTCTTCTGACACATTGTTCCAGCTCTCGCACGTTGCCGGGCCATGGGTAGTCAGGAGGAATCTGTTGCTTGAGGATTGTTAAGGTGTTGAGGACCAGTTCGGGCGATGTCTTGCCGATTATTCTTCTGACCGTATGGGCAAGAAGATGGTCAAGTTCATCGGGATTTTCCTGAATACGCTGGAACAGGGACGGGACATAGATGATATCGGAACACAATCGGTAGTAGAAATCATCCCGGAACAACTTTTTGATCCGTAACTCTTCGATTGAACGGTTAGTGGCGGCAATGACCCTGCCATAAAAACGTTCTTTTTTGTGACTGCCGACCGGTGAGAAGTGCCTTTCCTGCAGGACCTGCAGGAGTTTTATCTGAACCGGAATAGAAACTTCGCCGATTTCATCCAGAAAAATAGCCCCCGAGGGGCTGCACAGGGTGAAAATACCCTCATGCCCTTCTATAGCGCCGGTGAAAGCCCCTTTTTTGTGCCCGAACAATTCCGATTCCACCAGCTGTTCCGGGTACTGGGAAAGGTTGATGGACACGAAAACCCTGGTAAAGCTCTCGCTGAAACATTTTTTTCGCTCATCATAGGGAATATAGCCTGATCTGCCGATTGCCGCGGCAGCGAGCCCCTTGCCGGTCCCGGTTGCCCCGAGCAGCATGGTCGAAAAATCTTCCATCCGGTTCCAGAGGTACTGGTCAAACAGCCAGATGTCGTGGGTGAAGATATTGTTCCAGAGGTTGCGGCGCAGATTTTTCATACAGGGGCTCGTCCCCACAATCTGATCGATAAAATAAAAGGCCCGGCGCATCTGGAAAAAGAGGGAGAAAAAACGAACGGCTTCTTTCTGCCCAATACCCATGGCCATTATTTCATCCAGAACATCATCGGCAAAATCAACCCGGCAGGATACATCACCGTTATTGATCTGTTCCCGGATATGTTGATCGAGACGATCGCAGGATTGGTGATAGATAAGAAACAGAATTCCGTATTGAATCAGTTCCCGATCCTCTCCCTGAAAATTCATCACCGGCTGCTTTATCCCTGCGCAGGTCTTCCTGAGTTGCTCATCAACAACCTTGATCAACAGCTCAACTTGCTTGTCGTTACTGAGCGGCGTTTTGTTCTTCGTTAGCCGGCTGTCTATGGCCGTTCGTTCATCGCTGAACGGATTGGCGCCGATCGCCAGCCGGACCATCGTAAAAAATTCTCTTTCAGTTGCATTCAATTGTAAGTTTTTCATGATCATAAATTGTACTTTTGATGTGCATAACATGTCAACTCCTCTGGCAAGGTGTCGGCGCATTTTTTTTAAATCGTCTTGCTATTTCTATTAAAATCAAAATGTTAAGCAAAAAGTGAAAAAAATGGCACGGGTCTGGCTATGCCTGCGGCAAATACCCAAATTAATTTTACCAAAGGAGGAACATCATGAAGACAAGGCAAATAAACCTGCCGAAAAACAATTTACTTCGATTCGTTACCCTGATTGCCGCGGTCATGTTATTCACCGGCAAAGTCGACCCGGCCGGCGCAGCTGGACTGCTGGTGGCCGATGGAGGATTCGGCGGTGCTCTTGAAATAATCGAACATGACGTCCAGGTGACAATCAATAACGGCATAGCCGTGACCCAGGTCAGCCAGGTTTTTCTCAACAAGGAAAACAGACAGGTTGAAGCCCTGTATACCTTCCCGGTACCCAAAGGCGCCTCCGTTTCCAACTTCAGCATGTGGATCAACGGTAAGGAAATGGTCGGTGAAGTCCTGGAGAAGAAACGGGCTCGGGAAATATACGACAGTTACAAGCAGCGCAGAAAAGATCCTGGTCTGCTCGAACAGACAAATTACAAGACCTTTGAAATGCGGATTTTTCCCATCGCCCCAAATGCACAGCAGAGGGTTCAGGTCACCTACTACCAGGAACTGGACATTGATCATGATTGGGCCACTTATGTATACCCCCTGGCGACCACCACCAGGACCGGGATTGACAACCGTGTGAGCGGTCGCTTCAGTATTGCGGCGAATATCAAATCAGCCATTCCCATTTCCGCAGTACAGAGTCCCAGTCACCCCGATGCTTTTCTCATGGTCGCCCATACCGAGAATTACCATGAGGCCAGCCTGGAAAATCGTGACGGCGATCTTGCCCGGGATGTCGTGCTCGCTTTTCAGGTAACCAGACCGGTAACGGGGCTGGACCTGTTGACCGCAAAAACCGATGGTGACGACGGCTACTTTGCCCTCACCCTGACCGCCGGACAGGAACTCGAGAAGATGCAGACCGGTGCCGACTATGTTTTTATTCTCGACATCTCCGGCAGCATGGCAAATGAAGGAAAGCTGAACACCTCGGTCCATTCCCTGGACTCCTTTATCAAAAGCCTGGGACCCGATGACCGGTTTGAAGTCATTACCTTCAACAAAAAGCCCTTTACCTTGTTCAACCACTTGGTGGCGCCGGACCAGGGAAGTGTTTCCCAGGCAGTTTCTTTCCTGGCTTCGCAGGAAGCCCGCGGCGGCACCTCGCTGGAGCCGGCCATGGCTATCGCCTACAAATATGGAACCGATGACAGGCCATTGAACACCGTCATCCTCAGTGACGGCATGACCGAACAGAACGAACGGCGGATCCTCATGGACATAATCCAGTCGCGTCCGGCAAATATCCGGGTTTTCTGTATCGGGGTCGGCAATGAAATCAATCGTTCTCTCCTCCGTCAGCTGGCTGAAGATGCCGGCGGACTGGCAGCCTTTATCTCCAGTGAAGACGATTTTGACCGCCAGGCACAGGCTTTTCGCCGGAAACTCATGCACCCCGTTGCCTCCAATCTGCAGATAAAATTCTCAGGAGTAGAGGTCTATGATATCGAGCCGGAAAGGCTGCCTAGTCTCTACCATGGGATGCCGGTCAGGATGTATGGACGCTATAAGGGGCAGGGGAGCGCCCGCGTTGAGGTCAGCGCCGAAGTGAACGGCCGGCAAATCTCCACCACCGCGGAAATGGACTTTCCCGGCCAGAATAATGATAACCCAGAAATCGAACGTATGTGGGCCTGGCAGCGGATGGAGGGTCTGAAACGCCAGCATGAGATGAGCAACAACCCGGCCCTGGTCGATGAAATAGTCAGGCTCGGTGAAGGGTATTCAATAACCAGTGAATACACCTCGTTTCTGGTGCTGGAAAATGATGCCGAATACCAGCGCTGGAAAATTGACCGGCGCAATGCCACGCGCATTCAACGCGATCGTAAGGCTCAGGAACGTTTGCGCCTGGAGCTGGAAGCTCTCCGGACCAAGGCGCTGAGCGAAATCGGGCCCATGGATACAGATAATCCCGCCAAAGTACAACAACCGGTCCAGGTCGCGACCCGGGCGCCGCAACGAAGCGCTCCCCAGGCGATTCCCCAGGCATCTCCGGCAAGCAGCCCTGGACCTTCCCGAAGTTTTGACATGCCGCAGTTCAGCGGTGGCGGGGCGATGGACCCGGTGAGCGCTCTCATTGGAGTTGCACTTGCCGGCGGAGCGGTTTTCGGTCGGAGAAAAAAGAAATAATCAAGAATAGAGAGGGGGTAAACAATGAGCATATCATGTGCTGTTACGCATAGAAAGGAGGACGCTGCCAGGAAGTGGTGTCCTTTCTCGTGGACAAGAAGAAATCTCTGCAGCGAAACGGTGTTTTCCTGCGAGGAAGATCCGGAAGACGGAAGGCACGATCAGCCCGATGGTCAAATGGCGAGCGACTGCCGCTGCCTGGCCAACGCCTGCATGGCCTGGATAGACGAAACAGACTATTTTCACGGAATCGCCATCGGCAGGTGCGGGCTGGTATCCCTTGCCCGGATGTAGAACAGAGTAAACCATGCTGCCGGGGCTGTTTGACGTACGCCCCGGCAGCAATGCGAAGAACAACTGAGCGGAGAACTCAAATGGCGCAGATTCAGCCACGCAAAAGTACCACCAGGTTTCCCCTTGTAACCATAGGCCTGGGGATTGTCGCCCTGGTTCTTTTTTTCTGCACCAATTCGGGTTCCTCTCTTCAATATGATCGGACGGCCATGGCCGCCGGTGAGGTGTGGAGAGGCGTCACGGGCCACTTTCTGCACTGGTCCTTTGATCATTTTCTCTGGTGCACGATTGTCTTCCTGGCCCTCGGCAGCCTGTGCGAAGGTCTCTCCAGAAAAGGTTATGTCTTCACCCTGATGGCAGCAAGCGTGATTATCCCTGTGGTCAGCTGGTTTGGGGATCCGAATCTCCTCTATTACCGGGGGTTGTCGGGACTGGGATCAGCAATTTTTGTCTTTGGCACCCTGATGATGACCAGAAACGCCTATGTCAGCAGGGACTGGTCGAGTATATGGCTCCCGGCTGTTGCCGGAATCGCCTTTATGGGAAAAATTCTCTTTGAGTTCATCAGCGGCTCTGCGCTTTTTGTCGACAGTCCGGAGATCTTTACTCCGGTTCCGCTGGTCCATTTCGCGGGGGGCGGAGCCGGCCTGCTCACAACATTTCTTTTCCGTGAGATACAAGCATAAAGGGAATTGAGTGCGGAAATGTTGCGGGTCGGTTGCCGGGGACAGGAAAAATATCCATGGATGTCCTGGAGGGGTGTGGCCGATTTCGCCCTTGGTAGTGTGCCAATAGTGCTATGTCAATGTACATAAAATGTATGCGTCGTGACTTGAAATTGTTTGTTCTTGTATCCATGCACTAGGCTTAAAGTTCAATAAAATAAGTATGTTGTTGTGGTATATGCTCTTTTTTTCAAGGTCTGGCACACCCTGTGCAATTTCTCAGAGAAATTGTTTGCAAGCACCCCTCGCAAAATAATCAAACACCAGAAAAAGGCTAAGACATGAATACGAATCACTCCACCGCAATGAATACCCGGCACAACGACCAAACTTTTTTTTCCATGGCCGCGGCCTATTCCCTCGGCGTATTCAACGATAATTTTTTCAAGCAGGCGGCGTTGTTGCTCGCTCTGGGAGCCGGGCTGGCACACCTGCAGGGTACAGCCACCATCATCTTTGCCCTGCCATTTATTCTTTGTTCTGCCTATGCAGGCTGGCTGGCCGACCGGTTCCCTAAAAAAAGTATTGTGGTAAACAGTAAAATACTCGAAGTCATCGCCATGGGGTTTGGGGCGGTTGGAATCGTGACCACCAACTGGTTCTGTATCATGACCATGCTCTTTCTCATGGGTCTGCAGTCAGCCATATTCGGTCCGGCGCTGAACGGCTCTATTCCGGAACATTTTCCCGGCGAAAAGATTACCCGGATAAACGGCACCCTGAAAATGACCACCACCATAGCCATTCTGATCGGGATAGCCTGTGCCGGTATTGCGCTTGATTTTCAAGCGCCGGTTTTCGGCACAACTCCCCTTGGCCAGGCCTTTATTGCCGGTACAGTCATTCTTGTTTCCCTGGTCGGCCTGATCGCCAGCCTCGGCATTAAAAAATATCAGGCCGCCGCCCCCGGCAAAGCCTTCCCCTGGGCCGGCCCTTTTCATTCCCTGCGTGATGTAGTGGCACTGAGAAAAGATCCTCTCCTTCTGCTGGCCGTGGTCAGTGATTCATTCTTCTATTTTCTTGCCGCTCTGGTGGTCCTGATCATCAACAGTTACGGTATCGAACAGCTTGGACTCTCGCGGACGCTCACCAGTCTGATGAGTGTGGCGCTGATGGTGGGTATATCTCTGGGAGCGGTCTTTGCTTCCCGGGTTGCCGATACCGACAACTGGACGAAAGTCCTCCGGCCGGGGATGCTCGGCATGGGCACCGGTCTTGCCGCAGCGGCGCTGACTGTTTACCTGCCCGATGGATACCGAGTTCCGGCTCTTTTCGCCTCGTTCATTCTGGCCGGATTCTTCGGCGGACTTTTCAT
>JAMJFO010000075.1 GCA_023544645.1 Desulfobulbaceae bacterium | reverse complement strand
AATAGAAGATTCCGCCTTTGAGTCGTCCTTTCTGGTTACCTTTACCTTCAAAACACTCAAAGTGAAAAGAATGAGGCGCAAACTGGTTGAAGCCACCGGAATCCAGAAAGAGAAACTCATAATGTGGCTCGACCGGATCGAGGGCAGGATGAAAATGGTTGCCTGACGCACTTTAACCAGTGGGTTGATTGCGAAATACACCTCCGCCCGAGCTGACACGGAAGTGGATCTCCTCCATTCGCCGCTGAAAACAACTTCCCTGCCAGCCGGTTTTTCTTTCCAGCTGAATCCGTGACAGACTTTTGCCGGGACGCCATGCACCAGTTCAGTCAGGCAGCATCCAGCGCCCTTCGCACCGCCCACACCAGAGCCATGGGGTTGTATGGTTTGACCAGCAGTTGACAAAAACCATGATCCCTGAAATTCCTGGTCGAAACCTTGCTGGTATAACCGGTGGAAAGAATAATCGGCAGTTCGCGGCGGATGCTCAGGATTTCCCGGGCCAGTTCCACGCCGGTCAATTCCGGCATGTTATGATCGGTGACCATAAGATCAAAGTCCTGGGGCGCCGCTCTGAAGGCAGCAAGGGCCTCGCTGCTGGAGGAAAAAAAGGAAACTTTATACCCTCTTTTTTCAAGCACCCTTTTGGCGAGCGATGCGAGTTCTTTTTCATCATCAACAAAAAGAATCCTCTCGCAGCCCGAAGCATCCCATTCTTCTTCAGCAACAAGAACATCCCGGGCAGGGCCGGGGTCATCGGATACCGGAAAAAACATGCTAAACGTCGCCCCCTCCCCTGCTGCGCTTTCCACCCGGATAATCCCCCCGCAGCTTTCTACGATACCGTAAACCACGGACAGGCCCATTCCCGTGCCCACACCACGGGGTTTGGTCGTGAAAAAAGGCTCAAAGATCGATTCCCTGGTTTCATCATCCATACCGCAGCCGGTATCCGATACCGTCAGTTGCACATAACGCCCCGGCTGCCGCTGCTGATATTCCCTTGTATCCCCTTCGGCCAGTTCAACCTCTGCCAGGCCTATTGCCAAGCGACCTTTTTCCTCCATGGCCTGGCTGGCATTGACACACAGATTAAGCATGACCTGATTGATATCCATGGGATCAATCCGGACAGGACTGCAATTTTGGTCAATATTCATCTCGATATCAATTGATGTCGGAACAACAGACCGAATCATTTTCATCGCATCGCTTACCTCATCCTGCAGGCATAACACGGAATCGCTTTTTTCTCCCTTGCGGCTGAACGTCAGAATCTTCATGGTCAGTTCTTTTGCCCTGACAGTGGCTTCCAGTATCTGGTTGAGTTCCTCCTCGGCGCTCTCTCCTGCTTTCTGGCTGTCCAGGGCCATGGCCGCGTTGAGTTGGATGATGGCGAGAATATTATTAAAATCATGGGCTATGCCGCCGGCAAGGGCGCCTATGGCCTCCATTTTCTGCACCTGACGCATCTGCAGTTCAAACCTGCGGCTCTTCTCGCTCTGACTTTTTCTGTTCCTATTCATTTCAACCCATACAATCGCTTTCTCGGGAATTTCAGGCAAAATCATGCAATTTGCATTTTCCGTTGATATGTACCGCAGAAGATCCGACCATGTCAAATATATCTGCCGGCGCAACCGGATAGCCTGCCGCCGGAACCCATTCTCCCTGCCCTGTTCCGAACCGTAAATTTGCCCCTCATCGCTGATGGATCGACATGTATTCTATTCCAAATCGAATAAATTTATATAAATCTGTTCACTGCAAAACAAGCTGGCACTGCCTAATAATTTGACTTATATTTTGTTTTACCATAATATTTTATAAGCAAGTAATTCAGCATGGTTATGCATCTTCCAGGACACCCGGTCAAAGCCTCTATCTTTTTCCGGAAACAATAGATGAGCACAGAAAGATTGAATGTCGCACCTGTGACACACCTGCAGCGTCAATTCTTCTTCCCCGCGAACCCTGGCAAAGATAATCCTGTGAAAATAATCAGGAATAACAACACTGACAACGTTTTTACCCACAAACGAGAACAAATTGAGATCTTTTTTCACACTGTATACTGAGGCCAAAGCATGAGTATTTACAAGGATCGAAAACCGATCAACATTGCCGAAGCCAGGATACTTGCGGTGGATGATGAAGAAACCCTGTGCCGGATGGTGGCAATTCTGCTCAACAGGGAAGGATTTCATTGCGATACTGCCGTCAATGTTGATGATGCGCTGGAGATGCTGGAACAGCGCAGCTATGACCTGATTGTTTCGGACATCATGATGCCCGGCAAGTCGGGCATCGATTTCCTGGATATCGTCAGCGTCCGTTTTCCCGACACGGCAATGATTATGGCCACGGCCGTCGACAACAGGGACACGGCAATAACTACCCTGGAAAAAGGCGCCTTCGGTTACGTGATCAAGCCCTTTGAACGAAATGAAATTGTGATCAGCGTCATCAATGCGCTGGAACGACGCCGCATTGTTCTCGAACATGATCGGTATGAAAAACACCTGGAGCAGGAAGTTCGCGACAGGACAGCCGATATCAGGGCCAGGGAGGAAGAGATAGCCCTGCGCCTTATTTCAGCCTCAGGCCACAGGGATGAGGAAACCGGGCAGCATATCAAAAGGATCGGACTTATCGGCGCGGTGCTGGCAGAAAAAATCGGCTGGAAACAGGAACGGATTGATTTCATGCGCATTGCCGGCGCCATGCATGATGTCGGCAAAATTGGAATTCCGGATGAAATTCTGCACAAGACCGGAAAACTGACTCCAGAAGAATTCGAGATTATCAAAACCCATACCCTGATCGGGGGCAGGATCCTGGAAAATTCTTCCATCCCGCTGCTGGAAATGGCCCGTGATATTGCCATCCATCATCATGAAAAATGGGATGGTTCCGGCTATCCCTACGGCCTGAGGGAAAATGAAATACCCGAAGCAGCCCAGATCATTGCGCTGACTGACGTATACGATGCCCTGAGCAATGACCGGGTCTACAGAAAGGCCATGCCCGAACAGGAAGTGCTCGCGATTATGGCGGCAGGGAAAGGCAGCCATTTCAATCCGCGGCTCTATGATTGTTTTGTTAACCTGCTACCCGAAATTCATCGTATACTGGCTACGCATCGTGATGAAGAAAACTGATGCGACATTGCGGCAGCAGACGCTCCTGCTGCAGACCATTATCGAATCCCTCCCCCATCCATTTTATGTGGTGGATGTAAAGGATTACTCGATCGTCCTGGCAAACGCAGCTCTCGGCCCGGTGGACAGCTGGCAGGGCAAGACCTGCCACCAGGTCACCCATCATCGCGACTTTCCCTGCAGCGGGGAGGAAGACATCTGTCCCATGGCGCACGTCCTGCGGACCGGAGAACCGGTTACCGTGGAGCATATTCATTACAACGCCCAGGGAGAACAGCGGCTTGTCGAGGTCAGCGGATACCCGGTATTTGATGACAGTGGCGAAATCGCCCAGATGATTGAATATTCCAAAGACATAACCGAAGTAAAAAAAGCGGAAGAAGAGCGGGTCCAGCTGGAAGACAAGCTGCGACAGGCGCAGAAAATGGAGGCTATAGGGACCCTGGCCGGCGGCATTGCCCATGATTTCAACAATATTCTGACCGCGATTATCGGATATGGCGAGATGGTCAAGGACACCATCCCGGAAGGCGCGGAAGCCCGGCAGGATATCGACCAGGTGCTCAAGGCGGGACAAAGGGCCAAGGACCTGGTGCAGCACATCCTTACCTTCAGCCGCCAGTCGCAAAAGGAATACGGGCCGATCCAGGTTCACCTTGTGGTCAAGGAAGCGCTCAAGCTGCTCCGGGCGACTATTCCCACCACCATAGAAATCAGGGAAAATATCGATCCGCGTTGCGGTTCGATCATCTCGGAACCAACGGCAATCCATCAAATTGTCATGAACCTGTGCACCAACGCCTGCCACGTTATGGAAAACACGGGCGGAACGATGGAAGTCACTCTGGCTCCGGTCACTCTTTCCCGTGAGGAGACCATGAACCATCCGGATGTTGAAACAGGCCCGTATATCCGGCTCAGTGTTCGCGACACCGGAACAGGGATAGACCCTTCAACCCTCGGCCGGATATTTGAACCGTACTTTACCACCAAAAAACAGGGCGAAGGAACAGGAATGGGGCTGGCGGTCCTCCATGGAATCGTCACCGGTCACCGCGGCATGATCAACGTTGAAAGCACTCTCGGCAAAGGCGCCGTCTTTCATGTGTATCTTCCCAGGGCAGATACTGATTCGGCCTATGAACTTACCAGGGAAGAAGTTGTGCCCGGAGGAGAGGAATCCATCCTGCTGGTGGATGACGAAACCGCGGTGGCGGAAATGGAGCATCGCATGCTTAAACGCCTGGGATATAGAGTCACCTCGCGGGTCAGCAGCATCGAGGCCCTGCATGCCTTTCGGGAAAATCCGGCCCGGTTTGACCTGGTCATAACCGACCAGACCATGCCGCAGATGACCGGCGCCGAACTGGCAATCCAGATACTGAAGATACGACCGGATATCCCTATCATTCTCTGCACGGGTTACAGCAAACACATAAATGAAAATAATGCCAAGGCATTGGGCATACGTGCATTTATCATGAAGCCGTTGCTTAAAAGCGAAATTGCCGGGCTCATCCGCAATGTGCTTGACACCGGACACGAAAACCGAAAATGACCTGGCTGGCGCCGTCCATAATTGCCTCCCTCATGGGCTCGCTGATTTTGACCGGCATCTTTTTCTACCTGTACAGTTACGACCGCCGGAGATTTTTGCGCATTTGGGCCACGGCCTGGCTGATATACGCTGCCCGGTATGGTTTCATGCTGCTGCTGATTTCGCCGCGGCCGATCCTGCCCGAAACCTTGCTGACCATAGCCAATCAGCTCGCCTCCCTTATCAGCGGCATACTTCTCCTGTGGGGATCCTATGTCTTTATCCAGAAATCCCTGCCCCGGGCCTGGCTGTTCTTTGCCCTGATCGACGCCGGCTGGATCTCAGCCGCGTCACTGGTCGGTTTTTCATTTTATCAATTGACCATTCCCACCTTTTTCTTCCTGGGCGCCGTGTTTATCTGGACTGGAATAATAATCCACCGCCATTTTGATATCCGCGGAATCGGCAGGAATTTTACGGCGCTTGTCTTTATCCTCTGGGGCATCCATAAATTCGATTATCCATTTCTGCGGCCTGTGGAATGGTTTGCCCCCTGGGGATATCTTATCGCCGCTTCTCTTGAAATAACCGTTGCCATCGGCATGCTGCTTATCTATTTCCAGGCCAACCGTGAAGCGCTGCAGAAAAGCGAGGAACGTTTTGATCTGGCGGTCCGCGGCGCCAATGACGGGTTATGGGACTGGGAGGATATCGAACGGGATGAACAATGGTGGTCCCCCCGTATCTACGAGATGACCGGATATGCGCCCGGTGAATTTGAGGCCGCGTTCTCCGCCCTGAAAAAACTCATCCATCCCGAGGACAAACCGCAGGTTCTTGCCGCCATCAAGGAGCACCTGGAGAAAAAATCTCCCTATGATGTCCAGTTCCGGCTGAAAAACAAATCAGGCGAATACAGGTGGTACCGGGCCCGCGGTCAGGCGCTTTACAACCATGAAAAAAAAGCGACAAGAATGTCCGGCTCCCTCCAGGATATTACGGAGCTGAAAAATCTGCTTACCCAGCTGCAAATGGCCAAGTTCTCCATAGAAAAAACGGCCTTGCTGATTTTCTGGACCAATGGTCACGGTGATTTTATCTATGTCAATGAGCATACCTGCGCAACCCTGGGCTACTCCCGGCAAGAATTGCTCAACCTGAACATCCTGGATATTGATCCCGATTTCACCGGGGAGAGATGGCAACAGCACTGGCTGGATCTGCAGCAAAAAGGAACCGTGCGGATTCAAACCCGATTGCGCAGGAAGGACGGCGCCATATTTCCGGTGGAGGTGACCACCAATTTTCACAGTTATGAAGGTGCGGATTATAACTTCGCCTATGCCATGGATATTTCCGACCGGCAGAAGGCCGAAGAGGATAAACAGCGGCTGGAAGAGCACATCCGCCGCAGCCAGAAGATTGAGGCCATCGGCACCCTGGCAGGAGGCATTGCCCATGATTTCAACAACCTGCTCGGAGTGATGCTGGGATATGCGGATATTGCCAAGGATGATACGCCGCCGGGTTCGGAGCTGGCTGAAGATCTGGACAAGATACTCACCGCCGGCTACCGCGCCCGGGATCTCGTGCATCAGATCCTTGCTTTCAGCCGGCAAACTCAAACTGAACGTATCGCCCTCCAGCCTCAGCCAATCATCAAGGAAGCTATAAAACTGCTTCGGGCCGCCCTCCCCGCTTCAATCGCCATCCGGGATGTTATTGACCCCCATTGCGGGACCATTGACGCGGATCCGACACAACTTCACCAGATAGTGATGAATCTGTGCACCAATGCCTTTCATGCCATGGAGGCAACCGGCGGCGTTTTGAGCGTTGAGCTGGCTCCTGCCGTGGATGTTCCCGAGGAACTTGCGCGGGAACCGGAGAATCAAGGCAAAAGCTTTATCCGGCTCACCGTCAGCGATACTGGTCCCGGCATCGGGCCGGATATCATCGACAAAATCTTTGATCCCTTTTTCACCACCAAGGATCCGGGCAAGGGAACCGGCATGGGGCTGGCAATTATCTACGGCATTGTCCATGATTACGGCGGAACGGTCAGCGTTGAAAGCCGACTCGGCCAGGGCACTACGGTTCATGTCTATATTCCTCTGGGTCAACGGCCGCTGGCGGCCGCTGAAACGCAACAATCTGAAATTGCCGGGGGCGAGGGGCATATTCTGTTTGTCGACGATGAAGAACTGCTCGTGCAGATGGGCAGGACCATGCTCCAACGGCTCGGTTACACCGTAACCGTCAGGAGCAACAGCATTGATGCGCTGGAAACATTCCAGAATCAACCGGAGCGCTTTGATCTGGTCATCACCGACCAGACCATGCCCGGCATGACCGGTGTCGACCTGTCCAGGAGGATGCTGCAAATTCGTCCCGATATTCCAATCATCCTGTGTACGGGATTCAGCAACCTTATTGATGAGGAAACGGCAAAATCCATGGGCATCAAAGAGTTTGCCATGAAACCGTTGACCAGGCACGCCCTGGCCGATCTGGTGGCAAAAGCGCTGCATGGGTCAACCGCCTGATTTTTGTTCTGCAGCGCATTGAGCGCTGAACCACAGCAGGCAAAACCGTTTTCACCTCAGTCTTTTTTAAAAAAGGATTAAATTTTAATAAATAAGCACGGTTTTGATATTGATTATCAAAACAATATAGCGTATAATTGCCCTCAATGAGTAATAATGCCAAAAAGTATTCCCTTTCAGGGAGTTACTTGTTATTTATTCTTGCCAGTTGATGAGCTGGTGAAAGTAATGGTTCCGGATGACCATGAACCATATTCGAACCGTGCGATCCCAGTTGATCGAACAGGATAAGGCTCCATGAATTATCAGCCTGGCAATGACATTGTTATACCAGCGAAGATCGCACATGGCGCGCCTATGGAACCGGAAGTCGGCAAATTTTTGTGATGCCCGTCAAGATTGGGCAAACCCAAAGGAGAATGTTGTGAAAAAACTTGTAGTTACCCTTATTGTGATTTTTGCCACTTCTTCCGTTGCGCTGGCGGACTGGACCCTGGTTTTCAATGACATGTACACCGACAAAGGCCTGGATGATGCCGTGGTCTATGCACTAAGCGAGGGCTATTCCCCGGACCAGATCATGAAAACCGCGCTGCCCATCGAAGGTTTGCCGCAGGACGAGCTCATCAAAGCCCTTTTCTGTGCTCTTGCGCCGCTGGACGCGGTTTATGAAGGGGCAAAAACAAACAACATTGCCGATGAAAAGGTGACCCAGGGGTATGACCTGGCCCTGGCTGAATGTCCCAATGCCCTGGAAGAACAAGCCGCCGCGGCAACGCAGCAGAACAACCCGGCCCTGGTTCCCGCGCAGGGCAACAACAGTGCAAACTTTGCGAGCCCCTCAACTTTTCAATAATACCGCGCTTCGCCAGAGCAGACATGAAACCGGCCACACCTGGAACAAGAGTGATGCACGCAAAAATCAACCTGTTCCTCGTCCCATTAATATACGGTCTTCTGTTCTGTTGTTCCCCGGTTGACGCCCAACAGAGCGACGATGCAAGCAACCGGGCAGAAGCGCTCCCGGCCGACCGGATTAATGGGAACCTTGAATTCCTCCAGGACAGGCAGGATGAAAGCCTGCCGGGCACCATGAACAATGATAGGGGAATGAATACGGGTGCGCCGGAGGACAGGATGTTCGGCCTTCCTGATGCTGATGAACTCTTTGGTTATCGTGCGGGAAATTTTCATCCCTTTATATCGCTGCGGGAGGAATGGACCGACAACCTCTACAATGTGAATTTCGATGAGCAAAGCAATTTCCTCACCGTGGTATCACCGGGGGTCTGGTTCGGGCTTCCCCGCCTGGACGAAATTCCGCTCACCTTTGCCTCCTATAACAGCGCTGTCGGAGGCAGGCGCTTCTTTTTCACCGAAAGAAACGGTTTCGAACGCTTCCAGGCATATTTCTTTGCCGGTTTAGACTATAACCACAACTCAGCGGATTCCGATCTTGATCATTTAAACGGGCAAATCGAAGGATTGTTCCAGTACAGCATGCCCTTTGGCATTTCCTGGCGCTTTATCGACCGGTTTGTCCGCGCCAGGGACAAATATGACATCGGCAGCTTCCTTCCTGCTGATTTCGCAGTCAGAGAAAACAGCGTGACAGTCATCTCCACCCCGTCGCTTATTCGGAAATATTATGCCAACCTGGCCAGTTTTGACCTTAATTACGATGCCGGCTCCAACCTGTCGGGCCTTTTCAATTACAGCAATTTCTACCTCCGCTATGATGACGATGTCAACGAATGGCTGAACCGGACGGACAACTCCCTGTCCCTTTCCCTGTCGTACCACTACAGCCCGAAAACCTCTTTTTTCATCGAATATGCCCACGCTTTTATTACCTATGAGCAGGACGATGAAAACGACAGTCAGGATATGTTTTATTACACCGGAATCAACTGGAAGGGTTCGGAAAAGACCTCGCTGACCGCCAAAGCCGGGTATCAGAGAAAAAAATTTGACGAAGCTGAACAGGACGACCTGGGCGCCCTGGCCCTGGAAGGCCAGTTGAATTATAACATTACGGAAAAAACGAAAATCGGTTTTCAATTGTACAAGGCCATCGAAGAAACAGATACTGACTTCAGCCGGGGAATGGATACCACGGCGGTGCGCCTGCGCTACGACCAGCGTTTTTCCTACCGGTTAGCCGGATCTTGTGAATTCAACTACGAACTGAATAAATACCGGGGCCTCACCGGGGGCACCCCTCAGGTATCCGGGACGGATCGTGATGATTTCCGGCTCATGGTACGACCGGCTGTTGTTTATACCTTTCGTGAATGGCTGACCGGGGAGCTGGCCTATTCGTTTGAAAACAGGGATTCCGATGATAACCTGTACGATTTCACCACCCAGACCGTTATCTTCAGCCTGAATATTGCGTTCTAAACTTGTATTTGCGGAAAATCCGGCTAGAGTAAAGGTATGAAACCTGAACCATACGCATTATTGCCCGGCATCCGCATCATCCTGTGGTGTTTTTTCTTCCTTGCTGTGTCTGTCGGCATTACCCGGGCAACCGATTATATCCTCGGCCCTGGTGATGTCATCAGGATTTCTGTATATGATAATGACGATCTGCTGACAATCACCAGGGTCAGTGACGACGGCATGATCGCCATGCCCCTGCTCGGCCAGATCAAAATAGAGGGCCTTACCGTCTCCCAGGCCGCGGACCTCATCACCAAACGCCTTGCCGACGGCTATATCATCAACCCCCAGATCAATATCTTTATCCAGGAATTCAGGAGCAAAAAAGCGATTGTTCTCGGCCGGGTCAACAAGCCCGGATTGATGGTGATGAGCGGGCCAACCACCCTTCTTGAGCTTATTTCCCAGGCCGGCGGCCTTGAAGATGATTTTGGCGAGACCGTCACCATAAAGAGAAAGGCAAAAGGTGAAGATAACGTTATTCTGGTCAATCTCAAATTACTGACCGAGGGAGGGGATCTCAGCCAGAATATCGCTATTCAGGACGGCGACACCGTGTATGTAAGCAAGGCTGGAATGTGCTATGTTACCGGTGAGGTCAAATCCCCCAATGCCTATAAATGCGGGGAGAGCATGACCGTCCTTAAACTGATCACCCTGGCGGGAGGCTTCACGGGAAAGGCCTCCAGATCCGGCGTCAGAATCGTGCGGATGGTGGACGGCAGTGAGCAGGTTTTCGAAAAGGCAGCCATGGATATGGTCGTTCAGCCCGACGATGTTATCATCGTGCCGGAAAGCTTTTTTTAGCAACATTTATTAATCAGTATCGTGTCAACATCCATCATTACGGTTTTCCATGCACCCATCATTTGACTCCGCAGAACTCGAGCAGAACCTCACCCTGCACGACTATGTCAACATTCTCAGCAAGCGCAGGATGACCATCCTCACCGTATTTCTCATTATTTTCGTCATCAGCCTGATCCTCAGTTTCAGTAAGGACAACCCCGTTTACACCTCCATTTCAACCATCCTCATGGAACGCAATGTCGGGGCAAATAATACCGGGCTCGGAACCTATTACTACTGGGATCCTGAATTTCTGCCGACCCAGACCGAAATTATCAAAAGCAAAAAAGTTGCCCTGAGGGTGGTCGATGATCTGCAACTCGATACCAGATATTACAACCATTTTCTGGGACCACGAGATGCGGAGCCTTCAACAATAGCATCGGTGAAGACCTGGTTCAAGGACCTTGCCGGTAACTTATTCAGCTCAAACGAGGCTGACGAGGCTGGTGCGGGGAATGCGTTTGTTGTCAGTCCAGTGCAAGAGAAGAATATCATTGCCGATATCATCAAGTCCCAGATTGAAGTCCTGCCCGTCAAGGAGACCAGGGTTGTCAACATTCAGTACACCGATTCAGACCCCCAGGTTGCCCAATTGATAACCGAAGCCCTGGTCGAGGCATATATCGAGGAAAACCTGGAAATAAAGCTGAGCGGCACCAAGCAATCCCTCAAATGGATGACCAGCAAGGCCGAACAGGAACGGAAAAAACTGGAAGAGGCTGAACGATCGCTGCAAAAGTACATGCGCGACAACAACCTGGTCACCCTGGAGAACCGGCTGGCGGTCTATCCCGAAAAACTGAGCCAGTTCAGCACCGACCTCTCCAGCGCCGAGTCGGAACGCAAGCAGGTCGAAGACCAGTGGGAGCAGATCGTTCAGTTCCGCGACTCTCCGGAGAATCTGGAAACGATTCCCCTCTTTGCCAAAAACCCCAACCTCCAGTCCCTGCGGGATCAGATCCTCAAGGCGGAGCAGAACATCAAACAGCTGTCGCAAAAATACGGTCCCAAGCATCCGGCCATGATCAAGGCCATGGACGACCGAGATATCCTGCTCCGCGGAAAAGAACAAGAAAGGGAACGGATTATCGATTCAACCAGGAAGGCGTACGAACTTGCCAAATCCAAGGAGAATAATCTCCGGGAACTGCTCAACTCCACCAAAGAAGAGTTGCTGGATGTCAACGAACGCTTCATTCAATATTCCATCATGAAGCGGGAAGTTGACTCGAGCCGGGCCCTGTATGAGGCGCTTACCTCAAGCCTCAAGAAGGCAAGTGTCACGGAGGAGTCCCAGAATGTGAATATCTGGGTCATGCGGGAAGCAACACTGCCGCAGTTTCCGTCCAATCAGCAGCCCCGAAGGACAATCCTGATCGGATTCATCCTGGCCCTGGCCGCAGGCATCGGGACCGCCCTGCTCATTGAATACCTGGACAACACCGTCAAATCGGCCGAAGATATTGAAAACCGATACGGTCTGACGACCCTGGGAACTGTGCTGCAGACCACGAAAAACGAAAAGATAGAAAACATCTTCGTTGAAAACAACCGGTCACCCATTGCCGAAAGCTACCGGCTGATACGCTCCAGCCTGCTGCTGTCGTCGGCTGATCATCCTCCGCAGATTATCCTTATCTCAAGCATGAAGCCGCAGGAGGGAAAAACCTCCACCGCCATGAATCTTGCCCGGGCCATGGCCCAGGTCGCGGACAAGGTCCTGCTCATTGATGCCGACATGCGCAAGCCCCGTGTTCACTCGCTGATGGGCGTAACCAATGAGACCGGGCTGTCAAATTTTCTGTCCGGAAATATCGATGAGTACATTACCCATAAGACCAAGGAAGATAAAATATACATCCTGCCCGCCGGTCCCATTCCGCCTAATCCGGTGGAACTCATCAGTTCTCAGCGCATGAGAATCCTGATCAAGCAGTTATCCAAGGATTTCGACTATATCATCATCGATTCGCCGCCCATCATCAATCTTGCCGATGGTCTCGTTCTCAGCACCCTGGTTGACGGCATTGTCCTGGTAACCCGAACCGGAAAAATCACTTTTGAAATGTTCAATGCCGGACTGAAAAAACTCCAGGATTTCAAACCCCATATCCTCGGCGTTATTCTCAACGCCATGAGCCCCCGTTTTTCCGGGCCGGAATCCTACTATCATTATTATGAAGATGGTGCTGAGGACAAAAAATAATCCGGAGATGAAGTGATTGACATCCACTGCCATATTCTGCCGGAGATGGATGACGGTCCCCAGACCCTGGAAACTTCGCTGAAAATGGCCTCAATGGCCGCCGAAGACGGCATCCGGGTCATCATTGCCACTCCCCATACCGACGGCATCCGGGTCAATTATGAGAGTGTCCGGGACGGGGTTGACCATCTTAACAGAGCGCTGCAGCAACACGGTGTCACTCTGCAGATCCTGCCGGGATATGAAATTCCTTTTCACCTGGTCACCGCGCTTGCGCATACTCATACCCTGGCCAAAAGCAATTATATCCTGATTGAATTCCCCCACATGTATGTTCCCGGGGACGCCCTGGCCACAATTTCCCGGTTGACTGGCCGAGGGTTCATTCCTGTTATCGCCCATCCTGAAAGAAACGGTGGGGTTCTCCGCAATCCCGACCTGATGGAACCCCTTATCGAAGCAGGAGCCCTTTCACAGTTAACGGCCTCCAGCATCACCGGTGACCTTGGTCCGGACATTCAATGGTGCGCCCATTATCTGCTCAGGAAAAACCTGGTTCATTTTATTGCCACTGATTCGCATTCACCTTCTTTCCGGGCCCCGGTCCTGCAAAAAGCTCATGCCGTGGCCGTAAAGCTGCTCGGCAGAGCAAATGCCGAGCTCCTGACCACGGGGAATCCGGAAATGATCGTGGCAGCCCGAAACCGGCCCCCCCAGTGACCAGTTCCGCCTTGCCAATGCATTCAGCCTCCTACGTGCTTTTTTTCTTTCTCCTGCTGTTCGGGCCTCTTGCCTTCGGAACGGTGGAGACCTGGTCCGGCGCTGTATTGAACACCATAACCGCCTTGTCTTTTCTTGTTCTGGCTGCATATCTTGCGCTGAACAAAAAGCAGGTCCTGCGGATTCCGGGAGCCCTGCCGCTGCTGCTCCTGCCGGGATATATGCTCCTGCAGATGATTCCCCTGCCCCCCCAGCTTGTGGAACTGATTTCGCCGGCAACATTCGATCTCTACCGCCCCCTGCTGGAACTGGAACCGGAGCGTCATTATATTCCGCTTACCGTGAATCGTAAAAACACCCTCCTCATGTTCTTTGCTTTTTCCTCCTACGGCCTGGTGTATATGCTGACTCTGTATCACTGCCGCAAGCCGGAATTGCTCAAAAAAACCATTACCATTGTTGTCTTTCTGGCCATAATCATAGCGGTGGAAGCCATTATCCAGAAACTGACCTCTCCTGATATGATCTACTGGTTTCGTCCGACACCCAATTCGTCTCCGGTGGGTCCGTGGGTATACAGCAATCATTTTGCCGGTTTCATGGAGATGGTTTTTCCGCTCACAATCGCCCTGTTTCTCTTTTATCGGCCCCAGGTCTTTACCCACAAAACCATTCGGGAAAAATTTATTTATCTCCTGACCATGCCGGGGGCCAACCGGTATCTCCTCCTGGGCAGCGGAGCCATGCTGATGGCCGTATCCATCCTGCTCAGCGTCTCGCGCGGCGGCATAATCACCCTGAGCATTGCCTTTTTCTTTTTTACTTTTTTTTCTGCCCGGACAACAGCTGATCCACGCACCAGATGGGCGGTAATTCTCGCGCTCCTGGTTGTCCTGATGATCACCTGGCTCGGATGGCAGCCCATCATCGACAAATTCGGCAATCTCTGGGGCGAGAGGGGACTGAATACCAGCGGCAGGCTCCCTGTTTTTTACGACAGTGTCGCCCTGGTCAAATCCTTTCCGCTGTTCGGCACCGGTTTCGGAACCTTTATCGATGCCTACCCTTCCGTGAGGACGGTTCCCGGCCTGTCGGTTTTTGACCATGCCCATAATGATTACATCGAATTTCTCGCAACCGGCGGTCTGATAGGCTTCCTGCTCTTTGGATGGTTTGTGGCGGCAGTCCTGTTTCATTCGATCAGGAAACTGAGTAAACGGCGGGAACGGTATTCAATCCTGTTGACCAGCGGCGCGCTGACAGGAATACTGGCTCTTCTTTTTCACTCTCTGGCCGATTTTCAGCTGTATAACCGGGCCAATGCCCTTTACTTCTTTTTCCTCTGCGGCCTTGCCGTATCAGCGGCAACTACCCGGATTCAGTATCGGAGCCGCTCCACGCTCCTGGAATCAGCGTCCGGAAAAAACATCCTGCTGCCTTCCATGCTGGCCGTCATGGTACTGCTCGGTTCACCCTGGCACACCTTGAACATCCACCGGGCTGAAACCATCACCGCTCCGATCAGATCAATCTTTCTGAACAGCAACATAGAGCAATCCCGATTGCAGCAAATGCATGCAACTGTCGCTGACGCCTGCCGCCTGGACCCGTATGAAGACGAATATTATTTTCTCGCCGGCCACCTTTCCAGCCTGCTTGGGAACTCCCCAAGGGCCGGGCAGGAATATTGGCGCTCATGCGTCAACCTTCCCACCTCCGGACGCAATCTCCAGAGGCTGGCCCTCTCCCGCCCCGGGCTCGATTTTGCGCAAAAAAAACACCTGCTCTCTCTCGGACCGGCGCGCGAACCTCTCGCGGCGGAACGATATCTGACCTACAGTGACTGGTTGTTGCAAAATGATCTGCGCCATGAAGCGTATTCCCTGCTGAAAACGGCAATGGAAAAAATTCCGTGGCGCATCAAGAAGATCGTCAACTTCATCTTTGCCCGCCGCTTCACTGTCGCTGAACTGGAGATGACCATGCCCCCCATACCCGAAGCCTGGTACGAGGTTGGCACCAGAATGGAACAAAACGGCAGGTTGGACGAGGCCGGGATGTTTTATCGCGCGGCCATCGATTTTGTGGAAAACAGCGAAATCAACCCTTCCTATTTCAGAAGTTTATATAAGCTTAATCTGCGGCAGGATAAGCAGCAGAATGCCCTTGAAACACTCCGGCTCGGAATCAGCTATCTCCCTGACTACTCTCCATTCAGGGTGGAGCTGGGTGATTACTATCTCAGGCAGGGAATCTATTACCGGGCCGAACAGGAGTATATCCGCGCCCTGCAGCTTGATCCGAACAATCGCCGTATACTGGGCAAACTGAAACAGGCTCAACAGAGGTAACTTTTCACAAAGCATGCAGCTCATGAAAGTGAAACTCCTCCCGCAAAGCGGGAGGCATCAGGTTGCCCCCTGAAAGGGGGCTTTAGAGTATTTTTCCCATTGTCGTTTGCCGAAGCACCGCAGGTGTTGCCGGTAAAAAATCTGCT
>JAMJFO010000074.1 GCA_023544645.1 Desulfobulbaceae bacterium | reverse complement strand
AAGCGCGAGGAGGTTGTTCGTGGGCAGGTTCTTGCCAAGCCCGGTTCAATCACCCCGCACAAGAAGTTCAAAGCTGAGTGCTACATCCTGAACAAGGAGGAGGGCGGTCGTCATACCCCGTTTTTCAATGGATATCGTCCGCAGTTTTACTTCCGGACGACGGACGTTACCGGTGTGTGCACGCTTGACGAGGGAGTTGAGATGGTTATGCCCGGTGACAATGTGCATATTACCGGCGAGCTGATTACGCCGATCGCCATGGAGGAAGGGCTGCGTTTTGCTATCCGCGAGGGCGGCCGGACTGTCGGCGCCGGTGTCATCAGCAAAATAATTGAGTAATCTGTGTGAACGATTAGTCCATACGGGTAGAGCCAGGACGATACAAAATGAGAGATATTATAACGCTTGCCTGCAAGGATTGTAAGCAACGGAACTATACAACGACAAAAAATAAAAGGACAATTCCACATAAATTGGAATTAAAAAAATTCTGTCCTTTTTGCAAAACACATACCCCTCATAAAGAGACCAAATAATCTCAGAAGGGATATGTTTTGCGGGATAACTGTTTTGTAAGAAAAGAGAGTAACCAGAGAAGTGCAGGCCAGTAGCTCTAATTGGTAGAGCATCGGACTCCAAATCCGAGGGCTGGGGGTTCGAATCCCTCCTGGCCTGCCAAACCCGAATGCATAAACAGTGTTCTGAAAGGTCATAACAGGCAGGAAAGCATGGCAAGTAAGAAGAAAACGGTCGTCAATAAAAGTAGCCAGGAAAATAAGGCTGATGTTGCCAATGATGAAAAAATATCTTTTTCTCCGGCCAATATCAAGCAATTTGTCCGTGAAGTACACGTCGAGTTCAAAAAAGTAGTCTGGCCGGACAGGAAGGTGACGTTCGGTTTGACCGGTTTTGTAATGATTCTCGTTATGCTGGTGTCGATTTATCTTGGTTCCGTGGATCTTCTTCTTGGCAAACTTGTTACCATGATTCTTCGGTAACCCAGTCACCACATAGGCAATAACATGGCGAAAAATTGGTACATCGTCCATACTCATACCGGGTTTGAGGATAAGGTCAAGGAGGCTCTCCAGGAACGTATCCGCACGGCCGGTCAGGAAGAATTTTTTGGTGAGATCCTTGTGCCGACCGAACAGGTTGTGGAGATGGTCAAGGGGAGCCGCAAAACTTCATCGCGCAAGTTCTTCCCCGGCTACATCCTGGTGAACATGGAGCTTAACGATGCTACTTGGCACACAGTACAGGATACGCCACGCATAACCGGTTTTGTTGGCGACAGCCGTAATCCCCAGCCGCTTCCGGAAAAGGATGCGATGAAGATCATCGGCCGGATCGAGGAAGGGGCGACTACGCCCAAACCCAAGGTCATTTTTGAAGAGGGAGATCCTGTTCGGGTCACTGAAGGCCCGTTTGCGAACTTTCAGGGCGTGGTTGAAGAAGTATATCCGGACAAAGGCAGGGTAAAGGTCATGGTTTCGATTTTCGGCAGATCGACCCCTGTTGAACTTGAATATATCCAGGTAAGCAAAAATTAAAAACCTCGCAGAAAGTAGACAGACGCAGGTAATCGTCCAAAACATTGATTTAACGCGTTGCTTCCAAGAGGAGCAGCTTTTTTCGATCCAGACAAAAACAAGACTCGAGTCCTTGTGCTTGGGAGAGTGAAAAATGGCAAAAAAAATACAATCCTACATTAAATTGCAGATTCCCGCCGGTAAGGCAAATCCATCACCGCCAGTCGGGCCTGCACTGGGACAGCATGGTGTCAATATCATGGATTTCTGCAAAGCGTTCAATGCCCAGACCCAGTCGCAGGGGGATACAATTGTGCCGGTGGTCATTACTGTCTACTCTGACCGTTCATTCAGTTTTATCACCAAGACCCCGCCGGCATCAGTGCTTTTGCTTAAAGCGGCCGGAATATCCAAAGGGTCAGGCAATCCAAAACGAGAGCGTGTCGCGGAACTGAACCGTGCCAAGATCAAAGAGATTGCCGAGATTAAAATGCCTGATCTCAACGCCTATGATGTTGAACAGGCCATGCGTATTGTCGAAGGGACAGCCAGAAGCTGCGGCATCACCATCTTAGACTGAAAAATCTATTTGTCAGCGTCTGGTAGAGTTCAATAATTCATTTGGACCCGTATACGGTTGCCCGCCGGAACGGGGAGAATATCAAAGGGTGAGGATATGCCAAAAAAAGGGAAAAAATACCGTAATTCTGTTGAAGGTCTTGATACGACCAAGCTGTATGAACTGGAAGAAGCCGTAGAGTTTATACAGAAAGGCAAGTATGCGAAATTTGACGAATCCGTCGATATCGCCGTTAAACTGGGAGTTGATCCCCGCCATGCCGACCAGATGGTTCGTTCCAGTGTGCTTCTGCCCCATGGTACCGGCAGGGAAGTCCGGGTGCTGGTTTTCGCCAAAGGTGAAAAGGAGACCGAAGCCAGGGAGGCCGGCGCTGATTATGCCGGTTCCGATGAGCTGGTTGAAAAGATCAAGGACGGCTGGTTCGAGTTTGACAAGACCGTCGCTACTCCCGATATGATGGGTGAAGTAGGTAAGATCGGCCGGATGCTCGGACCGCGGAACCTGATGCCCAACGCCAAACTGGGCACAGTGACCTTTGATATCGCCCGTGTCGTGGAAGAAATCAAGAAGGGTAAGGTCGATTTCCGTGTTGATAAAGCAGGCATAGTCCATGCCGCTGTCGGTAAAGCTTCTTTTTCCAGTGAAAAGCTTGTTGAAAACATTGTTGCCTTTGTCGACAAACTTATTCAGTTGAAGCCATCCTCCAGCAAAGGAATTTACATGCGTGGAATTTCCGTATCCACCACCATGGGGCCTGGGGTCAAGGTTGATCCGTTGCAGGTTCGTTCCCTGATGAAGTAGTTCTGGTGTACCGGTCTGCTCCAGGGATTTTTATATAGTTGTAGTTTAAACATTAATAAGGGAAGGTCAAAGACAGCAGGTACCCTGGTTTAATTACTGTTCACACGATAGATCGGGTGAACGGTATCCTGCCGAGATCATGAACCGACCGGGAGAAGCTTCCCCAACGGTTTACGTCTTCATTGGAATATATCTGTTCGTTCTGATTGTCCCGTGACCATCATTCAACAAAGGAGGTGTAACTGTTGAAACGTGATGAAAAAGCCTCAAAAGTCAGCGCACTGAACGAGACATTCAGTAAAGCCAAATTTGCGATAGTCGCCGACTATCGCGGCCTTAAAGTTACTGAACTGGAAAAGCTCCGTCGTGAACTGAAAAAAAACGACGCCCATATTCAGGTCGCCAAAAACACCCTTCTCAAGCTGGCTGTCCAGGGGACCGATTATGAAGTGCTCAGCGAGTACTTTACCGGTACAACCGCCGTTACAGTCAGCTTTGAAGATCCGGTAGGTCCTGCCAAGGCCCTGGCGGATTTTGCCAAAGACTATAAGGCGCTGGTCATTCGTTCGGCTGCTCTCGACGGCAGTGTTCTGAGCGCAGATGATGTGAGTGCGCTTTCCAAGCTGCCGAGTAAGCCCGAACTGCAGGCAAAGCTGCTGGGCACCATGGCTGCTGTGCCGACTGGTCTTGTCCGGGTGTTGAGTGGCGTGCCACGTTCATTCCTGAACGTGCTGCAGGCGGTTAAAGAACAAAAAGAGAATTAATTTATCGATATTTCAAGAAGATATCAGGAGGATTTATCATGGCTGTAACCAAAGAAGACGTAGTAGAATTTATTTCCAATATGAGTGTTCTTGAACTCTCTGAACTGATCAAGGAGTTTGAGGAGAAATTTGGTGTTTCCGCTGCCGCTCCCGTGGCCGTGGCTGCTGCCGGTGCTCCTGCTGCCGGCGGCGCAGAAGCTGCTGAGGAAAAAACCGAATTTGATGTTATCCTGACCGCTGCCGGTGACAAGAAGATCAACGTCATCAAGGAAGTGCGGGCCATTACCGCGCTTGGCCTCAAGGAGGCTAAGGAGCTCGTTGAAGGCGCTCCCCAACCTGTAAAGGAAGGTGTTACCAAGGACGAGGCGAACGAGATCAAGGCAAAGATCGAAGCTGCCGGCGGTTCTGTTGAGATTAAGTAAACACTTTCTCCTACTGCTTGTTCGCCTGACCTGTCCGGGTCGAACAGTGTGAACTTGAGAATAAGGCAACGCTACGGGGGCATACCCTCGTAGCGTTCCTGCATTTCTGGACTCACCAGAAAATCACGACAGGAGTAAGCGTCCTATCTATTTGATTTTAATTATAAAGTTATACAGCTCTGCATCTGAAATTCGCTGAAAGCTTCGAGGGAGACTATGAACAGAGTACGAAAAAGTTTTGCCAAGACAAGCCTGACCATTGAACCGCCGCATCTCATCGCCATGCAGAGACACTCCTATGAGCATTTTCTGCAGCGAAACGTTGAACCGGATGCCCGCGAGGATCATGGCCTGCAGGCTATCTTCAAGAATATTTTTCCCATTACGGATTTCAATGACCTGTGTTCTCTTGAATTCGTCCGCTACAGCTTCGGTGAGCCGAAATATACGGTGGATGAATGTATTGAACGGGGAATGACTTACGAAGTCCCGGTCAAGATCACGGTACGTCTCATTACCTTTGATGTTGACGAGGAAACCGGTGTCCAGTCTGTACGCGATATCAAGGAACAGGACGTATTCCTTGGATCGCTTCCCCTCATGACCAAGGATGGTGTTTTCGTGGTCAACGGCACCGAGAGGGTTGTGGTCAACCAGCTGCAGCGTTCACCCGGCCTGTTTTACACCCATGATGACGGCAAATCCCATGCCAGCGGCAAAAGACTTTATTCCGCCCGTATTATTCCTGTGCGCGGTTCATGGCTCGATTTCGAATTTGATATCAAGGATATTCTCTATGTCCGGATTGACCGTCGCCGCAAACTGCCGGTAACGGTTCTTCTGAAAGCCCTCGGGTTCGAGGTCGAAGAACTGTTGCGTTTATTTTATCATGTAGATGAAGTCAAGGTTAAAAAGAAGGATTACGCCCTTGTTTTCAAGGAGGAGACTTTCGTCGGACAACGACTGGCCGCGGATCTGGTTGATCCCAAATCCGGTGAGGTCCTCGGTAAGAAGGGCCGCAAGATTACCCGCGCCCTGACGAGTCGCATTGTCAAAGCGGGGATCAAGACTGTCGATATAGATGCTGAAGAGCTTATTGGCAGGTTTCTGGCCACTGACCTGATCGACCCCAGGAGTGGTGAAATCATCGGCAGATGCAACGACGAGGTGACCGAGTCTACTCTCAAGGCCATTGAAGAAGCCAAAATCAAGAGCTTTGAAGTTCTGTTCATCGATGGCGTTACTGTTTCCGAATCATTTCGCAAAACCCTGGCAGTTGATAAAATTGCAACAAAGGAAGAAGCGCTCATCGAAATCTATCGACGGCTTCGCCCCAGCAGTCCTCCAACACCCGAGGTTGCGGAGTCCTTTTTCGACAATCTCTTTTTCAACCCGGTAACATACGATCTGTCTGAAGTCGGCCGCTATAAGATCAATACCAAACTTAGTGTTGCTACTCCCATTGAGGAAACGACGCTGACCAAAGAAGACATCGTTAAGAGCGTTCGACACCTGGTCAGGATTAAGGATGAGCTGAAAGAAGGTGATGATATTGATCATCTCGGCAACCGCCGGGTCAGAACCGTTGGTGAACTGGTCGAAAACCAGTACCGCATGGGACTGGTGCGCATGGAAAGAGCCATCAAGGAACGCATGAGCCTGCAGGAAGTTGAAACGCTGATGCCCCACGATCTCGTTAATCCCAAACCGGTTACTTCGGCGATCAAGGAATTTTTCGGCACCAGTCAGCTGTCCCAGTTCATGGATCAGACCAACCCGCTTTCCGAAGTGACCCATAAACGTCGCCTGTCGGCCCTTGGACCAGGAGGCCTTTCCCGTGAAAGGGCCGGATTTGAGGTGCGCGACGTTCATCCCACCCATTACGGCAGGATCTGTCCGGTGGAAACGCCTGAAGGACCGAATATCGGTTTGATCGTGTCACTGGCGATTTACGCCAGGGTTAATCCCTACGGTTTTGTGGAAACGCCCTACCGGGTTGTTAATAACCGCAAGATTGCCCCGGACGTGGAATATCTGAGCGCTCTGCAGGAGGAGTCCCATGTTATCGCTCCTGCCAAGGCGGTCCAGAAAAATAACAGGATCGTTGACGACAGCCTTATAGCGAGAGAAGACGGCGAGGTAACCATGGTGTCCGCTGAGCAGGTAACCCGGATGGACGTTGCCCCCAACCAGCTGGTTTCAATTGCTGCCTCGCTCATTCCGTTTTTGGAGAACGACGATGCCAACCGGGCGTTGATGGGATCCAACATGCAGCGCCAGGCCGTGCCGCTGCTCAAGACTGCCTCACCCCTGATCGGCACCGGGGTGGAAAAATACGTTGCCCAGGATTCCGGGGCATGTCTGCTGGCCGGTGGTGATGGGGTTGTTACTGAAGTTGACGCCAACCGGATAGTTGTGGCCTACGATGAACCTGGGACCGATGGATTTGACACCGGGGTAGGCGTCTACCGCCTGTCCAAGTATAAGAAGTCAAACCAGAACACCTGTTTTAATCAGAAGCCGCTGGTCATGCCCGGTGAACGGGTTGTCAAGGGCACGGTAATGGCCGATGGGCCCTCCACGGAAATGGGCGAGCTGGCCCTTGGCAAGAATGTGACCGTGGCCTTTATGCCCTGGCGTGGCTATAATTTTGAGGATTCCATTCTTATCAATGAACGGCTTCTCAAGGAAGATACCTTTACCTCGGTCCATATCGAAATTTTCGAAACCATGGCCAGGGATACCAAGCTGGGTAAGGAGGAAATTACCCGGGATATTCCCAATGTCGGTGACGAGGCTCTCAGGAATCTTGACGAATCAGGCATTATCAGAATCGGGGCCGAGGTCCGGGCCGGTGATATGCTTGTCGGCAAGGTAACTCCCAAGGGTGAAACTATGTTGTCGCCCGAGGAAAAACTCCTCCGTGCCATCTTTGGTGAGAAAGCCGGTGATGTCAAAGACTCTTCCCTGCGCGTGCCTCCCGGAATTGAAGGGGTGGTTATTGATGCCAAGGTTTTTTCCCGCAAGGGTGTGGACAAGGATGAACGCACGCTTATGATCGAAGAGATGGAGATCGAGCGTCTTAACCGCGATATGAACGACGAACTGCAGAGCCTGAAAACCGGTGTGCGCAATTCCCTGACCAAAATTCTTGTCGGACGGACCGCGAAAACAGACATCAAGGATCGCAAGGGCAAGGTTATTCTCAAGCTGGGCAAGAAGTTGACGGATAAGGTTGTGGAACAGGTTGAGTTCAGCAAGCTGCCGGGACTGGAGTTTTCCGACCAGAAAAAATACGCGCCGGAACTTGATGCTGTTTTCAGCCGCTACCAGAATCAGGCCCAACTGGTCAGAAGCCGCTATGAAGGAATTGTTGAGCGTATGGAAAAAGGCGACGACCTTCCTCCCGGCGTTGTCAAAATGGTGAAGATCTATGTGGCGACCAAACGGAAACTGGCAGTGGGCGACAAGATGGCCGGCCGGCATGGCAACAAGGGTGTTGTTTCCCGTCTGCTGCCCGAGGAGGACATGCCGTTTTTTGCTGACGGCACAACCGTTGACATTGTTCTGAATCCACTGGGTGTTCCCTCGCGAATGAATGTTGGCCAGGTGCTGGAGTGCCACCTCGGCATTGCTGCCAAAAGGCTGGGCGAGCAGATCCAGAAGCTGGCGGAGCAGCAGGAGATCAAGGAGGTCAAAAAGCGCCTTCAGGGGATCTACTCCAAGGAGGAGTATACGGCGCTGACCGACGGTCGAAATGATGAGGAGCTGCTTGATATGGCCCGCAAGTATTCCCATGGAATTCATATGGCTACGCCGGTTTTTGACGGCGCATCCGAGGATGAGATCCGGGCCAATCTGGTTGCAGCCGGAATTGGCGAGGTCGGCCAGACTACATTGTATGACGGCCTTACCGGCGATGCTTTTGCCAATCAGGTCACCGTGGGAACGATGTACATGCTGAAGCTGCATCATCTTGTTGACAACAAGATTCATGCCCGATCCACCGGACCTTATTCCCTGGTGACCCAGCAGCCGCTGGGCGGCAAGGCGCAGTTCGGCGGTCAGCGGCTTGGCGAAATGGAGGTATGGGCCATGGAAGCCTATGGCGCGGCCTACACCTTGAAGGAGTTTTTGACCGTCAAGTCCGACGATGTCGAAGGGCGGACGACAATGTATGAAAAGATCGTCAAGGGGAATAACTTCCTGGAAACCGGATTGCCGGAATCGTTCCATGTCCTTGTCAAGGAGCTCAAAGGACTTTGCCTTGATGTGGAACTCCTCGACTGACAAAGGAAAGAGGCCAATTGGTTGAACATCACCGGTGAAGAACGGATAAGCCTCACCAGGTGGATGTTTGCGTAGTAGATTCTTGAATAACAGAGGGTGATTTTCGTGGAAGAACTGTTCAGTTTCTTTTCAAAACCGAAAGGACCGGTCATTTTTGACAAGGTAAAGATTTCTCTTGCTTCGCCGCAGAAGATCGTCGAGTGGTCGCATGGAGAGGTTAAAAAGCCGGAAACCATTAACTATCGTACATTCAAGCCGGAGCGCGACGGGCTGTTCTGCGCCAAGATCTTTGGCCCGGTCAAGGATTTCGAGTGCAACTGCGGCAAGTATAAACGAATGAAGCACCGTGGCGTGGTGTGCGAAAAATGCGGCGTCGAAGTTATTCAGTCCAAAGTACGGCGCGAACGCCTGGGACATATAGATCTCGCCGCACCGGTTGCCCACATCTGGTTTTTGAAGAGCCTGCCGAGCAAGATCGGGGCTATTCTGGACATGACTTTGAAACAGCTGGAACGCATCCTGTATTTTGAATCGTATGCGGTTGTGACTTCCGAGGTTGAAGCGCTGCCGGTCGGCACTCTTCTCAGTGAAGAGAAATACCGGGCAGCCCTGGAAGAGTATCCCGGGCAGTTCAAGGTCGGTATCGGCGCCGAGGCCATCCGCGAAATGCTGGCAGCGCTTGATCTGCAGGTTCTGTCCGAAGAACTGCGCAGGGAAATGAAGGAAACCGGTTCGGTCACCAAGCGGACCAAGTTCGGCAAACGTTTGCATGTGGTCGAGGCATTTCGTGATTCCGGCAACAGGCCGGAATGGATGATCCTCGAAGTGATCCCGGTGCTGCCGCCGGATCTTCGGCCGCTGGTGCCGTTGGAAGGCGGCCGCTTTGCCACCTCTGACCTCAATGATCTGTACCGGCGGGTTATCAACCGTAATAACAGGCTGAAGCGTCTGCTGGAGTTGGACGCTCCGGATATCATCATCCGCAATGAGAAACGGATGCTGCAGGAGGCCGTTGATGTACTTTTTGACAACGGACGCCGCGGCCGGACCATAACCGGGCCCAACAAGCGTCCGCTCAAATCGCTTTCCGATATGCTCAAGGGCAAGCAGGGCCGGTTCCGCCAGAACCTGCTCGGCAAGCGCGTTGACTATTCCGGCCGTTCCGTCATCGTGGTCGGACCTCACCTCCGTCTGCATCAGTGCGGTTTGCCCAAGAAAATGGCTTTGGAGCTGTTCAAGCCCTTTATCTATAACAGGCTGGAAAATCTCGGTTATGTGACAACCATCAAGAGCGCCCGGAAGATGGTTGAGAACGGGACCAAGGAAGTCTGGGACGTGCTCGATGAAATAGTGCGCGAATATCCGGTGCTGCTCAACCGCGCTCCGACCCTGCACAGGCTTGGCATGCAGGCCTTTGAGGTTGTGCTCATCGAGGGCAAGGCCATTCAGCTGCATCCCCTGGTCTGCGTCGCGTTCAACGCCGACTTTGACGGGGACCAGATGGCGGTTCACGTGCCCCTTTCGGTTGAGGCGCAGGTTGAAGCGCGTATCCTGATGATGTCCACCAACAATATCCTTTCTCCGGCCAACGGCAGCCCGGTCATTATTCCGACCCAGGATATCGTACTCGGACTCTATTATATGACTCGTGAACGGCATGGCGCCCTGGGTGAAGGTTTTGTCTTCAGTTCTCCTGAAGAGGTGCGGATGGCCTATGATCACGGCGCTGCGCACCTGCAGGCCAGGATCAAGGTCAGGATCAACGGCGTCATTGTTGATACCACCGTGGGCCGGATCATCGTCAGTGAACTGCTGCCGGTGCAGGTGCCGTTCAGTCTGGTGAACAAGGAACTTTCCAAGAAGGAGCTGTCATTCCTGATCGATTATACATACCGCCACGCCGGAACCAAGGAAACGGTCATTCTGGCAGACCGGTTGAAAGATCTCGGGTACGAGTACGCCACCCAGGCCGGTATTTCCATCTGTATCAATGACATGAAGATCCCGATCAGTAAGGAAGAGTTTGTTGAAACCGCCGAGAAGGAGGCCATGGATGTAGAGAACCAGTATTCGGATGGTTTGATCACCGATGGTGAAAAGTACAACAAGATTGTCGATATCTGGTCCAAGATCACCGACAAGGTGGCCAAAGAGATGATGGACGAGATGTCTGTTGAATATCTGCGCGACCGTGAAGGAAAACTGGTTGAGTCCAAGAGTTTCAATTCGGTTTTTATCATGGCTGATTCAGGCGCCAGGGGCTCCAAGGACCAGATTCGCCAGTTGGCTGGTATGCGTGGTCTGATGGCCAAGCCATCCGGTGAGATCATCGAGACGCCGATTAAGGCGAATTTCCGTGAGGGACTGAACGTTCTTGAATATTTCATTTCCACCCACGGCGCCCGGAAAGGTCTGGCCGACACGGCTCTCAAGACGGCCAACTCCGGTTACCTGACCAGGCGTCTGGTTGATGTGGCTCAGGATTCAACGATCATTGAGAAGGACTGCGGCACCATGAAGGGGATTGTCGCTGAACCGCTGATCGAAGGCGGCGAGGTGATTGTCCGCATCGGTGACCGTATCCTGGGCAGAGTCGCTCTGGAGGACATTGTTGATCCGCATTCCGGGGAAATCATCGTTGAAATGGATCAGGAAATAACCGAGGACAAGGTTGAGGCTATTGAGGCCGCCGGTTTTGATCATGTCATGATTCGTTCGGTTCTCACCTGCGAATCCAAGCGCGGCATCTGCGCCAAGTGCTACGGCAGGGATCTGGGACGCGGCCACATGGTGAATATCGGCGAAGCCGTCGGAATTATTGCCGCCCAGTCCATCGGTGAACCCGGAACCCAGCTGACCATGCGGACCTTTCACATCGGCGGTACTGCCAGTCGGAGTATCGAACAGGCGGAAGTTCGCACCCAGCGCGGTGGCGAAGTACGGTTTAAAAACGTCCAGTCTGTAACCAACGCTGCCGGCCTTGAAATTATCATGAACCGGAATGCCGAGGTGTCAATCCTTGACGATCAGGGTATCGACCGTGAGCGTTTTTCTGTTCCCTACGGCGCGGAACTCAAGGTCAAGGAAGGCAGCAAGATAGAGCCCGGCACCATCCTTGCCGACTGGGATGCCTTCTCCATTCCCATTGTCAGTGAGGTCGGCGGCAAGATCAAGTATGGTGATATTATCGAGGGCGATACCATGCAGGAGCGGGTGGATGTCGTCACCGGAAAAGCCAGCAAGGTCATAACCCTGGGAACCAGTTCCAAACAGACTAACCCGCGTATCACCATCAAGGATATGCGCGGCAGAACGTTGAAGCTTCCGGGCGGAGATATCCCGGCGCGGTATTCCCTTCCCGTGGGTTCAATCATTACCATCAGTGAGGGTGAGGTTATCACCCCGGGCACGGTTGTGGCCAAAATCCCGCGTGAGACGACCAAAACCAAGGATATCACCGGTGGTCTCCCACGTGTTGCCGAGCTGTTCGAAGTGCGCAAGCCAAAGGAGCAGGCGATAATCAGCGAGATTGACGGCCGGATCAGCTACGGCAAGGATCTGAAAGGAAAACGCCGGGTTATCGTCACGCCTGAAACAGGGGAGCCCAAAGAGTATCTGCTGCCCAAGGCCAAACACATCACCGTCCATGAGGGTGATTATGTCAAGGCCGGCGAGCAGTTGATCGAAGGGTCTATTTTGCCCAATGATATCCTACGTGTTCTCGGCGCGGAAGAGCTGGCCCGCTTCCTGGTGAATGAAATTCAGGAAGTGTACCGGCTCCAGGGTGTCCGGATCAATGACAAGCATATAGAGACCATTGTTCGCCAGATGCTGCGGCGGGTACAGGTTACCGAAGTCGGTGAATCGAGTTTGATGCTGGGTGAGCAGATCGAGTGGTGGAAGTTTCGCGAGGAGAATGATCGTCTCCAGGCCGAAGGCATGCAGCCGGCATCAGCCGAACCGCTGCTGCTCGGCGTGACCCGGGCCTCTCTGTCCACTGATTCATTCATTTCCGCGGCGTCGTTCCAGGAAACCACCAAGGTGTTGACCAACGCTGCCATGGCCGGAAAGATAGATTATCTGTCCGGGCTCAAGGAAAACGTGATCATGGGACGGCTCATATCTGCCGGTACCGGGCTTTCCAGGTACCGCATCGAGAAAGAACAGTAAGGAAAATTCTCCTTGACAGGGGATACGCACTGCGATAATATTAAAAATTCGTTTCTCCACACACGGGGTGTGATGTGGAGTACATTGCTCTATTTGCCAAATGAGGAGTAGTTTTAATGCCGACAATCAACCAGCTTGTTCGGAAAAGACGGAAGCAGATGACTAAACGGTCCAATACGCCGGCACTGCAGAACTGTCCGCAGCGCCGCGGCGTCTGTGTTCGTGTATATACAACGACACCCAAGAAGCCTAACTCGGCGTTGCGCAAAGTGGCCAGGGTTCGTTTGACCAACGGTATCGAGGTTACCTCGTACATCCCCGGCATCGGCCACAACCTGCAGGAACATTCGGTGGTGCTGATTCGCGGAGGCCGTGTCAAGGATCTTCCCGGTGTCCGTTATCATATCGTGCGCGGGACATTGGATACGCTTGGGGTCTCTGATCGCCGTCAGGGCCGTTCAAAATATGGGGCCAAGCGGCCCAAGTAATGATATCAGGGATTCCTGTTCGGAGTATACGTTATGCCTAGAAAGAAACTGGTCGAAAAAAAATCGCTTGCGCCGGATCCGCGATACAACAGTGCCCTGGTGTCCAAGTTCACCAACTGTATGATGCTTGACGGCAAAAAATCAGTAGCCCGGCACTTGTTTTACGGGGCCATGGAGATCATCGGCCAGAAGATTGCCGATGAGGAGCCCCTGGCTGTTTTTGAAGCGGCCATGGAAAATGTGCGGCCCAGGGTTGAGGTTAAGTCCCGGCGTGTCGGTGGCGCAACATACCAGGTGCCCATTGAGGTTCGTCCTGATCGCCGTAATGCGCTGGCAATTCGCTGGATAATCGGTTTTGCCAAGAACCGTTCCGGCCAGTCTATGTCCGAGAGGCTGGCGGCTGAGGTGCTTGATGCCTATAATAACAGGGGATCAGCAGTCAAGAAACGTGAGGATACCCATAAGATGGCAGAGGCCAACAAGGCTTTCGCCCATTATCGGTGGTAGTGAAAAAAATATTCCGATTGTTGTTGCCGTTGCGAAGAAGTGCATTGACAAGCGGGGCCGACTGCTGTAGATACAACAGCATTTTTTGCAGCTGATTACGTTGCTGATGCTAAAGCGAATGACAACAAAGAATACGACAGATGAAAACAGCCGGCGGAGGATTATTATCCCACCTGCGCAATATTGGCATAATGGCCCATATCGATGCGGGAAAGACCACCACCACGGAGCGTATTCTATTTTACACGGGTCGGTCGCATAAGATTGGCGAGGTCCATGAGGGCACAGCCGTCATGGACTGGATGGAGCAGGAGCAGGAGCGGGGGATAACCATAACCTCTGCAGCCACAACCTGCTTCTGGAATGATCATAGAATTAATATAATAGATACACCCGGACATGTTGATTTCACCATCGAGGTGGAACGCAGTCTGAGGGTTTTGGATGGCGCCATTGCCATCTTTTGTGCGGTTGGCGGCGTTGAGCCCCAATCGGAAACGGTCTGGCGGCAAGCCGACCATTACCGGATCCCGCGCATTGCTTTTGTCAACAAGATGGATCGTGTTGGCGCCGATTTCCAGCAATGTGTCAAGGAGATCCGGGACCGCCTGGGGGCCAACCCTGTAGCGGTTACGCTGCCCATTGGCAGTGAAGAGTCCTTTGCAGGTGTTATTGACCTTGTTGAATGGAAGGTTCTGCGGTTCGACGAATCATCCCTGGGTCTGACAGTTGTTAAAGAGGAAATCCCCGACGATTTAAAGGAAGAATCATCGGCCGCCCGGATGACACTCCTCGAGAAGTTGGCCGACTTCGATGAGGATGTCATGGAAAAATATTTGAATGATAGTGATGTGGCTCCTGCAGAGCTGCACAGGGCATTGCGTAAAGCAACCTTGTCGCTGGGACTGGTGCCTGTGCTCTGTGGATCAGCATTTAAGAATAAGGGTGTTCAGCCGCTTCTTGATGCCGTAATACGGTATCTTCCTTCCCCGGTGGATATACCGCCGGTGCACGGAGAAGGGAAGGACGGAGAAACAGTCACCCGCAATGCTGACAACAGGGAAAAGTTCTGCGGCCTGATCTTTAAGCTTCAGGCTGACGCTTTTGTGGATAACCTGGCGTTCATCAGGGTGTATTCCGGTGAACTGAAAGTAGGTGAAAAAATATTCAACCCACTGAAGCGGAAACAGGAAAAAATTTCCAAGCTCATGATGCTTCATGCCAACAAGCGTGAAGAGGTCGGCAGTTTCGGAGCTGGAGATATCGGTGCAGTGGTTGGGCTCAAGTTTACAACCACCGGAGATACCCTTTGTGGTTCCGGTGATTATATAGTGCTTGAAGCCATGGATTTTCCTGAACCGGTAATAGGGATTGCGATCGAACCCAAAACCAAGGCCGACGAGGGGAAGCTGAAAGAATCCCTGCAAAGGATAGCCAGGGAGGATCCCAGTTTTCGGATTTCGATCAACGAGGAAACAGGTCAGACAATAATTTCCGGTATGGGCGAACTCCACCTGGAGATCATTGTTGATCGGCTGATACGAGATTTCAAGGTGTCCGCCAACGTGGGAAGGCCGCAGGTCGCCTACAAGGAAACCCTGACAGCTCCGGCAAGCGCTGAAGGCCGGTTTGAGACACAGGGTGGGGGTAAAGACCAGTACGGTCATGTTGTTCTTGAGCTGGTCCCCGCAGAAAGGGGAACAGGAGTCCAGTTTGAAACCGCTGTCAAGGACAACCAGGTGCCGGCCGAGTTTTTGCAGGCCATAGAAAAAGGTGTTCGCGACAGCCTTGATTCAGGGCCGCTGGTCGGGTACCCGCTGGTTGATGTTGTCGTAAAACTCGTGGGAGGATCCTACGATGAGGATAATTCAACCGAGATGGCATTCGGAGTAGCCGCGACCATGGCCTGCCGCAAGGCGGCCACGGAAGGAAATCCGGTGCTCCTTGAACCGGTTATGTCCCTCCAGGTGATAACCCCGGAAGAGTACCTGGGCGAGGTCATAAATGATCTCAACAGGAAACGGGCCTACATAGTGGGTGTTGAGGCTGAACGGGGCAGCCAGTTTGTCCAGGCCAAGGCACCGCTGGCCGAGATGTTCGGATATTCAACGGATATCAGGTCAGCTACACAGGGCAGGGCAACATTTACCATGCAATTTAATGAGTTTGCTGAGGTTCCGGCCAAACAGGCTGAAATCATTATACAGAAAATTCGAGGCGTTTAAGCTGAACAAACCAGTCGAATGAGGTGCTCTGATGGCGAAGGAAAAATTTGAAAGGACAAAACCGCATGTCAACGTTGGCACCATTGGTCATATTGACCATGGCAAGACCACACTGACGGCAGCAATAACCCGGGTACTGTCGACCAAGGGTCAGGCGAATTTCACGGCATTTGACCAGATTGACAAGGCTCCTGAAGAAAAGGAGCGCGGCATTACCATTGCCACGGCGCATGTTGAATACGAGACGGATAGCCGTCATTATGCCCATGTGGACTGTCCGGGTCATGCCGAC
>JAMJFO010000073.1 GCA_023544645.1 Desulfobulbaceae bacterium | reverse complement strand
TATCGTCGCGCATGGCGGCGACGGCTTCGTAATCGCTCTTGCCGAGGCAGAGCAGGCCCAGCATGCTGCGCACGATATCGGTGTGAGATATCTTGTCCTGCCCCCTGGTCATTTTTCTGGCAACCTGCCCCGGCAGGTCGCTGAAGCGGTTGATGCACAACCCGATCAGGGCCAGGCCAGAGTGACTGGTGTAAAATTCATTGTCAGGCAGGAGATTATAGATTTCACCCCTCTTCCATTAAACAAATCATGTAGATTCAAATAGTTAGCCCCCCCTTTCCTGCAAGACCCTTCGGTCTACATCCAATAAAATACTTTTTCTCTCAAAATTTCAGCTATGTATGCATTTTTTTCTTGACTTTGCAAGACCCCACTAATAATATTCCAGTATGGCACACATACACAAGAAAATCAAAAAAGGGCGACCCTACTACTACGTCCGCGAGACAGGTAGGGTGAAAGGAAAAACCAAGGTCCTCAACCAGGTTTATCTTGGTTCGCCCGAGAAGATTCTCCAGATGGCTACTGAGACCAAGACCTCAGCAATGCCAAGCAAAATTCAATCGCAAGAGTTCGGGGCGCTGTGGCTGGCGCATCTGGTTGAAAGCGACATTGACGTTGCCGAGCTTATTGATGATTTGGTCCCGCAAAAGCCGAACAGGGATGAACCTTCCGTGGGCGAATATTTTCTTTATGCGATCTATAACCGCATGATTGACGCCTGCTCCAAGCGTGCTTTGCCGGCATGGTACAGGCATACGGCCATTCAGCACATTCGTCCGGCCGATATCCAGAAACTCACTTCTCAGATGTACTGGCAGAAATGGCATCAAGTCGGTGATGACCAGCTTCAGCAGATAGCAACCGAATTTCTTCGCCGAGTGGCAAAACTGGAGCAGCCCTCCTCGGATTGCTTCATGTTCGACACCACCAACTATTACACCTTCATGGCAAGCTACACGCCTTCTGAGTTGGCCAAACGTGGAAAAAACAAAGAAGGGCGCAACTGGCTGCGGCAAATCGGCGTTGCCTTGCTTGTCTGCAGGAGCAAGCGCCTGCCGTTGTTTTACCGGGAGTACGAAGGCAACAGGCATGACTCCAAGGTTTTTTTGCAGGTCATGAATGATGTGTTTACGACAATGCGCGAAACCGTCGGCAAGCAGTCAAGGATGACGGTGGTCTTCGACAAAGGGATGAATGCAGAGGAAAACATCGCAGCTATCGATGCCAATGAGCAGATTAATTTTATCACGACTTATTCCACGTACTTTGCCGAAGACCTTGTCCATATCGACTTGAGCAAATTTACCCCTGTTGACACCCGGAAGAACCGAAAACTGCATAAATATGACCGGGATGAGGACAGGCTGGTAGCCTGGAGAACGACAGGAGATTACTGGAATCGGCAGCGGACCGTGGTGGTCACCTATAATCCTATAACCGCCACCAAACAGCGCTTCAGGTTTGAAAAGAAAATGCTCAGGCTCCAGGAGATCCTCTACGATTTCCAGGCCAAGGTCAACCAGGGGGCGCCTCACTGGCGAAACAAGACGCAAGTTCTAGCCCGTTACAATGACGCCTGCGCACAGCTGCACATTGCCGCCGACCTCTACACGGTTGAGGTGTATGAAAACGGGAAAAGCTTGCGGATGAATTTCCGCAAAAACCATTATCGCATCGGTCGGCACATTGATCGGTTCGGCAAAAACATAATCATCACGGACAATGCGGACTGGTCAACGGATGACATCGTCAATGCTAGCCTGGACCGCTGGACGGCAGAAGACGGATTTCGGCAATCAAAAAATGACGACCTGGTTGCAATGATGCCGTTCCGGCATTGGACAGACAGCAAAATAAAGTGTCATGTATTTACCTGCATTGCCGCCTATGCCCTGCTGCGCCTCCTCGAGATAAAGTTAAGGCGCGCGGACTCAACCTTGACGGCGCAGGCCGCAATGAAACAAATGAGCCAACTCCATTCCGTGCTGATATGGCTGCCGAAACGAAAAACACCGGAGCGAATGATCGAAGAGCCTGACGAGGAACAGGCACAGATTCTGGGCGCTTTTGGTTGGGAAATAAAGGGTGGGGCCTTGCAGAATCTTCGGTCGTAACGCGCTGGAATTGCGTCGTTATATCACGGCAAGCAGTGTGAATCCCATAAACTCCTGTCAGATTGTTCAAGAATAAAACGTTTCATTTGTTCACCTGCCAAGTGAGTTTTTATGACAGGCGCATATTGCAATATTTTATTAAAAAAATCAAGATGTTAATTGATTTTTTGGGCCAAAATTACTGTTGTTTTGTCACGGATTAAGGATAACGGCAATAAGCCAGTGAACCAACGCTGCTCCAATGGCCAGGATCGCGATAAATGCTGTGACCATAACAAAAGACCTCCGTCGATGGTTGGCAACTCAACACACTGGAGTATATCAAAAAAAACATGGAAGTAATCGATCATAGAACCCCGCCTGCGGAAAGGAGGCAAGGTAACAGTCCAGTTCCCTTCTTTACGGGCAAGAGTACGTATTTGCCTTGACTTTCTCCTAGTGAATCATTTTATTTATCCGGTATAGATTTCAGGCGCTCACATTACGAGCTTAAAAGGGAACCCGGTGCAAAACCGGGACGGGCCCGCCGCTGTAACCGGGGACGAACTCCGTACAAAGCCACTGTCTTTTTTGATGGGAAGGCACGGGGTAAGAACGAACCGGGAGTCAGAAGACCTGCCTGATAGTATGTGCGGACACCATCCTGCGTGGACAAGCGGGTGTGCGATATGATCCAAGGTGGATAAACAGGGACATCCCAGGATCGATTTTGATATCGGCCCGGGGATTTTTTTTGCCCGAAGCAAAGGCAAAAAGACCCGGCCTGTTACATCGAGTGAGGTTCCCTATGTTAACCCTGAAAACACGCCTTTCCCTGTTCCTGTTGAACGTCTTGCCGGTCAGCAGGGCATATTGCCCCAAGTTTATCCTGACTTGCATTGTTTTTTCCTTGAGCTGTGCCGGCCCGGCGGACAGTTCATCGGCCTGGCCGGTGCGAGGAACGGACAGCCGGGGTGAACCCTATGTCATCGACCAGCGACCGCGGCGCGTTGTTTCTCTTGTCCCCGAGATCACGGAAATACTCATTGCCCTTGACACCACGGATGCATTGGTGGGGATCACCAAACATACGGTTGCCCCTGAGGTCGCGCAAAAAAAGGTAATCGGGGGATTTCTGTCTCCTGAGATTGAACGGATCGAGGCGCTCAACCCCGATCTCATCCTGGCGGCAGATTTACACCGCGAGGTACGGGATTATTTCCAGGATAAATGCCCCCTCCTGACGTTAAATATTTCCGGCATTGAAGGGGCCATGGAGCGCCTGGCGCTGCTGGGGCAGATTTTCGAGCGTGAAGAAACGGCCGACAGGATTATTGCCAAAAACCGCAAGCAGCTCAAACAGGTTGCCCAAAAGGTGGCCGCGATCCCTGATGACAGGAGACAGCGGGTAATACGGCTCATGGGGCGCGACAATCTGCTGGTCCCGGGTGACAATTCATTTCAAAACGATTTTATTCGTGCGGCCGGCGCCATCGCTCCAGTTTTTGGTAAAAAAGGGCAGGCTGTTGCCATCACCCTCGAAGAGTGGAAGGGGTTTGATCCGCAGGTTGTTTACGTTTGCGGGACTGGAGAGCTGCCGGAGATCCTCTTGGCGGACGGGGTGAAAGAGGTAAGCGCCGTGCAAACCCATCGGTTATATTCTTTTTCCTGCGACCTTACCTGTCGAGCCGGGGTCCATATCGGCAATTTTGTTACCTTGCTCGCCGCATGGATCTACAGCGGAGAGCTCGCGGACCTGGCCCGGCAGGTGCAATCCGGCAAACCAGCAAACTGCGTGCTCGATGAAAAATAAAAGCGCGAAAGTGGACTGATTTTTTTCTGCTCTTTACGGGGGCATGCATCCAGGTTTTTATTGAAATTCCGGGTGCCGAATTGCTTCACATTATTTCTGAAAAAACGACTACCGGGCAATTCAGTTTAGCCATAACGTGCATGATATTAATCGTTTTCTCACCGTTATCGATGCTTTTGAGGAGAACCAGGAGAATATTGCGCTTCTTCCGGGCATACGCAAGAAGGTCCTCTTCAACTGTTCCGGGAGCCGTGATTATCTTGTAAGCAATACCCATTTCTTTCTTTAGCTCCACTTTCTGGTTGTGCATAGAGGCAAATGCACAGTCAGGCGTTGAGGGGGGAATAAACTGAAGCACTTCCAGCTTCCCCCCTACCCTTTGACTCAATTCAGAGGCATACTTGATGAGTTTGGGTTTTATCTCCAGGTCATCAATGCCGAGAATGACTCTTTTTTTCTTTTCATCTTCAGGCCCGAGGATTTCTCTGGCAGTATCAAATTCTCCTTCCTCTGCATATGCAACTGCAGCCATTGCGTCTTGTATTGCTGTCATGCTGAAATCCTCCAGACTGTTCAATCGCCTTTTGGCAACTGTCTTATATGGTTCATTTTAACGCCCCGGATGTTTCGTGAATTTTTTCCTTCAACGCCTCAAGTTTTGAAAAACCTGCTGTTTTGTTATTTTCCAGCAGCTGCCGGGCGGTTTCATGTTCGTTTGCTTCTGCAAAGGTAATTGAAGCCATTATCCGTTCCCAGAAGGCGATTGTTTCTTTCAGATTCATGTTTTCCTCCTTCAAAGTTTTCAGATGTTGCGACAGCCTCATCTACCTGAAGAGAAGGCCAGCAACTGTTTCCGGAATTCAGGCAGGATGCTGTCAATAGCGTTCCGCAATTCTTCCATTTTGAAAGGTTTATGGATAAGTTCCGCCCGTTCCTGGCGGATCACCCTGGACAGGGGTTCGCCGTTGCCGAATCCCGTCATGATTATCACTTTGATCCCTTTGTCCTTGAGCCTTGCCTCCTGCAGGATACGAATTCCGTCGACCTTCCTCATTTTGAAGTCGGTGATAATGAGAGTGAAATCCTTTCGTTCGATTATTTCCAACGCATTCTCGCTGTCCGTACATGCCGTTACAGTGTAGCCCAGACCGCTCAGCAGGGTTGCCAGTCTCTTGACAATGACCGGTTCATTGTCAACCACAAGGACTTCAACCCTGCGGGAGTGGGGAAGAGGTTGTTCATCCAGCTGGATCATCATGCTTCGTCCATGACATACAGCACAGGGCAGGGGGAACCTGCGATCACCTTTTCAACAATGTTGCCGCCAAAAAAGTTTTTTATTTTTCCACCTCTTTTTTTCCCCATGATGATGAGATCGCATCGTTCTTCATGGGCGACATCGATGATTTTTTCATCGATTTTCCCTTGTTCCAGGCGGGTTTTGATCAACGCCCGGGCTTCGTCGGCAATTTGCTGAACCTCCTTTGCAAACCCGTTGCCGCCCAACTGAATGACATCCTTGATATTCCTGATCCCGGTAAGATGGAGATCTCCCTCATAGGGAGGGAGAACCTTGAGAACCGTGATCCAGGTTTTTTCGTCCTCCGCAAGCCTGATGCCTTCCCGAAGGAGATCGAGAGAACCGTTCACAGCCACAAGTATTTTTCTGATTCCTTTCATTTTTTCACCTCGCTACAAGTACAGGGCCGTCGGCAAGCATGATGACTCTTTCAGCCGTGCTCCCGATGAGTGTTTTATTGATGCCATGCCAGCCGTAGCTGCCCATGACGATAAGGTCTGAATGGTTGAGGTTGGCGGTATTGACCAGTTTTTCGGCCGGATGGCCCTCATCGAGCTGAATGTTCACGTCAATGCCGGCTTCACTCCCGATTGCCTTTGCCTGGTCCAGGATCTTGTTCGCTTCCTTGACGAGCATCTTGTTTATGCCGTCGGTTTTAAAGAAATTGACCATCTCCCGATAAAGGGGAACAACATATAGAGCAGTAACCTCCGCACTGTCGGACCGGGCCAGGTCGCAGGCAGTTTTAAGCGCATTGCTGCTGGATGGTGATCCGTCGTAGGCAACAAGTATTTTTTCATATTTCCCGGTGCAATCGCCGCACGGGCGTTTCACAACGAGTACATCACACGGCGCCCCGGCAATGACCTTCGCGGTAACGCTGCCGATGATCATCCTGCTTAATCCCTTTCTGCCGTAGGTACCGAGGGCAATAAGGTCTGCGTTGTTTTTTATGGCACTGTCGACAATGACATCGGGCGGGTCTCCCTCCCTGACAACAGCATCCATGGGGATGCCGAAATCAGCCGCGACAACTTGGGCCCGATAGCAGGCGCCTTCGCCTTGCAGCACTCTTTCCTCGAGGAGAGAGGGCCTGATGCCGAATTCTTCCTCGTCGAAGTAGACCCCATGGATAAGGCTCGCATCCCCACCATGTCTGCTGACCCATGCCGCTATTTCCTTGACTGCCGCCATGCTGTACTCGGATTCGTCATAACCGATGAGAATTTTGTCATACATCATCAGTGAGCACCTCCTCTGCTTTTGACAACTATGCCGGTGCCGAACCCGCTGACCAGAGCGACAACTATCGATATGGTGCCGTACAGGGCGCTTCTGTTCCTGGCGGTTGAGGCCAGAAATTTGACAGTCCCGGCCTGTTCGACAAGGACACTTGAATGGGCGGTTTCGATTACTTTTCCATCCCTGACCGCATAGACTTCCACGCTGTACTCACCAGGTTGTGCCTCATAGGGCCAGTCAAAGAGGGTGTAATAGGTTCGTTTGTTTCTGATTCCGGTGTATTCGATTTTTTCGTTGTCTTGCCTGTAGACATGCTTCGTTTCGTTGAACTTGACAAACTCCTGAAACCATTTATCTTTTTTTGATTCGTCCTGTATATTGCCGATGCTGATATGGTGCTCAAGGGCCTTGTAGCCAAGCACATGCTTGTTCGCTTCCTGCTCGTCCAGTATTTCGTCGATTTTTTCAGCACTCCGCACGAAATACAGGGCTGGTGTATTCTCAAACTCCAATTCGGCGGTATTCATCCACAGAAGCCCACCCACTTTTCCTTTCTGTTTCAGTGTGCTGCTTTTTTCCGGTGACGTGATTTTGATGACAACATCTGTCCTTGGATCGCATTCACCCCGTACACTGACGCTGCTGCCATGATAAAAGGTGTCGATGGTGATATGATCATGATTCGCACGAGCGGTGAGCTCCGCAAGGGCTTCCTCCTGGATGGCAGGGTCAAAAACTGCTCCTGTGAGAATCATGAAAAAAATGTACAATGTATTTCTTGGTAAAATATTCATTAGTGCCCTCCTCCTTGGGCAAGAAGCAGATCAGGCGCTATTGTCAGATCCGCGACAATTTTAACTGTGACGACGAGGACGATGACCGCCAGCAGAATTTTAAGCTGTTCGCCTTTCAGTTTCCTGCCGAGAAAGGTTCCTGCCTGGGCGCCGATCGTTGAGCCGATCAGCAGCAGGACAGCCAGGATAAAATCAACTGTATGGTTGGTATATGCCTGCAGAAAGGTTACTTCAACGCAGGTAAAAAGAACGAGGAACAGGCTCGTCCCGACAACAACATGCATTGGCATCCCCAGGAGATAAATCATGAACGGAACCATCAGGAATACCCCGCCGACGCCCATAATCGCAGCCAATATGCCGACAAAGGCGCCGAGCAGAAGAGGTATAAGCACTGAATGACGGACGCCGGATTTAACGAATTCGGTTTGAAAAGGCAGGCGGCCGAGGAACAGGCTCAATCCGGATTTTTCTTCTCCCGCCTGCTCCTCAATGGAATCGGTTTGCTTTGTTTTTTTGTCTTTCCTGAGGGCCGAGAGGCTCTCGAAAAACATATAGCCGCCGACGATGCCCAGCATCAGCACGTAAGTCACCTTGATGACAAAGTCAGCGTTCCCCATTTCCCGCAGCAGTTTAATAGCCTGGACGCCGATTCCGCCGCCCAGCAGACTTCCTGCCAGCAGGTAGAGACCCATTTTAAAATCGACATTGCCCAGTTTCCAGTGGGCGTACGTACCGGAAGAGGAAGCGGCAACAATCTGATTTGAATCAGTCGCCGCGGCCACTGTTGCCGGGATTCCCATCATGATGAGAAGCGGCGTCATGAGAAAACCTCCGCCGACTCCGAAAAGACCCGACAGTAGTCCGACCGCCAGGCCCAATCCAATTGGCATAAAAGCATTGATGCTCGTCAATGCAACAGGCAGGTAAAGATACATGATTATTTATTTCTCCTTAACAAATTGGTTAATGTTGATTCCGTCGATGATCGAAGTCTCCGGGGTTGTGCTGCCGGTTCTGTTTTTTCCTGAAATGACGAGGAAATGATGAACCCTTCCGCTGTAGACCTCCCCCCTGGACCTGAGTAATTCCTTGATCATCCGCAGTTCCCTTTTCCGCATGGCCTTGCAGTCGCCTTCGCCGACAATCAGAATCGGGCTGTCAAATATCCGGAGATATTTTGCAACTTCCTCAACAAACTGCCCCGTGGTTAGCAGACAGTCGATTCTGACATTCGCCCGGGCCCCGGCATGCTGAATTTCTGCTGTTTTCTCCTGAATAGTATTTTTTATTCCTCCTTGATTGCTGCCATCCCCCCTTTTTGTTTTTTGAAGAACAAACAACAGGCAGGCCATCATTTCCGTCCTTTTGGCGAGCATGATCGTGTACAGTCCAATATTGTCGAGGCAGTCAGGGTTGTTGGATGCTGCCAGTATGGTGATTTGTTCTTTCATGTTTTGTTCTTTCTGTTGTTGCCCAAATAAGTCCCTGAATAATCCCTGTGCCTTGTCACTTCGACAAATAGCAAGCAGCGTGCCAGTGGACTTAAATCAATGATATCAATATTTTGGGACTATCTCGGGGTTTTGCAGGCGGGCGTATGTTTCAAACTGAAACAAAAAATATGGCAGAAATAACTTAAAAAATGAAATTCTGGCCTGATTCAGAAAGAGATGCGTTCAATTTTGAAACAAAAAATAGAATGAAAATGGGGCACAGAAGGAAAAACAGCTGCTAAAACAGCAGATCAAGGTGAGAGAGCACCTGTTGCAGAAACTTTATTATATTGAAAATGCGGTATTTTACAACGCTGGTGCATGAAAGGAGGTTTCGACAAAGGAAGGCGTTCAATTTTGAAACAAAGTTATTTGATCAGGTCAAGCTCCTTGAGCTTGCGCCATAGGGTTGTTCGCGATATGCCGAGCAACTCCGCCGTTTTCTGCTGGTTCTTATTGGAATGATTGTATACCGCCCTGATATAGTTGTTCTCGTAGTCTTTCAAACTGAGAATGCCGTCACCGCTCAGAGAAGTGATACTGAACATGGTGAGGTCAGGAGGGAGCTCACGCACTGTCAGCTTGTCTGTTTCGGCAAGCGCAACCGCCCGTTCGACAATATTTTCCAGCTCACGCACATTTCCCGGAAAGGAGTAGGAAAGGAGCAGCCTTAGAAATTCCTGGTTTGCCTCTGCAATCCTCTTGTTAAAAGAAAGATTATATTTTTCGATAAAATGGCTGACAAGCAGGGGGATATCTTCCTTGCGCTCCCGCAAGGGCGGTATTTCAATGAACACAACGTTCAAACTGTAAAACAGATCGCTCCGGAAGTCTCCTGTTTCGGTCAGCTGTTTGATATTCTTGTTGGTCGCGGCAATAACGCGGATATCTATATTGACCGGGGCGACTCCGCCCACCCGCAGATAGTTGTGCTCCTGGAGAACCCTGAGAAGTTTGACCTGCATTAAAAGGGGCATGTCGGCTACTTCATCCAGGAAAAGGGTTACCTTGTCCGCCATTTCAAGGAGACCCGGCTTGATGGTGTCTGCGCCGGTGAACGCTCCTTTTTCATGGCCAAAGAGCTCATTGGACATCAGCTCCTCGGTAAAACTGGCACAGTTAAAGGGGACAAATGGTCCTTTGGAGCGAGGACTTTCTTCATGGAGAGCCTTGGCAATAAGCTCTTTTCCAGTTCCCGATTCTCCGTGAAGGATGACATTGCAATCTACCCTGGATATTTTGGCAATGGTATCGAAGATATCAACCATTGGCGGGCTTGCGCCGACAATATTTTTATACCGTCTCCGGTCATGGATTTTTTTCCTGAGACTTTCATTTTCCATCGCTACAGTTACTTTTTCCGCAGCTTTGACCACTATGAGCTTCAGGGCATCAAGCTTGAACGGTTTGGCAAGATAATAGAATGCTCCTTTCTTGGTCGTTTCAACTGCCGCATCCAGGGAAGAATAGCCGGTGATGACAATTACCTCGGTGATATCTGAAAGAATCTTGGTGCGATTCATGAGTTCCACGCCATCCAGCCCTTTCATTTTCACGTCTGTGATCAATATGTGGGGAGGTTTTGCCTTGATTGATTCGAGGGCGGAAAAAGGATCGGAAAAGGTAGCCACACCATACCCTTCGGCTTCAAGAGACTTTTTCAGCCGCGTGAGCAGGATTTTTTCATCGTCGACGACAACAATCTGCAATGGATGATCCATACCTTACACCCCCTTTTCTGTGACATTTATCAGGGGGAATCGTAAACGGAATACGGTCCCTTTTCCCACTTCACTGAGCACCTCGATTCCACCGCCGTGTTCCTAGATGATCCCATAACTCACATACAGCCCGAGTCCAGTGCCCTCTCCGGCCGATTTTGTCGTAAAAAACGGGTCAAATATATTCTTTAAAGTATCGTGGGAAATGCTGGCGCCGTTATCCTCGATTTCGATGACAATGCTTTCGTTTTCCTGTTCAACCGCGGCCCTGAGCGCCAGTTGTCCGTTGTTATCCATTGCCTGTATTCCGTTTAACATGATATTGACAAAAACCTGTTCGAGCCGTCCTTTGTTTCCCTTGACCCAGTGGGAAGATTCCGGCAGGTCCGTGGTCAAATGGATGTCATGCAGTTTGAGCTCATGCGCGACCAAGGTCACTGCGTTTTTAAGAACGGAGATGATATTGACGACGTCTGTTTTACTGTTTTTCATTGACCTGGCATATCCCAGCAGGTTGTGGACGACATCCGAGGCCCTGTCCGTCTGGTCAATGATGTCGGCAATCAGTTCTTCCTTTTCGGCCTCCGTGAGGGTATCCCCCTCATCCCGCATTGTTTCAGCCGTAAGGGATATGTTCGCCAGCGGATTGTTTATCTCATGGGCCACGCCGGAGGCAAGAATGCCGATGGAAGCAAGTTTTTCCGATTCAATGAGCTGAATGCTTTTGTCCTGGAGCAGCTGAATAGTCTGAGCCAGTGATTCTCTTGCCAGGTCAAGGGTGTCCAGCATGGTATTGAATGATTTCTGCAGGGACGCCGTTTCGACATCACCGCCAGTGTCAAGACGCAGGTCAAATTCTCCGGCATTGATCTTCCGCACGGTGGACTCGAGTTTTTGGAGGGGAGACAGGATTGCCTTGGACAGGATTACCGAAAGGACAAAACCGAAAAGAGTGAGAGCGATTAAGGCCACGTACAGAATCCGCTGGGTATTTCGAACATAACCGGCAATGTTTTCTCTTTCTTTCCGGGCAAGCACAATGATGATTGATTCCATGGTATTGGCCTGCCTGCCTATACTTGCCAGAAGCGCTGATTCATTCGCATGATACTTGAAAAGTGCTTCCGCTGTGTTGATATAGTCATCGCATAAGGGGCAGTCCAGATGCATTGATGCAAGTTTGGCGCGCAGCTCCGGGACCTGTTCCTTCAGCTTCAGGAGGTAATCGGTCTGCTGAAAAAGAATATAGTTTTTTTCAATCAATCTGATTTCAAGAATCTCCTTTGTTAAGAGATAGTTGTTTGTTGCCAGCACCTTCTGTTCAATTGCTCGGCCGATATTGCGCAATTTTTCCTTCAATGAAGCAGTTGTATGATAGTTGCTGCCAAATTTCTCAATGAGCGATGCGTATGCGACAACAGCATCCATGAGTGTCTGGTATTCCTGTTCATTGAAAGCGGAAAGGAGGTGCGGTCTGAAGTTGGTCAAATTGGCTTTGAGTTTATTGATGATTGTATCGATTTTCTCAAGATAAATCGGGTCTCGACGGATAATGTAGTTTTTTTCATTACGCCGAAGTTCAAGCAGCTCCTCCTTGATATCATCAGCTATTTCGACCAGAGTCTGACGGGCCATGATCTGGCCCATCTGAATATAAACAAAAAGTCCGAAACAGAATGCTATGGCCAGATACAGGGAAAATGCCAGCAGCATTTTATGCAGGATCCGCAAACGCATAATCGTCAAAACCGGATGGAAGAAAAATTATCGAGGATGCACTTGACACCAAAAGATGTCATAGCAGATGATAAGAAATCGCTTTCTTAGGACCTGCTGAAAAAACAGGGCCACGCCCCGTATTTTCATTTTCGTCTCTTTTTATAGAACCCTTTTCACCACAAAATCAAGTCCGTTTTCGCGCAGACCAGTCCACCTGCCCCGTACGAATGCACGTTATCCAAGGGTACCTCATATTCAACCGCTTTATTTTCATTACTGCATCATCAGCAACGCCCTCTCAGAGAGGAGACCGCAATGCGGTTATTTCTCCAGCCAGGTTATCTCTTCCGGACTGTAGTGCAGGGTCACTGTCTGGCCGGGCCAGAACTGCTTTGCCCCCTGGGCATCTCCGTTCATTTTGATCATAAAGCGCTGGTCCCCGCAGCTGACGACGGCCTGTGGGACATCCTGTTTGTTGTCCAGGGTGATGGAGTTGATCATCCCCTGCAGACTCTTTATGTTCCGCTCCTGGACCGGGCCGGACGCGTCCAGATCACTGAAGGAAACAATGGCGCTGCCGGCAGTATGCACCGGTTTGCAGGCATACACCATCTGGCCGTCGGACAGTCGGCAGCCGACCGTTGAGCGGTCTACGGTTTCCCATGGACCGGTCAGGATATTGTCAAAGCTGCAGGCAAGGATCCGGCCGTTGTAGAGATAAATAATCCGGTCACAGATATCGTTGAGCCATGACCGGTGGTGACTGGCGATGATCAGCGTAGTCCCCCACTCCCGGCGGGCAAGCAGCACCGCCCGGCGAATGCAGCGGGCGCTTTCCATGTCCACGCTGGCCGTCGGCTCATCCAGCATCAGGCAGTCCGGACGCAGGACCAGCCTGGCGGCAAGGCAGACCCGTTGCGCTTCACCCCCTGAAAGTTCATTCCATCGCCGCCCGGCAAAGGATGAATCCAGGCCGACCAACTCGAGGGCTTCATGGATGTACCCCGCAAGATCGCCCCTTCCGCCCCTGATCCTGAGACCATAGGCGATGTTGTCATATACCCTGCGCCGAAGCAGGAAGGGTTCCTGCGGCAGGAGGCAGAGCCGCTGACGGACCGTGTTTTCGCTGGACCGGGTGGTGTTTGCAGCCATGAAGGAAACCGACCCGGATGCAGGCTTCTCGACGCCTGACAGCAGTTTCAGCAGGGTGGTCTTGCCGCTGCCGTTGGGTCCGGCAAGGCCGGTGATGCTGGCCCGGGCAATATCCAGCTCGCCGATGTCCAGGATCGGTCTGCCGTTATAGGTGTACCGCACTTCCCGCATCCGGAGGATCGTATCCACGGTTATGCTCTCCGGCGCAGGAAAGACAGGGACAGGTTGACGGCAAAGGCAATGGCCAGCAGGACCAGGCCAAGGGCGATCCCGGTGGCAAACTGTCCCTTGTTGGTTTCAAGGGCAATGGCCGTGGTGATCGTCCTGGTGTGCCACTTGATATTGCCGCCGACCATCATGGAAATGCCGACCTCGGTCAGGACCCGTCCGGTTGCCGTTACCGCCGCGACAAGAAGCCCCAGCCGGGCCTCCCAGATACTGGTAAGAAAAACCTGGCGCCCTGATGCCCCCAGGGACAAAAGGGTAAGTCGAAGCGGCCGATCCAGGCTTTCCACGGCAGTGGCGGTCAGGGCGATAACAATGGGCAGGGCCAGGATCGCCTGGCCGACTGCTATGCCGCTCAGGGTAAACAGCAGCCCGTATTCGCCCAACGGCCCCCGGTTGGAGATAAAGGCGTAAACAAGCAGGCCGATAAAAACCGTGGGCAGGGACAACATCGTGTCCACCACGGTTCGGATGGATCTGCGCCCGGGAAAATCAGCGTAGCCAAGGCAATAGCCCAGTGGAATACCGATGAGGAGGCTGACCGACATCGACAGGGACGAGACCTGGACCGTGGCCAGAACCGCGGAATATGTTTCACGGTCTCCCTGTAAAAGGAGCTGAAAGGCCTTGACGATGCCGGCAACAATGAAATCCATTGAAAAATCAGCAATCTTCCCCGCTAGTTACCGGCATTGGGGGTGAAGAGCTGCTTGTCCAGCAGCCGGAAACTGCCGATTGCTTTCTGGCCTTCGGCGCTGACCAGCCAGTCCCCGAAACTGCGGGCACTTTCATTCTGCACCTTCGGACACCGCGCGGGATTCACTTCGATAACGCTGTACTGATTCATCAGGCTGTCATCTCCCTCAACCACGATCCGCAGCGGCGGGCTGCCGTTGTGGTTGGCTTCATACTTGATAAAGGTACCGCGGTCGGTCATGGTATAACCGCCTCGTTCAGCCGCCATATTGATGGTGGCGAGCATGCCCTGGCCGGTCTGCAGATACCATGGCTGTTTCTCGGGAACAGTTTCCGTGCATGTTGTCCACAAGGAGATCTCCTTCTTGTTGGTGCCGGAATTGTCGCCGCGGCTGGCGAACACCGCCTTCTTCTCCATGATCGCCTTGAGAGAGGCGCACACGTCGCGACCTTTTATTTTCGCCGGATCAGATTCCGGTCCGATGAAGACAAAATCATTGTACATGATCTGGCGGCGGTTGACACCGAATCCGGCCTCGACATATGTTTTTTCCGCTTCCGGGGCATGCACCATGAGGACATCAGCATCGCAGTTTTCCCCCAGCTTGAGGGCTTTGCCGGTGCCGGTTGCCACCCATTTTACCTGGATGCCCGTTTTTTCGGTAAATTGAGGAACAAGATAATCAAGCAGACCGGTGTTGTCGGTGCTGGTGGTTGTCGCCAATAGGAGCTGCTGGTCGGCGCCATAACCCGGCTGTGATACAAACGTAAGGAAAAAAAGAACTCCTGTAATCTTTCGGATCAGTCCGCTAACGAAATTCTGCATGATTTTTACTCTCCTTGTGTTGTATAGTTTATGCATCGCGCATAACAACTGTGAATAATACACTTTGTATACCCGAGGGCCCCACTTATGTCAATGTTGACATAAGTGGGGGGGGGCATATTCCTCCGAAGGATCGCCCGACTTCTCCGCGGCAGAAAACCTTTCAGATAAATGAGGAATCCATGGGAACAGATAATCAGAATTTTGTTATCCGGTCCAAGATCTGGATCGAGGACGATCACGGCAATGTTGTTTTTGGCGATGGCCGGTACCGCATCCTGCAAATGATTGACCAGATGCATTCCCTTCAGGCCGCGGCAAAAGAATTAAAAATGAGCTACCGGGCCCTCTGGGGAAGAATAAGAGCTTCCGAGGAGCGGATCGGCAGGCCTTTGGTGGCCCGGGAAGGGAGAGGATCCTGCCTGACTCCTTTTGCCCGGAATCTGATGCGCCGCTACCGGGAACTGCAAAGCAGTATCCGGGAGACATCGGACGGTATCTATGACGACCTCATATCGGACCATCTTGATCCATAACCCGGGGAATGCTTGAGGCTTCCCAACCGGCAGCCATTGGAAACGATAGGCCCGCTACCCGCCGGACTTCTTTTTTCGCCTGCAGACAAGTTTCAATTTTTCATTTTGCCGCAGAAAAGTATATAATAGAGTAAAGTAGCCAGTTACTCTCGATTTTTTGTTTAAGGTATATACATGGGCAGCAACGGAGATACGGAAAAAGAACCATCCCGGCCGGCGGATCAGGACCGTCGATTCGATCATTTCGCCGATGAAATCAATTCCGCCCCATCCCACGACGCGATAATGACCCTGCTGCAGGGCCGGCTTCTCGATGTCTGCGGCGTCGACATGGCCTCGGTTTTCCTGATCGACTCCCTGAAGATGCAGCTTGTGTCCTGGCTGGTCCTGCCCGGAGAATCCTTGCGCAAGATCCGCATCCCCATCGACAAAACCAGTGTTGCCGGCTATACGGCTTCGGCCCGCGAGCAGGTGTTCATCAACGACCCCTACGACAAAGATGAATTAAACGGGATCGACCCCGGCCTGAAATTCGATTCATCCTGGGACAGCCAGGCAGGAATCCATACCAGACAGGTGCTTTCCACGCCGATCATGGTCCAGCGTTCTCTTCTGGGGGTCATCCAGCTCATGAACAAGCGGGACGGCGATACTTTTTCCGAGATCGACAAACACCATATCGAAAACCTGGCCAACACCCTCGGCAACGCGCTGTTACGTCTCCAGAATCCCTCCTAGGAGTCTGTCGGAGTTCGATCTCTCAAAAAAGATAGTTTCTAACCAATAAAA
>JAMJFO010000072.1 GCA_023544645.1 Desulfobulbaceae bacterium | reverse complement strand
ATGCTCGGCTGGCAAGCAGGATCCTCGGGAGCAAGCCGCCGGAGAATCCTGCCGGGCTGGAGCTCTCACATTTATCAAACAAAAGGGGCAAATTCTCTTTTCAAAATCGAGCATAATATAATAGAGTAATTTGCAAAATAGGATCAAACAAATATCCATTAGAAAGAGAACCAGGTGTTATGAAGCAAAAAAAATATTGGTTGATAGGTAGTCTGGCGTGCATTTCCGCCCTGTTTGCTACATCTCAGGGGGCATGGGGATTGATCGGCGGATCGGGCCATGATTTCAGTGCCGAGACATGGTCAAACAACGAGATCTGCCTCCCCTGTCATACACCGCATAATGCCGACACCGCAATGACTGACGCGCCGCTGTGGAATCATGAAATAAATCTGGGACAAATGTATACCATTTACAGCAGCCCGACATTGAACTATACCGTAAATCAACCGGGAAATGTTTCCAAGGCATGTCTTTCCTGCCACGATGGCACCATTGCTGTCGATTCATTCACCACCGGGATGGGAGCCGACAGCACTATGATTGGCACGCTCAATCCACTTGCTGATTTAGGAACCGACCTGTCCGATGACCATCCCATCGGCATTGACTGGTCAACCGGGATGCATACATCATATACTTTAGCCCAATGCGGTAATTGCCACACCGGTGTTATTGGAGTGGATCCACCCCTTGTCGAAGTATACAATGACCGGATGGAGTGCCCCACCTGTCACGATGTGCATAATGAAATGAACTTGCCGAACCTGGTACGGGTTACCATGGCAGGTTCTCAGCTCTGTTTAACCTGTCATGACAAATAGAATGAAAATTTAAAAACAAAATATTATTTGTTTTCACAATGCCCCTTCAAACCGAGTCTGAAGGGGCATTTTTTTCCGGCAGATTTCTCGCTTGTCTGTTATCTATGCGCGGGAATGCTCCACCCACGGTTTACCGGCAGCGTTCAGTCAGGCTGTTTCAACAATACGAGACAAAAGATGACCACCTACATATTACCCGGCCTGGGCGCTGATGCATCAATGTATGGTGAAGCATTCGGGAATCTGGACGCGGTCAGGTATATCAACTGGCCTGCTTACAACAATGAACATACAATTGCGGCAGTTTCAGAGCGTATAATCAGAGAAAACAATATCCGGCCAAATGATACGGTAGGCGGTTCGTCACTTGGCGGAATCGTCGCCGCGGAAATTTCCAGGCAGATCAGTTTACACAAACTCATTCTCATCGGCAGCACATTAACACCCGATAACATCAACCCGATCCTGAAACGACTGAGCATCCTCTCTGAAATAACACCGGTAAACCTGTTGCAGACGCTGGCCGGCAAGGCAAGTTCCCTGGTTGAGAACAGGCTTCTCAACATGTTCAGCAATGCGGATGCGTTGTTTATCAAGTCCATGTGCAGGGCGGTTTTTGAGTGGCAGGGAAATCAAAGACCAACCTGCGCCGTAGCCCATATCCATGGCGCTAAAGATACGGTCATATTTCCTCCGCCAACGGGAGCGGAAATCATCCGAGACGGTGGTCATTTAATTGCAATGACCCATGAACAGGCTGTTGTGAAATTCTTAATGACAAATACAACTCCCTGAAGGGGAACCATGCGGGCTGATGCCTGTTCGTGTTGTCATCTGTTCATTGATTTCTTCTCCCACAAGCGATTGTTTTCAGGTAGTATGGCATACTATCCGTTGAACAACCTGACAGCCATAGGCAAGGGAATCCCATGAAATCAAGAATGCACCTGCTCCTTGGCTTCTGCATACTCGCCCTTCCATCCTCTGTCCTGGCCGAAGCGGGATGGACTGATTATGCAAAAATAGCTGAACTGGTCCCCACATCCCGCCACTATTACGAGGTCAGGCTTGCGGTCGAGAAAAACCCCAGCGGTTGCAGGGACAAAAGCTGGTTCTATCAGGATTACAGGGTAAAAGGCTCGGACAAAATGTTTACAACCCTCCTGGAGGGGCTACAATCGGGAAACCGGGTGCGTCTCTATGTAACCGGAAAATGCAATCTGGACGGATATTCCGAGTTTTCAGCAGTCGGCATCATCCCGTGAGGATTGGCAGTGTAATCATTTCCTGGTATAATCAAAACCAGTGAACGGTAAAAAAAATCCGCGGCTCTATACCAGAATCAGTTGAGATATTGTAACCAGTTTGGACTTTAAGCATATTTGTCATTTTGCACCAATGTGATGGATCCGGGTTGGGCAAAGATAAGATATGTTTATAAAAAGCTCCAGCTGAGTTTCATTAAAAGTTACTAACCAAAACTAACCAGCAAAACGATAAATTAACCATGCGAGTCCTGAAAAATCTTTTTGACCGAAATAAACAATGGGCGGAAAAAGTAAAAAAATCTGACCCTGATTTTTTTGTCAATCTTTCAAAACAACAGAATCCCGCCTACCTGTGGATCGGCTGCTCGGACAGCCGGGTGCCGGCAAATGAAATTGTCGACATGATGCCGGGTGAAATATTCGTTCACCGGAACATTGCCAACCTGGTCATCCACACCGACCTGAACTGCCTGTCAGTACTCCAGTACGCCGTAGAAGTCTTACAGGTAAAACATATCATTGTCTGCGGTCATTACGGCTGCGGCGGCATTCGCGCCGCCATGCAGAACAAGGAGTATGGGCTGATCGATAACTGGCTGCGAAACATCAAGGATCTGTATCGACAGCATCAGGCGAAGATTGATGCCCTTGAAGACCAGAAAGAAAAAATCAATTTATTGTGCGAACTCAATGTCATTGAGCAGGTGGCCAATATATGCCACACTACAATTGTTCAGCGCGCCTGGAAAGGCGGACAGGAACTGGATGTCCATGGCTGGATTTACAGCATTGAAGACGGAATATTAAAAGATTTGAATGTCTGCATCACCAATATAGATGAGATATCCCAGATTCACAGGATAAAATAATTCATTCGCCCGGAGGGTCTGCATGAAAAACTTCATAGCTATTATAACCGTACTGCTTCTGGCTTCAACCGTGCACGCCGCCGGGAAGCCGGTAAACTATACGGTGGACGGCGAATCTTTCCAGGGATATTTTGTCAGTCCTTCTCCCGGCGCACCGCTTATACTCCTTATCCACGACTGGGACGGCCTGACCGATTACGAGATGAAACGGGCCGACATGCTGGCTGAGCTGGGATATGCCGTCTTTGCCGCCGATCTTTTTGGCGCCGGAATCAGGCCGACCGAGGCCAAGGATAAACGGCAGCATACCGGAGAATTGTATAAGGACCGTGATAAAATGCGGTCACTCCTTTTCGGCGCGCTGGAAACCGCAAAGTTGCAGGGAGCCGATCCCGCCAATGCGGTGGCAATGGGCTACTGTTTTGGCGGCGCCGCCGTGCTTGAATTCGCCCGGGCGGGCGCGGATTTGAAGGGCTTCGTGACCTTTCACGGAGGATTGGCCACGCCGGAAGGCCAGGATTATTCCAGGACCACGGGAAAAATACTGATCCTGCACGGCACAGCAGACTCAAACATCACCATGCAGCATTTTGCCGACCTGGCCAAGGAACTGGAAGAACAAGATGTGGCCCACGAAATGATCACGTACAGCGGCGCGCCCCATGCCTTTACTGTATTCGGTTCCGATTCCTACAGGGAGGACGCGGACAGGAAATCTTGGGAACGGTTCACCGATTTCCTGAGCGAAACGCTGCGCTGACCATTTTCGCGGCCGGTCATCTGCTCTGTTTAAGTCCGGCCTTAACCAACAGACGAACGCAGTGCAATGAATCCGCCTGACAATATGCCAAGATGTGCCTGGGGAACCACAGACCCGATCTATCTGGAATATCATGACACCGAATGGGGAGTGCCCGTCCATGACGACCGAAAGCTTTTTGAGATGCTTCTTCTCGAAGGGGCGCAGGCAGGACTAAGCTGGATAACCGTCCTGAAAAGACGCAGGAACTACAGGATCGCCTTCGATGATTTTGACCCGGTCAGCATGAGTCAGTGGGACAGCGCCAAAATTGCCAGGCTGCTCCAGGACCCGGGTATCATCCGCAACCGCCTGAAGGTTGAAGCGGCGAAAACCAATGCCGGATCGTTCCTGCAGGTAGCCCGGGAATTCGGCAGTTTTGATAAATTCATCTGGTCATTTATCGGGGGCAGAACTCTCCAGAACAACTGGAAGAACATCGCCGAGGTCCCGGCCACCACACCTGAGTCGGACGCCATGAGCAGGGAACTGAAAAAAAGGGGCTTCAAATTCGTCGGATCAACGATCTGCTATGCCTTCATGCAGGCGGTGGGGATGGTCAACGATCATACGACAGACTGCTTCAGGCACGCGGCCCTCGGAGGAACCGGGCAACGAGGCGACCACCCTTTATCCTGAGAAGGAGAATTCATTCACCCGACAGGAGACAGAGACCAAGAAACCTTTATCTACATCAATCGGCGCCACCGGCTTCCCTGTGATTCCGCCACTTCCTTTCTGACAATTTCCCCACCATAGACGTTAATCCCGTTGCGTAGGGCCGTATTTTCCTGCAATGCCTTTGCCAGGCCTTTGTCCGCGATCTCAAGGGCGTACGACAGGGTGACATTGGCCAGGGCAAAGGTGGAGGTGGTCGGCACTGCGCCCGGCATGTTGGCGACACAATAGTGAAGGACACCATCCACTTCAAAAACCGGCCGGGAATGGGTGGTTGCCCTGGAGGTCTCCACACATCCTCCCTGGTCAATGGCCACATCAACGATCACCGAACCAGGGCGCATTGACCCGACCATTTCCCTGGTAACCACTTTGGGCGCACTCATTCCCGGAACCAGTACCGCCCCTATGACCAGATCGGACTTCTCAACTTCACGGGCGACGGTATATTCACTGGAAAGAATGGTCCGTACCCTTCCGCCATAGAGTTGGTCCAGATATTCAAGACGTTTCATTCCCCGGTCGATGACAGTAACCTCAGCCCCCATTGCCAGGGCGACCCTGACACCGTTGGTCCCGACAATACCGCCGCCGATGACCGTCACCCGGCCATGGTCGACCCCCGGAACACCTCCCAGCAGGACTCCGGATCCGCCGTTGGGTTTCTCAAGATAATGCGCTCCCACCTGCACCGCCATTCTGCCCGCAACTTCGCTCATGGGGGCAAGCACCGGCAATGTCCCGTCTTCCGGCTGTATGGTTTCGTAACCGATGGCCTGAATTCTTTTCCGGCACAGGAACTCGGTCAATTCCTTTTTCGGGGCAAGATGAAGAAACGTATAGAGGATCTGTCCGCTCTGGAAATGTTGCAACTCAGGCTCCAGCGGTTCCTTGACCTTGATGATCATCTCGGCCGATGCAAAAACTTCCCCGGCAGAATCAACTATCCTTGCCCCGGCCTCTTCGTATGCGATGTCCGCAATATTGCTGCCGGCGCCCGCGTTCCTCTCGACAAATACCCGGTGCCCGGCCCTGACCAGAGTATCGACTCCGGCAGGGACCATCCCCACCCGGAACTCCTTGTCCATTATTTCCCTGGGAACACCTATATCCATCCGCGCTCCTTATTCCTTGAAAGAGTATATTGACTGACAATCAACTTTTCAGTAAATTATCACCCCATTGTCACATCTCACCCGCATCAATACACGTAATTATATACTGCTTCGACACAAAACAACATGGAAATCAGGAACGAGGAACACGCGAGAAATATGCTGAAGGAATGGCAGGGCCTGGCGCTGTCCGCCCGGAAAAATGAAATACGCCTGGCCATTGAAAGCCTCGAGTTGAGTTCAATGTATTACGAACAGAAAGGCAATGACAAAGGGGCGGAAAGAGCAAAACGATGCGTCACCATCCTTGCCGAACATTTCAACACCCTGGAATAACCGGCAACAACCGCCGATTCCCTCGATGGCGGTCAGGGAGGAAGGCCAAAAGGTGATTATTTTCGGTCATTGTTCTTCAAGGCAGGCGGAGATAAACTCATCCAATCCATTATAATACAATGACCCACTGACCAGGAAGCCATCATTATGGCCCCCACGGATTTGAAGAAATGTTTTCGGCTCCCCGGCGCTGTCAAACAAGGCGAGTCCGTTCTCGAACGGGATTATCTCGTCTTCGGGGCTGTGAATGACGAGCACCGGACTGGAAACATCCCTTACCGACCGCCTTGCATCATACTTGTAACGGGACAGCAGGCGTACCGGGAAGAAGGGGTACAAAGAGGCGGCCAGATCAGGGACCGAAGTGAATACTGACTCCAGGATCAGGCCTGCCGGGGGATGGACCGCTGACAGGTGCGCCGCCACGGCGCCGCCCAGAGACCTGCCGAACACGATTATCCGTTGCGGGTCCAACCCCCGGGTAATGGTCAGATGCTCCCAGGCTGCTCGAGCATCCAGATAGGTTCCCTCCTCGGAAACCCTGCCCCCGCTCTGGCCGTATCCGCGGTAGTCGATGATCAATGCCGAGAGCCCAAGCCGGTTGAATATCCTGAGGGAATCGAGACGGTGCGAAATGTTCCCGGCATTGCCGTGAAAGAAGAGAAGCGTGCCCCGGGCCTGTTTCGCCTTGACGAACCAGCCGTGAATACGGACGTTATCACTGGTATGAAAAGCAACCGATTCATACTCAAGCCCGATATCGGCCGGGTCGGCCCGAAGTTCCCTGCCCGGCAGGTTCGGGTAGTACAGAAGCCTTGACTGCATGAAAAAAAGGTAGGCACAGAGCAGGGCATACAGCAGGCCTGCCACAATGATCAGCGGGACCAAAAAATTCATCATTGCATTTCTCTTTTCCACATCCACCCTGCCTCCCCGCGGAAAAACGGATATCTTGAACTGCGTGCGGCAAAAAGCTGATGATAATTGCCTCTCGGTATTTTATAGTAGCATATATCGAATTATAAACGTACCTGGATGAATGCGGCCATCCTTCAGATATAAAACAACCGTGGACTGACAAGTGACGGAAAGGTTTGCCCTCACGACACTGCAAAAAGAGAGGTTGACATTACCGATTTTTCACATAATAGAGAAAAGAAATGAAGATTAAATACCAAGGAGATGGAAATGCCGTTTAAATTACTTCGCTTTTACGCGCTGCTAGTCCTGGCTGCGTTTTGTATTTTTATTTTTGGCGTCGGACTGGTCACCAAAGTGTCTTTTTTCAATACCTTTATCGGCCCGGCGGCGATCCTGCTCTTTATAGCTTTCAAACCCAACTTTTATTATGATATCATTGCAGTTTCAACCATCGTGCTCATGGTGATGATCGCTCTGATTTTTGCGTTTGTTACCGCTTTTTTCAATCATAACATCGGCCTCGCACTGATGGTTCCCGTCATACCGCTGGCAACGCTGATCACCGTTCTATTCTGCATGGACAGACTGAAAAAACATGATGAATCCTACTCCTGAGAAAAAATGTTTTCGCCTGCAGGAGAGCCAGCCCTTCCCGGATGATTGCGGCAGGCAAATGCGGGCAGGGTGAATGTCCTGCCGCATCACCCGGGTGTATACCGGGGCAGCCGATGACCGGATCTATATATGCTTTTGCAAATCCCATCGGACAAGGCCAGGATAATGACGATCATACTGCCGGAACCAAAGACCGACAGCAGCTTTTCCCTTGAGCAGGGCCTTGTCCGCCGCAGGTCCACCAGGCAATATGTCGATGGACCGCTTTCCCTTTATATATTCTACAGCTGGGACGAAAAAAAAATCCTCAAGGAGGAAAAATCCATGATCTTCCGTAAATCAGTTTATTTTGTTTTACTGCTGGCAGCGGCAGCCATTCTCATTAACCTGCCGCCTGCCTCCCATGCCCGCGGCAAATTGAACCCAACACCCAGTGACCACGAAGGTCCGTTTTATCCGGTGGTTCGCCAGCAGGATGAGGATCACGACCTGATCCACGTTGATGGCCGTGACCAGGCCGCTCAGGGCGACATACTGCACCTGTCCGGCAAGGTGGTCAATGAAGATGGCCAGCCCTTCAGCCAGGCTGTTGTCGAGATATGGCAGACCGATCCCAACGGCAGGTACAATGACGCAAGGGACCGGTCGCCCGGCAGTCGTGACCCGGACTTCCAGTACTGGGGCAAGGCGCTTACCCGGGAAGACGGAACCTACTCTTTCACCACGCTTGTTCCCGGCGCATACAACCCACGTCCCGCCCATATCCATTTCAAGGTCTGGATCGACGGCGAGGTTCGACTGACCAGCCAGATATACTTCAAGAAAAAAGAAGTATTGAACCAGCCGGCCACCCCGGAATTGCAGACCGTTGAACTGCAGAAAAACAATGCCGGCGAATACGAAGCCTTCTTCCAGATTGTTCTCTGACATTCTCCAGGAAAAGAAACTCTTGATGCGGAACAAGCCATGGAAAATCACCGACTGGTCCTTCCCGAACACCTGAACCACTATGGTTTCCTTTTTGGCGGCCATCTGCTCAAGTGGGTGGATGAGTTCGCCTATATCGCCGCCACCATGGAATATCCGGGCAGCAACTTTGTCACCATCGCTATGGACAGGGTTGAATTCAAAAAAAGCGTGCGGCAGGGAACCATACTCAAATTCATCGTCGAGAAAACCAAGGTGGGATCCACTTCGGTCCAATACCTCGTCCATGTCTACCGGAGCAACAATCTCGAGGAAAACAATTTTATTTTTTCAACCCGGATCACCCTTGTCCGCGTTGATGCGAAAGGAAATAAAATCCCCCTGGAAAAGTAAATATACAGTTATAATTAGATAAAATGATACAAGGCAGAGTCGTGAACACGTTTCTTATTCCATTGTTCCAGAAACGCACTCTCAATCCAAACCTCGGGCTGCTGATAATACAATGAGCGGAAATCTTGATTTGTGGAAACTCCTGGCCGGTCTCGGCATCTTCATGTTCGGCATGTTCCTTCTGGAAGATTCGATCAAGGTCCTTTCCGGCAGGGCGTTTCGGAAAATGATCGCCCACTATACCCATGGAAGGATACGCTCCATCCGAAGCGGTCTCTTCATCACCGCAATCCTGCAAAGCAGCTCTGCTGTATCGCTCATGGTCCTGGCCTTTGTCGGCGCCGGAGTCATGAGCATGGAAAACGCCATCGGAGTCATGATGGGATCAAACATCGGCTCTACCTGCAATGCGTGGATAGTCGCGGCTCTCGGGTTTAAGATGAACATCGAAAGTTTTGCCCTGCCCTTCATCGGCATCGGGGCGATCCTGATGATTATCTTCGGCACCACCTCGAAAATTTTTCAGGCGAGCAGAATTCTCATCGGCTTCGGCTTTCTGTTCCTCGGGCTGGAATACATGAAGACAAGTGTGGAGACTTTTGCCCAGGGGTTTGACCTGAGCCATATTTCCAACTACGGCCCCTGGCTGTTTCTGCTGGTGGGAGCTGTGATGACCGCACTCATGCAGGCCAGTTCAGCCAGTATCGCCATTGTCCTGACCGCTCTCAACGGAGGGCTGATAACCTTTGAGATGGGCGCTGTCATGGTCATCGGCGCCAATGTCGGCACCACCATCACCGTCCTGCTCGGCTCCATCGGCGGCACCCAGGCCAAGAAGCGTGTAGCCGTCAGCCATCTTATTTTCAACGTGCTGACTGCAGTGGTTGCCTATTTCAGTATTCATGGGCTGGTCTGGATCGTTAAAATCTTTTTTGACATCACCACCAACAGCGTCATGGGACTGGCCCTTTTCCACACCCTGTTCAATATCCTCGGCGTGGCCCTGTTCCTTCCATTTATCGGCCTGCTCGCCATTATGCTCCTCAGAGTGTACCCGGACCACAAGGCCGTACTCACGGTCTACATTGACAAGACCCCCACCGAGGTTGCGGATGCCGCATCAGAGGCTTTGAAAAAAGAGATTCATCACCTGCTGGAAGAAAGCCAGTTATACAATCTGCGTTCGCTCAATATTGATGAAAAACTTGTTTTCTCCCATGAACTTCCCTTTGAAAAAAACCTCAAAAAACGTTTCACCCTGGAAGATCTCTATGAAAGCATCAAACTCCTCCATGGTGAAATCTTTGCTTTTTATTCGCGTATGCAGAGCCAGAAGCTTGAAGAGGTTGATGTAAAAATGCTTGAACGGGTGATATTCGCCTCCAGAAATATCATGAATTCACTGAAAAATTTCAAAGGGATCCGGCAGAATCTGGATGAGTTTGACAGCTCGGAAAATGTATATCTTAATACCCAGTATAAACTGTTCCGCCGGCGGCTGGTGGAAATCTATCATGACATAAACCATATAAAGGAGCTGGAATCAAGGGAGGAACAGTACCGGGAGCTGCTTAAGACTTTTGTCCACATAGAACAGGCGGATAAGAAATTTATCCGCGAAACCATGGATGCTGTCGCCGCCAAAAAGATCCAGGATATGGAAATCGCTTCCCTGCTCATGGTCAACCGCCTTTTCACCCAGGCCTGCCGGCTGGAGGTCTTTGCCCTGAAAGACCTCCTGCTCACCCCCGACCAGATAACGGATTTTGACCGGGCCATGGATGTGAAAACACTCATGGACGAGGAATCAGCCAAAACCGCCGACAAGGGAGAATGAGCCGAAAATAAACCATTGCGGCAAGGCTGAAACAGTCATACTGCAGATGAACACTGGCAAAAAAGGCGGGGAAAATGGTATAATAAAAATTTGCAATGTTCCCGGTTTATAATCTACTCTTTTCCCTGAACATGAAAGATGTCTCCTGAAAAAAATCCCCTGAAAATTTACAAGATCCTGCCCGGAACCAATTGCGGTCAATGCTTTCTACCGAGTTGCCTCGCTTTTTCCGCCGCGGTTGTCCGCGGTGACAGGAAACTGGCGGACTGCCCGTTCATCAAGGAAGATGAATCACAAACTGTAAAGCCGACAATCGTCACCACCGAGCCGTATGAGATCATGCGCAATGAGGAAATCAAACTGCTCCAGGAACAGGTCGCCGGCCTGAACCTCCCGTCACTGGCCGACGGACTGGGAGGAAAAATGGCCGGTGACCGGCTGGTCATCGCCAGTCTCGGCAAAAACTTCCTGGTGGACAGCCGCGGGCGGGTGACTTCGGAATGCCATACCCATGCCGGGATCACCATTCCCCTGCTCAACTATATCGTTTACAGCAAGGGAGACAATCCGGCCGGCAACTGGGTATCATTCAGGGAACTCAAAAACGGCGCAGCCATGAGCGCCCTTTTTGAACAGCGGGGAGAAAAACGGCTGCAAAGACTTGCCGACAGCCATACCGAGTTGTTTGACGACCTGGTCGGCATATTCAGCGGCACAAAAGAAAAAAAGATATTCACGTCGGATATCTCCATAGTGCTCCATCCCCTGCCGAAACTTCCGCTCCTGATCTGCTACTGGCGACCTGAAGACGACCTGGGCTCGAAACTCAATATCTTGTTTGATGCCACCGCGGACCGCCACCTCACCATAGACTGGATATTTGAACTGTGCATCGGCATGGTGTCAATGTTTGAAAAAATAGCCCGGAAACACCTGTGAACATACCGCCGGAGGCTGTTTGACGATTCATCAGCCCCTGCGTCACAGCTCAGCACAGGATATGCAACTAAACGATAGGATTACCCAAGAATTTGCACATGATCACAGGTGCTGCAGATTCGCACAGGCAAGCGTAGACTCCAAGCGCGAATGTTCACTATAGCCCTCTATGCGGGCATGAGCGATGTTGCGAAGATGTGTGGGTGAGACCATTTCACCTGCATCTTCGTATTGCCGTCAGGAAAGCAGCAATTTCGGCCAGCAAAAAAAAAACCGGAGGGATTATAAAACCTCCGGTTTTTTTTATGCCAGATTTTTACCGCTGTGCAGTTACACTTCTTTCAATGACGGCACTATTTTATTGATAACCCAGAAGATAACGAACGGTGTGGCTGCCACTGTCAACGCGCCGAATAATCCCTCCCGGTAAGTTTCAAGATTATGCGGTATCAACGGCAGGTCATAATGCATGAATCCGTCAAAAGAAAGCGAGAAGGCTTGTCCGCCGACAACAACATTCCATCGCATCATGAATACGCCGAACAGGATTAAAGCCAGTGAGACAAAAAGACGCCTTATGGTCAGCTTCGGCAACAGCAGAAGAATAAACGGAACGAGGTTGCCCAGACCGTACTGAAGAATGAATATTTTGGTAAAATCTTCCGTGAACATGACCTCACGAAGGATATCCCACGATTTCATAGCCGTATAGCCGCGGAAAATAATATCCAGCAGTTCAAGGGTAATGGCCGCCACCAGAAAACCGAGCAGATACTTGCTCGCCTTTTTCATGACATCCATTTCCACCCCGGCAATGACCGTGACGGTTTCATTCCCTCGTCCTTTTGCCAGAATGGCCTTAAACTTCTTCCACTCCATGATGATGATATAGGTAAGCATACACAGAGCGATACCGGACACAACAGCCGACATGATGAAGATAACCGGCATGAGCGGAGACATCCACAAGGCATTGGCCTTGACAGATCCGAAGATGAACCCGGCATAGCCGTGGAGGAAGCAGGCAACCGGAATACCGATGGCGGCCAGGAGCGTCACCGCCTTATGGTCTTTTGCCACCGCTTTCTCGCTGATATCATAGGCTCCGAGGGTGAGGATGTTGTAAATAACCCTTTTCACCTGGTCGCCGGTATTGACGGCGCCCTTCAAGGCAATGCTCTGCTCAACGAAATATTTGCGGTATACAAACCAGATCTCGCTGAGCACAATGATCGCATAGGTGGTGAAAACAATGCCGAAGGCGGCAATGGCTGAAGTAAAATGCGGGGTGAACAGAACTTCTATGCCCCGCAGAGGCTGCTGCAGATGCATCATCAACGGCATCATCGCCACCGGCAGCAGGGCCAGGGAAAAAACCAGGGAAAACTTAGCCATATCCTTGAGGTCTTTCTGGCCGAACACATGGTAGAGAGAGGAAAGGACAAAAGCGCCGGCAACCAGACCGGTCATATAGGGATACATGACAATGGTTATCCCCCAGTAAATAAACTCATTGGGATAGACGAAGCCGTGCTTGATGGTCCATTCCGCCCCATGAACTATTGTTTCCGCATGTTCTATCATTTTTATCACCTCACGTTATGATCCAGGCCGATATAAAACACCTGGGGCTTGGTTCCGTATTCATCCTTCAGGACCGCTACTCTTTCATTCATTATTACCTGGGTAACGGGATCATTTTCATCCTTGAGGTCGCCGATTTTTCTGGCGCCAAAGGGACAGGCATGAACACAGGCAGAATCCATGCCCTTGGTGATCCGGTGATAACAGAAGTTGCATTTCTCGGCCACCTTGTACTTGGGATGAAAGAAACGGACGCCGTAGGGACAGGCCATGATGCAGTATCCGCAACCGATGCACCATTTCCTGTCGATCAGGACCACACCATCCCGGGTCTTATAGGTGGCGCCCACCGGACAGACCTGGACACAGGCCGGGTTTTCGCATTGATTACAGAGTTTGGGCACAAAAAATGCCTTGGCAATATCCTCGGGCGCAATTTCCAGTTTGTCTATTTTCTGGTCAGTAAAACCGTCCCGGGCTCCCATGGGTGAATCGACATGGCTTTTGTTGTCCCTGGTGATGACGTATCTCTCAACCCAGGTTCGGGTTACCGCCGCGTCATAGGGAACTTCATTCTCCTTCTTACACGCCTTGACGCACATGCCGCAGCCGACGCACTTGGTAGTATCGACCAGAAAACCCCAGCGAACGGCCGGGTCGCCAACGGCCGCTCTGGCTTCAGCCGGGCTGAGAAATTTGAAGGCTGAAACCGGCAGGCTGGCAGCGACACATCCCTTAACTGCATTTTTCAGTAATGTCCTGCGTGAACAACTCATTACATCTCCTCCAAATCAGGGTTGTGCGGGTTATGACACTCGACGCACTCAGAATCTACATTGTGTTCATCGGGATTGATCCCCGGTATGGCAGCCCTGGCAGTACCAGGATAATTCAGATCGGCATGGCAGCGGATACAGAGGAGTCTGCTTGTATCCACGCTCATGGCTGCCGGCTCTTCTGTCTCGGGGTGATCCACGCCGGGCCCATGGCAATTTTCACACTCTATGATCGCATGCGGCGATGCCATGAGACTTTCACCGTTCTCGCTATGACATTCCACAACACAAACGTCACTGCCCAGGTACTTGACCTGGAAATCCTTCCATTCCTGTACGTTGCTCTTCCGGTGATAATTATAGGTGAAGCTTTCACCCTGCACACCAAAATCACTGGGCACGAGAAAGTACCTGGCCAGAAAAATGAGGGCAACGAATGCAATCGCCACCCACAAGGGCCTCAGCACATGATTCTTCATAAACAGCTCCTTTTTCCTGCGATTTTAATACCAATAAACGAACAACCAGATATCAGTTAAAAGGTCGGCAGCAAGGCGCATACCCTGGTGATACTATTTCCCGCACAAACCTCTCCTAGCCTGTCAACGTGATGCAAAAAAAATTCAAACCCAAAAAAATTACTGTTTGATTTGCGACAACACGGTGTGGTATATCTTCATACTACAAAGTGGCACATCCCGAGCAAAGGTTAGAAGCCTAAATGTTTCGCAAAAATTGTGCAAGAAAAATATCTGAAATTATTTGCAGATTCACCGCGCAAAAAAACAATAAAATCGAATATCCAAACAGATAATAAGGTGATAAAAAATGATGGACAAGGGCGATAACGCGGTCGTTATGGTAGAAAACCTGTCGGAGCAGATAGAGATTCTTCAATTACGGGTCGAACAGTTATCAACCAGGCTGCAGGCGCTTGAGCAGGGCAAGGCCGCGACTTCACCCCTTCAGCAACCCCAGGCAACGCCTTCTGCCGCACCGCCGGCAATGGCCGGATCGGCTGCCGGAGCGCCGCAGGCTCTTCCCCCGCTGTTTGACACCTCCGCCCTGCTCCCCCGCATTTCCACCATCTGTTTCCTGCTGGTCATCGCCCTGATCCTCAGAACCATAACCGACAATCAGATAATAGACACCCGGGCCGGCTCTATTCTCGGCATGGCCTATGCTTGCGTCCTCATCCTCCTGGGCTGGCGGCTGTATGCCAAAAACAGCCGCCTGGCCCCGGTGTTTCCGGGATGCGGTATCCTTCTGCTCTTTTCCATAGTGCTTGAGACCCATAAACATTACGGGTCACTGTCAACGGACGGCGCCTACACGATCCTTTTTCTGGCCGGCGCAACCGTCTTTGCCCTGAGCATCCGTTACCGGGCTTCATACCTCATCTGCCTGGGCGTACCCGGCGCGGCGGCAACCGCCATGGCCATCGACTTCCCCTATCCGGATTTTCACATCCTCAGCCTGCTGCTGCTTTCAGCAATTATCGCCGCCTCCTACGCCTTTAAACAGCAGATGTGCAGATATCTGCGCTGGTTCACTCTTCTGCTCGCGACTCTCTTCTGGCTGCTGTGGACATCCAAAATGAACACCATACCCAACTGCGCGGAACCGGTGGCCGAAGCCATGGATCCGGACTGGTTTTTCCCCATGCTGTTCTGTTTCTGGGGCGTCTACCTGGCAACAGTCATCCTCAATGTCCTGAATAAGGAACTGCGGCTCGGCTTCTTTGAAAGCGTCATCCCCACGGTTACCGCTGCCGGAGCTTTTGGCGCCGGGTATGTGGCGGTCAGGAACTGGTTTCAGGAAGAATTATGGTTCTATGGGTTGATGGTGGTCATTGCTACCCTGCATCTGGTCATCGCCTGGTGGCTGTCACGACGGGACCGCGAACAATCCACCGGGGTCAATGTCTTCATCCTGGCTGGCGCCTGCCTCATCGTCCTGACGTCGGCAACTTTTTTTAAACATATCGGCTTTATCCTGCCGGTCTGGTCGGCAAGCGCCCTCGGCCTCGCCCTGCTCTCCGCCTATCTGCATAATGAAGGTGTCCGGGTTACGTCCTATCTTCTCCAGGCTACGGCCTGTTTTACGGCCATCTCCAGCGGCGCCGTCCTGGTTCCGGCACAAGCTCCCGTTGCAGCAGGCCTCGCCGGCATCAGCCTTTGCCTGTTCAGTCTTGTTCAGTACAACTGGAGCCGCAGCCATGCGCCCGACCCTTCCCATTCGTTCTTTTTCTCCAAACTGGATACGCATAATTACAGCGCGACACTATTGCTTGTTATCGGCCTGCTGGGCGGGTACTTTTTCGCGCAATTGGTTCTTTATCAGGGCCTGAGCAGCATGGCATCCGAATTCATGCCCCGGTTCAAAAGCGGTCAGTCCCTGATCATCAACACCGGCGCCCTGATTCTTCTCTATATCGCCCTGAAAAGACGCAACAGGGAAATCCTCCTGATTGGATCAATGGTGGCCCTTACCGGGGCAGGCAAGGTCTTCATATTCGACTTGCTCGGGATCAAGGGGATGCCGCTGGTGCTGAGCGTTTTTTCCACCGGCGTGGTGGCCGCTTTCGGATCAGTGGTGATGGGACGCTGGCAGAAAAAAGAAGCGGAGCCTGCTTAAGCAGGTCTCCGCTTCGTATCCGGATATTGCAGGGGAAGGGATTATTTAC
>JAMJFO010000071.1 GCA_023544645.1 Desulfobulbaceae bacterium | reverse complement strand
CTCCTGAGTTCCATATACTGTCCCCCGAACTTCACTAGTTTTTTACTTTATCCTTCCTGATTATTCCCTGCTTCCCAGGTAACGGCTCTTGATGTTGTAGCTCACCATCCACTCACCCTGGCTGCGCTTGGGCAGGGTCTTGATGATCTCGGCGGCGATGGCGTCCGCATCCTGCGACGTGGCCGAGAGTTTCCCTGCCAGTTGGTCGAAGGCAGCCAGGTACTCCTTCATTTCCCTGATGTCTTTCCTGGTGGAAAGCGGACCGTGACCTGGGATAATATTCTCAATGTCCATGGCCAGGATATCGTCAAGGGCGCTCTGCCAGCCGTCGAGATCTCCTTCGGCCAGAAAGGGATGAGAATCGGTGAAGAGGATATCGCCGGCAAAAATGACCTTGCGGTCCGGAATAGATACCACCAGGCTGCCCGCGGTGTGCGAAGGCGCCACCCGGATGAGTTCCACTTCCACGTCGCCCAGGTTAATCTGCATCCGGTTGGTGAACGTCAGCTTTGGCAGGGCAATCCTGGTTCCGGCCATATCCTCGGCAGTCAATCCGAAATCGGATGCCTTTTGCAGGGTTTCCTCTCCTGTCTTGGCAAAATATTCCCGGTCGGCAACGTGAGAAATCACCGTAGCCCCCAGAGAGGCAAAGAAACTGTTGCCAAAGGCATGGTCCAGGTGGGTATGGGTGTTGACCACGTACCTGATGGGTTTATCGGTCACCGTCCGGATATCGGCCAGAAAACGGGCCGCCTCCCGGGTGGAAATCAGGGTATCGACCACCAGGACCCCGTCGCTGCCGACGACGATCCCGGCGTTGGCTCCAAAACTATGCGCCGCCGAGGCGTCTTCCGCGCCCACGTAGGAATAGACATTGTCGGCAATCAGGGTCAGCCCCTGAGCCGGGGCCAACGAGGCCAGAAACAGGACAATGAGCACCGCTGATACAGGGGAAAATCTTTTCATACTCGAACTCCCATGGTGACAGACAAAGGGGATGTGACTTGAGGCCCCCCGCTTACATACAACAATATCACTAACAAAGTTTAAAACAAAGCCAATAATTCCAGAGACCTCTCTCTCGCGACGATCTTTGTGAAATATGCGGGCTGAACGCAGGCAGTCATTAAGCCGAGTATATCACTTTTTTTACGTCGAGATATATAGCTGATTTTATTTGGAAGTCACGCCGGTGTCGTGCTAATGTCGTGTTGTTGTCGGTGTCGTGTCGTGGTAATCCAGGTACAATCCTGATACGGGTTGACTCCATGGAAACAGGAAAGGAATACGTATGATCGTTCGCAAACTTCGACTGGAAAAATGCTGGTCCCAGGAACAGCTGGCTGAGTTCAGCGGGCTGAGTGTGCGAACAATCCAACGTATTGAACGAGGTCAAAAACCAAGCCTGGAGACGCTCAAATCTCTGGCGGCGGTGTTTGAGATCGATGCTTCTGAACTGACGATGGAGGATACCATGACGAGTGATATGAAAATGACTGCTGAAGAAGAAAAGGCAATCCTGTACGTACGTGACGTGAAAGGGTTCTACACCCACCTCATCATATACGGCGCGGTGATTGTTGCTTTGTTACTGCTTAATCTTCTCAGGAAGCCGGATCATCTGTGGGTTGTCTGGCCGGCTGTCGGCTGGGGAATCGGCGTATTGTTCCACGGCCTGAACGTTTTTGAGGTATTCAATTTATTTGGGCCGAAATGGGAAAAACGCCGTATCGAAAAACGGCTGAAAAAAGATTAAGCATCAAATGGGATTTACTCTAGATCAGGTCGTGCCCTGGGGGCGCTCATATGAAGAATATCTTGCCATGTTCGCCCTGACCGAAGCAGACATGCACAAACGAATCCTTGGGTGTGGAGATGGTCCTGCAAGTTTCAATGCGGAATTAACAATGCGAGGCGGAAAGGTCATATCCGTTGACCCTCTTTACCTGTTTTCAGCTGAAGACATCAAATCCAGAATAGATGCCACCTTTGACATCGTAATGGAGCAGACCGGGAAGAATTATAATGATTTTACATGGAAGCATATCAAGGATCTGGATGAGCTGAAACGTGTCAGGACATCTGCGATGAACACCTTTCTGAAAGACTTCCATAGCAAAAAAGAAAACTATATCGCGGGAGAGCTCCCTGCCCTACCCTTTGAAGATAATGAGTTTGACCTGGCCCTGTGCTCTCATCTTCTTTTGTTGTACAGCGAGCTGCTGTCGCTTGAGTTTCACATCCAATCAATGATAGAGCTTTGCAGGGTCGCCGCAGAAGTCAGAATCTTCCCACTCCTGGAGTTGAACAGACAGAAATCCAGACACATTGAAGCTGTCATTTCATATCTTGAAGGAAATGGGATGCTATGCCGGACCGAAATAGTCCCCTATGAGTTTCAAAAAGGTGGATTTGAAATGTTACGCTGCATGAGGCAATAGCAGGAAAAGCAATTTGTGTGGCGCAACACCCCTGCCGGTTACAAGAAGTTGATCAGTGTATCCTGTGATCTGATATATCTACCTTTTTGCATGGTTATGCATTTTGGCATTTTGGGCGTTGTGATAATTGCATGATGCGTGGGAAACAGGGACATCCATAAAAATATAATTTTCTCGCCCCATTCAAGCAGTTTTTTTTATGATTTTATGGACATCCCCGTCCTTCCCCCCAAATGTTATTCATCAGCTACATTAAGGACAATCTTGCCTCTGGTATGGCCTTCCTCACTTTGGCGATGCGCCTTTTCTGCTTCATGGAGCAGGAAAACACGGGCAATTTCCGGACGGACATGTCCGCTGTCGATCAAAACCGCGATTTCGCCAAGCTGATCTGCATCCGGCTGGACAAAGACATGCGCGCAGAGTTTGTTGAGCGCATCCATCCCTCCTGCCTCCGGCCCCCGAAGCGCGGATACCATTATCCCGCCTTTTTTCAGCACTTTCCATGAACGCTGCCATACCTCGCCGCCCATGGTGTCGAACACCACGTCCACGTCGTGTACAGCATCGTCAAATGCGGTCACATTATAATCAATTGTTTCATGGGCGCCTATGGATTTAAGAAATGTATGGTTATTCGCCGATGCCGTGCCGATAACATGCGCACCGGCCCATTTTGCAAACTGCACGGCAAAATGGCCCACACCGCCGGCTGCGGCGTGGATGAGTATCTTCTGCCCAGCCTGCAGGTGCGCCAGGTCAAAAAGAGACTGCCACGCAGTCAACCCTGCCAACGGTACTGCCGCTGCATGAATATAATCAATGGTTTCAGGCTTGAGGGCTACTTCCGAAGCCTTGACGGCAATATACTGGGCATAGGCCCCGTTGCGGACAATATCAGGACGGGCATATACACTGTCGCCGACCTCCAGGCTCGTCACGTCCTTTCCCTTTTCTTCAATGATCCCTGCCACATCCCAGCCGGGAATCAAGGGGAGGCTGAACATCTCCTCCATATACCCCTGCCTGATTTTCCAGTCCACAGGGTTAACTCCAGCAGCCAGAACCTTGACAAGAACATCATCATCATTCAGGTTCGGCATGGGTACATCCTCATATTTCAGGACTTCAGGTCCCCCATGGGAGTGGATTCGTACTGCCTTCATTGTTGCCATACCAGTCCTCCTCATCTGAATTGTCTTTTGTTTCCCTGAATATTTTCGTATTGGTTCGAATATAATCAGGAAAGCTGCCAATTCCTGTATGTAACAATAATGACTGATGATGAAAAGTCGACAGCTTAGAATATACCACGGCCAAAAGTTTATCTGATTACCAACGAAACGCAGCATAAAAAGTATTGGCAATATGGATTTTGTTGTCATTTCGAGCGTAGCGAGAAATCTAATAGCTCAAAGGATAAGATTTCTTGCATTCGTTTATCCCCCTTCAAGAGGGGACTGAAAAGAGTGCCCTCACAGGGTATTCGAAATGACAAAATATCACAAAGTCAACTGATTACAGTTGTAGAATAACTGTCAGCTGAACTTTAGTGGTAATCACATAAAAAAATAATTGCAAACTCAGCTATACCTGTTTCCTGGCCCGCATATTTCACGAAGATCGTTGGGAGAGGCTGGCGATTTTTCATCCATCCCTGACTTCAAGGCTGCCATCTCCAGCGTTTGTTCCTGCAAATACTTCATCAATTTCCTCACCTGATTGCCTGTGATCAGCAATTCCCGCTTTAGCTCTCATCCAGGCACCAGGAGGTGCGACTTGAGCAATTCAGGTTCATTTGCGCAACTTCCTGACCGGATTTGGGCCGGAGAAGGCGGTAAGGACTAATTTTGCGGAGAAAAAGCTGAAAAATGGACCCATTTCTCCGGTCGTCTTTTCGGCAGTTGTTTGCCGGAAAGGACTGATCTTTGAAAACTTAAAATTGTAATCGATCACTCATTCCCATGGCACTTCTATTCTTTTCCTGTTCCTGGGGATACCGTTGACGATGTAATGAAGGATTACCTCCATTGACGGGGCAATATATTCATTAAAAAAGCCGCGGATTCTTTCCCAAAGGTAACGCATGCTGCCGCACTTGGCCCGGGCAGCCTGAAACAAAGGGCAACACAGCTGCTGCACCTGGTCCACCAGGAACGCAAGCATCATCAGGTGGGCAAATACAGCGCTCAGATGCTTCGTGCCCAGGCCGTTATACCGCTGGGTATAGACACCATTTAGATGTCGCATGAAACGAGACAAATTACCCTGGGGAGCCTGCAATAGGATATGGTAATGTTATGTGAAGTTCCGAATTATGTGAAGTTATCCTAACCCTCCTGCTGATTTCCTTTCTTTTTACGCCTTTCCACATTTTTTCTCAAGAATCACTGCACATAATTTCGTGCATGACGATCTTCTTTTTTAGCTGCCTTCATAAACCGGGCGGCGAAAGGAGGTTGCCATGGCATTGGAATCGGTATTTGCGTGTTCGCGGACGATCGGCTCGTTTCGCAGTGGTCCTTTGGGTGAATTCCTGGACGGTTACTGCGATTGGTTGCTTGAATCCGGCTTCAAAAGAGCGACTGTCCGGACGCATCTGGCAAATGTATCGCACCTGAACGCCTATCTCGCCAGCCGAAATGAACGAGACAGGAAATCTTTATCTGGTGAAGATGTCAGTGAATTTTTCAAGGCGTATTCGTCACGAGTCCGCCGCAAGGAACTTTCGGAGTATCACGTTCGCCGCATCCGATGGTCGATAAACCGTTTCATCCATTATCTCCAGGGGCAAAAGCTTTTCGAGCCATTGGTCAAACCCGCGCTCTATCTGTTTTTGCTGGAGGCTTATCTCGGATGGATGCGCGACTGCCAGCACGCGGCGCCGGGCACGCTCGGCATCCGATCGCATTGTCTGGCTCGTTTCCTCCAATGGCTTGGCCCGCAAGCAACGCCAGAGGGGCTGCAAGAACTGACTTCCGAGACGGTGGAGCAATTTTTCCTGTCGTATTCGCGGAATATGGGCCGCGCCGGACGGCGCTCCATGCAAGCGGCCCTGCGGACTTTTTTTCGTTTCTGTTTACACCAGGACTATATAGCGCGTCAACTGGACCGAGCCGTGCCCACACTGCGCACCTACAAGCTGGCAACAGTGCCGCGCGGACTGACCGACGAACAAGCGCGGCGAGTCCTGGATGGCATTTCTCTCGGCAGTAAAGCAGGTCAACGCGATTACGCGATTTGCCAACTCCTCTACACCTACGGAGTAAGGGGCGGCCAGATTCGGGCACTTCGCCTGGAAGATATCGACTGGGCCAATGAACGGATATTCTTCAAGGCCCTGAAACATGGCAAGGACAGCCTGTTGCCCCTGACGGCCGAGGCAGGGCAAAGCCTGCTGAACTATCTGCAAAAAGCCCGGCCGCTTTGCACCTGTCGGGAAGTCTTCTTGACTGCCCGCGCACCATATCATCCGTTGCCCCACTCGAATACCCTGGCCGCCATCGTGGATCGTCACATCCGCGCCGCCGGTATCGACAGTCACGCCAAGGGAGCGCATGTCTTCCGTCACGGCTTTGCTACCCGCATGCTGCAAGAGGGACATTCGCTGAAAAAGGTGGCCGATGTACTGGGGCATCGGCATCTGGCAACGACATTCATCTACACCAAGGTCGACTTCAACGCTCTCAAAGAAGTGGGTCTGGCTTGGCCCCGGGAGGTGAAATGATGAAAACCACCGAACTTCACAGTTGGCTGGCCGACCGGATCGGCCGCTTTATCGAATTGCGCCGTCTTTCGGGCAGCGATTACAGTTCGCAGGCCAGGCTCCTGATATACTTCGACCGCTTTCTGGTCGAGCATTACCCAAGTGGATCGACCGTTACCCGACAGGTCGTGGATCACTATCTACATAGCCTTGCCCGCTTACGGTCGCGGGTGAGATATAACCGTTTTTGCGTGGTTCGCCAGTTATGCGAGTACATTGCCCGAACCGATCCGCATTGTTATGTTCCTGAGCCCCTGCGATGCGTTACCGCCCCGCAGGGTTTCCACCCTTATATCTTCAGTGGCGAGGAAATCGAATCCCTGCTCTCGGCGGCATCCGCACTGCCACCGTCCGGGTCGTTGCGGCCGCACACCTACCGAACATTACTCGGCCTTTTATACACTGCGGGCATCCGGATCGGCGAGGCATTCGCCCTGACGCTCAAGGATTTTCAGGCGAAAAGCGACCTGCTTTACATTGCCGAGGGAAAGTTTAACCCATATTTAACACATCAAAAAATTATTCTTTAAAAAACAGCTAGATACCGGCCTTTTTTTTGGCCAGTGGCACTACATTTTTTCAATTTATTAATTTTTTGATCCCCCCAGGGGCTTCCGGGATCTGCAAATACTGGTAGAGCTGCTTGAGTTTCGGCTCTGCCACCGTTGCCTTTCGAACATGAAGCGTCCGCCCGTCTTTTTGGCGGAAACTTGCGGTAACCCGCTGCTGAACGGAAAAAATTCTCCTGAGTGACGCCCAGCTTTCGCAGACCCCGTGACTTTTGAGTTTTAGCCGAATAACCTGGACAACCTGGTACGCCAATACTGTGATAAACAGATGACCGTCGCTCCGCTCTTCCTTGTGATGATAGATCGGCCGCAGCCCCAATTCTGATTTCAAGCAGCGAAAAACCGCTTCCAGATCCGTCAGCATGGTGTAGGTTCGCCACAAGGTTTCTTCATCCCAGGTCATTTCATTGGTTCGCAAACAATACACGCCCGGATGGGACAGCTGGGTGCCTGGCTGTTTTTCCTGCCGCCAGGTCAGATTTGTCACAATTTCACTCTTTTCATCGTATTGCAGATCAATACTGTAGTGCCGGCCGACCCCGCGGCTCTTTTCTTTCAGGCGGCCGATTCTTTCCAATACCTTGTCTCGTTTTTTGGTGCCTCGCGGCTTGGCGAGACTTGCGGCAATCTGCCCCAGTCCCTCTTCAAATCGTTTGCAGAAGCGGGCGACGATCCCCTCTTTTTTTTGGGCCCGATCCTCGGAATAGCAATACAGGCGTACTTCCCTATCATATTCTTCGCGCTGGATATGGATCTTGGCGCCGGTTGCCGAAGTGAGGGATACGGCGTGTTCCTCGGCAAACCGGCGCGTTTTCTCTCGACTCACCACAAGATAGCGGTAGTTATGCGAGACCAGCCAGTCAATGTTCGCCTGGGTGGCGATTCCCCGGTCCATAATCACCATGGAACCTGCCGTCGCTGATAAGGCGGAAAGCATGGTTTCAAGCGTTGTGCATTCCGCGACATTGCCATCAAAAACCTTCGAGCGCCGGACAAAACCGCTTCCATCGACAACGAGCCCCAGCGCTACCAGTGGACAATCGCTGCGCTTTTCCTTGGAGTGCCCTCGGCGGGCCTTGCTGTTCGCAGATACCTTGCCCTCAAAAAACGTATTGGTCAGATCATAAAGGGTGATCGTTGCCGGCAGGGAAAACAGGTCGCTGATCCGTGAGAACAAAGCCTTCTCTATGTGCTGCTGATGCCGAAGCAGCTGGTCGGAAACCCTGTATAAACGCATCAATGACATCGCCTCGAAATCATAATCGATCAATTCCCCAAGACCGCTTCGTTCCGAAAGCCATTGGCGGGTCGACAGTTCACTGCCGGGAGCCGCCATGCGTCCAATGATGCTCCCCAGGGCCGCCGCCTGCTGAGGACCATTCAGGCCGCACTCCTCGAATATTTTCATAAGCCCCAGCTCACGGGCAGCCTCCAAACCTGCATGTTCAATCCCGATTGACCGGGGGCGAAGCAGCTGTAGTGATTCGACATCGACTTCCTGATACTCGGTCGTTTTTGCTCCATCCTTTTTCGAAGGCGCTTCATCTGCCTTCACAACAAGCTGGGCCGAATAGTGCTGGGCCAGTTCTTCCAGTTCCTGATCAACCGGCAGTATATTCACTTGCCCAGCCAGAATTTCTTCTATCCTGGCACACAGCTGCGGCCATTTACGCCGGGAAAGTGTAAAATTTCCACCAAGATTCAACAGGGTACGCTGGCGGACTTTACCGCCGACGCGCTCGGATGCCACCAGGCGAAAGGTGTAATAACTTTCTCCCGCGGCAGAAGTGCTGGTTTTGGTCTGACGAATATACATAATTTTTCATTGCCATACCTGGAAGGAAAAGTCAAGAATAAGCTTAACAATTATGGCACTACACTCACCACTTCGACCTGTTTTTTCTTGAAATCATTAAGTTTTTTCGCCGAAAAGACCCAAAAAAAGTTTAAAATAGGCCTCGGCGTGTTAAATATGGGTTAACTTCATACATTAACATTTGGTCGCAATAGCACTTCAACCGAGGGGGAGCGGAGTACTCCTTCCCCCTCAGTACGCTGTAATTACTTCTCTCGCTGATCCTCAGTCAGCGGCTCGCACCCGCAACCGCATTCATTTCTGCTTACCGGCACTGCTAAAGGTATACAGCCGCAGTCACAGGAATTCTTTTTTTCTTCTTCCAGAGGATGGCATTGGCATTCACATCTTTTTCCGGGGTCGTCCATGGTTTCTCACCTCCTTTTATTTGATTAGGTTTTTAAGCAACTACTTAATCGAATAGCAAAAAAATATATCAGCCCTGACTTTGATGTATTTCCTTAGCCCGGTCACGAACTGCCTGAAGCTCATTCAACAGTTCTTTTTCATATCTTTTCAATGCTTCAAGACTTGCCCTTTTCACTTTCTCTTCCTTAAATTTACCTGTTCCCTTGCAGCCGCACGTGCACACGTCATTTAATATTTTCCGGCAATTCTCCATTGCTTCTTCATCGATCTCATAAGGGATCCAGTACCCTTGCCGTTCGCTTCTCACCATTCCGGCCTGTTTCAAGATTTTGAGATGCTGCGATACTGCCGGCGGTGTTAACTTTAAATTTTCAGCGATATCTTTCACCCCTAAGGGACCTTTGGCTTTCAGGAGCTCAATGATTTTGACGCGAGTTTCGACACTCAGAACTTTGAAAATTTCAGCAGGATTGATAATCATAAGCTAATCTTATTAAGTAATTTTGCAACTACTTAATTAAATTACCTGTGCCGGCATTTATGTCAAGGAAACAATTAAAAGACGGTCTGCATGCAAGCCTTCAATCGCGCCCACCAGAGGGCGGGTCATGTCTTCCAGTGTGAAAAAATGATCCCCTATTATTTGTATTTGTTGTTTTTATTTCGTTGCAGGCACCGATTTACTCCCAAAAGCAGGTTCGGCCAGCATTGACTTCGTATGCATCAAATGGTAAAATTATGCATAAATAAAAATTATATGGAGATCGTTTATGCGCACAACACTTGATTTACCTGAAGAATTAATAAAAGAAGCCATGAAGGCCACTCATATTCAAACCAAGACCAAGGTCATTGTTACCGCCCTCGAAGAATTAATAAGGAAATCAAAAATATCAGAGTTGAAAAAATTCAAAGGAAAAGTCGAGTTGGATATTGACCTTAACTCTCTTCGGAGCCGTGAATGTCGGTTCTAGTTGATACCTCTGTGTGGGTGGAATATTTCAGAAAGGGAGATAATTCGGAAAAATTAGATTTTCTAATCGATGAAAATATTGTTTTCACCAACGACTTGATTCTAGCGGAACTAACTCCCTTTTTAAAAATAAGAAAACAAAGAAAACTTATAAAATTACTCCACAACATCAACAAATTGCCAATCAATATAAATTGGGCTGAACTTATTGATTATCAGTATAAATGCCTCAAGAAAGGCTTAAACGGTGTAGGGATTCCAGATCTGATAATTGCCCAGAATGCAAAGCAGAATCATTGTGGAATTTATTCATTCGATAACCATTTCAACCTGTTGCAAAATATTCTTAAAATAGCACTATTAAAATAAACGGCCAAGGCCGAACCAGCAATTTTTTGTAGATAATTCTTTCGCCATCGCTAACAAATTAATGCTCGAAACAAAGCGAACAAAGGAGGTCTGTATGAAGAAGCAAAAGAACGACGAGATTCGAAGCCCTGTTCGGGAGAATTACGAAAAGGATGCTGTATCAGGGAGTGCCGGTTGCGGGTGCAGGTGTAAAGCCATTCAACCTGCCCAACCTGAAGCCCCTTCGGGCGAAACAAAGGAGACACCGGCGACGAGTAAAGTTTTGAATGTCGATCTGCTGGTGATTAATCTTGACACCTGCAAACGCTGCATCCCGACTGGAGATCAGTTAAGAACCGCCGTGCAGCTCCTCAAGCCGGTGGCTGAGGCACTTGGGATTGAGCTGCAACATCACGAGATTGTTGTCCAAACGCCGGCAGAGGCAAAAATGAATGCTTTGTTGAGTTCACCCTCGATACGGATCAATGGCCGGGATATTGCTCAGGACATCCGTGAATCAGTATGTGAGTCCTGTGGGGATCTTACTAATAACAACACCAGCATTGACTGCCGTGAGTGGCATTACCGTGGCAAGGTGTTCCCTTACGCACCGCTTCCATTGTTAATCGAGGCAATCATGGGCGCCATGCTAAATATTAATGAAATGGTGCTGGTTGTTCCAGCCCCCCTTAAGGAATTGCCGGAAAACCTGCAACGATATTTCGATAACAGGAAGGAAGGCAAAGGCGATTCATCATGCTGCGGATAGGAAATGACGAGATTCTATGGCGTATTCCTTTCCATTCCGGACACCCGTTCCATTTTTTGAAACCGGACAGCGATTCCATCGATTCCGGACACCTGACTCGGTTGTAGCTGCGCGATAACATTGCTGGTATAATCACCTCCTTTTCTAACAAAATAAGGACAAGAAGGTGAGAAGAAAAAGTAACAGTTCCCTTTCCTGACCTCTTTCCGACCCCTTCGTCCCTCCTTTCATGTAAAGGACTTCCGCCCTCTACCCCATGCCGGTTTATCCCGGCGCTTTCAGCTTGACCCCTCTCTGAAAGATCCCGCATTTTTTGGTGCGCCCCCGGCTGGGCGCACATACCTGCGCTTCCAACCCACCGGCTCAGCCAGGCAGTTGCATCTTTTCCTGGAGTTTGCGATTGGGAGGCGCGCCAGAAACTGGTGAGCTGGTGACCAGTTTCTGGCGGCCGGCGAGGCGGCTGCTTTGGCCGAAATAAATTTTCGCCAACGAATTCGAGCTGTTATAAAACTGGAGGCCAGTGTAAAATGCGGAACGGAAATTGCTTGATAAACAGAAATTGTTATTTCGAAAAAAACGTCACGTGCTATTTCCAACAAGTGAGAAGGATCGCAAAATAAACAACAAATCGCGAGGTCTGTAGAGCAGCGCTTCGGGGGAAGCGCTGCTCTGCTGTTTTTTTTTAACAGAACTGTGTGGGAGGTTACAATGAACTCAATGAAAATCATGGGAAGGGTTGCACTGGTAGTGCTGTGCAGCGTATACCTGCTCGCCTGGCCAGGAGGGGTCTTTGCCGCGAAACCATCGCCGACGACCGGCACCCTGAAAGGTAAGGTGACCATCAACGGCACCAAAACGGCAATCGTTGGCGCCCTTGTTTCGGCGTCGGGTGCGACCGGAGTATTTACGGCAATTACCGGCTCCAGAGGAACCTATGCCCTGAATCTGCCCGGGGGAAGCTACAGTGTCACAGCATCAGCTGCCGGTTACGCAGTTCAGACTCTGCCGGCAACCATCATGGTGGGGACAACGACCGTCCTCAATTTTGCCCTGAACACGACTGTCGCGACCACCGGCACCATCAGGGGTACGGTGACTGACAGCGCGACCGGAACAGCAATAGCCGGCGCTCAGGTCAGCACGGGGAGCGGCGGTTTTTCCGCCGTGACCGACAGCGCCGGAGCATATGTCATGAATGAGGTAACCGCCGGGACATATTCTCTGACCGCGACGGCTGAAGGGTTTACTTCCCAGTCATTGCCGGCAACCGTTCAGGCCGGGGTCACCACAACGGTTGATTTCGCGCTTGTTGCACAAATCGCTGCCGTCACCATCGACTCGCTCACGGCAGATCCGGCATCGTTCGTCGAGGCCCAGGCCGTCTCGGTTAATCTGAGCGCAGTGGTTACCGGTATGCCTTCCACTTTCGCCTGGACCCAGGTGTCCGGCCCGAAAGTGCCGCTGACCGCTTTCTCTGCAACTTCCGCGATTGCTGATGTCAGTCTGCTCGCCGTGGCAGCAGAGGCGGACCTGGTATTCCGGCTCGAGCTTGACGGGACCGTGGCCAGGGAGGTAAGTGTTGCCGTTCAGCCCGCGGACATGGCCCCTGTCCTTGGCCCTGATGTCCAGATCGGCGGCTCCAGCACCGCCCTGGCCCGCTTCCAGCATTACGGGACCGAGTGGTGTCTGTTCAATATCGGCACGGAATTGAATGCCACCCAGGTGGGCACTGTCCAAGGCCCGGTCTACAAGGTGACTCTGCCGGAATTTGCTTTCAACATCGAGGTAGTGAACTACAACGGCGGCGTGTATGCCCTGGTCGCCAACGGCGCCTCGGGCATTACCGTGGTTGATATTACGGATCCGACGCTGATGAGCGTGGTCAGCACCACCCCGGTCAGTTATTACATGGACAATGTGACCTTTACCGAAACCGGCGGCTCCATCCTGACCGGCAATATCATGAGCAGCAGCGCCGCGCCCATCGCCGATATTGTCAGCGACGGGACGGACATCTTCATCGCCGACAACAAGTTCGGCATCCACAAGACCTCGCTGGCCAACCTGTTCAACCAGGTCCTGGAGGCGGATTCCACCCTGTTCATAGACAGCGAGGTCTGCACGGTGCAGTATGCCGGTGAACAGCCCTGGGGCGGGCCCATCTCCCTCAAACTCGTCAACCAGAAATTGTTTGCGGCCATAGGCGTACTGGGACTGGGGATCTTCGACCCGGTCAGCCTGCAGCAGGTCGCCGGCTATAATCTCTACACCGATGAGGCCAGGACCGAGGATTTCTTCGGGTCCATGGCCGTCACTCAGACCGTGGGCACCGATCCGCTTACCGGTGATCTTTACCTGGATGATTTCACCGGCATGCCGGACTACCGGCAGGTCAACTACGAGATTACCGAGATCATGAAGGGAACTGCTCCCGACGCCCCGACCCCGTGGGCCGATCTGGAGCGCACCGGGAAGTGGTATTACGAGGCCCTGGATGTGGATGCGGAACTCCTGGACGGCAGGTCCATCGCCTATGTCGCCTATTCCCTGGGCGGGGTGATTGCCGTGGATGTCACCGGCTATGAAAACGCGTCGGCAACCAATTTCCTGTCCGCCCCCTTTCTCGGCTATTTCCCGGCGGTGCCGGTAAACGGCCCCTATGACACCAAATCCACGCCTTCCAGCCTCCTCCCCTATGAGGGTGCGGGCATGCTCAAGGAGTCCGGCGTGACCGGCGTGGAGGTCCGCGACAACCAGGTGTACCTGACGGATCACTTTGCCGGACTGGTCATCCTGGATAACGCAGCGACCCCCGACACCAGCTGGCAGGGCGCGGCTCCGCCCTACGACAATGATACGGATGGCGTTCCGGACAACAATGTTCCGGATTTCGAGGACATCACCTCCTATGACATGTCCCCCTGGGATCCTCTGGACAACGAATCCCTGCCCAGGTGTTTCTACGAGGCCCCGTCGTTGCTGGCCACCCGGGAACTCAACGGCCACGGCTATACCCTGCAGCTCATGGACAATCCGATTCTTACCTCAGCCGGCAGCGTTGACGTGCTGGAATGCTCAGGCGCGGGCGGTTTTGTCTTTGTCGACGTCACCGATATCAATGCCCCGGTCATGACCGACCGTTTTGCCATCCCGGTCTATTTCCCCACCACCAGCGAAATCGGCGCCGCAGTCGACGGTACAGCCACCGAGACCATCGCCATCGGACATGCCGCGGGCGTGGACGCCACCGACCGCTATCTTTATGTCTCGGACGGGCCGCACGGCGTCAGCGCCTGGCGGCTGACCGATGACGAGGGCTACCCCACCGATGATATCCACCTGGTGGCCAATACCCTGCAGGATGAATATCCCATTGACGGAATCTACCCTGCTTCCCATACCGTGCGCAACGTAGTCGACAAGGCTAGGGGCGTTACCTGGGCGATGTGCGTCGGCAACGGCATGCGGCGGGTAGCCATCGACCTGGTCGAGGCGGGCGCGGGCACGGTGGGCGCGCCGCTCCTCCTGCCCCTTGCCCAGACCGACAGCTTTGAGCACAATGGAGACTGGGGCGCCCTGAAGGTCTTCCCCTATCAGGACCAGGCCTATGACGTCGAATTCGACGGCAACTACGCCCTGGTCGCCGACGGCACCAACGGGCTCACCGTCTATGATGTCACCAAAGATCCGACCAGAGCGAACAGCGGTTTCTTCGTGGGCAACATCGGCCTTAATCTGGGCAGTCCCCTGCTGGGCACCGCTTCCGGGGTCGAGCTGTGGACGGATGCGGCAACAGGAAAGAAATACGCGGTTCTGGCCACCGGCCCGTACGGGGTCGGAGTCGTTGAGGTGACCGATCTCAACCAGATGCGCATCGTCAAGGTGTTCGAGCCCATCAAGTATGAGAACGGCGATGTCGGGGTGGCGGACGGCCAGGCAATTGATGTAGAGGTGGTAGGGGACTATGCCTATTTCACCTATGACAGCTTCGGGGTCATCTGCTACGCCATGGCCGACCTCATTGCCGCGCTGCCCGCTGGGGTTGATCCCACCGATCTTTTCAGGAAGGAACTGGACGGCACAGTGGTGTACGACTACCGACCGGCCGCCTTGGGCCGATTCAAGCTTCAGTACGTCCCCGGTTATGAGACGGTCTCCGGCGGAGCGGTACGGATGGATTATACGCAACAGAACGGCCTGCTCCATTTCTATGTAGGCTTCGGCGAAGCCGGCGTGGTCAAGATCAATTACACGGATCCCGCCAATCCGCTCCTGATTGACCTCTACGATACGGCCTCCGCGGCCGGCGACGTGGTCATCTCCAACGGCCGCCTGTTTGTGGCCGACGGCGGGGGAGGGCTTGTCTTCCTGAAATAACGAAAACGGGCACCGGGAGGAGAACGTTTCGTTCTCCTCCCGCCTGACCCGACATGCGCAGTGATCATCGTTACTCATTTTCCCTGTTACTCAACTTTCTGACTTATGTTACCTTCAGACCTCCTGACCTCGGGAGATTTTGTTACGATACCATTTCATAAACCAGCCGCAAATTCGTGCCGGGGAATTTGGTTTTTGTTGCATTAAGTTCTTGACACAGATGTTCCATGGTTACCGCGCTGCATCTGTTTGCGGGTTGATGCAGACGCACCTTGAGTCTCATTTTTTCATAATCCGGCAGGATATCCGCTTCTGTTTTGTAGAGCCCCTGCAATAGACTTCGGGCTTCTTCCTGATGACTCATTGTCCGCCGGATTATATTCACCATGGCTGTCTCTGCCCGGTACGCCACCATCTTGATCGTATCAATGAAATACTTGCTTCTGGTTCCAAGCTTTCTGAACTGATCTTCCTCCGGCAGGTCCGACAACATGACATGCTTTGGCGTTGCCCGTCGGCAAGCCTTTAAGTCTTCGAACGTCTTCTCCATCTCCTCCACTTCTTCCCGCAGGGCCTGCTTTTTCATCTCATACGCTTCGACCTTGTCCAGTTCGATATCGTCACAGAGAACGACACTGTCACATTCACAGCGTTTCCGGGCAAGTTGAGCCGCCTGTCTTCTCACCTCGCCGTCGACCTCTCTGAAAATGGGGCTGACCACCTCCGTGGTACCAGGAATATCTTCCGTTGAATAATCGATAAGACGATCAAGGCTGAAGTGTTCACGCATATATTTGAAGAAGTTTTCTTGAGACCACCTGGCAAACATCGCGGCAGCCGTAGCTGTCACATCTCTGACAAAGTTGGTGGAAATAACCGCTGTCTGATGACCCGTTTCACTCAATTTGCGAATCTCGCGCACCCACATTCTGTCGCCAAGAAACGTACCGCGTTCCGCCAGTTTCATTTGTACCTCATGGCCGGATATCAAGGTGACCTTGTACTCCTCAAATTCAGACTCCGGCCATACCTCACCAGGATATTTATGGTAAGTCAGGCAGGCAATGCGTCTTGACCACATCCGGAGCATGAAATCCGGACTGTATCCTTCTCGATCAAAAACCAGGGTAAACCTGGGCAGCAGTCTTTCTTTTCTCAGGTCAAACAGGCTCGGCTGGCCGGGAATGTCCCGTTCCAGTCGTGGAATAATTTCCTGTTCCAGCACGGTCAGCAGACCGGGATCAACCGCCTTGTTGATCATGAAAAACGGCTGGCCATCCATGGCGTTTACCCAGTAATCCGTTGTGGCGCGCAGACAGAGTTTCTGCCGGGCAACGTGATGGCGGGGCAGTTCGGTCTGTTTGCCGTTATAGACCCGGACATGACCGTCAATGTACAGTACTCCCGCTGTCTCCGGGAACATACCCATCCAATCACGGCATAATTCTCCGGCCCATTGCGGAGCCCGGTTGTCTTCACAAAGAATCCTGACCTTCCTGCGCAG
>JAMJFO010000070.1 GCA_023544645.1 Desulfobulbaceae bacterium | reverse complement strand
TCAAAGATCAATTCATGGACAGCGTTAAAGGCTGTTCATTTTGCAAGAGGCTCATCCTTTTCTATTATTCAAATAGATTAAGCTAGTTATACTCTTCCCTCCGGACCTGAGCTTTTTTCTGGCATGATTTTTTCATAACAATTCCTTGATGCACATTTGCATCTTGATTGCATCGACCGGTTATTGTCATTCAATTTCCGCGGGCAAATATTCCCCAACAAAGGAGAGTTGCATGAAACAAAAATTACTGTTGTCACGACGATTCATCATACTGTCGGGCGCCCTGTTGCTGGTCTTCATGCCCATTGCCGCCCTGGCATCATCGGCAGATTCTGACAGCAGGTCGGAGCAAACCGTAACCATGGAGGAAGTCAAGGAAAAAGTCGCCGCCGCCGGCCGGTCAATTGAAGACTATACCATTGAACAGCGTGACCAGGCCGTTGCCAGAACCAGACAGGAACTCAATGAACTCGACCGCAACATTGAGATGCTGGAGCAGGAGATTGACCGGCAATGGGAGCAACTCAGCGCTGAAACCCGGCAGCAATGGCAGGATACCCTGATGCAGTTGAGGAAAAAAAGAGTGGAGGCCGCCGAATGGTTCGGCGGGGTGAAGCGGGGATCAGCCGAGGCCTGGGAGGAGATCAAAAAAGGGTATGGCAAAGCATATTCCGAACTGGACCGCGCCTGGGAAAAAGCAAAAAAAGATTTTGACAATGCAGAGGAAAACAAAGGTGAGAATAAAATTTAATCCCATATTTGACCTCTTGTGAAAAAAACATAAAATGCAGAATAATAAAGCAAAAAGGAGGTGATACTATCTGAGAAAATCGTCCCAGCAGCAGTAATCCGCTGATTGCAAAATGAGGTTACCAGCCCCCGATGAGATGAAAAACATACTTGCGAGGTATGCGTTTTTCCCATCAGGCTTATCAGCATCGGTAAAAGAGCCTGTACAAAATTCAAAGCTGGAGGAGAGATTATGAGGAGGAAGTTTTTGACAAGATTATCCCTGTCATTGGCTGTGTTTGTGCTGCTTTTCATGGGGATCGATCAATTCGACAGACCGATTACCCTTACGCAGGCCCATGCAGCCGCCATGGATGATATGGGAGCGGTATGCGCGGACTGCCATGAGGATCTGTCGCCTGCTTTTGCCCAGTCCTATCACGGAAGGGCCTGGACCGGAATGAACAGCAGCTCCACCTGCCAATCATGCCACGGATCAGCGGACAAGCATATTGATGACCCGTCCAGGGAAACCATCGTTTCCTACAATAAAGACGGCGGCCGTTCCACAGAAGAACTGAACAAGCAGTGCCTGAACTGTCATGTCGCCACCTCAATGCTGAGTTACTGGGAAGTCGGCGCGCACAGCAGAAACGATGTGGCCTGTGCATCATGCCATACCATTCACACCAGCCGGTCTTCCGTTGACCAGCTATCCGTCTGTTTCACCTGCCACCGTTCAAAAAGAGGAGAAATCAGCAAGCGTTCGCATCACCCTGTCCAGGAAGGCAAGGTTCAATGCAGTGATTGTCATAATCCCCATGGCACTCAATCCACCCACGGTATGATCAATGCGGAGAATGTAAACCAGCTCTGCTATCAATGCCATGCCGACAAACGGGGACCATATGTCTATGAGCATCCGCCCGTCGAGGAAAATTGTGCCATCTGCCACGCACCTCATGGCAGCAGGCATGCAAAACTGTTGACCGAAAAGGTTCCCAATCTTTGCCAGGACTGTCATGACTGGTCCCGCCATCCCGGCACCCCTTATGACGGGAAAACAGGATTTACGGGAAGCAGCCCCAGCAACAGGTTTTTCGGTCGGTCCTGCCTGAATTGCCATGGCGCGATTCACGGGAGCACAAGTTTTGAAAATCATGCCTTTACTCGCTAGGAGGTGGAAATATGAAGAATAGATCTTTAATGCTTGCTACCGCATTACTTTTACTTCCTGCCGCCAACGTGCTTGCCGCTGACGATGCAGATGTAAGCGGTTCGCTGGAACTGGGAATCAGGGCCGTGGATGACCAGGACAACAGCGCCAAATACCAGGAATACCGGGATATTGATGATGGACTGTTCGGCAACCTCAACCTCAATTATTTCAAGGGCTCCTATTATTTTGGCGTCGACGGAAAGAATATCGGCCTGGACGATCAATCCTATCTGTTCAAAGGAGGCAGTTACGGGCAGTTCGATTATTCCATATTCTACGACGAAATTCCGCACAACTTGTCCTTCGGCGCCAAGTCCTTGTATTCGGGAATAGGCACCGATATGTTGACGATAAACGTCGATCCGGACAATGAGGCAGCCTGGAACTCGTTTGATTACAGCGTTGACAGGAAAAAATACGGCGCCGAAGTCGGCGCTTCCTTTGGCTCACCTTTTTTTGTCGATGTCGGAGTGAGTCGGGAAGAAAAGGACGGACTCAAGCCATTGGGAACAGGAAGTTTTTCCGGCCAGGTTGAAATGCCGGAACCGGTCGACTACGAGACCGACGACCTGAACATTGCCGGCGGATTCGGTTCCACTGAAATCATGTTCAAGGTAACGGGCATGATCAGTTCCTTTGACAATAACAATAAATCCATCAGCTGGACCAATCCTTTCACCAGCGCAACCGAAATCAACACCCTGCCGCCGGACAATGATTACGGTAAAATCGGCGCCAACCTGACCTGGCGCAATCTGCCTATGATGTCTGCACTGCTTGTCAACGGCAGCTATTCCAACATTACAAATGATTTTTCGATAAACGAGCTGAACATGGCAGCGCCAACCGGCCTGAACCAGACAGCATTTGACGGAGATATCTCCTATTCGACGTTCTCGGCGTCGCTGGTCTCCCGCCCCATGGACCAGCTGGATACCCGACTGTTTTATTCCTATCTTGACAAGGAGAATGACTCATCGATTATCCAGTATACCGGCGGCAGCAATGCATCGCATCTTTTCGATTATTCCAAGCACAACCTGGGATTTGACGCCAACTACAACCTGGCAAGACATACCAAACTCGGCGCCGGGTATGAGTTCAAGGACGTTGACCGGAACAACCGGCACGACGCAGAAACCTCAACTGACAATGTCCTGTTTGTCAAGGCGAAGAATACCAGCCTGGATTTCATGACGGTGAAGGCATCCTACACCTTCCTGGACCGTGACGCCGATGAAAGCCATGACCTGACCGGCGTCTCCATCACTGATGCGGAATATATCGCCCAATTTGTCCAGCGTTTTGACGCCACGACCAAGCAGAAAAATGAAATCAAGCTTGCCCTGGAGTTCTACCCGGTAAAAAACCTTGATTTCGGCTTGGAGTACGCCTATGTCAACAATGACTATGATGATGTGACTCTCGGACGCACCGAAGACGAGGGACACGAACTCTATCTTGATTTCATGTGGCGGGCGGCACAAATTCTGCAGGTGAGCGGTTTTGCCGGCTACGAAAAGTATGAAGCGGATTCCAACCATTATAATTATCAAGCCGGTGCCGGCACCCCGCCCCAGACGGCTGACCCGACCATTGACGACGGAAATCCGTCTTCATACCTCTGGACCCAGTCCCTTGACGATGATTTCTGGACAATCGGACTCATGGGCCAGATGCCGCTCATGAAGGACCGCCTGAGGTTGAGCCTGTCCTGGCAATACCAGCAGTCCGACGGAGAAACCGATTTCACAACCGAAGGAACCTCTGCCCTGCTCCCGATTGATGAGGCAGAGGATTATTATATCACGACCGTGGAAGCAAAAGCGCTGTATGCCGTGACCGAGAAGCTGGACATGATCCTCGGCTATATTTACGAAGACGTTGAATACGAAGACCTCCAGTACCTTGGATACGAGTATCAGCCTTCAGGAAGCATTTTGACCGGCGCATATGCTGACCACGATTACGAAACGCATCTCGGATACCTGACGGTACGATACAAATTCTAACTCTTCCTTAAAACCAACAAAAAAGGCGCATCTGTTGATGCGCCTTTTTTGTTGGAATCAGCATAACATCTGTCCTGGTCCGAAGAACCGGATATCAACAGATTAAACAATCAAGGAAATGCCGGACACGCGGCAGGCTTCAGCAGGTTGCCGGAATCCGAGCCACCTTCAGCCAGTAGTGCAGCAGCTGCCGGACCAGGGTTTTCAGCTCTTCATACCCCAAGGGCTTTGCTATATATGAGTTTGCGTAAAGCCGGTGTGTATCGAACACATCTTCCTCGGCTGCCGATGTTGAAAGTATGATAACCGGGATATGACAAAGCTGAGGGTCACTTTTTATTTTTGACAGTACAGCACGGCCGTTGCTGCCGGGCATATTCAGGTCCAGGAGGATCAGATCCGGTTTGGCGGTATCGACCCACTGGCCGATATGACGCAGAACGGATAAACAGTCCTCGCCATTATATACGGCAAGGATTGTCAATTCCGGACAGACCTCATTGACAGCTTCTTTCAATATCTCCACTTCTGCCTGATTATCATCGACAACAAGAATAGACTGCTGATTCATAATTTCCTGCAAAATATGAAATTTACACGTGTGAACTGCATTTGACACCTGATCCCGTACAATGGGGCAAGCGCCTTTGAACAAAATCTTCGTTAACCCATTATCTTTTCTGCAAAAGACGGACCAGCTTGAGCAGTATATCCATTATCATTTCCAAAAAGGGTTCCACATACAGCTGTTTTCTTATCTGGCATGCTTATTGAAACACTCCCCTTACATGTACATCAACATTCCCCATTGCAACAATGAACCATGAAAAACAAAAAGGAGATTGACATGGCATCAGTGGCAAAGATTATTGAATTGAGCGCGGATTCGGAAAAAAGTTTTGAAGATGCCCTGCAGCAGGGAATCAAAAGGGCCAACGACACCCTGAGAGGAGTGCGCGGCATCTGGATTAAGGACCAGGAGATTCTTATTGCAGACGGCAAACCTAAACTTTACCGGATGCATCTCAAGGTGACATTCAAGCTGGACTGATTCACACTTTTTGTCCACACCGGCAAGGAAAATGGCAGGTGCAAGGGGTCACAAAGGCGCCGCTTTTCCTTTTTCATCCATCGGCCTGCCCGCATACCTGATGTAGAGAGCGGGCAGGTCCCTTTCGTGAACCGCCGGCGGCCTGATCATGCCCAACCAGTATGCTTGATTACATTTTTTTTCCGCAGTCCTGATGAAATATCGAACAAATGAATCTTCTCCTGATTTATTGCCAGGGTCAGCGATTCTCCTGATGTAATCTTTCTTGACGGATCGAGACGGGCGGTCATGGCGACACCCCCCTCCCTGGTCATCTTTCGGCCCAGCTCATCGGGAAAGGGCGATATAGGAGAGGACCAGTCCCCCTTATCTGTTTCGAAATGGACATAGGCATCAGCTCCCAGCCACTCAATGATCTCAACCTTTACCTGAAACGCATGGGGAGGTCTTTGGCCATCATCCGTACAGTACATATGTTCGGGCCGGATGCCGGCGATGTAGTGCCCCGGCTTTATTTCGCCGGGAGACAGCTGTTCCAGTGGAATCTGCACCATCGGCAGCCGCAGATGATTGTCCTTGACTTCCGCGGGAAGAAAATTCATTGCCGGGGAACCGATGAAGCCGGCAACAAACAGGTTGCGCGGCGCCGAATAAAGTTCACGCGGTGTACCGATCTGTTGGATTTTACCCTGTCGCAGCAAAACCAGGCGGTCGCCAAGAGTCATGGCCTCGGTTTGATCATGGGTCACATAAACCATTGTGGTACCGAGTTTCTTTTGCAGGCCTTTCATTTCGGCCCGCATCTGAAAGCGAAGTTTGGCGTCCAGATTTGACAAAGGTTCATCAAGGAGAAAGGCATGGGGCTCCCGGACAATGGCCCTGCCCATGGCCACACGTTGCCGTTGGCCGCCTGAAAGAGCCCGCGGCATTCGCTCAAGAAGATCTTCGAGCTCAAGAATCGATGCCGCCCGATGCACTTTCCTGGCAATCTCCCTTTTTTCCATGCCGGCCAGCTTCAACGGAAATTCCATATTCTGCCGCACGTTCATATGCGGATAAAGCGCATAACTCTGGAAGACCATTGCCATGTTGCGGTCTTTAGGATCCACGTTATTAACGATTTGGCCATCAACTTTTATACTGCCCAGGGAAACTGTCTCAAGACCGACGATCATATTAAGCAGAGTCGATTTACCGCATCCAGAAGGCCCCAGGAGAATAAAAAATTCCCCATCCGCAATGGCTAGGGAGACATCGCTGACCGCGACCGTCCCGTCAGCAAATGTTTTCGAAATATGATCGAGAACTATTCCGGCCATTTCTGCTCTCCCCTTTTCATCCCTTTACGGCGCCGGCGGTCAGCCCTGCCACAATCCGTTTCTGAAAAAGTAATACAAGGGCGATCATCGGCGCGGTTACAACAACCGACGCAGCGGCAATGGAGCCGGTGGGCTGCTCAAACCGCGAACTGCCGGTGAAAAAAGCTATGGCTGCCGGCACAGTACGGGCATTATTGGTCGATGTCAGTGAAATCGCGAAAAGAAAATCGTTCCAGGCAAAAATAAATACCAGGATGGCCGCGGTAAAAATACCAGGTGCAGCCAAGGGGACGATGACCAGCCGGAAGGCCTGAAAGGGCGTGGCTCCGTCCACCCTCGCCGCCTTTTCGAGATCCCAGGGGACCTCCCGGAAAAAGGCCGAAAGAGTCCAGATGGCCAGCGGCAGAGTCAGGGTCATGTAGGGGAGGATAAGCCCGGCCCAGGTATCGAAGAGGCCTATGGTCCGCCACATATTGAAGAGGGGGCCGATGATCGAAATCGGCGGGAACATGGCAATGGCCAGCGATGAGGCAAGGACAAGGTTCTTGCCTGGAAACCGGAGCCGGACAATGGCGTAGGCGGCAAATGTGGCCAGGATGACCGCCAGTGCCGTTGAAATGAGTCCGATTGCCAGGGAATTATACAGGGCTGCGGGAAACTGGGCATCTTGAAAGATTGCGTAATAATTTTCCAGGGTAATCCGCTGGGGGAAAAACCGATTATCGGAAAGATCAACATTTCGCTTGAAGGAAAGCGAGATAATCCAGACAACCGGGATAATCGCATAAACTATGGTCACCAGCGTGCTGGCGCCCCAGAATATTTTCTGCATAAAATCCCTCTGTCCGCTCATTGATGCTGCCCCCTGCTGAGTGAACGCGCCATCTGGAAACCATGCAGATAAAAGGCGGCGATGAGCAGCACGCACAGAAAAATAAGCACCGAGACCGCTGAACCGAGCCCCAGATTCAATCTGGCAATAAGGGCATTATAGCCGACAATGGAGACCGACTCGGTATTCTGCGCGCCGCGGGTCTGGACGAAAACCGTGTCAAAGATGCGGAAGGCATCGAGGGTCCTGAACAAAAGAGCTACGCCTATCGCCTGTTTCATAAGAGGCAGGGTAATTCTGGTGAAACGCTGCCAGGCATTGGCGCCGTCCACCTGCGCGGCCTTGAGAATATCCCGGGGCACAAGGGTGAGACCGGCGAGCAGCAGCAGGGACATGAATGGTGTCGTTTTCCAGATCTCGGTCAAAATAATAACCAGAAAGGCTGACCAGCGCCGGGTAAACCAGGACTGATCAAATCCCAGAACCGCATTGATGAAGCCGGTGGCGGGATCAAAGGCGAACTTCCAGGCCAGCGCCGCGATGACCGTAATGATGCCGTAGGGGATAAGTGTCGCGGTCCGAACCAGACGGCGGCCGAAAACAACCCGATGCATCAGGAGGGCAAACAGCATACCCAACACCAGTTCCATGGAAACCGAACAGACAGTTATGATCAGCGTATTGCCAAGCGCCTGCCACCAGACATCCGAGGTAAGGACAATGGCGTAGTTGGCAAGGCCGACGAATTGATTCTGCTCGGGAAAGCGAAGATCGTGGCGAAAAAAAGAGAGCCAGACAGCATAAGCAATGGGATAAGCGGTTACCAGCATCATTGCGGCCATTGCCGGCGCGCAGAGATACCAGCCAAGAAGCCGTTCAGCCCGTCGCGGCTTGTTCATAACAGACCTTTGGAATGCAATGCCCTTGTTACAGATCGTTTCAGCTTTGCAACATCTTTCCGGGGACGTATTTCATTCATGGGATGGAGTGTCCTGCTGACTGCCAAGGAGATATCGTTGTAAAGAGGAGTGCGGGGCCTTTGCACTGCATCTTTCAGGGCAGCCAGCAGAGTGTCGGCAAAGGGGAAGGTCCGGCGGACCGAGGGGTCATCGTAGAGCTTGATCATTGTCGGGGGCAGACCACCGAGCCTGGCGGTTGTTCTCTGATTTTCCTCGGAGGCGAGACATTCCGCCGCCCGGAAAGCGAATTCCGGGTGGGAGGTATACGCTCCCACGGCGAGATTCAGACCACCGATGGTCACCCGGCTGGGATGATCCTTCTTAACCGCCGGCCAGCGCGCCCATCCCATGTTTTCGGCTACAGCCGGAGCATTTCGCCGGGCACTGGGCCAGACAAACGTATAGTTGACCATGAATGTCGAGTCACCTTTTTCAAAGGCGAGCCTGGCCTGATCTTCCCGGCTGGTGGCCAGGGACGGGTCAGAGGCCGGAGAGAGCGCGAGAGTCTTCATAATATTCAAGGCCCGGCTGGCCGGTTCAGCTGCCAGCGAGACCCTTTGACCATCACTGCTGAGAATCGCACCACCGGCTGAGGCAAGAAGAGAAGTGAAAAAAACGGTCAACCCTTCATAGCGCTCACCCTGCGCCTGGATCGTGCCTTTTTCCCCCAGCGCTTCCGCCTGGCCCAGCATCTCTTCCCACGTTTCGGGAGGTGATGCAACCCTGTCGGTGCGATACCAGAGAATCTGGGTATTGGTGGTAAAAGGCACAGCCTGCAGCTTATTCTCGTAAGTGGCGCTCTCTATTGCCGGCTGTAATCTGCCGGAAGCGATTCTTGCCCGGGCCTTTTGCGGCCAGGGAAGAATCCAGCCGGCTTCGGCAAATTCCGCCGTCCAGATAACATCCATGCCGATGATATCAATACTGCTGTCTCTTGCCGCCAGACGCCTGACCAGCTGCTCCCTCTGCTGGTCCGCATCAGTGGGCAGAAGCGCAATGTCGATGGCATAGGCTCCGGCCGACGCCGTTGAACAGTTGTCAGCCGCCTGCTGGAAAGCTCCGGAGGGTTCGTCAAATACATACCAGGTGAGGCGTGGAATTGCCGTGTCGTAATCCTCGACGCATCCTGCCGCAAAAATGACAAGCAGGACAACAAGAGCAACACCACCTTTCCGTGATCCTGTTCCTGCCGATATCGAACAGATAGTGATCTCCATGAAACATGATTAATCAATAATCATGCCAGCTGAGGTCTGCAGACGTATAATGGGTTTTCAACTTTTATGCAGGCATACTCAACTGTCCTGAAAAATATGGAGTGACCGCCCCATTTATTCAGTAAAAACAAGCGCGCATTGTTCTAACGTTCAAACGCGGATTCTTTTTCCATATCGTTCTTGCATGCCGGGCATATCAATTGAACCAGCTCCGCCCCGGAACGTTGCTGAATATATTCTTCAATACGCCGCCATTGCTTTTTTTCATCAAGAATCTTTTTGCAGCTTATGCACACAGGCAGAATACCTTCCAGCGATTCAATTTTCTGCAGGGCCAGAGTCAGGTCGTGCAGAAGATCCTCCTTCTCCTGCAGTAATTTTTGCCGCTCAGTCGCATAAACTATTGACTTGTAGAGCATACCCGGAGAAAGAAGCTGTTTCTCAAGATAATCCTGAGCGCCGTAACGGACGGATTGGATTGCAGTATCTTCATCCTGCAATCCCGTGAGCACCACCACCGCTATTTCGGGGAAGTTCGTTATGACCTTGCGAACCGTATCCAGCCCGAAGGAATCCGGCAGGGAAAGGTCAAGGAGGACGACATCAAAATCATGACGGGTCAAGGTTGCTATGGCGGATTCCAGCGTGCCGCACTCCATGAGGTCATAGGCGAAATTTTGTCTCTCGGAGAGGTATTCCTTAATTAACAACAGATCTCCGGGGTTGTCCTCAACAACGAGTATTGAAATTGTATTCATCAGATCCAGCCTTTCACTTTAATAGAAAAAATGTTGCGTGACTTTCATGTTGAGTTATTTGCAAAAATCATACTCAATTAAATTGTAATCAGGACAACAACTGAATATTCTCCATTTGACTCAAGCTCGGCAAATCAAATGATATCTTTCACGGCCTGACCTGCAAAAAATCACGGTGGTGGCGCAAGATAAACAAAGCATTGTGCGATGTCAATCTTCCTGTTATAATTTAGCATTCTTCATTGGATAAAACGCTGTGAAAGTTTTACTTTTGCGAGGTAAATAACAATGAATCCGCTTGCCTTAACCTTGTGTTCAGCATTGTTCAAGCGCCTCCATATGCAGTGCTCGAACCGGCAGAAACACCAGCCTCAAGGAAGCAACTGCTCTGCAGCGTCCATATCCGGCAGGAAAGTAATTTTTTTCCCGCAACTGCTTCACTTTGCAATTTATACTTATGTCAGAGGCCTGGCGGGCCGCCTGCCCCGCACCCAGGTATCGTAAAGCTGAACGCCGAAATATCTAGAGCCTGGACAGATTAACATGGTACAGTCATCTTCTGCTGTTCTCATAATTGACAACGACAAAAAGCTGTTTGAGGCCCTGTTGAAAAGCACCGCCGATCTCCAGGTTGATGCCATCCATGCCTCCACCCTCGGGGAGGGTTTGAAAAAAAATCGGGGCGAATTCTACGATGTCATCCTGTCGCGGGATATATTGCCCGATGGCGCCGCCTGTTTTGTTGTCCAGGACTTCATGACCGCCGATACAAAATCTCCGGAAATCATCATATACACAACCGCCGGCGATCCGGATCATGCCGAACATGCGTTGAAATGCGGCATCTGGGATTATATCATTGATCCATGCCCGGAAGAGTGCCTGCCTGATTTATTAAAACGCGCCCTCCGTTACCGGCAAAGTAAAGAAGAGGATGCCCTGGCCGGGCAGAACCAGATCCATGAACAGTTAATAAACCATGGCATAATAGGACGGAGCAAGGCAATACAGGACTGTATTAATCTGTCCGTGCGGATATCTCAATCCGATGCAAACGTTCTCATCACCGGCGAATCAGGAACCGGGAAAGAGCTTTTTGCCTCGGCCATCCATAATCTGAGTGCACGCGCCAGAAAGAATCTGACCATTGTCGACTGTGCGGCATTGCCCCCCACCCTGGTGGAAAGTATTTTGTACGGCCACGCAAAGGGATCCTTTACCGGGGCGGACAAAACCCAGACCGGCCTCATCAAGCAGGCCGACGGCGGCACCCTGTTTCTGGATGAAATCGGCGAGATGCCCCTGGAAATCCAGAAAAAATTCCTGCGGGTTCTGCAGGAACGGAAATTTCGACCCGTTGGCAGCAACCTGGAGATCAAGAGCGACTTCAGGTTAATAGCCGCAACCAACAAGAACCTGCAGGCCATGGCTGATGAAGGTTCATTCCGGGAAGATTTGTACTTCCGGCTCAAAACCTTTCATCTTGAGCTGCCGCCCCTGAGAACCAGAAAAGCGGATATTACCGAACTCGCCTATTATTATCGCAACAGTTACAGCAAACGCAATAAACTGAAAAAGAAAAAATTCTCGCCCGATTATTTATCAATCCTGACCCGCTACGACTGGCCAGGGAATGTGCGGGAGCTTTTCCAGGCCATTGAGCGTTCGATCACCGATGCCCAGGACAGCTCCATCCTCTATCCGAAGCATCTGCCGACAAATATCCGGATCCAGGTTACCAGAAAAAGATTAGAGGAAAATGGAAAACCTGCAGCCGGCGCTTCCGAAGAAACCAATTCCGTCCACGCAACCACCGAAAACATGCCGACCATCAAGGAAGCCAGGGACAGAGCCATTGAAATCGAAGAAAAAAAATATCTCAATTCCCTGCTGGCACTCACCGGGGGGGATATCAGCCAATGCTGCAAGACAGCCGGGCTTTCCCGGTCCCGGCTGTACGATCTTCTGAAGAAATATCACCTTTCCAAATAAAGAAAAAAAGCAGACAAACACCTGTCTGTTTCTTTTCCGCTCATCCTCGATTTTATTCTATTTTTCCTGTCCGGGTTAAAATGTCCGGCCCGGCAAGACAGAGTCCATTCCTGCAGGACATATCTCTTCTTATATTAGTCAACTTTTTGACTTATATTAACTTACTGTAAAGAAAAAGAACGTGTGAGGATTCAACTCGAATATTGATCAGGCTGTAGGCTGAAGACTATTAGGATACTTGCGAAAACCGCCCCTAAAAGCCTATAGCCTTAACAGCTAACATCTGTTGTTTTTCATAATGATTTTTCAACAAATCGTCCGGCAAATACCCTCAGATAAGAAAAAGTCGTGAGATTCGGCGGCCCTGATCCCTCTTCCCCGCGCTGACCCTTCATTGCCTGCCGGACCTGTTATGGCATGTAAATTGTATTAAACATGATGAAAAAGGCAGCTAAAATTATTTTTTACCGGGGTGACAACATGGATTATTCAATAAAAATTGCCGGTGAAGCAGGACAGGGCCTGCAGACAACCGGTGCGGCGCTGGCAAAAATCTTCAGCCGGCTGCGTTACCACGTATTTACCCATCAGGATTACATGTCCCGTGTCCGGGGAGGACATAATTTTTACCAGATCAGGATTGCAACAGATCCTGTGACCGCACCACGGCAAGCGGTCCACATCCTCATTGCCCTGAACAGGGAGAGCATTGATATTCACCAGGATGAGTTACACGAAAACGGGGTGATCCTTTACGATCCCGATGAGGTGAATGACAAGCTCCAGGGGGATATTTTCCTCCCCACTCCTTTTGCCGGCATTGCAGAGGAGGAAGGCGGCAAAAAAATCATGGGTAATTCCGTGGCAATCGGCGCTGTTCTCGGCCTGTTCGACATCAAGCCCGATGCTGCCAAAGATGTCATCAGAGAATCACTGGCCCGGAAAAATGAGGACATCATTACGAATAATCTCAAGGCAGTCGGGGGGGGGTATCGCCACGCCAGGGAAAAATGCGCTAGACTGGAGCATTTCCGAACCGACGCGCCCGGGGATGAAAAATTATTGCTTATTAACGGAACCCAAGCCATAGCCTTTGGAGCCGTGACAGCCGGCTGCCGGTTTTATTCCGCCTACCCCATGACCCCGTCAACAGGCATCATGGTTTATCTTGCCGGAAAATCGAAAAAACAGAAAATCATAGTTGAACAGGCCGAAGATGAGATAAGCGCCATAAACATGGCTTTAGGGGCTTCATATGCCGGAGTCAGGTCCATGACCTCCACTTCCGGCGGTGGCTACGCCCTGATGACGGAAGGCGTCTCCCTGGCGGCCATGACCGAAACGCCCATAGTCATCTGTGAAATGCAGCGGCCCGGCCCGGCCACGGGCCTGCCGACCCGCACCGAGCAGAGCGACCTTCTTTTCGTTGTCCATGGAGGCCATGGTGAATTCCCGCGGGTTGTCCTGACTCCCGGCACGCCTGAACAGGCCTTCCACGCGGTCAACAAGGCATTTGACCTGGCGGAAAAATACCAGATCCCGGTCTTTGTCCAGGGCGACCAGTACCTGGCTGACTGTGAATGGACCAGCGCTCCCTTTGATTTCAGCAGCCTGCGATACCACGATTACCGTCTGCGCGGCGAGGCCTTAGGGGAACTGGAGGAATATCATCGCTATACCATGACTGAAAGCGGGATTTCCCCACTGGCGGTGCCGGGCGAATCACCCCATCTCGTCGTTGTGGACAGTGACGAGCATGACGAGAACGGCCATATAATTGAGGACGGCGCAACCAGAAACCGGATGGTTGACAAGAGACTGCACAGAAAACTCAAACTGCTGCGAAATGAGATCTCCCCGCCCGAACTGTACGGTCCGGAAAATCCGGAGATAATCCTGATCGGATACGGCTCAACCTATGGCGTGATCAAAGAGGTCGTTGATCTCCTGAACGACACACACCGGATAGCCATGCTGCATTTTGCCGAGGTCTACCCCTTTCCCCCCCAGGATGCGTCCGGATACCTTGACATCCTGCAGGCTGCCCGGCACACCCTGTGCGTGGAGCAGAATGCAACCGGCCAGTTCGCCATGCTGCTCCACAGTGAAACCGGGTTTCGCTGTTCGGGCCGGGTGAACAGGTATGACGGCAGGCCGTTTACCTCTGATTCGTTACGCGAAGAAATATCTGCGCATCTCCAGGACACATAACCTGTATGAAAAACCTGCAATAAGAGGATACCCAGTATGACGGACAAAAAAGAATACCAGGACCAGACACCGGCATGGTGTCCGGGATGCGGAAATTTCGGACTGCTTAACACCCTCCAGCAGACCATGGCTGACCTTGCCATCAAACCGCACCAATATACCATTGTGTCGGGAATCGGGCAGGCAGCCAAACTTCCCCACTATATCCGCTGCAATGCCTTCAACGGGCTCCACGGCAGAGCGCTCCCGGTGGCAACCGGAATAGCCATGACCAACCCGGAGATGCTGGTCATGGTCAACACAGGCGACGGAGACTGTTACGGGGAAGGAGGCAATCATTTCCTCCATGCCATCCGCCGCAACGTCAACGTAAAACTCTTTGTCCACAACAACCAGATATACGGATTGACAAAGGGCCAGGCCTCTCCGACTACCGGGCAGGGGATGAAAACCAAGACCCAGCCCTTCGGCTCCCTGTCAGCGCAGTTCAATCCGCTGGCTCTGGCCATATCGCTTGACTGCAGCTTTGTCGCGCGCGGTTTTGTCGGTGATATGGAATTCCTGCAATACCTGATGACCGAGGCTATCCATCATTCGGGGTTTGCCTTGATAGATATTCTCCAGCCATGCGTTTCATTTAACAAAATCAACACATTTGCATGGTACAGGGAGCGTGTTTACCATCTTGATGAATCCCATGATCCCCAAGACCGGATGGCGGCTTTTGCGAAATCCCTGCAATGGGGAGACTCCATCCCCACAGGCATTTTTTATCGCAACTCCCGGCCACTGCTGACCGATCAGATCCCCCCGTTACATGAAATGCCTCTGGTCAAACAGTCCTTTGACCAACAGGAAACACTGGACCTGATGAATGAATTTTTCTGACAGCAGAATAATAAGCTTTTCTTTTCCCGACAGGCATATCCGGTCTGTAGGAGGAAAACCGGCCCGGGGAAAGAGGAGTTTGGCATGAATCTTGAAACATTTGAATAAATAACTCTTCAATTGTACAAAAAATATCAGGAGAACAACCATGGGCGAAATTACAGTTGCAGGAAAAAAAATTGCTTTGGATGAGGATGGATTTCTCATCAACCAGGATGACTGGAATCATGAAGTGGCCCGAGAAATTGCCAAACAGGTCGATATAGCTCCCCTGGATGAGGAACAACTCGAAATTATTGAGTTCATGCGCAATTATTACAAGAAATTCAACGCGTTCCCCATACTCAATTATGTATGCAAGCATGTTGACCAGCCTAAGCAATGTGTCAACAATGAATTCATCAACCCCATGAAAGCCTGGAAAATTGCCGGGCTGCCCAAATTGAGCGGCGTCCATTTCGTGTCTGTTGACGGCAAGAATTACCTGATGGAAGATTTTCCCGGATGAACAGAATACTTTTCCCTTTTCCCCCTTCTGTTCGTTGATGACAGCTGCTGAATGGTCAAAATAGCCCTGGCAACAGATCATGCCGGTTACCACCTGAAGGAAAAGGTGAAAGACCGACTCCAATCACTGGGCCACCGGATAACTGATTTCGGCACCAGCAGTCCACAGCCGGTTGACTATCCTGACTTTATAAGACCTGCCGCTGAAAGCGTTGCCGGGGGCGAGTGTGATCTGGCAGTAATTTTTGGCGGCAGCGGCAATGGCGAGGCAATGACGGCCAACAAAGTCAAAGGCATCCGCTGCGCTGTCTGCTGGAACGAGAAGAGCGCGCGACTGGCAAAAGAACATAATAATGCCAACGTGATTTCCATCGGCGCCAGAATGGTGACGGAAGAAACGGCGCTGGCACTCATCGACGCTTGGCTGAATGCTCAGTTTCTCGGTGGCCGCCACCTCAGACGAATTGAAAAAATCGAACGATGAACCCTGTCCTTTTGTTGTCCGCCCACTGGGCTGACAAATGCCGGAAAAAATAATGAAGAATGGATTTTCCCGGAATATGTTAATGGGCAGACGTTTGAACCCGGCGGGACCTTATACCAGGGATGGAGCGCGGCAGCGCCAAAAATCGGCCGCTACGGCCTGCGGGGAAGCAGGATATTCAGTTTTGTTTACTGAAACAGGGATGGCTCTATTTTTTCCTGCAAAAAATGATATCCTGTATCCCTGATCCGGGGCGCAAAACAATCGGCCTCCCCGGATCAGGAACAGAACTATTAAGCTGCCAGTTTTCTGGCGATCTTTGCCACATGTTCTCCCTGATAACGGGCCCCGGCCAATTCATTCTCATTGGGCGAGAGACTTCCGTCCGGACCGGCTATGGTTGAAGCCCCATAGGGAGAACAGCCGCTGATGGTTTCAATTTCCATCTGGCCGGGGAATGAGTAAGGAAGGCCCACAACCACCATGCCCTGATGGAGCAGCAGGATATGGAAACTGAGTATGGTCGATTCCTGGCCGCCATGCTGGGTATTGGAACTGGTGAACACACTGCCGGCCTTGCCGACAAGCGCCCCCTCCTGCCAGAGCTTTCCGGTCGCATCAAGAAACTGCTTCATCTGACCGCACATGTTGCCGAATCGTGTCGGTGTTCCGAAAATAACCGCGTCGGCTGCCCCGAGTTCATCAACGGTGCAGATTTCTACATCCTTCTGGGCATCAAGGGTTGCAACAGCGCCCATTTTTTCCAGCACTTCCCGGGGCAATGTTTCCGAAACACGACGCAGTTCAACGTGAACACCTTCGACGGAACGTGCTCCCGCCACAACCTCCTGGGCCATCTTATAAATATGTCCATACATGGAGAGCCTCTTGCAAAATGACACGAGTGACGATTTGCAAGGATTTTTTTACATAAC